>DASYKS010000084.1:0-87787 GCA_035995205.1 Thermoanaerobaculia bacterium
CGCCCACCACCCGGCACCCTCCCACACCCCTTGGAAAACGCTGCGCGTTTTCCACAGCCCACCGGCCACGGCGGCGAGACGAGAGGAGGCTGCACAGATCTAATTGTCGTTGCCGCACAGAAGTAGTTGACGCCGGGGAGCGTTCAGCCCGGATGGCTATTGGGTCGCCTCGGCGGGGGCTGGAGGCGTCTCCCTGGGAGCCATGAAAGATCGCGGTCTAGCGGCATGGCACCTGGACCAGGAGGAGGCCTTTCTCCCCGAGGTCAAGTTCAGTCCGGACAGCCGTGCGCTTGCCGTGGGCACGAATCACCGGATTCGGCTCTGGATGATCGATGAGGACAGGCCGGCGGCAGTCGAGATCCCCGTTCGCCCACGAACATCCTCTTCGTTCTCATTCCGCACAGATGGAAAGCTGCTCGCCATCGAAGCGGAGACAGGGGCGCTGTGGCTCTGTGAGCTGCCCTCCGGCAACTGCCAAATGCGGTCCGCCGTGAGCGAGCCGAGGGCCACCATGGTGAGCGCCTTCGACCCGGCACTGCGCACCTTTGCCTGCGGTCAACGCGATGGTAGCCTTCGCATCGGGCAGCTCGCGGCCTCAAGCTCCGGGTATGTGGTTTCGAAGAATCATGCAGCGGCGATTTCTCGCCTGATGTTCAGTCCCGACGGCAAGTGGTTGGCCAGCCTCGACGAGCAGCGGAGGCTATGTCTCCACGCAGCAGCTCGAGGATGGCTGGCAAGCAAGTGCACCACGAGCCCTGGATCCGGAGGAGAGCAGTTGCTCTCATTCAGTCCAGGCGGTGAGTGGCTGGTAGTGGCGGAGAGTTCCTATGAACCCGAGACGGTCGGGAACGCCTGGCTATGGTCAGCCAGAGACGGTTGGTCTTCCGTCCGTGCTCTGCGGGGGCATGATGGCCGGATCTTGAGCCTCGCCTTCGACCCCATGGGCCGATGGCTCGCAACAGGAGGTTGGGATCGCACGGTGCGCCTTTGGCCTCTGTGGCGCGATGGCCTTCAACCGCGCGTATTTCGAGGCTTCGATCTACCCGTGCGTACGCTGGCGTTCGACCCCAACGCAACACACCTTAACGTAGTGACAGGCTCAAATGACGTTTCGATATGGCCTCTTGCCATCGACGATCTGATCAACGCAGGCTGCGTCTCAGCAGGCAGGAACCTGACCGCGGATGAACGTCGAACCTACTTGGGAACTCTGGACCAGCGAGCGGCTTGCAAGCAGCCTTGATCACGGCCTCTAGTCCAGGACAGGTGGACCAGGTTCGCTCGACCTTGAGTGGGGGGCGGCCGATCTGGGAGATGGCTTCGATCTGTGGTGTTTGATCCCGCCTTTCGGTCGAGGAACCACTAGGCCGGACCGCGACCCGGCGAGGCCCATGCCGCGCAGGAGAAGCTCGCGCTCCTCCGGCTAGAGATCCTTCATCGACAGCCACCGGCTTCCAGCTCGTTCCGCTGCTCCCTCGCCGACCACCTGGATCCTGGAGAAGAGATCGCCTACCTCGAGCAGGTGACGGTTCGCACAGTGCTGCGATGGAGGGTCAACGGAACCGTCCCGGAATACCTTCAAGAAGCAGGAATCCGCTACCCGATGGTACAGGGCTGGAGAGACCGGGGTCGCCAGAAATCAACCGGCCAGACAGCAAGCCATGGCCGGCGGTCCGATTTGACGGCCTGACCCGGTAGTAGAGTCGTGCAGATTCTGTGCAGCAGTATGAGTCATGGAGAAGTGACGGTGAACCGCAAGTCCTTGAAAGCCAAAGCTTTATATTGGTCGGGACGCCGGGATTTGAACACGGGATCCCTGAACCCCATTCAGGTACGCTACCAGACAGCGCTACGTCCCGACCGAGCTGCGGGGAAAACGACTACGGGGAACTGCTTTCGAGGAGGGCCAGGATCTCGCGGCCTTCGGCAATCTCTTGACCGATCCCGACAAGCGGATCGTCCTCCTCGACCGCCTTACCGCAGCCTCGCGGAATCCGAACCAACGGAGAACCGTCGGTCTCGCCGATTCAGGGATGAGCTTCGGCCGGTTAGGGTTCCCAGGGGGCCACGTTCTTCGCTACGACACAGGCAAAACGCGGACGAGAACTTCGCCCTCCTCGACGACCTGAATGCTCAGGTTGTGGCCATAGAGCAGACCCATTCCCAGGAGGGGATCGGTGTCGGCTACGTCCACTGGAGAGGGTGACGATCGCTTCACGGAAGGCGTTGACCCTGCCGGAGATCATTCTCTTGCCGACCGGTCAGGTCGCCGTCGCTTCGAAGCGGGGTCCGAAGCGGCGAGCGTAGGGCGATCCGATCTGGCGCATCCAGACCTCTGCATCGGGTCGGCGGGCGAGTAGACGATCCGACGCGGCCAGCTCATCGCGATCGACTTCGAAATCGGCAGTCCGAACGTCGATCAGGACGAGCTTGCCCTGATCTTCCGGGGCGAGGCGAGGCAGAATCACGCGCTCGTAGATTTCATCGCCACGACCGGCGATCTCTTCGCGAGACGAATGGGAAGCGAGAGCCACGAGTGGATTCTCCTTCTTGATTGCACGAGCGAGAAAAATTTGGTCGGGACGCCGGGATTTGAACCCGGGACCCCCTGAACCCCATTCAGGTACGCTACCAGACTGCGCTACGTCCCGACCGAGCTGCGGGGAAACGACTACGGGGAACTGCTTTCGAGGAGGGCCAGGATCTCACGGGCTTCGACGAGAGCTTGGCGGATCCCCGAACGGAGGGTTTGTATCCGCTCGGTGCCTCGGGTGTCAAGCGAAGGGGCGGGCATCTCGGCCTCCGGAAGGTCCGGAACGGGGTCGAACTCCACGGGAGCGGAGGGCGCTTTGGCGGCGCGCTTGACCGGGGGGCGCAACGGCAGATCCGGTTCCAGCGGCGCCGGGGCGTCCGCTTCGAGGAGATCCGGCAACGTCGGCGCGCCGTCTTCGTCCAGCGCGCCGGTTTCGAGCTCGGCTTCCAGCCGCTTCTTCGCTCCGGCGATCGTGTATCCCTCGCCGTAGAGGAGCTCTTTGATCCGGCGGATGATCGCCAGCTCTTTTTCGCTGTAGACGCGCTGGCCGGAGCGGCTCTTGGACGGCGAGAGGGCGGGAAACTCGGTCTCCCAATAGCGCAGCACGTAAGGCTGGATGTCGAGCGCCTTACAGGCCTCACCGATCTTGTAGTAGAGGCGTTTCTGCACGCGGGCTTTCGGCGGCATCGGCTACGACTCGTTGCCGGGTTCGGTGATCTCGTCTTTGAGCCGCCGGGCGGGGCGGAATGCGAGCCCCTTGTGGGGACGGATGAAGATCTTCTCGCCGGAGGTCGGGCTCACCCCCTGGCGCCCGGGGCGCTTGGTGATCTCGAACGTCCCGAAGTTCTTGATCCGGACCGGCCGGCCGTCGCCGAGGGTCGACTTCACGGTAGTGAAGATCACCTCGATGATCTCCGCCGCCTCGTCCTTGGTCAAACCGCCATGCCGCTGGTAGACCACATCCACCAGATCGGCCTTGGTCATGCCCAGACGGTCGTGTTTGCTCTTCGTCGACACGGTTCGAAAGAGTGATCCCCGGAATGTGGTCCAACGCAAAAAAGATTCGGACGGGAAGTATAGAAGCGGGCTGCACGGGGAGCAAGCCGATGGACGACGACTCTGGGACGACTCGGCCCCTCCTGGGTACGCGGGCCTCCGGCCCGCCAATGCGGGCGAGACGCCCGCGCACCCAGAGAAAGGCCTCAATCCTCCGCCTTCTCCGTCCGCTTGCGGATCACCAGACGGATCGGCACGCCGGGCAGCCCCAGCTCTTCGCGCAGGCGGTTTTCGAGGTAGCGACGGTAGGTGTTGGCCCGGGCAAGCGTGCGGTTGGCGAACAGCATGAAGGTCGGCGGCGAGGTCGAGACCTGGGTCGCGTAGTAGAGCTTCCACATCCGTCCCTTGTCGGCCGGCGGGTGGAAGCGCTCGATCGCCTTCTCGAACAGGCGGTTCACCTCGCCGGTGCCGAGGCGGAGACCGTAGGCTTCGATGGTCCGGTCGAGCGCGGGGAACAGCTTGTCCACCCCGCGCCCCGAGAGCGCCGAGACGTTCACCCGCTCCGGTCCGGCGAGCATTTCGTCGAGCCGCTCCCAAGATTGCTCCAGGCGCTTCCTCGACTCTTCGTCCAGGAGATCCCACTTGTTGACCGCGATCACCGCCGCCTTGCCCAGCTCCCAGGCGAGGCCGGCGATCGCGAGGTCGCCGCTCGAAACCCCTTGCGCCGCGTCGATCACCAGGATCGCGATCTTGCACCGCTCGATCTGGCGCCGCGCCATCATCACCGCCAGCTCCTCGGCCTCCCCCGTCACCTGGCTGCGGCGGCGCATGCCGGCGGTGTCGATCAACAGGTAGGACCGGTCGCCGCGGGTGATCAGGGTGTCGACCGGATCGCGCGTGGTACCGGCAACGGGTGAGACGAGCGCCCGCTCCGAGCCGACTATCTTGTTGAGCAAAGAAGACTTGCCGACGTTCGGGCGGCCGACGATCGCGATGGCCGGCGCGTCCGGAACCTCGAATTCGGGGATCTCCGGCAGCGCGTGGCCGATCGCCTCGCGCAGGTCGGCGACTCCGCTGCCATGCTCCGCGGAGAGCAGGATCTGGCGCTCGATGCCGAGGGCGTAGAACTCCGAGAAGCGACGGTCGGCCTCTTTGGTGTCGCCCTTGTTGACCGCGAGGATCGCCGGTTTGCCGTAGCGGCGGAAACGCTGCCAGACGGCTTCATCCGCCGTGGTCAAGCCCTGCTTGCCGTCGACCACGAAGACCAGCAGATCGCTCTCCTCGACCGCGAGGAAGACCTGCGAGGAAAGACCGAGCGGATCTTCGCCGAGCATCAGGCCGCCGGTATCGACCAGTTGGATCTTCCGGTCGATCGCCTCCCCGTCCGGTCCGGTCGTGCTCTCGACATCGCAGAGCGCCACGATCCGGTCGCGGGTGACTCCCGGCAGGTCGTGGACGATCGAATGCCGTTTGCCGACCAGCCGGTTGAACAGGGTGGACTTGCCGACGTTCGGCCGGCCGACGATCGCGACGGTGGGTGTGAGGGTCATCAGATTTTAGCTTTCTAGCGGGTCGCCAGCAGACGAAGATCCAACCCGCGGTGACGGAGGTCGACGCCGACCAGCTCGACCAGGACCGGGTCGGCGAGCCGTAGCGACCGCCCCGAAGTTTCGCCGATCAGGCGCAGGGTGACCGCATCGTAGCGGAAGCGCTCGTCGCCCGGCTCGCCGAGGGTCTTCACCGGAATCAACCCGTCGACATGGTAGCCGTCCAGGACCACGAACACGCCGAATTGCTGGATGCCGGAGATCCGGCCTTCGAATTGATCGCCGATCCGCGACGCGAGAAAGCGCACCTTCCACCATTGGAGCAGCTCGCGCTCCGAGCGTTCGCCGCGCTTATCGGCTTCGGTCGCGTGCTCGGCGATCGCGGCGTAGCGTTCGAGCGTTTCGGGATCGTCCGGTGCCGCCGTGACCTCGCCGCGCAGGCGGGCCTTCAGGCTGCGATGGACGACCAGATCGGGATAGCGCCGAATCGGCGAGGTGAAATGCGCGTAGCGCGGCGCGGCGAGCGCGGCGTGCCCCTGGTTCTGCGGGCCGTAGCGGGCGCCGGGCAGAGCGCGCAGCACGAGCGCCGAAATGAACGCCTCGTCGGGCCGGCCGGCCGCGCGCCGCAGCACCGACTGAAGCTCCGCGGTGGGCAGCGCCGCGGCGGCCCTTCGGGTGGCGGCATCGGCTTGGGCTTCGGCGGAGGCCGAATCGGCTACCGGATCGGACAGCGCGCCTTCCGGCACCGCGAGCGGCAGGCCGAGCGCTTCGAGCGAACCGGCCAGCTCGCGCAGCCGCTCCCCCGTCGGGCCGTCGTGGATGCGATAGATCGCGGGCCGCCCGGCGGCCAGCAGCTCGGAAGCGACCGCCTCGTTCGCCGCGATCATGAACTCTTCGACGATCCGATGGCCGACATGGCGCTCCCCCGCCGCGATCCCCACCAGGGCACCCGCCGAATCGAGCTCGACGTCCCCTTCCGGCAGATCGAAGTCGAGCGAGCCGCGCGCCAGGCGGGCGGAAAGCAGCGCCTGCATCGCCGAGCGGGCGATCTTGAGCATCGCGAGCACGGCACCGTATTCCGCCGCGTCGCCCGGGGCCGGCTCTTCGAGCAGCCGGCGGACCTCGGTATAGGTGAGACGCCGGGCGCTTCGGATCGCGGTCTCGGCGAAACGCGCCGCGACCACCCGGCCGGAGGGGTCGAGATCGAGCACCGCCGCCATCGCCAGGCGCAACTCGTGGGGGCTGAGCGAGCAGAGGCCGTTCGACAACGATTCGGGAAGCATTGGCACGGTCCGGCCGGGGTAGTAGACGCTGGTCGAGCGGCGGAACGCTTCGAGGTCGAGAGCGCTCCCTTCGGCCACGTAATGGCCGACGTCGGCGACGTGAATCGCGATCCGGAAACCGCCGCCGGAAAGCGCCTCGGCGGTGATCGCATCGTCGAAATCCTTTGTGCTCGCTCCGTCGATGGTGACGATCGTTCGCGTGGTCCAATCCTCGCGCCCCGCGAGATCCTCATTGCGCGGTGCCTCCGGCATTTGCGCCGCTTCCGCGAGCGCCTCGGCCGGGGCGACCGAGGGGATACCGAAATGCGCGATCACCGCGCGGATCTCGGCCTGGGGATCGCCCTCGGCGCCGAGTACCTCGATCACCCGGGCGATGGTCTTCTTGCCCGATGGCTCGGAGCTTTCGGCAGCCCCGCCGAAGCGATCGGCGCGCTCCGATCGTTCCGGCCGCTCGATCTCGACCCGCACCCAGGTGCCGTCGGGCAGCTCGTCCGCGCCGAGCACGGCGAAATCGGCCGGCTTTTGCGGATCGAAGGGATCGAGGCGGCGCTCCGGCGGAGCGCTCCCCCTCCCTTCGGCCACCGTCGTGAGCGCCCCCACCCGCTCGGTCGGACCATGGGCGAGCACGCGCAGCACGCGCGCCTCGGCCAGGCGGCCGGGCCGCGGCTCGCCGCGCGGCGGGATCTCTTCGTAGAGGACGACGTCGCCGGAATCGGCACGGCGGAGACGCTGGCGCGCCACCCAGAGACGGCCGCGCGGTCCCCCGGTCGCGCCTCCGGCAACGGGCGGCGCAAGGCGGCGCAACATGGCGTCTCCCCGTTCGAGCCGATCGACCAGACCGATGGGGGCGGGAGCATGGGCGATCGCGTACCACCGCTCGTCGAGCCGAACGGCCCGCGCGTGGCGGGCGAGGTCGGAAAGGACGGCGCGCGGTTCGTTCGCGAGGTCTGCGGCGGCGATTCCCGCCCCTGCCGCGGCGGCGAGACGTTCGAGCAGGCGGCGCGCTTCGGCGCGCTCGGCGCCGGCACGGGAGGAGGAAGGACGAGGATCGGTAGGCGAGGATTGAGGTTCGGTTTCGGTCATAAGGGCACCGCCAGTGTACCGCGTTACCGCCCCGCTGCCGCCCGCGTTTCCCTCATGTCTAGTAGTGGCTCAGGAAAGCCCCGCAGCGACTGGCTTCTGCAGGCGCCCGAAGGAGCGACGAGGCTTACCTGAGCCACTACCGGCGTTTGACACTCCTCCCCCGCTTGCGGCTACAATCCCCCCCGTCACGCGAAAGTGGCGGAATTTGGTAGACGCGCAAGATTCAGGATCTTGTGGTCGCAAGGCCGTGGGGGTTCGAGTCCCCCCTTTCGCACCACCGCTTTTCCCTCATCGAATCTCCCACACCCGAGCTTTTCCGTCGTCGTAGACGAGCCGGAACCGGCGCGCGAAGCTCTCGTCGCGCGGCAGCGGCGGCTCATTCGCGACCATCGTGAGGAGATGCGTCACGCCTCGCGCCGAGAGGCCGTCCGCCAGAAGATCGCCCGAGCGCGTGAGCTTCAGGATCTCGGCGAACCGCGCCGGTCCCGCCCAATCGCCCTGGAACCTGCCGGGCGCGTAATAGGCGTGGTTCTCGGCGTAGAACGCGTAGACCGAAGCCGCGGAACCCCGCGTTCGTTCGAGAAATCGGAGAGCCCGGTAGGCCGGAAGCCGATCGCTCAGGAAACGCTCGCGCGCCGCGATCGATAGGGGGAGCGGTCCCTGCCGATGCAACTGGTAGAGACTCCAGAGGGCGGTCGGAGCAAGCGCCAGAAAGACCACCGCCGGGAGCAGGTACCGCCGCTTTCCGAGCAGCGGGGCGAGAGCCAGAGCGCCCGCTACGCAGAGTAGAGGAAGGATCGGCAACAGAAACCGCGCATCGAGCGGCAGAAAGAAAAACGCGGCGAGGTAAAGGAGCGACGCCCCGAGCAGCCACCGGACGCGCCCTTCTCTCCGCACGGCGACCACGGCCGTAAGAAGCGCGATCCCGATCACCGGCGACCAGGGGGGCATCCGCCCGAAAGCGGGGCGACCCAAGGTCAACGTCCACGGCAGCCGAACCATCTGGGCAAACTGCGATAAGCCGTGACTCTCGGACCACGGAGCCAGCTCGGCCGGCCCGCCCCACAACGAAGGTCCGAACAGCCGGGGAAACACCGGGAAGACCGGGTTTCCGGTGTAAAGGGTATTGCGAACGTACCAGGGAGCTGCGAAGAGCAACACGCCGCCGAAGGTCCAGGCCAACCGCCGCCACCGCTCGGCCCCGCTCCCCGCGCGGGCGAACAGCGCGAGCGCCAGCAGCACCCCGACCGGAAACAGGCCGAAGTACCTGACCCCCGCGGCCGAGCCGGCGAACACCCCGGCTAGGCCCCAACCTCTCGGATCACCCGCTCCCCAATCGAACCGGTCGATCTGATCGAACGCGGCGGCCACGAACAGCACGAGCAGCGGCTCGCAATACGCGGTTCCCGAGAGATAGGCGACGATCGGTCCGCCCACGAACAGCGCTGCCGCAAGCTCGCCGGCTCCCCCAGCATCCGATGCCGCCCCCTCCTGAGAGACCCGCCGCGCCCAGCCGAACAGGATCGCCGCGGTGGCGAGTGTGGCGAGCAACGACATGAGCTGCGCCGCCCGGTCGCCGCCGAGCATCATCGCCTCGGCGAACAAGACCTCGCTCGCTTGGGGGAAAACCGGATAGCGGAGATCAATTAGATAGGGCAGGCCGCCGGTCGCGACGAACGCCTTGGCGAACGGCAGGTGGTACATCGTGGCGTCGAAAGCCGTCGGCGGATAGAGGGCAAGGGCGATCAGGGGGAGGAGGATGGCGAGAAGAACCATCGGACGGAGGACCGAGAGCCGTAGGGGCGGAGCTTGCCTCCGCCCGGGGGAACCTCGGCCTTCGCGGGCGGAGGCAAGCTCCGCCCCTACGTTCCGAGGCCGGGAGCCAAGCACCCAAAGCGCCCCCGCCAAGAGCAGCCCCGCGCCCACCACTCCCCAGAGCGTCAGCCGTCCGGCAATCCCAAGCCAAAAACCGAGCGCGGCGAGCAGCGCCAGCCCCAGCGCGAGATTGACCCCGCCACGTCCCCAGCGCTCATCGTCCCGTTCCCCGAAAAGCGCCCGTCGTGTCAAAATTCCGAGCCACCAGGCCGCCGCTCCGAGCCCCCCCGCCGCCAAAAGCGGTCGAGCGAGATCGACGACGGCGGCACTGGCGGAGATTATCGAGGTCATCCGGAGGCTCCGAGCGGGCGTAAATCCTATGCTGTCTTCGCTCTCGCCGCGCTCCGCTCCGTTCCCGCCCCCCGCGCCGGCCGTCTACCCCATCTAGTGGTCTACCACAACCCGTCCCCTACTCCTTGTAGCTTTTCTCGACCGTCTGGTAATCTCGCCGGCCCATGCTGAAAGTCGAACGCCTCCAGATCTCCGGTTTCAAATCTTTCGTCGATCCGGTCACGGTCGACTTCGCGGGCGGCGTGACGGCGATCGTCGGCCCGAACGGCTGCGGCAAGTCGAACCTCTCCGAGGCGATGACCTGGGTGCTCGGCGAGCAGAGCGCCAAATCGCTGCGCGGCGGCACGATGGAAGACGTCATTTTCAACGGCACCGACAGCAGGAAACCGCTCGGCATGGCGGAGGCCACCCTCACCCTGCGCACCGACCCGAGCTTTCCGCACGCCAATGACGGCCGTCTGACCATCGCCCGCCGCGTCTTCCGCGGGGGAGAGAGCCAGTACAAGCTGAACGGCAAGACCGTCCGCTTGAAGGAGATCCGCGACCTGCTGATGGACACCGGGCTCGGCCTACGCGCCTATTCGGTGATCGAGCAGGGAAAGATCGGCATGATCCTCTCCGGCAAGCCGCAGGAGCGGCGGAAGCTGCTCGAAGAGGCGGCCGGGGTGACCCGCTACAAGGCGAGGAAAGCGATCGCCGAGGTGAAGCTCGAAGAGGCGACCGCGAACCTGCTGCGGCTCGACGACGTGATCTCCGAGGTCGAGCGCTCGGTGCGCACGCTCAAGCGCCAGGCATCGGCCGCCAAGCGCTTCCAGGAAAAAGAGGTCGAGTACCGCGAGCTGCTGGAAAAAGTCCTGATCGAGCGCTGGGCCGTTCTCGCCGCCCGCCTGATCGAGCTGCAAACGCGGCTCGACGGCGCGCTCGCCCGCGAAGCGGAGCTGGCCGCGAACCTTCACCGCGACGAGGCGGATCTGACCGCCGGCCGCGAGACGCTGGACGAGCTGGGCCGCGCGGTCGCCGCCCGCCACCAGCGCCACGCCGAGCTGGGCACGCGGGTGGAGGGGCGGCAGCAACTGATCAAGGGAAGCCGCGAGACCCTGCGCGAGATCGGCGAGCGGGGCGGCCAGGCACGCGCGCTCGCGGAGCGGCGCCAGGCCGAGATCGGCCACCACGAAGAGGCGCTCGCCGCGCTGGAAAACCGGCGCGCCGAGCAGGTCGCGGAGCGCGACGACGCTGCCTCCGCGGTCGAATCGGACGAGCGGCAGGTGGCCTCGGCCGACCGCGAATTGCAGCAGGCCCATGCACGGCTCGAATCGCTCCGCCGCGAAACGCTCGCCGCCGCTACCGAGATCAACGCCGTGCGCCAGCGCGCCCAGCATGCGCAGATCGAGCTGGAAAAAGGCAACTACCGCCTCCACCACCTCGACCGCGAGATCGAAGACCAGGGCGCGGAGCTGGCCCAGGCGCGCGAAGGGCTGGAACTGGCGCGCGAAAAGGTTGTCGTTTCCGAAGGCAGGCTCGCCGAGCGCGCGGCGGAGTCCGAGCGGACGATCGCCGCGCTCGAAGCGCTGATGCGCCGCGAAGCCGAGGCGACCGACGGCCGCCGCAAGCTCGAAGACGAGCTGTCGCAAAGCCGCAACCGCCAGCGGATTTTGGCCGAGCTGTCGCGCGCCGACGCCGAGCGTCGGGGCAACCTGGTCGCCGCGCTCGCGGCGGCCGGCCATTCCGAGCCGCGTTTCCTCGCCGAGCAAGCCGATCCGTTGGAAGGCTGGGAGCGCGCGCTCGACTTCTATCTCGGCGAGCTGGCCGACGCCGTGCTGCTCGCCCCCGGCCACGATCCCCTGGCGCTCGCCCACGCGCTCGCCGGCCGGGCGGAAGCGGCGCTGATCGCGCCAGTCGCTCACCGCACGCACGCGGAGGATTTCGATCCCAGCGAGGCCCCGGCGGCGCTCGCCCGGATCACCGCCGACTCAGGCGTCCACCTCTCGGTCGGCGAAGCGCTCGGCTTCCCCGAGGATCTCGCCGCGGCGCTCCCCCCCGCTTTTCTGGTCAAGAGCCCGGAAGACGCCCGTCGCCTTGCCGCCTCGCATTCCGGCGTCGCGTTCCTCTGCCGCGAGGGCCTCTGGATCGAAAACGGCACCTTGCGCGTCGAGGGAGACCGGGCGACGCCCGGCGTGCTCGAACGGGAGCGCGATCTGGCCGACTTGGGCCGCGCGATTCCCGATTTCGAAGCGCGCCTCGCCCATGCGGTCTCCGAGCTGGTGCGGTTGCTCGCCGACCGCTCGCAGATGGCGAAGGAGTCGAACCGGTTGCAGACTGAAGTCGGCCAGCTCCGCCAGGAGTTGGCGGTCGGCCGCGCCCGAGCCGAAGACGCCGCGCAACGCGAGCGACGCCTGGCGGCCGAAGGCGAGAAGCTGGCCCAGGAGCGCACGACGATCGCCGCCGAGCTGGACAAGGTGGGCGTCAAAGGGCGCGAGCTTTCCGTCGAGCTCGGCCTCGCGGAAGAAAAGCAGTCGGGGCTCGCCGAGCGCTTCGACCGCTCGCAAGCGGAGCTCGATGCCGCGAAAGGCGCACGAGAGAGCCTGCGCGCCGAGAGCGCCGGTCGCCGCGGCCGGCTCGATCTGCTCGAAGAGCGGCTCGAATCGCTCAACCGCGAGATCGGCCACCTCGCGGGCGAGCTGGAGCAGGGCCGCCGCCAGATCGCGGCGTGGACCGAGGAGAGCGACCGTCTCACCGAGCGCCGCGCCCAGATCGAAGGGGAGGTCGCGCGCGCCGAGATCGAGCTCCAGGCCGCGCTCGAAGAGCGGGTGTTGGTCGAGAGCCAAGTGCTCGAAACCCAAGCCCGGCTCGACGACCATCGCCAGGCGCTGCGCGGGCTCGAAGAGAGAATCCAAACCTGTCGCGAACAGCGCGATCAGGTGCGCTCCGAGGTCGAAGAGCAGCGCATCCAGAAGGTCGGGTTGGAGCACGACGTCCAGCACCTCGGCGACACCCACCGCCAGGAGTTCGAGCGCGAGCTGCCCGATCCCGCCCCCGTACCCACCGGAGCGCTCGCCGAATGGGATGTCGAGCTGTCGCGCACCAAGGCGACGCTCGATCGCCTGGGGCCGGTCAACGTGCTCGCGCTGCAAGAGCACGACGAGCAGGAGGAGCGCTTCACGTTCCTCACCGTCCAGCGCGCGGACGTGGTCAAATCGGTCGAGAGCCTGCGCCAGACGATCAAGGAGATCAACCAGACCTCCGCCGAGCGATTCCGCGACACGTTCGTGGTGGTCAACCAGGCGTTCGGCGAGGTGTTCCAGCACCTGTTCCGCGGCGGCGAAGCCGAGATGCGCCTGCTCGACGAGGACGATCCGCTCGAAAGCGGCATCGAGATCGTCGCCCGCCCGCCGGGCAAACGGCTCCAGACCCTGATGCTCCTTTCCGGCGGCGAAAAAGCGCTCACCGCGATCGCCCTCCTGTTCGCGCTGTTCCGCTCGAAGCCCTCGCCCTTCTGCATCCTCGACGAGGTCGACGCGCCGCTCGACGACATCAACACCGCCCGCTTCGCCGATCTCCTCCACGAGATGTCGAAGCAGGACACCCAGTTCATCGTGATCACCCACAACAAGCTCACGATGGAGATCGCCTCGAACCTCTACGGCGTCACGATGGAAGAAAAAGGCGTCTCGAAGCTCGTCTCGGTCGAGATCGAAGCGCTGCAACCGGAGCCGCAGCGAGCCACGGCGTAGGCGGGGCGCCGAATGAAGTTCGAATGGGATCCCGGCAAGGCGGCAGCAAACTTTCGGAAACATCGCGTCTCCTTCGAGGAAGCTTCGCGAGCCTTCGAGGACAATCTTTCCGCCACGTTCCCAGACCCTGACCACTCTCTCGGCGAAGCAAGGCTTATCACCTACGGCCTGGGCCTTGACGAGAAACTTCTGGTGGTGTTCCATACGGAAACGGGCGGTACGATCAGAATCGTTAGCGCCCGACAAGCGACTCGGAAGGAGAGGAAGCGATATGAAGCCTAAGACAGAGCATCCTCCTAGCGATGACCTCCGCCCCGAATACGATTTCGATTTCAGCAAGGCGGAGCGAGGTCGGTATGCGAACCGAATCAAGACGGAAGGCTCGAATCTCGTCCTCGTCGAGCCGGACCTGGCCAAAGCGTTCCCTGATTCCGCGGCGGTCAATGCCGCCCTGCGTTCGGTCGTCGAATTCGCCAAGTTGTCGGCAGACCTGACCCGCCGGTCTAGTGCCCGCACCAAAGTTCGTCGTTCCGCGTAGTTGGCGGCCCCCGCTCAACCCCACCCTGTCGTCAGTCTTCGGCGCGTCAAGGCGCGACAAGTTCAATAAGATGGGAACGGCGCTCCGAATGGACGGTGCGCCCGTCGGGAGGGACTCGAATGGACAGAAACCGGGCGATTCAGATTACCTACTTCCTGCTGCGCGTCGTATCGGGCTGGTTGTTCTTCCAGGCGGGAACCATCATTCTCTTCGGTTGGTTCGGAGGCATGCCTGGCGGCGGCGGAACCCCGCCCCTGACGTCTCAAATGGGGATCGGTGGGATCCTAGAGACTCTCTGCGGCCTGTTGGTTCTCTTGGGTCTCTTTACGCGGCCCGCCGCTTTCCTCGCCTCTGGAGTCATGGCCGTCGCCTATTGGCAGTTTCATGCGCCGAACGGCACTTGGCCGGCACAAAACGGCGGCGCGCCTGCCGTCCTGCTCTGCTTCATCTTCCTGTATATCGCGGCGGAAGGAGGCGGGCCCTGGAGTCTCGATGGCTGGCTCCGGCGCAACCGCCAGGGCGCCGGAAAGCCTTGAGCACCGGATTTCGAGCTCGAAGCGGGGTGTCGATTTCGCACCCCGCCGTTCGTCTGTAGAGATGAGGCCATCTCATCCGGCGGCGCGCCGGAAACACCCACCCCAGCCCGGAGACAACCATGCTCAAAATCATCGGCATCGTCATCGTCGTCCTGATTGCCGCCCTGCTCGTCATCGCAGCGATGAAACCCGACACCTTCCACCTGGAGCGCCAGACGACGATTCAAGCGCCGCCCGAGAAGATCTTTCCGCTGATCAACGACCTCCACAACTGGACCGCTTGGTCGCCCTGGGAAAAGCTGGACCCGGCTTTGACCCGCACCTATAGCGGCGCGCCCGAAGGAACGGGCGCCAAGTATGCGTGGAAGGGGAACAGCCAGGTCGGTGAAGGAACCATGGAGATCACGGACGCCACCGCTCCGTCCCGGGTGGCCATCCAGCTCCACTTCATCAAGCCATTCGAAGCGACCAACCAGGTCGAATTCACCTTGGAAGGCCAGGGCGCCTCGACCAACGTGACCTGGGCGATGGACGGTAAGAACCCGTTCCTCTCCAAGGTGATGCAGGTGTTCATGAGCATGGACAAAATGGTCGGCAAGGACTTCGAGTCCGGGCTTGCGAACCTGAAGGTCGCCGCCGAGAAGTGACGCCCCAGGAGAAGCTTGCCGTGAGGTAGACTCGCGGCATTCTATTTCTCCTGGAGGTCAGCCGTGCCCATTCAAGGCATCGAAGGGATCATCCGCGAGCAGCTGCATTTCGAAGTGCAGCAGGGCGGGAAGTTCGTGTACTTTCAGTACTGCATTTCGGTCCTCATCATGACCTTCCGCCGCTCCTCGGACATCTATTTCATTCGGGCCGGCGAAGGGACGTTCGGCAAGGGCATCGGCTTTACCCTGATCAGCCTGGTCGCCGGCTGGTGGGGCATCCCCTGGGGACCGATCTACACGATCGGCTCGGTGGTCACGAACTTAGGCGGCGGCAAAGACGTCACACAGGAAGTCCTCGCCTCGCTCTAGCCGCTCGAAGAAAGGGCCGCCTTCATCCGATGCCCCGACGCCCCTTTCTGACGGCCCGCTGGGAGCACATCGCGCTGCTCAACTACGAGGTCGAGCCGGCGCTCGTTGGCTCGTTCGTTCCCGCGGGGACCGAGCTCGACCTCTGGCAAGACCGCTGCTTGGTCAGCTTGGTCGGCTTCCGTTTCCTCGACACGCGTTTGCTCGGCGTTCCGATTCCCGGGCATCGCGATTTCGACGAGGTGAATCTGCGTTTCTACGTCCGGCGAAAGGGCGGAGACGGCATCCGGCGCCGCGCGGTTGTCTTCATCCGCGAGCTGGTGCCCCGCTGGGCGATCGCGACCGTGGCGCGATGGGTCTACAACGAGCCCTACCTGTCCGTGCCGATGAGTCACGACGTCCGCCTCACGCCGGAAGCAGGAGGCTTCGTGACCTACGGCTGGCGCCACCGAGGAGAATCGTTCGCGCTCACCGCGGAGGCGACCGGACCGGCCCAACCGCTCGCCCCGGATTCCGAGGCCGAATTCATCACCGAGCACTACTGGGCCTATACCCGCCAGCGCGACGGGGGAACGCTCGAATACCAGGTCGAGCATCCGCCGTGGAGTGTGTGGACCCCTGACCGGGCGACCTGCACCGGCCCGGGAGAGCTTCTCTACGGACCCGATTTCGGGTCGATTCTTGCCAAACCTCCGGCTTCGGCGTTCCTCGCGGTGGGATCACCCGTGGCGGTCCACAAGGGCGTGCGGTTGGCGATTCCCTAACCGAACATCCTCACCGCCGCCGCGATGAAGCAGACCGTGGCGATCGCTATGCCCGTGGTGGGGGTGCGGAACCAGTAGCGCAGGCCCAGCGCGAGGTAGCCAAGGCTGAAGACGATCGCGAGGATCAGGAAGCTCGGCGAGCTGCGCAGCAGGTCCATGTGGCGGAAGCCCAGCAGCAGATAGATGGCGGAGAGCAGCATTCCGCCCAGGCTGTGGCTACCGTTGAAGCCGATCCAGGCGTTCCACATCGTGAGCCGGCGCGTGAGGACCGGGGAGGTTGCCTTCATCGCCTCGTTGACGCGCGGGTCGCGGGCGTCGAACTTGTTGGTGAAAAACGTGTAAGCCAGGTGCGCGGTGGCCAGGAAACCGAAGATCCCGGCACCGAGAAGAATCAGAACCTGTTCGATCATGCCCCCTCCGGCGATACGACGCCGCGGAAAAAATCGGCGGCGGTCCATGCGGCGAACGAGCGTTCGATGAGGCCGCTGAGGTTCTCCTCGGGGGGGGCGTATTCGGCGGCGACCGCCAGCGCCTCCCCGACGGTCGCTCCGCCGACGATCGCATCGAGCAACGCGTGCTCCAACGGCGAAAGCGGGTAGCGCCGCACCACGAAGTCGCGCCGGCAGAGCGTCACGTGCTCGATTCCGGGCGTCGGAAAGTCCAGCTCGTCTTCCTCCCCCGCCTGCCGTGCGGCGGTGTAGAGATCATTGAGCGGAAAGCGAAAGGTGAGCAGGCGGAGCGAGGGGGCCGGAATCAACCGTGCGGAGGCGAGGCCCTCCGCCCCCAGCGCCTGGAGGCCTTCGACCGAGAACGGCGGCTCGCCTTCGAGGCCGGGGCCGTCGAACACTCGGGCGATCGCGTGCTCGAAGCGGGCGAGGTCGGCGAGCATCTCGGGCCAGGCGGGAGCCTCCCCCGCTTCAGCCGAGCGCGTCTCTTCCAAGAACTGCGCGAACCGGTCGCCGAGACGATCGAGCGTGTAGCTCTTGGAGGGGTAACGCTGGAGGTACTCGAACGCGATCGGCTCGAACAGCTCAGCCCCCAGCAAGCGACGGAGCACCGGGAAGCACTCGCCGAGGCATTCGAGCAGGCGGGCGTAATACGCGTGGGCATAGATGCCGATCCGTTCGCTCGCGGTCAACGTGCGAGAGCGGCGGACGATCCGCTCCAGCTCGTCGCGGCCGAGGCCGATCAGGCTCTGCGCCTCCTCGGCCGAAATCCCGCTTTCGACGCCGTCCGGATGGCTGATCACCGCCTGAAACCAGCTTTGCACAACGTCGAGCGCGGGCTCCTGTTCCTGGCGGTCGGGCGGTCTCCGGCTCATGCCACGTCCGGTCGGATGTGATGAAGCGGATGCGGGGAGGGCGCCTCGCCGAGCGGACCAGCGAAATCCGCGTTCCGCCAGGGATCTCGCTCGGAATCGGCGACCGGCGCCGCGGGTTCCATGGTTTCTGTGGAGGGCTCCGTGAACCGCTTCGCTTTCAGCACCTCGGCGTGGACCACCTCGAACGGCGGGATGTGGGCATCCCATTCGAGCAGCGTCGAGACTCCGCCGGTCAGCTGGTGCGCCAAACGGTAGAGATCCCAGACCGCGTCGATCACCGGGTGGTCATGGGTGTCGATCAGATGGGTGCCGTAGTCGCTATGCCCGGCGAGATGGAACTGGACGATCCGCTCGTGCGGCAGCGAGCGGACGAACTCCTCGGGCTCCAGATCGTGGTTGAAGCTCGACACGTAGACGTTATTGACGTCGAGCAGCAGGCCGCAGTCGGCCTCCTCGGCCATCCGGCTCACAAACTCCCACTCCTCCATCGTCGAGTGGGCGAACGTCACGTAGGAGCTGGGGTTTTCCAGCACCAGCGGCCGTTCGAGTACGTCTTGGACGATCTTGATCCGCTCGACGACGTGACGAAGGGTCGCCTCGGTAAACGGCACCGGCAGCAGGTCGTGGGTGTTCTTGCCCAGCACGCCCGTCCAGCAGAGATGGTCGGAGACCCACCGGGCGTTCACCTCCGCCGCCAGCGCCTTCAGCTTCCGCAGGTACGAGCGATCGAGCGGATCGGTCGAGCCGATCGAGAGCGAAACGCCGTGGAGCACCACCGGGTAACGCTCCGCGATCTGGCGCAGAACGTGCCGCGGGCGCCCCTGGGAGTCGACGTAGTTCTCGCTGATCACCTCGAACCAGTCGACCGCCGGTTGCTCGGCGAGGATGTGCTCGAAATGGGCCGAGCGCAGCCCCACGCCCGCACCCAAGTTCGGATGGCCGAGGCGTGGGGAAGTCATCGCTCGTGGTCTACCCGGGGTGAAAGTCGAGACGCCCGAGACGGCCTCAGCCTTCCTTGCCGCAGCTGGCCGGCGCCGGACCGAACTTCTTGCCCGCCTTGGTCATCGCGGTCTCGTAACTCGCCCGCACCTTTTTCCACGCTTCGCCGTTGATCGGCACCGCGCAGCTCCCCTTGCCTTTGCAGGAGTTCGCGCCGTCTTGCCCCTGGCCGGCGCATTCGTTTCCTCCCGCACAACCGTGGGCCTCCACATTGGAGCAGGTACCCAGGCCCGCGCACTCGTTCTTGCCGCCCGCTCCGAGCCCCTTGCAAGTGTTCAAGCCGCAGCAGATGTGTTTGTCGCCGAGCCGAAACCCGGCGCTCGCCTCGGCCGCGAATGCCGTCTTGCCTGCGAACGAGCCGGCGAGAAGACCGCCGAAAGCCGCGAGGGTGAGTTTGCCGAAATCGCGCCGATTGAGGTTGCTTTGATCCATGAGAGGTCTCCTCTTTCGTAGGGGTCGGAATCTGCGTCTCGTTCTTTCTACGAGCCCGCAGATTATCGCGGATTTCGGTTCGGACGCACGGTTTACGGCAGGGCGAGGAGCTCGCGATCGATCCGATCGAACACCTTCGTGTCGACGCCGGGATCGAACTTGCGGGCGAAATGATAGTTCCCCGCGGCGAGCATGGGTAGATCCGCCTCGGTGAGAGTACGCGGCGAGCCCTTGTGGGCCTTCGCGTAGTCGATATAGCGCCGGTCGTCGTTGACCAGATCGAACCGGCCGCTGTTGACCAGAACGGTCTGGACCAGCGATTCCTCCGGCGTGATCGTGCCCCGATAGAAGCGCACCACTTCGGGGTGAGCGACGAGGAATTCACTCAGATAGCGCACGGCGCTGCGACGGAGCGAAAACCAGGCCCAGCCGCCGTGCAGGCGAAACTGGTCATTGAACGGGGTCTGCAAGACCCGGCGGCCGACGTAGGGGCCATAGTCGAGATAGAAGTGGATCGGCAGCACCCGGGTCGCAAGCCGCAGCGCATGAAGCGCCTTTTCGGTCCACGCGGGCAGGCGGCGATAACGGTAGTGGTAGCGGTTTCGCGCTTTCCTCCACGACCAGGGGTTCGCGGCGGAGTGGACGTCCCACGAACGGATGAAGCCATCGCACGTCGCGACGGCAAGCTCCGCTTCCATTCGCGGAGTGGAAAGCGTCGGATAGTCCTGGCCGGTCAAAGTCACCAACCAGTCGTACGAGAGCCTCTCGCTCTCCAACCAAGCGATCATGTCGAGTAGCGGCTGCACCTGACACGAGTAGTGCGCCCGGATCTGCGGTCCGCTCGCGGGGAACAGATGAGTGCGCGGCAGCTCCGAAAACGGCGTCCAGTCGAGGGGTCCCGCGGCGAAGTTGTGCTGCACCACCACGCGCGCCGTGTCGCTGCCGCGATGGAGGGTCCGTACCAGGCGGAGGATCTGCTCGGGATCGCGGTGCGTCTGGATGAAAAAGCAGAGATTGGCGCCCACGGATCGCCTCCGAAGCGTAAGTGACCACGATCAGGGAAAAAGCACCCCGAACCTACGCGGACCGCACATCCCTGTCAATCAGAACAGCTCGCCCTGGCGCCCCGGCGAACCCGGCGCCCTCGGCGAATACCGCGCAAGATAGCGATCGAGCTTCAGCTTCCTCCGCGTGCTGTCCGAGCTCATGTAGCGGATCGCACCGAAAATCGGACGGATCGGAGCCCACGGGCGATCGTAACGGCCGAGGCACCAGAAAATGCCGCTGTAGGAGTTGGGGTTCCGCCCGTCCAGCGCGTACTTGTTGTTCAGCTCGATCAGGATCTCGACCGCCTCTCGCGGGCTCTCGCTCCAGTGCAGCACCTTCTTGCCCCAGAGCATCCGGAGGTAGTTGTGGATCGTCCCTTCGCGAACCAGCTGGGTCTGGGCCGCGTTCCAGATCTGGTCGCGGGTCTTCGCCGCCTCGAATTCGGCGAGCGAGTAGACCTCGGTCCGCGGGTCGTTCGCGTGGGCTTCGAGGGTATCCCGTGCCCAAAGAGGGAGCGACTCGTAGCGGTCGATGTCGTCGCGCTGCCAGGCATGGTTGTAGCCCAGCTCGCGCCAGGTCACCAGCTCGTCGAGGAACGACTCCGCGGCGGCGCTCATCCCCCACCACCCTTCCTTCTTGCCGTTCTTCTGCGGCCCGATCTTCGCCGGAGTCCATCTCTCCTGCGCGGCGAGAGCGGTCAGGATCTCCGCGGTCGAGATGTGGCCGAAATGAAGGTAGGGCGACAGACCGCTCGTCACCTCCTCGGCCGGCTCGTTGCGCGCCTCGCCATAGCGGGCGAGATTGCGGGTGAGGAAATGCGCCAACCGGGCACGTGCCGCAGCTTCCCCGCCTCTCACCTCGGCAACCGGCATCACCGCATGATCGATCGGCAGGCTCCTGAGTGCGGCCGGAGTCCCCGGGAGCATCTCGGCCGACGCCATGGGCCAAAGCTTTGTGACCTCCTTCGGCAGCCCCTTGAACTGCGGCAGGGGCTCACCTGCGAACGGCTCGGCGGCGGGCAAGTCACCGAGGTGGCGCGGCAGCTCCCCCTGCAGGAAGCGACGCAGGCTGTAGGCCGTCAGATGCACCTTGTCGGCGGCGCGGAGCGGCAGGAGGCCGTTCGAGTCGACCGCCTCCATCCGAACGGTCGAGCGCCCAGCCGCGACAGCAAGCATCCGAGGCAGGAAGAAGATCGGCGCGTCGTCAGCGACGACCAGGCAGGCGTGCGCCGCCAGCGCTTCGAGCAACCCCGAACCCGCGCCGTCCAAAGGTTCGACGTAAGGAAAGTAGCCGATACCGCTTCCGGAGAGCGCCCGCGCGTGCTCCGCCATCCCGTCCAGAACGAACTTGTGGAACCGGTCGCTCGCCCATCGGTAGCCGCACCGAATCGCCTCGAAGATCAACAAAGGCTTCCCCAGCTCCCGCGCCCGCTCGACCGCCCGGTCGAGCGCGAAGTTCCGCGACAGGCGGCGAAAGGCGGTCATCCAGTAGAGGACGTACTCGCCGTCCGGACGGACCGGGGCTGCCTTCAGAGTACGGAGGCGGAGGGCGGGTACGGTGGTGAAAGGCAAGCGTTTGGCCCTGCTCAAGCGCGAGGGTCGGCCGAGGCATTTCGGATCCGTCGGGCTTCCTCGGGCTTCGCTCCGGCGCGAAGCCAGTCGTGAACTTTGTCCTCCGGCCGGTCAGGGTTGGTCCAGACGATGCGGCCAAGATCGGGAAGTCCCGCACAAGCCAGGCAGAACAATGCGAGAGCGCTCTTATCGCACGAGAGGATTGTCCGGTCCGTCGCCGCGGCGGCTCGAATGAGGTGGATGTCTTTCTCCAGAGCTTCCCTCTGGGCCGGGCGGAGCTTCACCTGCTTCAAACGCACTTCCCAAGGGAGCCGAGGCGCTTGCAAAAGTGTCACAACTCGGCGGCGAGAGCGCATGCTGGCTCTCCAGCGGAACGAGAACAGAGTCTCATGGCCGCTCCACTCCTCCGCGAGCTTGGGATCGAAAACCGCGGTGTGCCGGGTTTCCTGAAGGATCACTCGAAGCGTCTCTCTCGCTTCGAGGGAGCCTCGGCCGGCGAGCGAAGCATCAACGACGAGCCGTTTTGGTCTTCCGGGCACGCGGTGCGCTTTCGAGGTCCCGGGCTTCCGCTGCGTCGAGATAGCGCTTTTGGGCCGTTAGCTCCGCCTCTCCAAAATCCTCCGGCCAATCCCCATAAGCGCCCGCTTCGTCGAGGTCGCCCGAGGAAACGACGGTGGAGCCGTCATTGTCGCGCCGGAACCAGTGCAGCTTGATCCGCTCCGGATCTAGCTTGCCTTCGGCCACCAGAGCCTGAACGGCGATCAACAGAAGCGAGCTGTGGGTTTCGGCAACGACTTTTACCCCACGTCTCGCAGCCTCGCAGAGGATTTCGGCCAAGACGACCTGCGCACGAGGATGAAGGTGGATCTCAGGCTGTTCCAGGTATACGAGCTGACCTGGAGCCGCAGTAAGGAGTGCTACGAGGACAGGTAGCGTTTGGGAGACACCAAAACCGGCATCCGCGATATTCACGAGATCTTTGGGGCCGCCCTTGGTCGGGGCTTTCAAACGCCCGACGTTCAGCTCGACCCGAGTGGCATCGACCTGCCGGGCTTCGACCTTCCAGGTCAAACCCAGCTTGTGGAGCTGAGTGCTGAGAATCTTGAGGCGAAGATCGTTCTGCTCCTGCCACGCGAGAATGACGCTCGCAGCGTAGACCGGAAACGGGCCGACGAATCGCTTTCCTACCGCCGCCACCGGATAGGCGCGCTCCGGGTTGCCCCGCAACCCTGGAATATGGATCAACGAACGAAGCGCCCGACCCAAGGCCGAAACGGTAGTGAAGACTCTCGAATCCAAAGCTCCCGGCGCGGTAGAGCGAATACATAAGAAGCAACGGTCCCGCTCGATCGAGTGCCCAGGCCCAAGCTTCCGACGAATTTCATCATCGGTCATTTCGGCCCGGATCTCGAAGGAACGCGGTCCATCGCCAAGGATCATCAAATCTAAGGAGAAATTGCCGGCTTTGGATTTCGAGAACGACTCGGCAAGGGAGACCTCGCCGACCTCAATCCCCACCTGGAAGCTCCCGACCTGGCCTCGACCCTTTTTCGCCAGAATTTGCGAGGCGTCGGTGAATCGCACATGAGAATCGCTCAAGAGCAGCGCCCCCGGGTCGTAGGTCGCTTCCAACGTCTGCTTGAGCAGCAGGAGCGGCTGCATCACGGACGACTTCCCCGAGCTGTTCGCTCCGGCGAGAAGCGTCAGTGGCGCGATCTCGACGCGCGTTTCCCGCGCGAGCGACTTGAAACCCGCAACGGTGATCGCGGTGATCTCGGGAACGGAGTCCAGCGGTTTTGCCATGACGCCCCTAAGTCTACTCCCGCCCCACGCTAATCCCCAGGCGTTCGATGAGATTTTCCAGGATGCGGGCGGTCAGGCCCCAGACTTGGTGGCGGCCAACGTGGTAGATGAGAAGATTGCGCTTTGCACCGTCGATCTTCACCTCGCGTTCCTCGACCAGGTCGGGATCGGCGAAGGCGGTGAGCGGGACGGCGAAGACCTCGGCGATCTCGGCGGCGTTCGGCCGGGCGTCGAAGGGGTAGGGTACGGCGCCGACGCAGGGGACGACTCGAAATCCGACCGGCGAACCCGTTTCGTCAAGCTCCCCTAAGCGGAATACCCGGCCGGGCTCCAGTCCCACCTCCTCGTGGGTCTCGCGTAGCGCCGCGGCCCAAGGATCCTCGCCGATCTCGCGACCGCCACCGGGGAAGGCGATCTGGCCGCGATGAGTCGGCAGGTCGTCGGTCCGCTTGGTTAGTACGGTCCAAAGCTCCCCGGCATCGACGAACAAAGGGACCAGCACGGCGGCAGGCCGCGCCTCGCTCGGCGGCAGGCGCCGGGGCGGTGGCGAGACAAGACGGGTGCGGACCTCGAGGAGCCAGCTTTCAGCCATGCGCTCTTTTTACCAGAAAAGGCGCCTTCTCCCGAGATCTGCCGTCATGGGACCATGGCACCGTTTGAGCCGCAGCCAGACTCTGCGCCGAAGGTCCGAAGGAGCGAGATGGGGCTTCCACTAAGCCATGGCCCGCAACCGAGCTTGTCTCCTGCCCGACCTTTGCGTGCACTACACTGGGGAAGAACGGCCAACCGCTTAATCAGACCCCTGGAGACTCCCCATGAACGATCTCGTCCAACGCCTGACCGTCGAACAGCCGATCGTAGCGAGCATGCGCCCGGAAAATACCGTGGAGCTGTTCAAGGCTGCCCTCGACCGCGGCTACGTCCACTGCAAGTTCACCGAAACCCGCGGCGGCACCGAGCTGGGCATCCGCCTCGATCCCGCGGAGACCGATCTGTCGGGCGCCAACTACGAAGCGAAGACCGGCACGGTGAAGCTCGCTGGCAACCTGATTCTGGACTACGTGAAGGTCCGCTTCCGCGGCACGATCGACCTGGCCACGCTCGCGGGAACCGGCAACCTGGAGATCCTCGGCGAGGTCGCCCCGGGCAGCACGGAGACCGCCGCCTGAGCGACGCGCATCGAGGGAAAACTTGGACGCCTCCTTTACGCGTCCGGATGGCGTAGACTCCCGCCCACGATGCCAAAAATCTGGACTCCGGCCCTGGCGTTCGGTGTCTTCGCGGCCTTCCTGGTCGGTTGTGCGGACGAAACTCCGACCGCCCCGGCGACCGCCACGGTTCAGTTCTCCTTTGTGGCGGCGCCCGCAGTGCCGGCGCCGCACGACTATCCTTACGGCTGCATCCGCGGAGTGATCCGGACCCACGTCTCGGTGAGCTGGAAGGAGCCGCGGATCTACATGGAGCCGCTCTCGGACTCAAGGTTCGAGGCCACGGTCGCAGGGGCTCCGATCGGCCGCGAGATATCGGTCGCCATTTCCGACCCGAACGCCTGTTTCCACAATGCGGAAGGGCGGGCCACCTCCGGAGTTTCGGCCAACGGCGTGCGCCTGACCCGCTGGGTGACTACTGGAGACGAGGGCGCGCGGTTCCTGTTCCGGATCGCTGCGGACGGCACCGTCATCCCGTAAGTGCGGAGCTTGAGCGGCGGCAAAAAGTCGCGTGAGGACGGAGCGAAACTGTTTGAGCCCGCAGGGCGAGTTTTGAGCTCCGCCCGCAACGCGACTTTTTGCCGCCGCTCAAGCTCCCCCGACGAACGTTCCGAGCGCACGGTCCTTCCGCACGCCGGGAAAGCGTAGCGCCCGGCCGTGGGCGACGCACCAAATCCCGGGAGAAAGCACGCCGGTCGCGAAGATCGCCTCGGTCAGGTTTTGCAGCGCGTCCGACTGCTTCATCTCGAACGGCCGCATCGCACCGGTCAGGACGATCGGCACGGCGGTCGGAACGTCGGAGTAAAGCCGCTCCCCGGTCTGCTCCAGCGTATCGGTGCCGTGGAGGATGACCACTCCGGACGGACCGCGACCGGGAGTCTCGACCTCCAAGCTACGGACCTTCGCCGCGATCTGCGCACGGTCTTCCTCGATCAGGTCGAGGCTGTCCTTGGTCATCAACTCGACGACCTCGATGGCGGTATCCTCCAAACGCAGCTCTTCGAGCATGCGCTGGACGATCGAGCGCCGGTTGACCAACTCGCCGGAGCGCTCGTCGTAGGTCTTCTCGATCGTTCCGCCCGTGGTGACCAGGGCGATCCGCCGCCCGCTCATTCGAGTTTCTCGTTCATCTAGGCTCTCCCGAAGCCGGCATCGTATCCACCCCGGCGCAGAGACGAAAGGGCGGCCTGCAACTCTCGAAGCCCGAGACCGTATACTTTTGCCGGCGTAAGCCCTATCCGGCGCCCGGACGCGGGCGGCGACATCAACCCCCCTCGAGGAGCCTCATGCCCATCTCACGCACCTGTCGTCTCCCCCTAGCGGCCGCGCTGTTCGCCACAACCCTCGCGAGCCTGCCCGCGACCGCCGCGAGCCCAGCGGCCGCCGCGAAACCGGCCAAGGCCGGCTATGACGCGGTCGCCGCCGAAATCCGCGCGACGATCGACCCCAAGGCCGATCCCTGCCAGAGCTTCTACCAATACGCCTGCGGCGGCTGGCTCGCGAAGACCACGCTGCCCGCCGATGAGTCGCAATTCGGCCGCGGCTTTTCGCAGCTCGCCGACACCAACCGCGAAGTTCTTCACGACGTGCTCGAAGGGCTGGCGAAGAAACCCGGAACCGATCCGGACAACCAGAAGCTCGGCGCCTTCTATGCCTCGTGCATGGACGAAGGCGTGATCGAAAAGGCGGGAGCCGCGCCCCTCGCACCGCTCTTTGCCGAGATCGCCAAAGTCTCCGACGTCGCGAGCGCCTTGACCATCGCGGGCAAGCTCCAGCGCGAAGGGGTCGAGGCGTTGCTCTCGACTTTCGTCGAAGCCGATTTCAAGGACCCCGACCTGTCGATCGCCTACCTGACGCAGGGTGGGCTCGGTCTGCCCGACCGCGACTACTACTTGAAGGACGACGCGGACAGCAAGAAGCTGCTGGCCGACTACCAGACCCACGTCGCCAAGATGCTTGGCCTCGCGGGAGAAAGCGCGGAGGACGCGGCGCGCCACGCGGCGGGCATCGTGGTCTTGGAGACCGCGCTCGCCAAGGCGTCGCTGCCACGGGCCGAGATGCGCGACCCGAACAAGCTCTACCACCGGGTCGATCCGGCGGCGCTCGCCGCGATGTCGGGCGGCCTGTCGTTGGCGCCGTTCTTCGCCGGCCTCGGCCAGCCCGATTTGAGCCTGATCAGCGCCTCTCCCGAAGGGTTCTTCCAGGGCCTCGCCGAGGCGCTCAAGACGACCGACATGGACATCCTGCGCGCCGATTTCCGTTGGCTCGCGATCCATGCGCGCGCCGACCAGCTGAGCCAGGCGTTTGTCGACGAGGACTTCGCGTTCTTCGACAAGCAGTTGCAGGGTCAGCAGGAGCTTCAGGTGCGTTGGAAGCGTTGCGTCGAGGCGACCGACGGAGCCCTGGGGTTCGCGCTCGGCCGCGCGTTCGTCGAGCGCCAGTTCGCGGGGGAGAGCAAGAAAGTCGCGGTCGAGATGATCCAAGACATCGAGCACTCCTTCGAAGCCGGTCTGCCCCAGCTCGCCTGGATGGACGACACGACCCGCGCCCGGGCGAAGGAAAAAGCCGACGTGGTGTTCAACAAGATCGGCTATCCGGACAAGTGGCGCGACTATTCGGCGATGACCGTTACACCGGGCGCCAGCTATTTCGCCAATTCCGACGCGGCGATCCGTTTCGAGGTCAACCGCCTGCTCGGAAAGATCGGCCAGAAGGTCGACCGGACCGAGTGGGGCATGACGCCGCCGACGGTCAACGCCTATTACAACCCGCTACGCAACGAAATGGTCTTCCCGGCCGGCGTTTTGCAGCCGCCGTTCTTCAGCAAGGACCATCCGGCGCCAATGAACTACGGCGGCATCGGCATGGCGATGGGCCACGAGCTGACCCACGGCTTCGACGACCAGGGGCGCCAGTTTGACGGCTCGGGCAGGCTCCGCGAATGGTGGGACCCGGCGGTCGTCACACGCTTCCAAGAGCGGACGCAATGCGTTGAGAATCTCTATTCCGGTTTCGAGGTCGAGCCCGGCGTGAAGATCAACGGTAAGCTCACCCTGGGCGAGAACATCGCCGACTTCGGCGGCATCAAGGCCTCGTTCCACGGCTTGCATTCCTGGGCGGAGCGCAACGGCAACCCCGGCCCCCTGGTCCCTGGCTTCACCAACGACCAGCTGTTCTTCCTCGGGTTCGCCCAGAGCTGGTGCTCGATACGGCGTCCCGAGTTCTCGAAAATGCTGGCGACGGTCGATCCGCACTCGCCGCCGAACTTCCGGGTCGACGGCCCGCTGTCGAACTTCCCCGCGTTCGCCGAGACCTTCAAGTGCGCCGAGGGCACCCCGATGAACCGGGCGCAGCGCTGCGAGGTCTGGTAGAGCGGTTTCTCTCCCCCCCTGGAGCGAGAAGCCTCTCGCCTCTCGCTCCAGGGTCTCGTCGATACTCTTCGAAGTGGAACCCAAGGCCCCGGACGGCTAGAATGCCCGGATGATCCGACGCGCCCTTCTCCTCCTCGTTCCCGTAGTGCTCTTCACCCAACTCGCCTGCTCGCGCGGCGCGGAGGCTCCCAGCGGTGCTAAGGCGGCTCCGGGCACCGCGGGGACCGGCGGCGGGAAACCAACCTCGGCCGACGCATCCAAACCCGAAGCGGGCTCGACCGGAGCGGTAGCCCCGGGGGAGGCGGCGAAGCCCCAGCCGCGGGTCGATCCGACCCAGTTCCCCGAGGTCGTGGCGCGGGTGGGCAACTCCCCCATCTCCCGTTCCGATCTCCTCAACGCGGCACGGCAGGCCGTCGGGCAGGCCGCGCAGGCGGGTACCCACCCGCCTCCTCCGACGCTGGAGTTCTTCCACCAGGTGCTCGACAGTCTGGTCGTGCGCCAGCTGCTCTACCTCGACGCCAAGGCGCAGGGAATCACGGCGAACGAGGCCGAGGTGACGCGCCGGATCGGCGAGATCAGAAAGAACTTCCCCGACCCGAAGAAATTCGCCGAAGCGCTCGCCTCCCAGGGCCTCACCGAGAAAGGGCTCAAGGACAACGCGCGGATCATCCTCTCGGTCGACCGGTACGTGGTCGAAAAGTTCGCGCCCGCCGTTCAGGTGCCCGAGGCCGAGGTCCGAAGCTTCTACGACACCCACCCGAACGACATGAAGGTCGCCGAGCGGCGGCGGGTGCGGCACATCCTGATCCGGCCCGAGGGCCAAGATCCGGCGGCCAAGGAGAAGGCGAAGAAGCTCGCTGAGGACGTCCTGGCACGGCTCAAGAAGGGCGAGGATTTCGCGACGCTCGCGGGCCAGTACTCGGCCGATCCGGGCTCCAAGAGCAACGGCGGCGAGCTGCCGCCGATCGGCAAGGGAGAGACCGTGCCGCAGTTCGACCAGGCGGCCTGGGCGCTCGCCAAGGGGCAGACCTCGGGAGTGGTCGAGAGCCCGTTCGGGTTCCACCTGATCCAGCTGATCGACGTCGTACCCGCGAGCACGGTGCCATACGACCAGGTACGCGGCCGGCTCGAGCAGTTCCTGCGCCAGCGCGACCTGAAACTGGCGGTGCGCGCTCACGCCGATCAGCTACGGGCGAAAACCAAAGTCGAAGTGCTGATCTAGAGAGGCCCCAAAAAAAGGATCTAAAATGGATCGGCAACAAGCCTGGCAGTTGATTCTCGAAAACGTCCAAGCGGCAGGCCTGCGCCGCCACATGCTTAGTGTCGAGGCCGCCGTTCGGGGCTACGCGGAGCGCCTCGGCGAGGACATGGAAGTGTGGGGCCTCGCCGGTCTGCTCCACGATTGGGACTGGGAGATCCACCCGACGCTCGAAGGGCATCCGAAAGACGGCGCGCCGATCCTGCGCGAGCGGGGGTGCGACGAGAACGTCGTGCGCGCGATCCTGTCGCACAACACCGAAGGGACCGGCGTGGAACGTGAGCGGCCGATCGACTTCGCACTGCTCGCCTGCGACGAGATCACCGGGTTGATCATGGCCGCGGCGCTGGTGCGGCCGAGCAAGGACGTGCGCGACGTCGAGGTCAAGTCGATCAAGAAGCGGTGGAAGGAAAAGATCTTCGCCGCCGGGGTCGATCGGGATCACGTCGAAGCGGTGACCGCCGATTTCTCCCGCGTCTGTTTCGACGGTCAGCTCGACCTATGGACCCACGTGGGCAACGTGCTGGCCTCGATGCAGGGCGTGGCGGCGGAGCTCGATCTCGACGGCCGGCTGGCGAACCCGGCATAGAGACGACTCGTAGGGGCAGACCTACGTGTCTGCCCCCCGGTTGGGCAGATTCCTCTCGACGAGGGCAGACACGTAGGTCTGCCCCTACGGGTTCATCCATGTTTCCCGGCCGGTTATGGGCAGGGAAACGCCAACCGGTCGCGCAGGCCGAACGGCGCGGCGCCCGGCGGTTTGCGGTAGCGCTTCCCGGTGCCGGCCACTTCGTCACGAACGCGAATCTCCACTTCGAGATCGCTGGTGACTGCCCCGTACACCCAGAGCTTGCCGTTCGTGGCGCAGCCGTCCTGCACCTTCACCAGCACCGCCCAGTTGTCAGGCACGATGAGCGAAAACAGGCTGGAGGTCGCCGAGGTCGGCCCGGCGAGCAACCCCGGGCCGCTCTCGCCGTTGCCTTTCTTCCAGGTCGTCTCGACCGAGAAACGGCCGTTGCGCAGACAGGCCCGCGCGGCCGACGGCACGCAGGCGGGCGGCGGGGGCGGTTCGTCCGGATAGCGCTCCGCGACCAGGAAACGGAAGCCGTCGGGCAGCGTCGTGTCCGGCCAGGTCGAATGGCCGAAGCCCTCGCGGATCTCCTCTTCCCAGGGAATGCCGAGCGCCTGCCACTGCGCCTTGAGAGCGGCGTAGGAACCGCCCGTGTAGTTCGGATCGGTGGTGCCATAGTACATTCGGATCGGCGCCTTCCAGAGCGGATCGGCGACTGCGGCGACGACGCGGCTCGGGCTCGCGAGCGAGAACACCGCGGAAAAGCCGAGCACCTTGGTATAAGCGAGCAGGATCGCGTAGGCGCCGCCGGCCGAATGCCCCGCGACCGCGATCCGGTGCGGGTCGAGCTGGATCTCCTCGCCCACCAGACGGAGCGATTCGGCGACCGTTTGGTCGTCGACCGCCGATTCCCAGCCGATGTCACGCTCGGATTTCGGCAGAATGACCACCCCCCGCGCCGCTTCGGCCGCCGGGATGATAAACGGCTTGTACCCCTCCGGTTGGCCGCCCGCGCCGTGGAAGAAGAAGATCGCCGGTGCCGGGTGATCGCGATCGAAGCTCGCGGGAAGATAGCGCCAGAGGTACGAGCCGGTGGCGGGAATCGTAAACTTCCGCCAGCCCGGGCTGCTCGCCGTGATCGCCGCCTCGCCGCTCCGCGTGAAAAGCGCGACCAGGACGAATAGAGCCAGCGTGGCCGCGGTGCGTGGGCGGAGTGCGCTCATAGAGGAATTGTACTCCCGGCCTTGTGTTACCTTCTCTTACCGGCTGTATGCCCTGCCGGTTCTTGAGGTAGCGGCACCTTTCGGCGCCACGACAAAACTCTCCTGGTGATTGCAACCGATGAATCCACCTGAATATGCCACCCTGAGCCGCGACGTACGCGGCGTTCGCATCCCGGAAGGGATGCCCTCAATCCTGAATGCGGGCCAGCGGGTGCGGATCACCCAGTCGCTCGGCGGCTCGTATACCGTGGTCACCGACCGCGGCGAGATGATCCGTCTGGAGGACCGCGACGCCGACGCGATCGGTCGCGAGGTTCTGGGCCTATCCGCCGCGGCCGAGACCGGCTCGCTCGAAGAGCGGGTCTGGGCGCAGCTCAAGACCTGCTTCGACCCGGAGATTCCGGTCAACGTGGTCGATCTAGGCCTGATCTACAGCTGCGACCTGACTCCCGTCCCGAGCGCCGGAGGCCTCCCGGAGACAACTCCGGAGGCGCCCGCTCCAACCGACGTGCGGGTCCTGATGACGCTCACCGCTCCCGGCTGCGGCATGGGTCCGGTCCTTGCGGACGACGTGAAGAAAAAGATCGAAGCGCTACCCGGGGTCGGTTCCGTCGATGTCGAGGTGGTCTGGGATCCCCCCTGGAACCCGGGGATGATGACCGAGGCGGCGCGCCTGCAGCTCGGGATGTTCTGATGGCGAACAGCTCGATCCCCACTTCGACGCGCGACCGCCTCGACTACCTGCTCGACCACCAGCCCCACTGCGATCTCTACCTGTCGGAGATCGCGGACCCGCGCGGCAAGACGGTCCTGGTCGCCGGCTCCGGCGCGGGAACCGAGATGCTCTGGTGTCTCCGGCACGGCGCGCGGGAGGTGGTCGGGATCGATCTCCTCCCCCAGGAGCCGGAAGCGCTGCGGCTCGCGGTCGAGCAACTCGAATTGCCGGCGACGTCCAAGTGGGAGATCCGTCAGCTCGGGGTGGAGGACGCCCCGACGCTCGGCCGCTCGTTCGATCTCGTGCTGTCGAACAACGTCGTCGAGCACGTGGGGGACATCGGCGCCACGCTCAAGGCCTGCGCCGCGATGATCGCGCCAGGCACCGGCCGAATCGCGATCTTCACCGACCCGCTCTACTACTCCTCGACCGGCTCGCACCGTTCGCATCCGCCTTGGCAGCATCTGATCGACCCCGATCTGCTCGCGCCCCAAGAAGAGATCCCGCTCAACCGGATGCGCTTGGCCGACCTCCTCGGCGCGGCGCGCGCCGCCGACCTCGCGATCCTTCACGTCGAGCTGATTCCCGACCGAGCGCTTGCCGAGCTGCCTACCCGGCTGGAAGCCCTGCGCGCGGCGCCCGGCTCCGAAGGAATCGACGCCGCCGACCTCGCGCTCGAAGGGATCGCGATCGAGCTCATGCGGCTCGCGCCTGCTCCCTCCGGTGCTGTTGAAAGCCCTGCGCCTGTCGCTTCGGTCCACGCCACCCGGGAGTACCTCGCCCAGCTCCATGCCGGCCGAATCTCCCTCGTCACCGTTCTGGGCGAAAACGACGCCCCGCTCGCCGCGGCTCCGCCGCTGCGGGTCGATCCCGATGGCGAGCCGTTGGCGCTCCGTTTCGAGCTGCCGCCAAGCTCCGCGGCGCGTTCGCTCCGCTGGGCGCCGCTCCACAACCGCTTCGTCCGGATCTGGCTCACCGAGGTCGAATGGGAAGACGCCGAAGGCAAGCTTCATCCCATCGAGCCGGCCGCCCTGCGCACCAACGGCTCGATCGGCCCGGACGGATCGATCCGCTTCGCGACCTTTTCGCCCTGGATCGCGTTCGACCTCGCCCCCGGCGCGCGGCCGGTCCGACTGCGGCTCGCAGGGGCGTGGAAGGTCGCCGCGCAGGAAGCCGCGCTCGCCGAGTTGGAGAACCGTCTCGACGCGCGGCTCGGGCGCATCTCGCGGCTCTACCTCGACACCGGCCGTGGCTTTTCCGAGCAGGAAGCGTTGGCCGAGCGGACCGATCCCACCACCGCCCGCCTCGCCCTTCGTTTCCGCCTGCCGGAGCCGCTAACGACGAAACGGCTGCGCTGGGATCCGACCGAAGGACAGCTTGCGATCGTCCGCATCGAGACCGTCTTCGCCGAGCGCGCCTCGGGTGCCCGGGTGCCGCTCAACGCCGCATCGGCCGAGACCAACGGCACCCGCCTGCCCGATGGAGCGATCGCCTTCGACACACTCGATCCCTGGATCATCTTTCCGATCTCCGGCGAAGTCGCCGCCTTCGAAGTGCGCGGTAGTTGGCAGGTGCTCGACACCGGTCAACGCCTGGACGAGATCTCGAACGAGCTGGCCTCCCTGCGCCAATCGCGAAGCTACCGCCTCGGCCGCGCGCTGACCGCGCCGCTTCGCTGGTTCAAACGGGGCTGAAGGATGAGCGCCGAAAACGATTCCGAGCCTCCGGCCGGTCCGACCCGGCGCGAATTTCTGCGCGGCTCGCTCGCCGGTCTGGTCGCGCTTCCCGCTTTCTACCAGGCCGCCGATCTTCTCGCCGCAGGCGCGGCCCCCGCGGCCGCATCCCATGTCCGCTTCTTGCTGCGCAACGACGCCGAGTATGCCCGGCACGCCCAGATCTTCAACCGTCGGATTACCGCGGCGCCGAAGGTCATCGCGGTCTGCCTCGATGAGAAGGGGGTGCAGGACGCCGTCGCCTACGCCAAGAAGGAGGGTCTGCCGATCGCCGTCAAGAGCGGCGGGCACTGCTTCGAGGGCTTTTCCACCAACGACGGCGGCCTGATGATCGACCTCTCGGGAATGAACGCCACGAAGTACGACCGCTCGATCCGGCGCTTGACCGTGCAACCGGGGGCGAAGCTCGGCGCCGTCTACGACACACTCGCCTCCCACGGACGACTCATCCCGGCCGGTTCCTGCGCAGGAGTCGGCGTGGCGGGTTTGACGCTCGGCGGCGGCTATGGCTTCTGGTCTCGCCAGTTCGGCCTGACCTGCGACAGCCTGCGGCGCGTCCGGCTGGTCGACGGCAAGGGCGGCCTCCACGATTCGAACGACAACCCGGAGCTGCTTTGGGCATGCCGAGGCGGCGGCAACGGCGGACTGGGAATCGTCACCACGCTCGAATTCGACACCCATCCCACTCCCGCCCATTTCATCTCGTACCGTTTCAAATATCGCAACCTTACGCCCGCCGCGGCCACCCAGCTCGCCGCGCGCTGGTTCGGTCTGATGGCGACCTTGCCAAACAGCTCCTATTCCTCCTGGATCTTGAACGGCAAGCACCTCACGATCCTGGTCACCGACACCCACCTCGATCCCCCACCGGCTCTAAGAAAGATCCTCGGCGAGCTGAAGACGGGAGCGACCGACGCGGCGGTTCCACGCAAAGATACCTTCGCACTCGGGATCAAACGGTACAAAGGCGGCACCGAGCCGATCTACTTCAAGAACGTCTCCGCCGGCTACTACACCGGTTTCGCCGACCTGAAAAAAATCTTTCCGTCGATCTGCGAGAAGGTGAGAGCCTCGAAAGTCACGACACTGCTCCAGATCAACACCTTGGGCGGAGCGATCAACAACCCGGCGCTCGAAGCCACGGGGGCCTACCCGCACAGAAAGCTCGGTTTCCTCGGCGAGCTGCAGACCTATTTCGACCGGTCCATCCAAGAAAAAGCCGCGGTCGCTGTCGTGCGCGATATCCAAATCCTGCTGTCCGAGAACGGGATCACGGCGCACTACGCCAATTATCCCGACATCGACCTGCCGCATTGGCAGACGGCCTACTACGGCGCCAGCTACCCGCGTCTACAAAAGCTCAAGCGGACGCTCGATCCGGACGACCGCATCCGCCATCCGCAGAGTGTGCGGTTGGCGTAGGGTCACGCTGTAAGAGACCTACGCCGCGAGCCGCACCTTCTCCGCAGTCACCACGAGCGACCCGATCCTCGCGCTGCCGCGGAACGGGACGACGGCGAGGGTGAACCATTTGCCTTTGCCGGCTACGGCTCCGGGGCCTAGCGGCAGGCGGTTGCCGGGCCAGCTGGAGAGGACGTAGATCAGGCGGGTCGTGCGCGCGGGGACCCAAAGCTGGGACAGCTCTTCGTGGAACGGCTCGTGACCACGGGCGACGAAGGCGAGATCCTGCTCGGGCACCGCGTGGACGACCAAGTACTCCGGCAGGTACCACTGGAGGTGGCGCTGCCAGGGATAGAGAAATCCGTCGGCGCCCGCCGCTCCCGTGCCTGAAAGCTCTACCGTTACTAGAACAGTCGAGCCCGGCGGATAGCGGTGCAGGGTGTCCAGCGTGCGGTCGAGCTCGTCTTCGTATTCGCGGATCGCGGCGGCGCGGAACTCGTGCTTTACGATGGCGAACAGGCGTGGCTCGTCGGGCGCGCGATCGGCTCCAAACAGGAAGATTCCCGCCCCACAAATGACGGCGACCGCCGAGGCGAGCAACGGACGCCAGGCGAAATTTACGCGCGCGATGCGCGCGTCGTCGGCCGTCACTGGCTCGAACAGCGGCGCCGCGGCGAGCGCGAGCGCAGTGAGGAGCGCCGGTTGGTAGATCAGCGTGTAGCCCGCCTTGGTGACGTGGAACAGGGCGAAGAACGCGAGCGGCGGCAGCGTCCAGAACGCGAGCGGCACGGCGTGCGCCCGAACTGCCACGAACGACTCGCGCCAACGCCATAGTGCGGAGACAAGGAACAGGGCGACCAGCGCGAGCGCGCCGGGCAGAATCCCCTGGAGCGTCCATTTGGTCAAGACCTCAAGGTTGTGCTCCAGCGCGCCCCAGCCGGCGCCGTAGAGGATGGAGGTCGCGGGCAGCAGGGTACGGAAATGCTCCGCGCCGATCCGCCGATACTCAGCGTATCCCCCAGCTTGCCAGCAGAGCGGCACGAACCACGCGAGCACCAGGCCGAGGCCGAGGGCGGCACCGAGCGCGATCCGCGGCAGCGGCACCCGGCCTGCCCTCCAGGCGCGCCAGACGCCGTAAAGGAACAGGGGCGCAAGCAGCACCATGGTCGATTGGCGCAAGCCGCCGACCAGGGAAAACAGGACGACCACGCCGTAAAAGGCCACCCTCCCCTCCCCCATGCGCAGGACGGCGGCGGCGACCACCACGGTGAGCCCTCCCTCGACTGCATAGAGCAGTGGAAGCTCGCCATAGAACCAGAGCAGCGGGTTGGTCGCGAATAGAGCGGCGGCGAAGATTCCGGCCCAGAGACTGCCGCCGGAGAGCCGGGTCGCGAGACGTAGGATCGCAGCCGCCCCCAAACCTCCAGCGAGAATCGCAAGCGCCACCATTCCCTGGAGCGGTTCGATTCCCGTCAGGCGGAGGAGCTTCAAGAGCGCTATATAGAGCGGGTACCCGGGTGGATGTGGATGGTGCGCCGCGAGGTCGTAGCGCTCGACGCCGAGCGCGAACTGGATCGAGTCGTGATCCCACATCCGCCGCGCGGCGAACGGAATTCGGATCATGACGGTCGCGACCGCCGCCGCGAGAGCGGCGAGCCGGAGCCGCCAGACGGAATCGAAGGCAGGGAGGCGCAAAGCGGCGCGATCGTACCGCAGGCGCGGGCAAGACTACTTGGCCGTCAGCGCACGTTTCGCCAGCGGCAGCGCAGCTTCAGCCCAACGCCCATACTGCCGGCCGGAGGGATGAAGGCCGTCCCCCACCAGCTCTCCGGCGGCTTTCCCTGCCGCGCGGGTCTCTTCCGTGATGTCGAGAAACACCGCGCCGGCCGACTCGGTCTCGGACTTCGTGATCGCGTTGAACGCGTCGATCTCCCGCCCGATCCGCTGCGGCGCGAAGCGCTCCGAGGAGGCCGCGAAAGAGGTCACTCCCCAGTCGGGGATCGACAGCACGAGCACTCGCCCGGGCCGTTTGCCGGCGAAGCCGATCGCCGCATCGAGCAGCCGCCGGAATTCATGCCGGTACGACTCGACGCTCCGGCCGCGGAACTGGTCGTTGACTCCGATCAAGAGCGTCACCAGCTCGTATGGTCCCCGCGGCTTCGCTTCCGAGATCCCGGCGGCCAGCTCGTCGGTCGTCCAGCCGGTGCGGGCGATGATCTCGGGCGCATCCGCGGCGAGCGTCACTCCCCCCGCCGCGAGCAGGTGAACGAGCCGGTGCGGCCAGCGTTCGGCCGGCTCCACCCCTTCGCCGATCGTGTAGGAATCGCCGAGCGCCAGGTATCGCAGGGTCGTACCTCCTTGCCGGTCCGCTGCAGAATCGGCCGCGGATACTGCGTTCGGGACGAACGATCCGCCGCAGAGCGCAAATGTCAACATCACGAGCGGAGCGTGCCTCATCATGCCTTCCTGGCCGGAGTGGTCGGAGCGGTCGACGGTTCCGGCATCCGGTCGGTGGAAAAATCGGCGCTCGCGCGGAACGTCGGCGGCCGGCGTGCCTTCGTCCCCTGCTCGAACGCGTAGGCGTAGCGGATCAGCTTCGCCTCACTCCAAGCGGGACCGGAAAACGAGAGGCCGACCGGCAGACCGAACGCCAAGCCCGCCGGCACCGTGATGCTTGGCGTAGCCGCCACCGCGGCGATCGACGAGCTACCGCCTGTGTAGGCGTCGCCGTTGACCCAATCGATCAGCCAGGGGAAGCCGTTGGTCGGAGTGACGATCGCGTCCAGGCGATCCGCGGCGAGTGTCGCCTCGATCCCTTTCGTCCGCGCGCCGTCGACGCAGAACTGCCGGGCCTTCTGGTACGCCTCGTCGGAGAGCGGACCCTTGGCCTGGGCGGCATGGAAGATCTCCTGCCCGAACCAGGGCATCTCCCGATCGCGATGTGCGTCGTTCCAGGCGATCAGGTCGGCGAGATTCTTCATCGGTCCGCCGCGCTCGGCGAGGTACTTCGCCATCCCGTCCTTGAACTCGTAGAGCAGCACCTCGTACTCGGCGTCGTCGAGCTCTTTGGTGCTCCAGGCGAGATCGACCGGATCGAGCACGGTGGCGCCGAGCTTCCGGAGCGCGGCGACCGCACCGTCGAAGATCGCATCCACCGCCGGATTCTTGCCGAAGCCCTGAACGCGCACCACGCCGATGCGCGCGCCGGCCAGGGCCGCGGGATCGAGCCCCTGGGCGTAGTCCGCAATCCCTTCCGCCGCTACGGTCGCCGGATCGCGCGGGTCTTTCCCGGCAAGCGCGGTGAGCAAAATCGCCGCGTCCGTCACCGTGCGGCACATCGGCCCCGCGGTGTCCTGGCTTGCCGCGATCGGCACCACTCCGGCGCGGCTGACCAGGCCGACGGTCGGCTTGATTCCCACCAGCCCCTGCACGGACGAGGGGGAGACGACCGAGCCGTCCGTCTCGGTGCCGATGCCCACCGCGGCGAAGCTCGCCGCGATTGCGGCGCCGGTGCCCGAGCTGGAGCCCGACGGCGAGCGGTCGAGCGCGTAGGGATTGCGCGTCTGGCCGCCGCGACCGCTCCAGCCGGAGGTCGAGCGGAGCGAGCGGAAGTTCGCCCATTCGGAGAGGTTGGTCTTGCCCAAGATCAGCGCTCCGGCGGCGCGCAGGCGCTCGACCAGGAAGGCGTCACGCGGCGGGCGCGGTGAGTTGAGGGGGTCGAGCGCGAGCGAGCCGGCGGTCGTCTGCATTCGATCCGCCGTGTCGATGTTGTCCTTGATCAGCACCGGAATGCCGTGAAGCGGCCCGCGCGGGCCTTTCTCTTTCCGTTCCTTGTCGAGCGCATCGGCGATCGCCAGAGCGTCCGGATTGACCTCGATCACCGAGTTGACCGTCGGGCCCGAGCGGTCGAGCCGCTCGATCCGGTCGAGATAGGCGGCGGCGATGGAGCGGGCGGTCTCGCTCCCCCGCTCCATCCGGCTTTGGAGATCGGCGATCGTGGCCTCCTCGAACGGAAAGGGCGTGCCCGCGGGCGGCTCAGTCGCGGTGTTCGCCGGGGTCGCCGCGGAGGCGGCGTCGGCGCGAGCCAGCGGGGCGAGAGCGGTCGCCGCCAAGCCCCCCGCCAGCCCTCCGAGGAGCTCACGGCGGGACAGAGGAAACTCCGAGCTCCGGCGATCCGATGGGGCCATGGCGCTCTCCTTGGAAGAAAAGGCAGGGGCGACTTTAATCCGAACGGTGGCCCGGCTGGAAGCGAAATCGGCGGGAACAGGCTACCATTCCCCTCCGGAGGAGAACCCGCTTGAGCCAGTCACCGTTCCCCAAAGCCCTCGCCCTCTTCGCCCTGCTGCCGTGGTTCGTCCTCTCCGGCGCTTCCGCCGTAGATCGCCGTCCGACTCAATTCACCGGCGCCGACGGTGCGGAGATCCCGGCGATGTTCTTCGACAGCCGGGCGATCGGTCCGGGCGCCCTCTTTCTCCAAGATTGCTACGGCGACGCGCCCGAGCTGCTCAACCTGGCCGGCAAGATCACCGCCGCCGGACCGCGGGCCCTGCTTTGGAACTACCGCCCCGGGGGCAACCCCAACGAATCGCTCGAAAAGGCCACCGAAGACACCAACGCCGCCTGGCGCATGTTAATCGGACAAACGCGGGTCGGCTCGGACCGGATCGGTCTCGTCGTGATCGGCTGCGGCGCGAAGGTCGCGATCCCGTTCGCCGCCAAGACCGGCAAGGTCAAGCTGATGGCGCTGATCTCGCCCGACCTCACCGGGATCACCGACGAGCAACTCGCCGCGGTCGCCGATCTCCCATTATTGATCTTCGCCAACGACGGCGAGGCGGACGCCAAACGGCTGTTCGCCGCGACCCATCATCAAAAGAGCCAGATCAAACTCTATCGACGCCCGGAGGTAGGCATGGCTCTCTATCAGGCCGACGGAACCTTGAAGGGCGGCATCGACGACTACTTCGAATTCGTCTACGGCGGCTGGGCGCACCCCGACTACTAGAATAGCGCCGGCCCCGGCGACTCTTTCCGGGAAATCGACCGCAATCCGTCCACATCGGGCGGCGGCCTGCCGCTTGCAAGGCATTTGAGAGAACCCCTACCCCGCCAGGAGGCACCGCCTTTGCGACACATACCATCCCGGAAGATCTTCGTTTTGCTCGTCCTGCTGCCGTTCCTCCTTGCCCCGGAGGCGCGAGGCGCCCTTCGGCAACCGGTTCGTTTCAAAAGCGCCGACGGCACGGAGCTCTCCGGGACGTTCTACGACAGCCGGGCGGTCGGACCCGGCGCCCTGTTCCTCGTGGACTGCGAGGGAGATGCACCCGAGCTGATCAATCTGGCCGGAATGATCACCGCCGCCGGGCCGCGCGTTCTGATCTGGAACTACCGCAAAGGGGGTAACCCCAAGGAGTCCTCGGAAAAGGCGACCGCGGATGCCGACGCCGCCTGGAACGTCTTAGCCCACCAGCCGCGCGTCGCCTCGGACACCATCGGCCTCCTCGCGATCGGCTGCGGCGCGCGGATCGCGATTCCCCTTGCCGCGAAGACCGGCAAGGTCAAGCTGATGGTTCTGATCTCGCCCGATCTCACAGGGGTCACCGACGAGCAGGTCGCCGCGGTCGCCAACCTTCCGCTCGAAATCTACGCCAACGGCGACGAGGAGGGCGCCAAACGCCTGTTCGCCACGAACCGGAATGACAAGACCCAGATGAAGGTCTATCGGCGGTCCGAAAAGGCGATGGCCCTGTACCGGCTCGACCGTACGTTCCGGGAGGGCATCGACACCTTCTTTCAATGGGTCTACGGCGCCTTTTCGGCTGACGACTTTTGAGGCCGGAGCACGCCGGGGCTCGCCCCCACCGCCTGCGCCGACTCCGCCGCTTCCTGCGCCCGATCGTGCATCCGATCGTGGGTCGCCGGTTACCGCCGGAGTTGCGCGCGGATCGGGTGGGCGGGCTCTGCGTCTCCCTCGCCGGAGGTGTTGAAGATCCCGCATTCGCCGCCCTGCTGGAGCGGATCGACGACTCGCCGATCCATCCCAGCAACCGGGTCGAGATCTACACCCACGGCGACGACGCGTTCAGCGCGATGAGCGAAGCGATCGAGGTCGCGTACGAAGAAGTCCTTCTGGAGTCGTACATCCTGCGCGACGACACGGTCGGCCGGCGCTTCCTCGACCTCCTCGCGGCGGCGGTAGAACGCGGCGTCACGGTGCGTGTCCTCGCCGACGCGGTAGGGTCGTTCTCCACCCGCCGCGCGTTTTGGCGCGAGATGGCCGACCGCGGCATCGAGCTCCGGCTGTTTCATCCCCTGTTCTCCGGCCTGTGGAACCAGGTGTTCCGCGACCATCGGAAGATCCTGGTGGTCGATCGCCAGATCGGCTTTACCGGCGGCATGAACTTGAGCGAGGACTACGGCTCGTTTTCCCGCTCCCGCAAGAAGGGGGGCACTTGGCGCGACACCCACGTCCGAGTGATCGGCTCGGCTGCCTGGGAAATGGCGGTGGTGTTTTCGGAAGGATGGGAGCGCACGGGCGGCGATTCGCTCAAAATCCATCCGCTCGCGGTGCCCCAACACCCGAAGCCCGGAGCCGGCATTCTGGTCCTCGACTCGCGCCCCTTCCGTGGCCACCACGAATCGGCCTCCGTCCTGGTGGCGATCGCCGCCGCGGCCCGGCGGACCCTCTGGATCACCAATGCCTACTTCGCCCCCGGTCAAGCGGCGGTCCGCGAGCTGGGCGACGCGGCACGCCGCGGCGTCGACGTGCGCCTGCTGCTGCCGGGAAAGACCGACGCGCCGATCGTCCGCTACGCCTCCCACGGCATGTACGCCGACCTTCTCGCCGCCGGAGTCCGGATCTTCGAATACCAGGCGGCGGTCCTCCACGCCAAATCCCTCGTCGCCGACGGCCACCTCGCCCTGGTCGGATCGAGCAACCTCGACTTTCGCTCCTTCTTCTTCAACGCCGAGTGCAACCTGGTGATCTTCGACAAAGACAGCGCCCGGACGCTCGAACAGGCCTTCGCCACCGACCTGGCGAAATCGGAGGAAATCCTCCCCGGCCCCTGGCAAGCCCGGTCGCTTGCCCATCGCCTGCGGGACGGGCTGGCGCGGTGCTTGGCGCCGATTCTTTGAGCGGGCTTCCCAGCCGACGGCCCCGTTCCGCGCGCCGCTACCGTCGCTCCAGATCCAGATCCCGGTCGTCGAGCCGGAACAGGAAGCGCCGCAGGTTGACGACCACCACCAGCGAGGAGAGGAACAGGTAGAGCCGACTGGCGAAAAGCTCGCGCAGCACCTTGCCGAGAATCGGACGCTCCCAAAGGAGGTCGTGCAAGCTCGTCGGCGGGTGATGCAGGAGGTCTGAGACCGCGATGGGAATCGCTACTAACAAAGTGACAACGCCGAGGAACAGCGCGGTCCGGAACAGGATACCGACACCGAATGCGGCCTTGCCGATGACCCGGCTGAAATTCAGGATCGGCCGGTTGTCCAGGATCTGCTGGGCGCGAAACCCGGCCGCTGCCACGGCATCGAAGAACTGCTCGACCCGAACCAGGGTGGAGGGCTCGAAAAACTTCTTGAAACGTTTTTGCAAGCGTTTGGCCGCCCGCTTGCCCGCGCTCCGTTCGTAGCGCTGGTACTCTTTGTAATGATCGACCTTGTGGTCGAGCCGTGCGGCGATCGTGTCGGCGAGCAGCGTGGCGCGGATCATGCGCAGCAGGTTGAGCCGGGCCGGCACCTTGAATTCTCGGATCAGGTCGAGCAGGCTCAGCCAGATGTTCGCGGAGGTCTTCTCCCACCAGCGGGAATGCTTGCTCTTGAAGGCGTAGAGATCTTGCCAGAAAACCGCCTCCAGGCGCTTCCGGAACTCCTCGGCGTCGATCGGGGGCAACGGCTCGAGGAGAGTCATCGCCGCCTGGGCCATGTTGCCCACGTCGTCTCGGGCTTGGTAGTAGAGCAAGCGGCGCCAAGCGTTCGTCTCCTGCTTGGTGAACGCGCCGCAGGAACCGAAGTCGACCAGCGTGATCCGGTTTTCGGGATGGACGACGATGTTGGCCGGATGCAGGTCGGCGTGGAAGAAGAGACCCTCGAAGCCGCCGAAGCGGTTGACCTTCAAGTAGCGCTTCGCCACGGCCTTGGGGTCGATGTCCATGCCGCGCAGAGTTTCGAGCGCGGCGCGATCGTCCTGCTCCACCGCGGCGAGAACCTCGTTCAACCAGACGCCCTCGACGAACTCGGTGGTGAGCACGTCGGCTCCCGATTGAGCCACGAACACGCGGGGCACGCTGACGAACCGCAGCTTGGATTTCTTGAGCTGGCGCCGAAACAGCTCCGTATAGCGCGCCTCTTTGACGAAATCGAACTCTTCGAGCAGCATCCCTCGTAGCTCGTAGAGCAGGTTGGTGACCAGCCCTTCGCGCAGCAAGGTGAGGATCTCGAGCATGCGCAGCACCCAGCCCATCGCGCGCATGTCGGCGGCGAACAGCTCGCCGATCCCCGGCCGCCGCACCTTGACCGCTACGCGCTCGCCGCTCTGCAAGACCGCCTGGTAGACGCAGGCGACGGACGCCGAGCCGATCGGCTCCGGATCGATCGCGGCAAACGTCTCTTCGAGCGGCTTTCCGGTCATCCGCTCCAGGGCGGCGACCGCCTGCTCGAAGGGGAAGGGCTGCATCTCGTCGAGCAGTTTTTCCAGCTCATGGGTATAGGCGTAGGGCAACAGGTCGACGCGGATCGACAACTGCTGGCCGAATTTTACGAACGTGACGCCGGTGTGCTGCAGAATTCGGCATAGACGCTCGGCGCGCCGTTCGATGCTCGCGCGGCGGCACAGACGGTCCCAGAAATTGGGCACGAAGTAGCGCAACGCGGCTCCGGTCCAGACCAGGAATCGAGAGAAGGTGACCAGAGGGCCGGTGCGAAAGGTCTCCACCTCGCGGCGCAGACCGGGCGGCGGCGCCATACGAGCGCGCAAAAGCCTCTCGGGCCGTGGCAAACGCCGCACCACGGACCCTTCGTCCCGAGCCCGCACAAGCGAGGGCGGCGCCGCGGCGGGCTCGGTCACGCCCGTTCGCCAACGGCCGACACCGACGGCCACCGCCTTTCGCAGCCGTCGGGGAGACTTGGCTTCGCCCACCTCTCCGGACCGAATCGCTTAGGCTCCCTTACGGCCGATCCCGCAAGACGATCTAACGGAACAGTCCGAAGCCGGTCAGCGGCCAGACGGCCAGGCTGACCAACCCCCGGCTCTGCTTCCAGAGCCGCCGCGTCGGAACTTTGCGGACGACATCGTAGGGAGCTTTGCCCACCGTCTCGAAGAAGACCCTGCCGCCGCGGGCCAGGTTCTTGGGCAGCTCGCGCAAGGCACCGTCGCGCTTCTTCTTCGACGCCTTCCGGCTCCGCTTGTAGAACCGATCGAGCCCCTTGGCGACCGCATCGGGAACTCGCACGGCGGCGCGGGTCGCGCCGTCGCCCAACCGCTGGAGGGTCTTGGTGCCTTCGGTGTACTTGCGCTTCTTCCCCTTCTTCTTCCGCAGCTCATAGACCACCACGCCATCGCCCGCGGTCTCTGTGCTCACGGCGACGACGCTCACCTGCGCCTCCGGTGCTTTCTTGGCGGTCTCGCCGCTCGACTTCCTGCCGGTCGTCTCGGCCATCTTGCCACTCCTTCCGTGTCGCGGCGCCGCGCGGACGCCGCGGAGTTTTGGGACTCGCGGCGGTCAGAAGAGCGACGGAAACAGCCCCGCGCCCTTCTTCCGCTTCTGCCGGTACACGACGATCAGGGGTACGAGCAGTTTGCCGTCGGCCGCTTCCCCGAGGCTCGCGCCGACCTCGGCGACCACCCGTTGCACCTCTTCGGTCAACCGCCCGCGGCCGCGCTTCAGCTCGCGGATCTTCTTCTTTCGTACCTTGCCCAGGTCGATCACGATCGGCTGCGCGGTTTCGTGCTCTTTCTCCTTCTCCTTCGGCGTTGCGTCCATGGCTCTTTCCTATTGGAAGAAATGAAGCTCCTCGGCATTCCTCACTTCCGAGGGCGGCAGGAGGCCCTTCATGATGTCCACGTAGTGACGCTTGCGACGGTTGTACTGGTCCGTGTTGTAGATCTCCCGCATCAGCCAGAGGTGGCCCTCCTCCAGCTCCTCGGGGCTCATCTTCCGGGGCGCGAAGACCAGGTCGAAGAGCGTACAGCGATCCCAGATCCGATCGTAGAGCAAACGGCCTTCGGTGCGCAGCCGCTCGAGCAGACGGGTGCCGGGGAACGGGGTCAGGATCGTCACCTGCGCTTCGAGCAACTCCGATTTCTCGATGAAGTCGCGCAGCGACTCGAACACGCTTGGATCGTCGGCATCGTTGCCGACGATGAAACAGCCGTTGACCGTCACCCCGTACGATTGGATCTTCTTGATCGCATCCATGTACTGCCGGCGCCGCTTGAATTTCCAGTTCGCCTTGTCGATGCCGTCGAGGCTGTCGGGGTTGATCGATTCGAGACCGATCAAGATCTGCCGGCAACCGCTCTTGGCGAGCAGGCGGAGCAGCTCGTCGTCGTCGGCGATCGACAGATCGGTCTCGGTGAACCAACGCAGGTCGAGATCCTGAATCGCTTCGAGGAATTCCCGGCTCCATTTCGGATGGCCGAAGGAGTTGTCGTCGGCGAGCTCGAAGAAGGCGTTGTCGCCCCACAGCTCTTTGATCCGGAGCAGCTCGGCCACCACCCGCTCGACCGGCTTCCTGCGGTAGCGCGGACCGTACAGCTTCGAGGCGCCGCAGAAGTCGCAGTCGAGCGGGCAGCCGCGCACGGTCTGGACCGTGATCCGATTGTACGGCCGGCCGAGCAGCAGCTCGAAGCGCGGCATCGGGCTCTGCGCAAGATCGTAGGTCCCCGGCGCCTCTTCGCGATAGAAGGGTTTGAGACCGGCCCGTCCGCCGGCGCGGAAATCCTCGACAATCCGCGGCCAGAGCTTCTCCCCTTCGCCCAGGCAGACCGCGTCCGCGTGCTCCTTGGTCTCGTCCGGAGTGAAGCTCGCGTGCAGTCCGCCGATCACTACCGGGACTCCCGTCTCGCGGAAGCGATCCGCCAGCCGGTACATCTCGTACGCCATCGCGGTGTAGGAGGAGAGGCAGACGAGATCGAAGCCTGTGGGCAGCGCCTGGGCTTCGACGTCGGCGACCTCGATGTATTCGACCTCCACGTCCTCGGGGGTGAGCGCCGCCAGCAGCACCAGGGCGAGCGACGGCAGCGATGCGATCACCTGCCCGCGGTTGACGAATTGGGGCAGGGTGACGCCAGCCTCGACGAGTTTCGGATTGACCACCCGAACACCGCTCATGGCGATCAGCGCGACGCGCATAACGCTCCTCCTCGAATAGATATTATCTAGTTTCTACATGAAAGTCGCGCACAGCGCAAGCTTGACCATGAAATTATCCGTTGTACAATCGCTGGGACAACTCCTATCCTCGACCGCCAAGAATCGCCGGTGCTCGGCGCGGGTGCGGTCAACGAGGGTCCGTCGCCATGAACGACCCGAACGCAGCCTTCTCCGAGCCGTCGACCACGGCGGCCAGTCGGTCGGCGTCGGCTGTCGAAGGCCGCCTCGGCTCCGCGTTCTGGCGCCGCTTCTTCGGGTTCTACGACACTCTCCTCGAATCGGTTCCCTATCAACGCATGGTGGCGCGCAACGGCGAGCTGCTCGCGCCCGCTCCGGGCGACGAGATCCTCGACGCCGGGACCGGCACCGGCAACGTCGCGCTCGATCTTCTCGGGCGCGGCGCACGGGTGGTCGGCATCGACTATTTCGAATCCGCCCTTGAGATCTGCCGGGCCAAGGCCCCGGCGGCCGAGTTTCGGTTCGGCGACTTGACCGGCCGGCTCGACTTTCCCGACGACCGGTTCGACCATGTCGCCTGCGTCAACGTGATCTATACCCTGGCGCCCGCCGATCAGCCCCACGCCGTGCGCGAGCTTTGCCGCGTGCTCAAGCCCGGCGGGCGCGCCGCGATCACCGTTTTCGGCGCCGGCTTCAAAGCGCTCAAGGTCTATCGCGAGACCCTGGCGCAACGACAGCGGACGGCGGGCTGGTTCGACACGATCGGTTTCGCCCTGCGCTATCTCGTCAACACCGTGCGCATCCTTTCTTACGTCGCGCGGATCAAACGCCAGCAGCGCTCCGGCCAGTACACTTTCTTTTCCCGCGACCAGCTCGAACGGTTGCTCACCGAGGGTGGCTTCGTGGTCGAGGGGATCGAGCCCGCCTTCGCCGGCCAGTGCTGGATCGCTCTGGCCACCAAACCGCGGAACGGTTCGGCGAAATGATCGGCGCGCCGAGCCGGGTCGCCGATCGGACCGAGATCGGCGCGCGAGCCAAAACCACCCGGCCCGCCGTCGAACCGGGGAATCTCGCGGATATCCTGCGGCTCCCTGCCGCCACGGACCCGGAGGGTGTGGCGCTGCACTTCATTCACCATGGCGCGCCGCGCGAGTCCCTGACCTGGCGGGAGCTTTGGCGGCGCGCGGGCACGGAGGCCGCGCGGCTGCGTGACGCGGGAGTCGGCGCGGGCGACCGGGTGATGTTGGTGCTTCCTTCGCCCCCCGATTTCGTCGCCGCCTTCTTCGGCGCCGCGCGGCTCGGTGCCGTGCCGGTGCCGGTGGCACCGCTTGCGCCGCGCAACAGTGCGGCCCGCGCCGTGCAGTCGGATCGCCTGTCGGCGGTCGCGGCCGATTGCCATGCCGCGGCGGTGATCGCCCAGCCGGAAGTCTGCGAGAGCCTGAATCGCAGGTCGGCACGCGACCGGAAACGGATCTGGCTCGCTCCGGCGGCGCCCGGCACGCCGCCGGCCGAAGTACCGCCCGACGTAGCGCGCGATCCGGACGGTCTCGCTCTGTTGCAGTACACCTCGGGCAGCACGAGCCGTCCCAAAGGGGTCGAGCTGAGCCATCGGAGCATTCTCGCCAACGTCGCCGCGATCGTCGAACGGATCGACCATCCCGACGCGGTGGGCTTGACCTGGCTCCCGCTGCACCACGACATGGGTCTGATCGGGGGCTTGCTGTCGCCGCTCGCCGGCCGCATGACCTTGTACCTCATGCCCCCTCGCGCCTTTCTCCTTTCGCCGTTGCGCTGGCTGTCCGCGATCTCGGAGCATCGGGTCACGATGACCGTCGCCCCGAATTTCGCCTTCGCGTATTGCCTCGAAAACATCGATCCGGCCGACCTGGAAGGGGTTCGCCTCGACAGTCTGCGCATCGCTCTGAACGGCGCCGAGCCGGTCGATCCCGCGGTGGTCGCACGCTTCGAGGAGAAGTTTCGCCCCTACGGTCTGCGCTCCGGCGTGGTGACGCCGGTCTACGGCCTGGCGGAGAACTGTCTGGCCGTCACCTTCTCCGATTTCGGCGCCTTCCGGCTCGATGCGGTCGACGCCGACCGCTTGGAGCTTACCGGCCGCGCGCTGCCGGCCGACCCGGCCAACCCGGTCGACACTGCCACGCGCCGCCGCACCTTCGTCTCGGTCGGTCGCCCGATCGGCCACCAGGAGGTTCGCATCGCGGGCCGCGGCGGCAAGCCTCTGCCGGAGCGGCAGGTGGGCGAGATCCTCGTCCGCGGGCCTTCGGTGATGCGCGCCTATCACCGCCGCGCGCAGGCGACCGCGCGCGCCCTGCGCGGGGGCTGGTTGCATACCGGCGACCTCGGCTATCTGGCCGACGGCCAGCTGTTCGTCACCGGCCGCAAGAAGGAGTTGATCATCCGCAATGGCCGCAATTACCACCCGCAGGATCTGGAGAGCCAGTTGCGCGACCTGCCCGGTCTGCGCGCGGGGAGCGCCGTGGCGTTCGCGGTCGAAGCCCGGCCGGCGCTACGCGTGGTGGTGGTGGCGGAGACCCGCGAGAAGGAACCCCAAGCCCGCGCCCTGCTCGCCCGTGAGATTCGGGGGCGCATCCACGATGCCTGCCTGTTCGGACCGGACGAGGTGATCCTGGTCCGTCCCGGAACCATCCCGCGCACCACGAGCGGCAAGCCGCGGCGCCCGGAGTGCCGCCGAATGTACCTCGCCGCCGAGCTCGGCGGCGGCGCGGTCGAATGACGCCCGAGAAGGGAGCGGATAGCAATGACGACGATCGAATCGGAGGTTCTGCAGATCGTTTCCCGAGTGACCAAGGTACCGGTTTCTCGATTCACCCCGGACACCGACCTCAAGACCGACTTGAACGTCGATTCCCTGCAAGGCCTGCAAATCGTGGCGGCGATCGAAAACCGGTTCGACGTCGTGGTGCCGGAAGACGAGATCGACATCTACACCAGCGTGCGAACGATCGCCGATACGGTCGAGCGCCTGCAAAGTCCCGAGGGGCGGAACAAGGCCGGGACGCGCCCGGCCGTGGCGCTCTGATCAGCCCGCTCTGACCGGCCCCGGCGTCAGCCGAATCGTTGGACCTGTCGTTCGGGAATGCGGAACGCGCCGCGCTCGCCGTCGCGACCCGTCGCGCGCTTGAGCCCCGCGAGTAGGCGTCCCGCGAGGTGGTTCGCCAGGCGCGCGAAGATCCTGATTTCGCCCAGGAACAGACCGAGCACCCGGAGCAGCCCACGCATCGAACGAGAGGAGCGCGGAATCGCCATCAGGTCGACGAAGTACGGTTCCATGAGGTAACGCATCAGAGCCGCGGGCAGGCCTCTCAAAAAACGCGGCAGGAAGCCCTCGACGCGTTCCAGCAACTGGCGAACCAGGGCGATCCCGACCTCCGATCGACGAAACTGGCGTTGGCCGATCGCCGCCATCAATCGCCGCGCCTCTTCCGGATCGGCCGGTTGCAGGCGGTCGTCCATGCCGATCAGGAAACCAATGACCTTCCACGCTTCCAAGCCCCCCGCCTCGTCCTCGGCGCTCACCTCGATCTTCAGTTTGCGCGCACCGTCCAGGGTCCAGAGAGCGTAGGAGGCGACCGCCAGGGCGAGATCCTCCTGATTGAGCGGGCTGCCCCAGGCGGGATCCCAGCCGGCGCCTTCGCGCTCCGACTTGGCCAGTACCTGACGGCGCACGATCGAGTGATGCAGGCGCAGCTTCCTGAGCGCCACGACGCCGGAGCTTTGAGTCTGCGCGACGCCGGGTTGTGGCGGATCGGGATCGACGTCGAGGCCGCCGGGCGCCATCACGTCGAAGGTCAGCTGGGCGATCTCGACCACGAACCGCTTGAGCGACTCGGCGCGGAAGATGTCCATCACCCGAAAGACCTGGCAGGCATCCGCATCGGCGAAATACTGCGGCAGTGCCTTCAAGAACAGCGACATCAGGGCGAGCAGGCCCCATTCGGAGAACCAGGCCTGCGCCGTCGCCAGTCGCTCGCGGTCCACCCAGGAGGGGTATTCGACCGGCGCCGAAAGGTATCGGCGGACTCCCGGAGCGAGGTTTTCGGGCGGCGGCGCGTTCCAGGTCTGGAGGTAGCGGTTGAGCTCGACGAGCGCCGGTTGTCCCCCCTGCGTGAGGGTCTCCTCGATCAGCGGGTCGGTGGCGGGATCCGCCACCTTCCGCATCGAGGCGAGAAACTCGGGCGTCCAGCGGTCGGCGTCCATTCGATACCACCCTCCTCACCCCGTTCTCGCGGTCTTACGCCGAGACATCGCCGGCCGGCAATGTCGTCGGCTCTCTTACCAATTTTCTTCCCTTACGCTGCTCTTGCTACTATAATACTATCTAGAAATCTGAGATCAAGCGCCGGATGGTTCGAACAGGAGGGTTTATGTTCAAGAGGATCGATGCGATCTCCGCTTGGTCGATCCCGGTGATCGGCAGCGTCCATATCGGCGGTCTGTTCGTCTACTTCACCTATCTCATTCCTCCCGGCAGCGTCGGCGTGGCGCGCGAGTACGCGCTCTGGTGGGTCGCGGGGGGCGTCACCCTCTGGCTCGGCGGCGCGCTCAACGTCTTGCGCTTTCATTACGGCGAGCGCGCGCCAATGATCGTCACCGCGGCGCTCGGCGCCAACGCGGCCATGGTGCTGTATGAGATCTGGCTCGCCGCGAACAATCCCGATTTCGTGCTGCCGCTCCGCACCCTGTTGCTGGCTTTGCAGGTGGTCTCAACGCTTTTCACGCTGGTCGCCTGGCGGAGCGTCCGCAAGCGCAAGCTCGCCGACCCGCCGCGCGAGGAAGCGGCGCTACGCAACGGAGCGGGCCTGTTCTTCGCTTGGCTCACCCTGATCGCCGGCGCCTTTCACGCGCTCGCGGTCTTCCACTTCTTCCAGCCGCTGGTGCAACCGGGCTCGACCGGACCGGCGCGCGAGCCCGCTCTCTGGTGGGTCTCCGGCTGCGTCGGCTTCTGCCTGGCCGCGCTGCTCGACCTGCTGCGCCTGCGCCTGGGCCGCCGGATCGTGCCGCTCGCCTGGACCAGCTTGATCGCCACGATCCTGATGTTCTATTACCTGCTGCTGGTGATGACCGCCGACCTCTGGTACTTCCTGATCGTGCGGGTGCCGCTCCTGATCGGACTCGGGGGCGCCATGATCCACGCCCTCCGCACGAGGCCCCGGGCCGTCTAACCGGGCGGGCGCCCGAGAAAGACGCGAGGAATACGCGAGGGAGACGATGGAACGATCGCGCCGAATGGGCTGTTTGAAGCGCACCGCTCTCGTGCTCCTCGCGGCGCTGCTGCTCGTCGGCCTGTTCGCCCTTTTGTTCGTCAGACCCCGCCTGAGCGCCCCGAAACCGCTGCGCGCCGAACCAACCGCCGCGCCCTCCGAGACCTCCAACGAGAACGCCGCCAGCCTGACGGCCGTCGCGACCCTCAAGTCCGCCGGACTCGTGCTCGACGACGTCACGGTGATCAACCCGGGCGTCGACCGGCGGCCGGGGCAGACCCTGGCCCTCGCAGGCGATCGGATCGAGCGGATCGAGACCGCGCCGGCCGCCGCCGAGCGCCGCGGTGACGGTTCGTTCTCCGGCGCTTTCGTCCTGCCCGGGCTGATCGACCTCCACCACCACCTGCCGCCGGCCAACATACTGGAGCTGAGCGGCTTTGCCTGCCTGCTCGATCTCGCCTGGGGCGTGACCACCGTGCGAGACGTCGGAGACTCCGACGGCACGGCGGTCGACGGAGCGCGCAAGGGGATCGCCGCGGGCGACTTTCCCGGCCCGCGGATCTTCGCCTGCGGTCCGTACATCGACGGCGGCCCGCCGCGTTGGCCCAACTCGGTCCATCTCGACGGCCCGGCGGATGCGGCCCGGGTGGTGGCCGACCTGAAACGCGCCGGATACGACTGCGTCAAGGCCTATGAGGATCTCACCGTCGCGGACCTACGGGCCTTAGAAGCTGCCGCCAAGAAAAACGGCCTGCAGATGCTCGGGCACGTGCCGACCCAACTGTCCTACGAGCAGGCGCTGGTCCCCGAGACCCAGCACTTCATGGGCGTTGCGCCGCCGGCCAGCCTCCCCCGCGACCAGATCGTCGAACGCCAGATCGACTGGCATGCCGTCGACCGCGCGCGGCTCGACCGGATCGTCGCCGTCACCTTGGAGCACGGAATCGTCAACACGCCGACCCTGGTGAGCCACGAGCGGCTCGCCGGGCTGGCCGACCCGGAAGCGGCGCGCCGCGATCCGGCCGTGCAATTGATGCCGCGAATGTACCGTGACGTCGCCTGGAGCCCGACCGAAGGATTCGCCTTCTACCGCCATCTTCCCGCGATCGATTTCGTCAAGCTCCGCGACTCGTTGGCCAAGAAGAAGAAGCTTCTGTACGAGCTCTACCGGGCCGGCGCCGAGCTGCGGATCGGCACCGACACGCCGCAGCCCTTCGTGGTCCCCGGCGCCTCCGTGCATCGGGAGATGCAGATCTTCCACGAGACCGGCATCCCGGCCGAGGAGGTATGGGCGATCGCCACCTGGAAAGGCGCCCGCGGCCTGCCGCTGGCGGGGCTCGGCACCCTCCGCGAAGGCTCGCCCGCCGACCTGCTGATCTTTCGCCGCGATCCCACCCAAGACCTGCGCAACCTCGACTCTCTCGTGGCGGTCGTCTCCCGCGGCCGGCTCTATCCCAAGGCCCAGCTCGACGCGGCGCTCGCGGCCTACCGCGAGCATTTCGCCGACCCGGTCTTCGATCGCCTGTCGGTCGAGTCCGCCCGGTTGATCCTCAACCAAATGGTCAAGCGGGACTATTGAGCACGATAATCTCTATACATCGCGATGATCGCGAGGGAGGAAACCGCCTGTGATCCATTGGACCAAGCCCCTGACCCGTAGTTTGGTGGTTGTCGTCGGATTGTCGATCGGCGCCTGCGCTCGCGAGACACCGCCCACTGAAACCGCGCCGACGCCATCCGAGGTGGCGGGGATCCCGATAACGTCGACTCCTCCCCAGGATCTCGCCTCTCGCAACGCCTCGCTCACCCAGCTCGCCCAGTTCGCCTGGCAGGAGTTCCTGGCGGTCAGCTGGAAGTCGGCGATCGATCCCGGAGATTCGCCGGTCGGACTGCGCGGAGCTCCGGATCCTAACTGGAGCTACTCCACGCCCGGTGCGTTTCCCACCCTGTTGACCTGGCAGACCTATGCCCAAACCACCGAGTTCCGGCCGAACGGCCCGTTGACCATTCCGTTCGCCCAATTGGGCGTCCCCCAATACAGCTATTCCGGCACGGTGACCGCAGGCTCCGGCAATCCTTCGTTCACCCTCTGGAACAATCTCGACGAGGACAACGAGATCGGTTCCTGCGATGTCTACGGCCAGTATCCGAGCCAGACGCCGCCGCGCAACCTGGTGCTCTATCAGGTCAAGGTCAACTCCGACGAATACGAGTACCTCCGCACCAACTTCGGCGCCGACCAATACAAAACCGGCGGGGCGCTCTATGTTGCGCAGACGGCCGTGGTCAAGAACATCAAGACCTCGCCCTACAACTACTACCCCACGCAACCGGGAACTGCCGACGCAACCTGCAGCTGTCCACCCGATCAGGCGATCTGCCTGCCCTGTGGCGGCGCGGCCAACCCCGGCGGTGGCACGTATGAAGGCGCCATTGAAGTGAAATCGGCTTGGCGGAAGCTCCTACCGAACGACGACCCATCCCGTTTCTTCACCACCCAGGCCCTCTACTACCAGACCGACGCCACGGGCGCCGTCACCTACCACAACGACACCTTCGCCTTGATCGGGATCCACATCATCCACAAGACGAAGAACTTCCCGGATTTCGTGTTCGCCACCTTCGAGCAGGTCGATGTGGCACAGGCGAACATGGTCTACGCGACGCTTAACGGCTCGACCGAGCAGCTGCCGGTGGTGCCGATCGTTCGCCAGGCCGGGCAGACCGACCGGACCCAGAACCATCCGGTGCCGCCCACTCTCGACACCGTGACGAGCCAAGTCCACGCTCAGCTCACGGCCCTCAACCCGAGCATCATTTGGCAGTACTACCGGCTGACCGGCGTCCAGGGAGCGTCGGTCGATTGTGCGCCGAGTCCCGACACGGGACTTCAGAATCCGCCAACCGATTGTCCGGCGAACCAGAGCCCGGTGACCTGCACCAACCTCGACCCGAACTACTTCATGGCCAATTTCGTGGTCGAGTCGGATCCCTTCCTCAACAACTTCAGCGGCCCGGGCTTCGGCAAAAACCCGTTCGGCAACTGCCGCAACACCGTATACGCCAACACGATCTACGACAACGGCGGCTGCAAGGGTTGCCACGGCGTCGCCCAGACGAGCTTCGGCACCGACTTCAGCTTCCTGCTCGATTTCGGCAACAACAAGCCGTCGGTTCTCCCCGCCGGAATCAACAACCCGAGCAACGATCCCCCCACCGCCGCAACCATCGCCACCCGGCCACCGATCAAGCACTATCTCGATGGTGTCGACATTCGCATGAAGCGAGGAGGCGCGCGGTAGGAGAAGGGGAGGTTCGGACTCTCCGCGTCACCCCGAGCGGCGGCGGTGGGGCCTTTCCCGCCGCCGTTCGTGGCTTACCCTAACCTCAATCGGACGACGGCAGGGGCTGAAGCGGCGGCTTGCCCAGCATGCGCCGCACGGCGTCGAGCACGTCACCCTGCTGGCGCTCGGCTCGGCCTTCCACGACCCTCAACCGACCGTCAAGGTTTCGATAGTAAGGCTCGATCCAGCCTTTCACTTGGTCGAAGACCAGGGTCGCTTCGCTCTGGAAGGTATTGAAACGGTCGCTGAGCCCGACGAACCCTTCGGCGATCAGGTGGACGTCGCCACGAAGGCTCTCGACCAGGACGTTCGTATGACGTATTGCGGTGTCGAGCGCATCAAGCCGATCCTCGACCCTCTTGAAACGTCCGTCGATCTGCTCAAGACGCTGGTCAATCCGCTCAAAACGCTGGTCGATCCGCTGGAAGCGCTCATCGAGGTAGGCGATCAAGTCTTGGTCCAAGGGGTTTGCCTCCAAGGGAGAACCTGCGCCTACATTCTACCCTTCCTGATCCGCCGCGCACAGCTTCGATCACCCACTCTTCCCACCCGCTTGCCCCCGCCCGCGAGCTTGTGACATCCTTCACGAGCGATCGAACTTCGAGCTCTCTGGCCATGAAACGGGTGCCTGGCATCTGGAGGAATGGCGCGATTGAGCTGGCGGGTTCGGACGCCTCCGGGAGAGAGTTCTAAGAGCTGCGGATCTCCGGCAAGGGGGATCCAAGGGAGGAAGACGAGTGCCCTCGCAGTACTATCCGATCCTCTTGACGCTGGGCATCGCGATGTTCGTCGGGTTCGCGATCCTGATGCTCTCCTACCTGCTCGGCAAGAGCCAGATCCGCGGCGGCACGGTTCACCTCTCAGCGATCGAGTCCGGCTTGCCGCTGCTCGACCGGTCTCATAAGCGCCTGTCGATTGTCTTCTTCCTGGTCGCGATCGACTTCATCATCTTCGATCTCGAAGCCGCGTTTCTCTTTCCCTGGGCGCTCCACCTGCGCGAGGGGGGCTGGCCGCTGTTTTGGGCCGTGATGGTGTTCGTCGGTTTGATCCTCGTCGGCTACGCCTACGTCTGGGCCAAGGGCGGCTTGAACGTCATGTTGAGCCCAAAGCAGCACGGGGAAGATCTCACGGAGGCCTATCGTTGAGCGCCACCGCCGAACAGACCGCCTCGGTCGCCGAGCTGGCCCTGGCGACTCTTCCCGAGGCCGCGAAGGCGGAGATCGCCGAGATCCGCAAGCGCTACCCGACGGCGCAGGCGGCGTTGCTGCCCGCGCTCCACATTGCCCAGCGCAATTTCGACGGCTGGCTCGCCGAGCCGGTGATCGCCGCGGTCGCCGCGGAGCTCGATCTGCCGGTCTCGACCGTCTACGGCGTCGTCACGTTCTACGACCTCTACCATCTGAAGCCGGTCGGCCGGCACCGCATCCGCGTCTGCAACAACCTGTCGTGCCAGCTGCGCGGGGCCGAAGAGATCCTCGACGCAATGCGCGCCGAGCTGGGCGTGGGCGAGGACGAGGTGACGGACGACGGCCGCTGCTCCTACATCCATTTCGAGTGCCTCGGCTCGTGCGACACGGCACCGATGATGATGATCGACGACGACTATCACGAGAACCTGACCCCCGAGAGCGCTCGGGAGATCGTGCGAGGGTTGAAGTAATGGCCTTCGAGAAGACCCTGACCCAAAACGTCGGCAACCCCGACGCATTGACCGTCGCCGGCTACAAGAAGAACGGCGGCTATACGGCGCTTGAAGCGGCTTTGAAGATGGAGCCGGACGCGATCACCCAGGCGGTCAAGGATTCCGGCCTCCGCGGGCGCGGCGGCGCGGGCTTCCCCGCGGGGATGAAGTGGAGCTTCATTCCTAAGATCGACAAGCCGAAGTACCTGGTCTGCAACGCCGACGAGTCCGAGCCCGGGACGTTCAAAGACCGGCTGCTGATGGAGTACGACCCGCACCAGCTGATCGAGGGATGCGCGATCTGCTGCCGGGCGGTCGGCGCCAACACCACCTATATCTACATCCGCGGCGAGTACACGAAGGCGGCGCGGATTTTGGAAGACGCGATTCGCGAGGCGTACCAGGAAGGAATCCTGGGCGACAGCGTGATGGGCTCCGGTTTCAAGCTCGACATGTACGTTCACATGGGGGCGGGCGCCTACATCTGCGGCGAAGAGACGGGGATGCTGGAGTCGCTCGAAGGCAAGCGCGGCCAGCCGCGTGTCAAGCCCCCGTTCCCCGCCGTGGTCGGCGCGTTCGGCTGCCCCACCGTGATCAACAACGTCGAGACGCTGTGCAACGTGCCGCACATCATCAACCGCGGCGCCGCCTGGTTCAAAGGGATCGGCACCGACGAGCGCAACACCGGCCCGAAGCTCTACGCCGTTTCCGGCCATGTCGAACGGCCGGGCACCTACGAGCTGCCGATCGGCATCACGTTCGACGAGCTGCTCGCAGAGTGCGGCGGCATGTACAAGGGGGGCACGCTCAAGGCGTTCATTCCGGGCGGAGCGTCGGCGCCGATCCTCAAGGCGTCCGAATCGCACCTGAAAATGGACTTCGACACCCTGGCCAAAGCCGGCTCGATGCTCGGCTCCGCCGCGGTGATCGTGATGGACGAGACCACCTGCATGGTTCGCGCGGCCTCGCGCCTGGCGAAGTTCTTCGCCCACGAGTCGTGCGGCCAGTGCACGCCCTGTCGCGAGGGGACGAACTGGATGGAGATCATCCTCCACCGGATCGAGTCGGGGCACGGCCATCCGAACGACGCCGACCTGCTCTACTCCGTCTCCAAGAACGTCGGCGGCAATTCGCTCTGCGCGCTCGGCGACGCCGCGATCGGTCCCGTGCGCTCGCTGGTCGAGAAGTTCCGCGACGAGATCGAACAGCACATCCGCGAGCGGGCCTGCCCGGTGCCGCACCGCCGCTACTTCGCCGCTGCCGCCTAATTGCGGATAAAAACTGCGGAAAACCGAGCCCGGATCGAGACAGAAAGAACCCGCATGCCGAAAGTCACGATCAACGATCGCACCGTCGAGGTCGAGCCGGGCACCAACCTGGTCGAGGCCGCCGCGAAGGTCGGCGTTCAGATCCCTCACTACTGCTACCACCCGCGCCTGTCGGTCGTCGGCCAGTGCCGCATGTGCATGGTCGAAGTCGAGATGAACGGGCGCAAGATGCCGAAGCTCCAGGCCGGCTGCTCCACTCCGGTCGCCGACGGCATGGTGGTCCGCACGGACACGCCGGAAGTGCACGAAGCGCAGAAGGGGATGATGGAGTTCCTGCTGATCAACCACCCGCTCGACTGCCCGATCTGCGACCAGGCCGGCGAGTGCGGATTGCAGGACTACTCGTTCAAGCACGGAGTGGCGTACTCGCGGTTCGAGTTCGAGGACAAGCGGACCTACCCGGGGCGCGAGCGGATTCCCTTGGGCGCCAACGTCCTGCTCAACATGAACCGGTGCATCCAGTGCACGCGCTGCGTCCGCTTCACCCAGGAGATCGCGGGGACGAGCGAGATCGGCTTCTTCAACCGCGGCTCGCACGCCGAGATCGGCGTCTTTCCGGGGAAAGAGCTGAGCAACCCGCTTGCCACCTGCGTGGTCGACGTCTGCCCGGTCGGGGCGCTGACTTCCACCCGCTTCCGTTTCGCCGAGCGCGTCTTCAACCTGGACAAGAAGCCGTCGATCTGCGCCGGCTGCGACGCCGGCTGCAACATCACGATCGAGCATCGGCGCGGCAAGATCCGCCGTTACAAGCCGCGGACGAACCCGGAAGTCAACGACTACTGGATGTGCGACGACGGCCGCGCGAGCTGGGAAAAGTACCGCGACCGTCCGCGCCTCACCTCCCCGCGGGTCCGGGGCAAGGCCACCACCTGGAAAGAAGCGCTCGACGCGGTCTATGCCCGAGTGCGCAGCCGGAGCGCCGAAGGGGCGACGGCGATCCTCGGTTCCGGGCAACTGACCACCGAAGAGGCCTACCTGTTCGCCCAGCTCGCCGATCAGATTGGCACGCCCCACCGGTCGGTGGCGGTCGATCCGTTCCCGGAGCGCCGGATTCCGAACCCTCAGGGCGGCGTGGTCGGCAACGAAGCGGCGCCGAACCGGCGCGGCGCCGAGCTCGCGGGTCTCGCCGCGCGGCCGGGGGCCTTTACCGCCAACGAGCTGATCGCGGGCGACGCGGCTTCGCGCTGCGCGACGGTCATCGTTGGTGACGGCGATTTCGGCGCGGCGGCTTGGGACGAAGCGGCCGTTGCGCGGCTGCGCGAAGCGAGCTTCCTGATCGTCTTCTCGTGGGCCGACTCCCCCCTCGCGCAGGCGGCGGACGTCGCACTGCCGATCGCCACCCATGCCGAAAAAGACGGCTCGTTCGTCAACTCGCAGCGCCGAGTCCAGCGGTTCCGCGCCGCGTTCCCCGCGCCCGGCCAGGTGCGCGGCGGGGTCGAAGTGCTGTCCGACCTGCTCGCCCGGTTCGATCCGGCGTGGGGCGGCCTCTCCCCCGCCGCGGTGTTCGACCGCTTCGCGGGCGAGGCGCCGGAGCTTTCCGGCCTGGAATTCGGGATGCTGCCGCCGACGGGCTCCGCCTTGGCGGGGAACGCACCGGACGTTTCCACCGCCGCCGGAGCGGAAGGCTAGGGGCGCGCGATGCAGTTCGACCTGATCGCCACCGCCGCCAAGATGGCCCTGATGCTGGGGATCTTCATCCTCGGCGTCGCCCCGATCATGCTCTGGGTCGAGCGCCGGATGAGCGCGTTCATGCAGGACCGTCCGGGACCGAACCGGCTCGGACCGCTGGGCCTCGTCCAGGGTGTCGCCGACGCGGTCAAGTTCATGTTCAAAGAGGACGTGACGCCCGAGGGCGCGGACAAACCGCTCTACTTGATGGCCCCGGCCCTCGCGTTGATCCCCGCGCTTTCGACCTACGTGGTGATTCCGTTCGGCCCCGACCTCACGGTCTCGGGCAAGACCGTGCCCCTGATCGTCTCGACGGGAAGCGCGGGCGTGTTGATCTTCCTCGCGCTCTCCTCCCTCGGCGTCTACAGCTTGATCACCGCGGGCTACGCCTCGAACAACAAGTTCTCGCTGCTCGGCGGCATCCGCGCCTCGGCACAATTGATCAGCTACGAGCTGGCGCTCACCGTGGCGGTGCTCGCGGCGCTCATCCCCGCCGGCTCGTTCTACCTACCGGACGTGGTCGCCTACCAGCAGACGCACGTTTGGATGGTGATCCCGCAGGCGATCGGGTTTCTGGTCTTCCTGATCGCCATGTTCGCGGAGACGAACCGGCTGCCGTTCGACCTGCCGGAAGCGGAATCGGAGCTGATCGCCGGCTTCCACACCGAGTACGGCGCGATGCGCTTCGCCACCTTCTTCATGGGCGAATACATCTCGATGACCGCGCTCTCAATGCTCGCGGTGACGCTCTACTTCGGCGGCTGGACGTTGCCTTGGGTGCACCTCACCGGCTGGCTCGGCGCGATCGTCGGGCTGATGGTGCTGCTCGGCAAGGTCTCGCTATTCATGCTGTTCTACGTCTGGGTCCGCTGGACCTTTCCGCGGTTCCGCTACGACCAGCTGATGCGGCTCGGATGGAAAGTGCTGCTGCCGCTCGCGATCTTGAACCTGCTGGGGGTGGCTGTCGCCACGCTCGCGGGCTGGTTTCCGGGGGTAGGGTAAATGGAAGCCGCGATCTTTCTGCTCTTTGCCGTGATCGCGCTCGGCTCGGCGCTGATGGTGGTGACCCACAAGAGCCCGGTCTACGCGACCATGAGCCTGGTGGTCACCCTGTTCTCGCTCGCGGTGATGTTCGTGCTGCTCGGCGCGCCGTTCATCGGCGCGCTCCAGGTGCTGGTCTATGCCGGCGCGATCGTCGTCCTGTTCCTTTTCGTCTTGATGCTGCTCAACATTTCTAAGGAAGAGCATCAACAGGAGGGGCAGACGGTCCATCGCTGGGTCGCCCTGCTCGGCGCGGGCGCGTTCGTCGGCCTGCTCGTGCCGCTGCTCTACCGGGCGACGCAAGGTCGCAACGCCGGTGTGCTGACGGAGGAGTTCGTCTCGATCCGCGCCTTCGCCCGCGACCTGTTTACCCGCTACCTGTTGCAGTTCGAGATCGTGGGTCTCCTGCTCTTGGTCGCGGTGGTCGCCGCCACGGTGGTCGCGCGCAAACCTCCGGCGGCTCCGTCCGGGGCTTCGGGCACCGAATCACCCGTTTCGGAGGTGGAGCCTTGAGTCTTCCGAGTTCCGTGCCGGTCTCCTGGTTCCTGGTGCTTGCGGCGCTCTTGTTCGCGATCGGTATCGCGGGCGCTCTCACCCGCCGGAACGGCATCGGCATCTTTCTCTCGATCGAGCTGATGCTCAATGCGGTGAACGTCGCCCTGGTCGGCTATTCGCGCCTGCTCGGCGAGCGCACCGGGCAGATCATGGTGCTGTTCGTGATGGCGGTCGCCGCGGCGGAAGCCGCCGTCGGCCTCGGTCTGTTCATCGCGGTCTACCGGCAGCGCCGGACGATCGACGTCAACCGTCTGAACTTGATGCGCTGGTAGGAACGAAACGGACCGATGCGACCTCTCGACCTCCTCTGGCTCGTTCCCGCCCTGCCGATCGCGGGCGCCGCGCTCAACGGCCTGATCTGCCTGTTCTGGCCGAAGGCACCGAAGGCAACCGCGACGCTGATCGGCGTCGGCTTCCCCGGCGTCTCGATGCTCGTGGCTCTCGCCGCGATCTGGCAATACCTGCACGGCACGAACCCCGCGCCGTTCGAGCAGACGCTCTGGAGCTGGACCGCCGGGACCTTCTCGATCCCGATCGCGTTCCTGCTCGATCCGCTGTCGGTCGTGATGCTCTTCATCGTCACGTTCGTCGGCTTTTGGATCCACGTCTACTCGGCCGGCTACATGAGCCATGAGCCGGGTTACCGGCGCTACTTCGCCTATCTGAACCTGTTCATGGGCGCGATGCTGCTGTTGATCCTGGCCAACAACTTCCTGGTCATGTTCGTCGGCTGGGAGGGGGTGGGGCTCTGCTCCTACCTGTTGATCGGGTTCTATTTCGATCAGAGCTTCCCGCCGCAGGCCGGACGCAAGGCGTTCATCGTCAACCGGATCGGCGACTTCGCGTTCCTCGTCGGCATGTTCGCGCTCGCCGCGAAGTACGGCACGCTCACCTACTCGAAGATCTTCCCGGTGGTGGTCGGTGCCCCCGAGGCGCTCAAAGAGCACTACGCGCTCGGCCTTACGTTCGCCGGATTCGTCGCCCTCTGTTTCTTCATCGGCGCGATGGGCAAGAGCGCGCAGATCCCGCTCTACGTCTGGCTACCTGACGCGATGGCCGGTCCGACCCCCGTCTCCGCCCTGATCCACGCGGCGACCATGGTGACGGCCGGCGTCTACATGGTGGTGCGTTCGAACGCGATCTACCAGCTGGCGCCCGAGATCGGCACGTTCGTCGCGGTGATCGGAGCGTTCACCGCGATTCTCGCCGCCTCGATCGGCCTGGTGCAGAACGACATCAAGAAGGTGCTCGCCTACTCGACCGTTTCGCAGCTCGGCTACATGTTCCTCGCGGCGGGCTTGGGCGCCTACACGGCGGCGGTGTTCCATCTCGGCACCCACGCGTTCTTCAAAGCGCTCCTCTTCCTCGGTTCCGGCTCGGTGATCCACTCGATGGGCGGCGAGCAGGACATGCGAAAGATGGGCGGCCTGCGCAAGTACATGCCGATCACGTTCTGGACCTTCGCGCTCGGCACCGCGGCGATCGCGGGCGTGCCCGGTCTCGCCGGTTTCTTCAGCAAGGACGAGATCCTGCATAACACCGCGGCGACCGGTCACTGGGGGCTGTTCGCGATCGGCCTGTTCACCGCGGGGCTCACCGCGTTCTACATGGTGCGCGCGGTCGCGATGACCTTCTTCGGCAAGTTTAGAGGGACGCACGATCAGGAGCACCATCTGCACGAGTCGCCCTGGGTGATGACCGTGCCATTGCTGGTTCTCGCGGCCGGCGCGGTCGGCTCCGGCTGGGTCGGCATTCCCGAGCTGCTCGGCGGCGGCAACACGTTCCACCACTTCCTGTCGCCGGTGATCGCCGATTTCTCCAATCGACTCCCCGAGCATGCGGCGGAACAGGCTGAAATGGCCGCCTCCACCGAATGGCTGCTGCTGATCGCCTCGGTGCTCGCCGGCCTGATCGGCATCGGTTACGCGTTTAAGCTTTACGGCAGGGGCGAATTCGGCGGCGCGGTGTGGGCGAAGCGCTTCCCCGCCGTCTACCGTCTGCTCGACCACAAGTACTGGGTCGATGAGATCTATGACCGCCTGATCATCCGGCCGCTCGGCGCGTTCTCCCGCTTCCTCTGGAAAGGTTTCGACGACACGATCGTCGACGGCTCGGTGCGCGCCCTCGCCTGGGCGACGGAGCTGACCGCCGAAGGGGGCCGGCTGTCGACCACGGGCAACGTCCGTAGCTACGCGCTCTACTTCTTCCTCGGTGTTCTCGGCCTCTTCTGGTGGATCTTGCGCTGACGATGACGACCTTTCTCGATCTCCTCCTCGGCGACACGCTGACCCGGCTGGTCTTCCTGCCGGCGGCGGCCTGCCTTCCGCTTCTTCTTTTGCCCAAGGGCAACGCGAAGGCGACGAAGATCTACGCCCTGCTCGTCTCGCTGCTGGAGCTGGGGCTCGGAATCGCCTACGTCGCCGCGCGCTGGGTGCCCGGCGGCGGCTTCCCGCTGCTGCGCGACGTGGCGCACGGGACTGGCGTCGGCAATCCCCCGGGGTTGTCGTGGATCGGCGCCTACGGCATTCGCTATGATCTTGCGATCGACGGCATTTCGATGCCGCTCGCCCTGCTCACGCTGCTGCTGCTGCCGATCGTCTTCCTCGCCTCGTGGAAAGGGATCGAGAAGCACTGGCGCTCGTTTACTGCGGCGTTCCTGCTACTTACCACGGGCATCCTCGGGGCTCTCTTCGCTTACGACTTGTTCGTCTTCTACATGTTCTGGGAAGTGATGCTGATCCCGATGTACCTGATCATCGGCATCTGGGGCGGCGAGCGGCGGGTCTACGCGGCGGTCAAGTTCTTCCTGTTCACCATGGCGGGCAGTCTCCTAATGCTGGTCGCGATTCTCTGGCTCGCGTTCACCTACAAGGAGCTGGCGGGGGTCTGGAGCTTCGCCTACCAGGATCTCCTCCGCCTCGATCTGCCGCTCAGCACCCAGGTCTGGCTGTTCGCGGCGTTCGCGCTCGCGTTCGCGATCAAGGTGCCGATGTTCCCGGTCCACACCTGGCTGCCGGACGCGCACGTCGAAGCGCCGACGGGAGGCTCGGTGATCCTCGCCGGCATCCTGCTCAAGCTCGGAACGTACGGCTTCCTTCGCTTCGCCATGCCGCTCTTCCCGCATGCAAGCGTCAAGGCGCAGCCCTGGCTGGTGGGCTTGGCACTGATCGGCATCCTCTACGGTGCGCTGGTCGCTTGGGTGCAGGTCGACATGAAGAAACTGGTCGCCTACTCGTCGATCGCCCACCTCGGGTTCGTGATGCTCGGCCTGCTCGCGTTCGACCTCGTCGCCTGGCAGGGGGCTTTGCTCCAGATGGTCAACCACGGCATCTCGACGGGCGCGCTCTTCCTACTCGTCGGCATGCTCTACGACCGGCGCCATACCAAGAAGTTCGACGAGTTCGGCGGCCTCGCCGCGGTAATTCCGATCTTCTCGTTCTGGCTCGTCTTTTCGACCCTCGCCTCGGTCGGCCTGCCCGCGCTGAACGGCTTCGCGGGTGAATTCCTGATCCTCCTCGGCTCGTTCCGGACCCTTTCCTGGGCGACGGTCGCGGCGACGTTCGGCGTCGTCCTCGCGGCGGTCTACCTGCTCAAGATGCTCTATCTCACGCTCTGGGGTCCGCTGACCAAAGAGGAGAACAAGAGCCTCAAGGATCTCTCCTGGCGCGAGATGTTCGCGCTCCTGCCGCTCGGAGTCCTGATGGTCTGGATCGGCATCGCGCCGGGGACGTTCCTGGCACCCAGCCGCCCGGCGCTCGAGTCGCTGCTCTCCGAATTCCACACCCGAGCCGTGGAGACCGCGCCGGACGAACCAATGCTCCGCGCGCTGCCCGCCCTCGCGATCGATGCTTCCGCCGACACCCCCACCAGCCAGGACGGAGAGGGACGATGAACGCTCACGACCTCGCGAGCCTCACCCCCGAGATCATCCTGGCCGGCGGAGGCGTCCTGCTACTGCTGCTCGAAGCGCTGCTCCCGAGCCTGCGGCGGGCCTTCACCGGCATCGCCCTCGTCGCGGTCGCGGCGGCGGTCTGGGGTTTCCAGTTCGTGCCGTCCGGCACCTCGTCTCTCGGCGCGCTCGACTGGAACGCGCCGGTCCGCGCGTTCGCCTTCGCCGTGCTCCTTTCGACCGGGATCTGCCTGCTCGCCTCGCAAAGCTACCTGCGCCGCGAGAAGATCCTCGCCGGCGAGTATCACGCGCTGCTGCTCTGGAGCGCCTGCGGCGCCCTGTTGCTCTTGCGCGCGACGGAGCTGCTGACGATCTTCCTGGCCCTGGAGCTGCTGTCGATCTGCCTCTACGCGCTCGCGGCCTACCACCGGCGGATCGCGATCGGCACCGAGGCGGCGATCAAATACTTCCTGATGGGTGCGTTCGTTTCGGCGTTCGTCCTGCTCGGCATCGCGCTGCTCTACGGCGAGACCGGCAGCACGCGGCTCGACCAGATCGCCGCCTCCTTCTCGCTCGCCGAGAAGTTTCCGATCATTTCGAGCCTCGGCCTGCTGCTCGTCCTCGCCGGCTTCGGCTTCAAGATGAGCCTCGTCCCGTTCCACGCCTGGTCGCCAGACACCTACCAGGGCGCGCCGTCGCCGTTCGTCGCGTTCCTCTCGGTAGCGCCGAAGGTGGCGAGCGCCATGGTGTTCCTCCGTCTGCTGCAGACGGCGGTGGCGAACCCGGAAACGATCGATCGCTGGTCGGGAATCGTCGCGTTCCTCTCGGTCGCCTCGATGATCGTCGGCAATCTTCTCGCCCTGGTGCAACGCGATATCAAGCGGATGCTCGCCTATTCCGGCATCGCCCACATGGGCTACCTGCTGCTCGCCTTGGTCGTGCCGGGCACCAATTCGATCGGCCCGGTCGCGGTCTACCTGATCGCCTACGTGCTGATGACTTCCGGAGCGTTCGCGGTCGTCACCTTGCTCTACGCCCGCGCGGGCGAGCAGCACCAGATCTCGGAGCTGTCGGGGCTCGGTTTCCGCTACCCCATGCTTGGCGGCTGCCTTGCGATCTTCATGCTGTCGCTCGGCGGCATCCCGCCGACCTTCGGCTTCTTCGGCAAGTACGTGGTGTTCATGAACGCCGTTCAGGACGACCGCTGGGGTCTCGCGATCGTCGGCGTCCTGGCGAGCCTGGTGGGTGTCTTCTACTACCTCCGAGTCGTCTACACCCTGTACATGAAGCCCGAATCGCGTCTCGCTTCCGAGCCTCAAGGCCTGCTGATCGACGGCTGGGGGCGCGCCGCGGCATTGCTTGCGGCGGTCGGAACGATAGCGCTCGGCGTCTGGCCGACGCGTCTCCTTGAGTGGGTGCTCGGGTCGCCCTGGGCGCCCTGAGATCGGACGTCCCGAGTGCCGATCCTTTCGCCCGAGCGCGAGGAGGTCTCCCCGCTCACCCTCAATCGCCTCTCGGTCTACCTCCGCGTACTCCGCCAGGTCCAAGAGGCCGGCATCCGCCGCATTTCCTCCCAAGAGCTGGCTCGCCGCTACCACCTCTCCGCCGCCCAGATTCGCAAGGATCTAGCCCAATTCGGAGAGTTCGGCATCCGCGGCGTCGGCTACGAAGTCGATCTCCTCTGCCAGCGCCTCAACGACCTGCTCGGATTAAACCGAGACCACTCGATCATCGTGGTCGGCATGGGCAATCTGGGCTCCGCACTCGCCCGCTATCTGGGCTTCAACTCGGGGGCCTTCCGAGTCGTCGCGGGGGTGGACACCGATCCGGAGAAAGTCGGTCGAAAAGTGGGCGAGGTGATCGTGCAGGCGGCCGAAGAGCTGCCCGCGATCATCGCCGAGAAGAAGACCGAGATCGGAGTGTTGACGGTCCCCCCGGGGGCGGCCCAGGCGAACTACGAGGCGCTCGCGGACGCGGGGGTGAGGGGGGTGCTGAACTTCGCTCCCGAGCGGGTGCAGGGCCGGCCGGGGGTGCCGGTCAAGAATGTGGATCTGCGGATTCACTTGGAGGAGTTGGCTTTCTTTCTGCGGGAGGGGTGAGGGGGCACCCGCCCTGCGGGCTGTTCCTGGGACCTCTGCCGTCTCGGCGGCGTTCTATGCGCCAACGTTTGCTCCTCGGCGGTGCCGAGCTGGTGTTCGGCGTTCCCGGGTAGAGCTCACGCCGGAAGCCCCGCCTGTGCACCCGAGTAGCGGACGACCCGGGATGGCTCCTGCGCCACCGGCTTCCCCATTTGCAACACCAGGAGCCCTTGACGCGCGACTCCGAGCCGGTGATGAGACACAACACAACGTTTAGCGACCACCCATGACTCACGATCGAACACCAGCAGCTAGCTCCACACCACTCGCGACCCACTTTGCATCACTCAGATCCGCAACGCGGCCTCCCGCAATGGCTTCATGCATCACGAGAGCCGCTCGCGCAGCATTCCCAGCTTCTCTTGCATCATTCCCATCCGTTGACGCATCACTCGGATCAAATTCTCCATCACACGAACAGACCACTCAGGAGCAGAAATCCCGCTCGCAATGATGCAGAACCGGATCGTAGTGATGCAGATTCCGATCGTAGCGAGCGCGAGCTTGATCGTAGCGTCTCAGATCTAGCTCGCCGTGATGGAGAACTCGCTCTCTGTGATGCAAAAGCAGCTGTTCGTGATGCCCATCCAGGTCGCGGTGATGCAGAACTGGATCGCAGTGATGCAGAGACGGGGCGCGGTGATGCGGAATTCGCTCGTAATGATGTAGGAACCGACCGCGGCGTACCAACCGTCGATCGTAGTGATGTTTGACTCACTACGGACTCGCCAAACCTCGTTCGCGCTGGTGCATCACAAAAGTCGTGCATCGCGAAGGACGCGACGAGCAAGACAAACCGTCCGCGGAATGGCGCGCGGCAGGGTGGCGGCAGTGCCTCTTGGCCGATGAATGCCTTGTGCCGCGGTCCGAGAGTCCCGGATCGCGACCGAAGTGTCTCCAACCGATCGCCGAGAACACCACGCCTATTCGCCGCTGCTGCACCTCGGGTGTGCTGTTCCTGGGAACGCCGCCGTCTCGGCGGCCTTCTATGCGCCAACGCTCGCGCCTCGGCAGTGCCGAGCTGGAACTCGGCGCTCCCAGGGAAAAGCTCTCCGAGATTCCGCGGTCCTGAAACCTTCCACCACCTCTCTCCGTAAGGTCATTTACACCTTATTCGGAGCGGAGAACCCCGTGCCTGTACAGCCTCTTCCGTTTCAGCCGTTGAAGCCGGTCGATTTGATCCTCCTCCTGGCGCTTGCCGAGGGGGATCGGCATGGTTATGCGCTCTCCCAGGAGGTCGAGCGGCGGACCGAGGGGGCCGTTCGGCTGGAGGCGGGCAATCTCTACCGGACATTGCGCCGGTTGCTGGGGGAAGGACTGGTCGATGAGGCGGGTCGGCGGCCGACGGGCGAGGAGGACGAACGGCGGAATTACTTTCGCATCACGTCGTTGGGTCTTCGGGCGGCGCAGGCCGAGGTGCGGCGGCTGCGCGCTCTTCTCGCTTCGCCTTCGGTGCGGGCCCTCGGACAGCGGGTGGAGCCCTCATGAGGCCCGATTCTTGGTCGGAGCGGATCTACGCCCTCCTTCTGCACCTCTATCCGGCCGCGTTTCGCCGCGAGGCGGGCCGTTACCTTCAGGAGTTCTTCCGCGATCAGATCCGCGATGCTCGGGGGCGGCGATTCGGCGTCGTTCGCCTTTGGCTTCGCGCTCTCCCCGATCTCGTCGCTTCGGCGTTCTTCGAACAATGGTCCGCGATCCGGGCACCTTTTCGGGCACCGGCCCCGCTTCCCCACTCTCGCGCAGGAGAACCGCCCATGAAGATCTTCCTTCTGGAGATCAAGTACGCGCTCCGCCTGCTCAAGCAGGCTCCGATGTTTACTCTGGTGGCGGGGCTGGTGATCGCTCTCGGCATCGGGGCCGTGACGACGATCTTCAGCGCCGCCAACGGCCTCGCGTTTCGTCCGCTGCCGGGGGCTTCGGCGCCCGACCTGCTGGTCGAGATCCACCGGACCGACAAAGACGGCCACGGCTCGCATTCGGCGTCCTATCCCTACTATCGGGCGCTCCGCGACCGGTCGCAGTCGCTTTCGGGGCTTGCGGCTTGGTCAATGCTCGCGCTCACCGTCCGGACGAACGACGCGGAGGGGACGCGGGCGCTCGGCAACCTGGTGAGCGGCAATTACTTCGAGGTGCTCGGCGTGCGGCCTGCCACGGGCCGGTTCTTTCTTCCGGAGGAGGATCGCGTGCCCGGCGCGCGGCCGGTGGTCGTGCTCAGCCATGCCTATTGGAGCCGCGCGTTCGGAAGCGACCCGGGCGTCGTCGGCCGGTCGATCTCGCTCAACAGCCATCCGTTCACGATCGTGGGGGTGGCGCCGCGCGGTTTCCACGGCGTCTATGCCGCGCTTTCAACCGATGTCTGGGTACCGATGATGATGCAGGGGGAGGTGCGCGGCACCGGGGACCTCCTCTCCTCAGCCGGCAACGCCTGGCTGGAGCTGTTCGGCCGTCGCCGCGAAGGGGTGGAAGCCGGCCAGATTCGGGCCGAGCTGGCGGCTGCCACCGCCGCGTTCGCGGGGAAGGACGAGCCGGCCGATCTCGGCCGTTTTTCCGGCGTGACCGTGCATTCGCTCGGGGCCGTTCCGGCCGAGGCGAACGGGCCGTTCTTGGGTTTCCTCGCGCTGCTGCTCGCCGCGTCCGGCTTGGTCCTGGCGATTGCGAGCGTCAACGTCACCGGCATGCTGCTCGCCCGGGCCACGGCCCGCCGCCGCGAGATCCTCGTCCGCCTCTCGCTCGGGGCGTCCCGCGCGCGGATCGTGCGCCAACTGCTGATCGAGAGCGCGACGTTGTTCGTTCTCGGCTCGGTCGGCGGCATCCTGCTCGCCGAGTGGGGCACCCGGGCGCTGGAGCGCATCTCGATCCCGGTCGAGGTGCCGATCTCTCTGGAGCTGACGCCCGATCTCCGGGTTCTCTTCTTCGCCGTCGCGACCGCGCTGGTCTCCGGCCTCTTGTTCGGCCTGGTCCCTGCCCTGCAAGGCACCCGGCTCGACCTCGCGTCTCCTCTCCGCGCCGAGGCGCCGGGCGCGGGGCGGAAGCGGTCGCGGATGCGCAACGCGCTGGTGGTCGGGCAGATCTCGCTGTCGCTGCTCTTGCTGGTCGCCGCCGGGCTCTTCTTGCGGGCGCTCGACCGCGGGCAGCGGGTCGATCCGGGCTTCGACGCCGCGCACGTGGCGACGGCGTCGTTCGACACCCGGACCTACGGCTACAGCGAGGAGCGCGCCCGGCAGTTCTATGCCGACCTTCGAACCCGCCTGGCCGCGCGTCCCGGGGTCGAGGCGGTATCCTATGCGCGGGTGCTTCCCCTTTCAGGCAACCGGACCGGCGACGAGTTTCGCGTCGATGGAGCCGTAGGAAACTCGCGCGCGGAGGGTGAGGGTGTCGAGCCGATGCTTTTCGCGCAGGTCGATACCGGTTACTTTCAGGTCATTCATCTCGCCCTGCTCGCCGGGCGCGGTTTCGAAGCGACCGACGGACCGAAGGCGGCAGGAGTCGTGGTTGTGAACGAGACGTTCGCCCGCCGCTACTTTCCCGACGGCAATGCGCTGGGCCGCACGATCCATCGCGGCGAAGACGCTCTGACGATCATCGGAGTCGCCCCCGACGCGAAGGTCGCGTCTCTCTCCGAGAGCGTCGAACCGTTCCTCTACGTGCCGGCAGCCCAGAGCTTCAGCCCGGAGCAAAACCTGATGGTCCGTTCGGCGGCCGATTCGGGCGAAGTCGCGGCGATGATCCGAAACGAGGTGCGCGCGCTCGACCCCGGTCTGCCGCGGGCGGAGGTGACGCCCCTTTCGGTGATCACGAGCCTCGCGCTCCTGCCGCAACGGGTGGCCGCGATGGTCACCGGTCTTCTCGGCTTGGTCGGCCTCTTGCTCGCCGCGGTCGGGCTCTACGGCGTGATCGCCTACTCCGTAAGCCAGCGCGGGCGCGAGATCGGCGTTCGCATGGCGCTCGGGGCGACTGCTGGCAACGTCGTGCAGATGGTCCTCAAAGAAGGAATTCGCTTCGTGGCGTTCGGTCTGGCGATCGGAATCGCGCTCGCCCTGGCCGCCACCTGGTTGATGAAGCCGTTCCTGTTCGGCGTGAGCGCCACGGACGCCGCGACGTATCTCGCGGTTTCCGCGGTGCTTGCAGGGGTTGCGATGCTCGCGAGCTACCTTCCGGCGCGGCGGGCCGCGGCGGCCGACCCGATGGAGGCGCTGCGGACGGAATAGCTATCGAGGGCCGGGGTCCTCCGGGGTCCTCACTGCCGCTCCCGCTCGCGCCCAGCCGCTCCTCCGCTTTCGCGCCGGTCCGGCCAGCGAATCGGCGGATCGTCCGCTCCGCCCACCGTGCCGAACGCCGGGCTTGAGGAAGCCCCGCTCGTGCCCGCCGGATCGACGAGGCCCAGGCGTTCGAAATCGGCGCGGGTGGCTCCCGCCGAAAGTCCGGAGCGCATCACCGCCTGGATCGCCTGGCGTTCAGCCGTATTGAAGTTGCCGATGCTGCCGCTGCCGGGGGTCGCCATCAGGGCGTCGGGCATCACGAAGCCGTCCACGTGGCAGAGACCCAAGATACCGTGGCCCAGCTCGTGGTCATGGACGTTGCCTCCGAACTGGTGACGCGCGACGGTGCGCGAGCTGGCGAGGACTCCAGGGGCTTGAAGGGTAATCTTGGTGCATCCTCCCGAGCCAGGGGGGCAGCGGGCGTCGACAGCTGAGTTGCTGAGCGAGGTTACGGTCACTTCCAGAAAGCCGGGGATCGGATCCTCTTGGGTCGTGGTCTCGATTGCGAGATCGAAGGTCCCGGCGACCAGACCGCGAAAGTCGGAGAGAAAACCCTCGACGGTGTTGCGCTCTCCGGTCGAAAGAGCGGTGCTCAAGCGGACTCTGAGTCGGCTGCCCCGGGGAAATGCGCGCCAGAATCCGGTGTTGGGGCAGGGGGTGCCCTGCGGGGACCGCAGCGGCCCTTCGCCGAGAAACAGCGCCGCGATGACGTTCGATCGGGTGATCTGCTGGTTCGGCGGCGGCGGGCCGGTCGGCGATTCGCTGTTCTTGCCGCAAGCCAAAACCAGCGTGGCGGCGACGGATAGGCCCGCAAGCAGAAGGTACGTCGGCGTTTTCATCTCTCTTCTCTCGCTGATCCGGGCGATCATACCGCGTCGAGCGACGTGCCCCAGATCGGCACGCGTCCCGCGGTCGCGGCTAGAATGTCCGGCATGAGCGGTCTACTGGTTGGACCTCGCCGCCGATCCTTCTGCCTCGCGTTCCTGCTCTCGCTCTTCGCTACCGCCGCCTCGTTCGCCGCCGATCCGCCCGAGACCTTCCGCGACCTGCTCGCGGTGCGCGAGGCGGAGATCGTCGTGGGTCTCCCTCCGGCACTCCAAGCCGAGCGCGACAGCGCGCTCCGGCCGGAGGATTTCGTCGTCCGGGTGGGAGGCGAGCCGCGCAAGGTGGTTCGTCTCGTCCCGCTCGCCGGGGAGCGCGCTCCTTGGCGCCTCGTGGTGGTGGTCGATCCGGCTCTTGCCCACCCCGACACGATCGTGGCGAGCCTGCTCGCGCTCGCGAGCGAAGCGGACGCCGTCGCTTCGTTCGGGACGGTCGATCTCGCGGCGGTCGATCCTGGCGATTCCAAGCTCACCTGGATCGGCCGGAAGCTCTCCGGAGCTCAATCGATCGCGTTCGCGCTGGCGGAAATGGCCGGCAGAGCGCGCGCCGATCGGCGAAGGAACGAGCCGCATCGGGCGCTTGCGTCCCAGGTCGCCGCCGAGCGCCTGGAGGCGATCACCCGTTTCCTGCTTGCCGATGGGGGCGGCGGGCCGCGCGCGGTCGCCCTGCCGCTCGATCCGCTCGACAGCCAAAATACCTCGGCGCCCGACGAGGGGATCGCCGCTGACGCCCGTCTGCTCGCGGCCTACGGCTGGACACTACTGCCGCTCGGCCTTGCCGCGGATTCGGGGTTCGCGCTCGATGGTCCGGGGGTCAGCGGCTACGACCACTGGAACGACACCTCGTTCGTCGGCCGCGGCATCGACATCCTCGGCATCCTGCGCTGGTTGCGCGGCAAGCGGGCCATGCCGCCGCCGCGCGCCCGGGTCACGATCGAGTCCGAAACCCTGCCCGAAAGGGTTGCCGCCCGGCATCTCGCCGAGGCGACCGGCGGCCTCGCGATCGACCGGGCCGAGCAAATCCGCCTGACTCTAGACGCCCTGGGGCGCCGGTACGTCCTGGGCTACGAGACCAACGCGGAGCCGAAGACCGGAGAGATTTTGCCCGTCGCCGTTTCCAGTGCCCGAGGCTCCTCCCCCGCCGTTTCGCCACATTTCGCCCGCACGGGAGCGAGCGAAGATCTTGCCGAGGCTTTGCTTGCGGGACTGCTGGCCGGCGATGCGCCGAGGCGGGAGCTACCCGTCACCGCGAAGCGCGCAGAAGGCAAATTGTCGATCGAGATCCCCGCCCCCGCCGAAGACGCCGAGCCGCTCGGTCCGCTCCGGTTCTCCTGGGCTGCGCGGGGTGAAGCGGGCCTTCAGGCCCACCACGAAACGATCGAAGCTCTGGCACCGGGGCGCAAAGGGCTGCGCCGGGAGATTCCGCTGCCGCAGGGAACCGGGACGGTCGCGGTGCTGGTTCAGGCGATCGGATCGGAAGCGGCCTGGGGCGAGCGGGTCGAGCCGCCCGCCCGCTGATTCCGCCTATTCGTAGCGCAGCGCCTCGATCGGGTCGAGCTGCGCCGCGCGGGCTGCGGGGTAGAAACCGGAGGCAAGGCCGACCGCCAGGGCGACGCCGGTCGCGAGCAGAATGGAAGGCAGCGTGACCACGGTCGCCCAGCCGGCGCCGAGCGAGACTCCTTTGGCGATCGCGAGGCCGAGGATCACTCCGGCGAGGCCGCCCAAACCGCTGATCGCGAACGCCTCGGCGAGGAACTGGGTCCGGATGTCCTGCGACCGGGCACCCACCGCGCGACGCAGGCCGATCTCGCGCGTCCGTTCGAGCACCGAGGCGAGCATGATGTTCATGATCCCGATGCCGCCGACCAGGAGAGAGATCCCGGCGATCGCGCCCATTACGATGTTGAACAGCCGCTGGGTGCGGCGGTTCTGTTCGAGCAGCGTCTCGGGCACCACCAGGTCGTAGTCCTCGGCGCCGCCGTGGAGCCGCCCGAGCAGCGCGGCGAGGGCGGCGGCGGCAGGCGGGATGTCGATACCGGGCGCCAGACGCACGGCGATTTCGTCCAGCGGGGCGGCGAGCGGCTCGCGCTCGAATTTGCGCTCCGCGGTCGCCACCGGCAGGTACACCTCGCGCGCGGTCGAGCCGATCGAGACCCCTTCGAAGCTGTCGCCGCCCGCCGAAGCGGCGAGCACGCCGACCACGATGAGCCAAACGTCGCCGATCTTTACCGGCCGGCCGAGCGCGGGCTCCTGGCCGAACAGATCGCGGCGGACCGACGGCCCGAGCACGCAGACCTGCGCCGAGGTCGCCTGATCGAGCGCGTCGAGGTAGCGGCCCTCCGCGAGGTCGAGCCGGGAGAGCTGGGCCTGCTCGGGCGCCGCGCCCCAGATCACCGCGTCGGCGCGGGCGCCGGCCGCCTCGATCTTCGTCGCATCGAGCCGGATGCGCGGCACCGCCAGCTCGACCCCCGGGATCGCTTCCCGGATCGCCGAAAGGTCGCGCATCGAAACCCCGAGCGACTTCTTGCGGATCTCCTTGGCCGCCTCGTCGTCGAGGGTGCGGCCGCGCACCACGAGGTTGCGCAGCCCGAGCCGCTCGACCAGCGCGAGCGCCTGCTTCTCCGCTCCTTTGCCGATCGAAAGCATCGCGATCACCGCGCCGACCCCGAAGATTACTCCGAGCGTCGCGAGCGCCGCGCGCAGTTTGTGCGCGGCGAGGCTGTCCAGCCCGGCGCGCAACGCTTCGCGCGGGATCATCCTGCACCTCCCGGAGGAGGAGGCCCGGCCGGTCGCGCCGCTGCACCCGGCAAACCCGTCGGGGCGCCTTTCGTTTCGGTCTTCTCCGGCGCGCTCCCTAGCTCGGGATCGATCAATGCGATGACGTCGCCGGCCGAGAGCCCCGATTCCACAACCAGGCGCCCCGGACCGGCGGGCGAGGTGACGACCGGCACGGCGGTAAAGCGCCCGCTTGCCTGAGCCTTCTCGCGCCGAAACACCACGCTCTTGCCTCCGCGCTCGAACAGCGCCTGGCGCGGGATCGCGAGCGCCTGGGCCCGCCGTTCCAGCACCAGCTCGGCACGCACGCGGGCGCCGGGCTTGGCGATCTTCGGATCGGTTTCCGCCAAGTCGAGATCGACCGCGAAATACTGGACCGGCGAGCCGCGGAAACGGGGCTTCGCGAGCGTATCGACCCGCGCCACCCGGGCGGCCATCGCACGGCCCGGCCGCGATTCGACGATTACGGTCGCCGGTTGGCCCACTTCGAGCCCGTCGGCGTCGGCCTCCAGCACATAGACCTCCGCGCGCATGGTCGACAGCTCGGGCAGCTCGCCGATCGGCTGGCCGGCGAATACCGTGTCGCCCGGGCGGACCGGATCGTTGCGGAAATCGCGTTCGGCGACGAACAGGCCGTCGTGCGGCGCGCGCATTTCGATCGCGGCGAGCCCGCGCTCCGAGCGGCCGATCGAAACCTCGGCTTTGCGCGCATCGATCTCGATCAGCGCCCGCTCCGCCGCTGATTGCTCGGCGCGTAGCGCGCGCGCCTTCCGGGCGTTTTCCTCCCGCGCCTTCGCCAGCTCGCGGTCGGCCGCGGACTCCAGGATCTCATGGCGCGAAAAGACCTCTTGGTCGCGCTTCTGAAACTTGTCGGCCGCCTCCAGATCTCCTTTCGCCAGATCGGCGTCGACGGCCAGATCGGCGAGCGCGGCGCTTCCCGTGGCGCCCGATTTCTTCATCTGCTCGCGGGTCTTCGCCAGGTCGCCGCGCGCGGTGTCGAGCGCCTTGTCCAGCTCGGTTGGGTCGAAGGTCGCGATGACGTCCCCGGCATGGACCCGCGCGCCGTCCGGAGCGAGCCAGGCGATGCGCATCGGCCCGGGCGCTTCGATCGGCACGGAGAGCGGCGTCGCCTTGGCCGATTCGAGGTTTCCCTCGGCCGCCACCCGCCGCACCAAGGGCTCCATTCGCACCGTGACGGTCGGGACAGAAATATCGCTTCCGCCGCAACCGGCTAGGAGGATCAGGATTCCGCCGGCTGCCGCCGACAACCGCAGCTTCACTGCGCCTCCTCCGCCAGATCGCGCCGGGCCACGGCATCGCCCGGGCGCAGACCCGCGAGAACCTCGAACGCTTCCGGCGTGCGCCGGCCGAGCTTCGGAAAGACCTCTTCGAAGCCCCAGGCCGTACGGCGCAGGACCCGGGGACCGCGGGCGGACGGGAAGACCGATTCTGCCGGAATCAAGAGCAGCCCCGTGGCGCGCGAGATCTCGATCGTGCCGCGGAACCGCATACCGGGGCGCAGGCGCCCGGCGAGCGCGGATGCCCCCGGCGTCTCGGTGCGCCCCGCCTTTCCGGCGCCGGCGACCGAGCCGGGGAGCGAAATGTCGAGCGCGATCACCTTGCCCTCCGAACGCTCCTTGCCGCGCTCTTCGCGCACCGCGCGATCGACCGACTCGACCTGGCCCGCGACCGGCAGATCGGGCAGCGCGTCTAGCGCGAGCCGAACCGTCTGCCCGCCCGTGAGCCGGCCGACATCGGATTCGCTCACCTCACCGCGCGCCCGCATCCGGCCGAGATCGGGCAGCTCGACCACCTTCTGCATCTGCCAGCAGGAATCGCCGATCCGCTTCTTCTGGCCGTTGCGATCGGCGACGTAGATCACCGTCCCGGCGCGCGGCGCGCGGACGGTCATTTTCTCGATCGACTCCTCTACCTCGCGCAGGCGGGCCGCCGCGCGGTTCCGCTTGTCGGACAGCGCGCCCAGCTCGGCCGCGCCGCGGCGGGCCTCCTGGCGCAGGCGCTCGCGCCGATAGGCGACCTCTTTCTCGGCGAGCGCCAAGTCCGCCTTCGCCCCTTCAAGCTCGATCCGGGACGAGAGCTCCGGCGGCACCTGCGCATCGAGCGTCGACTTGCGCAGCCGGGCTTCGGCTTCGGCCAGAGCGACCTCGGCCTCGCCGCGGGCGAGCGCCAGCTCGGTGCGCTTTTTGGCGATCTCCTGCTCGGCCGAATCGCGCTCGGCGGTCTTTTCGAGCTGCTGGCGCTCCAGGTCGGCGGTATCGAAGCGGACCACCGGCGTGCCGGCCGGAACGCTCTGCCCCTCGGGCGCCAAGTCGGCGATCTTGTATTCCCAAGTCTCGGGGATCTGCGGCGGCCCAAGCATCACCGAGGCCTCGGCTTCAAGCTCGCCCGAGACCGGAACCGTGGTCACCAGATCGCCCCGCTCAATCACCGCCCAGTCGCGCGGTGAAGCGGGAGCTTTGCCGGAACGGGTCGCCCAAGCCAGACCGGCCAAGGCGATCAATACGAGCAGAGCCAGGCCGATGCGTAGGGCCGTTTTCCGGCTTTTGCGCTCCCGCGCTGAATCAGTGGTCGGCGTGGCTGTTACCCCTTGCCGCATCAGCCCTCACCCCCGGCCCCTCTCCCAAAGGGAGAGGGGGGAACAGCAAGAGACGCCGTTTCTTGTCTCCCCTCTCCCTTTGGGAGAGGGGCCGGGGGTGAGGGCTTCGAAGCCGACAACTCTTCCGTCATCGCGTCTCCTCCCCACTCGCCGCCCGCAGCTTCTGCCCGACCGCCAGCCCCGCCAATACCCGGCAATCGAGGGGACCGCAGGCGCCAAGGCGTACCGCGGTCGTGCCGCCGGCAGCGAGGCGCGCCCGAGGCGGCGCGGTCGAGAGATCCAGCCCGGCGCGGGGCGCGAGCAGACCGGTTTGCGGCGCACCGCAGGCCTCTACCCGGACCGACATGCCGGGAAGCATACGCCGCGGATCGGCCCCGGCGAGGGAGACCCGCACGGCAAACGCTCGGCGCAGGCGCGCGCCTTTCGCCGCCTCGCCCGCGAGAGCGGAGATCTCCTCGATGCGGCACGGCAACGCCTCGCGCGGATAAGCATCGAGCGTGCACTGGGCCGCCATGCCGGCCGTGATCCGGCCGTCGTCGACGTCGGCCAAACGCGCGAGCACGCCGAGGGTCGAAAGATCCGGCAGGCTCGCGATGGCCATGCCCACCCAAACCGAATCCCCCTCGCGCAGCTCGCGATCCTCCCAGGGATGTTTGCCGACCAGCACCAGCCCGCTGCGCGGCGCCGTGAGCGACAGGGCGGAACGCCCCCGTTCGGCGGTCTCGATCTCGCGCCGCGAGGCGGCGAGCGAGATCCGGTCCACTTCCAGATCCGCGCTGCTGGTCGCGAGCTGGGTGGCGAGCGCCCGCTCCGCTTTCGCCAGCTCCCCTTCCGCCCGGGCGAAAGCCCGCTGCCGCTCCTGATATTCCGCCTGGGGCAGCAGATCGGGCGGCACCTCGGCTTTGGTCCGCGCCTTGCCTAAAGCGGTCCGTTTCTCTTCGATCGCGTAGCGTTTCTCCGCCGCGGTGGTGGCCGCCTCCGCCGCCTTCCGCTCCAGCTCGCGTTCCGCCTCGGCGGCTTTCAGCTTCTTTTCCTCGACGTCCGAGGCCAACGCACCGCTGTCGAAGATCGCGACCGGGTCCCCCGCCTTCACCTCCGCTCCGTCCCGGGCAAGCCAACGGATTTGCACCTGCCACCCGGGAACTGGAGGCACGGAAAGCACCTCCGCGCGCTCGGCGATCAGCTCCCCGGTGAGCAACTGGCACGAGCGTACCTCGCCCTGGCGAACGGTAAGATCGGGTTGAGCGGCCTCGACCGCCGCCGAGCCTACGGCACCCTGGCAGCCCAAGGCCGTCAAGACGATGGGCAAAGAGAGGGTGAGGAGCGCCAAGCTCCGGCGTGCTGCGCGCATTCTTAGAACTTCTACGACATCCGGAGGAAAACGTCTAGTCCGGGGCCTTCCAAGCTCCACCGCCGTCCCGTCATGCACCCGGGCGAACTTCAAGACGTCGGTGCGGGATCGACGCTTGACCCTGAAGTTTTCCAGGACTAACGTTCCTGAAATGCGCGCCATCGCTTTGAAGGCCTTGCAGGCCAGCCTCAGTGAGTACGTACATCTTGCCCAGGAGGGCGAGACCGTTCTTGTCACGGAGAGCGACCGCGTGATCGCCCGCCTCGTTCCCCCTTTAGCAGAGCCCCGCGCTGAAACCGCCCGGGTGGGCCTAAACGAGGCAATCCAAAAAGGATGGATTACCCTGCCGGCAAATCGCGAGCATCCTGGTCCTCCGCCGCGAATTCCCACGGCTTGCTGGCATGAGCTGTCGCAAGAGTTGGAAGAGGACCGGAGCGAGCGTTGATCTACCTCGATACCTCCGTTGGCCTTGGCACATCTGCTGGCGGAGGATCGGTGCCCCCCTGCTTCGCTCTGGGAGGAAGATCTCTTCTCCAGCCGGCTCCTCGAATATGAAACCTGGACCCGAATTCATGCTCGGGGACTAACGGCAACACACACCGAGGCCGTTCGTCAGCTTCTGGATCGAGTCGCTTTCATCGAGATGACGCCCCATGTCCTTTCACGGGCTCTCGAACCATTCCCCGCGCCGTCCATCTCGCGTCTGCTGTCTTTCTCCGCGCTCAAGGCGAAACTGTCACGATTGCCCGCTACGACGACCGCCTTGTCTCGGTTGCCCGTCAAATTTCAAGAGCCGTGCGGCGGAGGAGATCTGGCGAGGCTTTAGAGTCCGGGAGCTACCAAACGACATTCAGGGTGCGGCTCGACGGAAACTGCGGATGTTGAACAACGCCCAGAACATCTCAGATCTACGGGTGCCTCCAGGCAACCGCTTGGAAACTCTCAAGGCGATCGAGCCGGCCAGTACAGCATCCGCATCAACGACCAGTGGAGGATCTGCTTCGTCTGGCGAGACGGCGACGTCCACGACGTGGAGATCGTGGACTACCACTGAGGAGGAACGATGTCTGAAAAACTTCCCAACATCCACCCTGGCGAGATCCTCCTCGAAGAGTTTCTCGGACCGTTGGAGCTCAGCCAAAACAAGTTGGCGAGAGCGATCAAGGTGTCGCCCCGCCGCGTCAACGAGATCGTCCTGGGTAAGAGATCGGTCACCCCCGAGACAGCACTCCGTCTGGCCCGGTACTTCGGAACGTCGGAACGTTTCTGGCTCGGGTTACAAACGGACTTCGACCTCGAAGAAGCGAAGGGTCGGCTCAGCGCGGCGATCGACGAAGAGGTCCAGCCCATGGCTCCTGCCGCTTGAGGTTGCCTGTAGCCGACAGTACGACAGGATTTGTGCCCTCATTGAGGAGGAGACCTGCCGCTCCTAGAGGAAGCGAGTTCTCCTACTTTGGAGGATCACCCCTCCAGGTAGACCGCGTCATCGCGCTTCATACATCACCCGCAGGTCACGGAGGATGCGCTCGTTCTGCCACTGCGCTAACGGTATTACCGCCGCCGGGAGCCTTCGGCCCCGCGGCGGCGCTTACCTCATTGATCCTTCCCCCTCGTTCCCCCTACTTGCCGAAATCCACCTTCGGAGCCGTCTCGGCGCCTGCCGTGGCGGCGAAGTAGGGTTTGGGTGGGAAGTTCCAGCCGAGGATGCGGATGAACAGGCTGGCCGGGAACTGTTTGACCCGGGTGTTGTAGCCGCGCGCCACTTCGTTGAAGCGGTTGCGCTCGACGGCGATCCGGTTCTCAGAGCCTTCGAGCGAGGCCATCAGGTTGGTGAACGCCTCGGTCGAACGGAGCTGCGGGTACTGCTCGACCACCACCATCAGACGCGAGAGGGCCGAGGAGAGGCCGTCCTGTGCCTGCTGGAACTGCTGGAATTTGGCGGGATCGTTCAAGATCTCTTGGGTCGCCTGGGCCGAGATCTGGCCGACGCGGCTGCGCGCTTCCACGACCGCGGTGAGCGTGTCCTGCTCGAACTGGGCCGAGCCCTTGACGGTGGCGACCAGGTTCGGAATCAGGTCCGCCCGCCGCTGATAGGCATTTTGCACCTGTGCCCACTGGGTATCGACGTCCTGCTGCACTCCCACCAGCCCGTTGTATTGGCCAACGCCCCATAAGGCTCCCAGGGCGAGAACTGCCACGATGATCCCGATGATGACGCAACCGGTCTTACCCATCTTCGATCTCCTCCGAAAGTGACCCGGCAGAACTTCTGCCGGTCGATACTATCGCGAGCCGTCCCTCGTTGAAGGCGAAGTCCGCGCCGCGCGATATGCTTGGCTTCGCGCCGTGCAGAACTACCTCGACCTCCTCCGCCACGTCCTCGACCATGGGGTCGAAAAAGACGACCGTACGGGCACCGGTACGCTCTCGGTGTTCGGCTACCAGATGCGGTTCGACCTAGCGGCCGGCTTCCCGCTGGTTACCACCAAGAAACTTCACCTGCGCTCGATCCTCCACGAGCTGCTCTGGTTCCTCGCCGGCCGCACCGACGTCGCCTGGCTCCACGAGCGCGGGGTGACGATCTGGGATGAGTGGGCGGACGAACACGGGGATCTCGGGCCGATCTACGGCCGCCAATGGCGCTCCTGGCCCGCGCCGGACGGCACGACGATCGACCAGATCGCGGACGTGGTCGAGCAGATCCGAAAGAACCCCAGCTCGCGGCGCCATATCGTCTCGGCCTGGAACGTCGGCGAGCTGGACCGGATGCAGCTTGCCCCCTGCCATGCGTTGTTCCAGTTCTGGGTCGGCGGCGGCAAACTGTCGTGCCAGCTTTATCAGCGAAGCGCCGATCTGTTTCTCGGCGTGCCGTTCAACATCGCGTCCTACGCTCTGCTGACCTCGATGGTCGCGCAGGTCTGCGACCTCGAACCCGGAGAATTCGTCCATACTCTCGGCGACGCGCACCTTTATCTGAACCACCTCGACGCGGCGCGGCTTCAGCTCACGCGGACGCCCCGACCGGCGCCTCGGCTTCGGCTGAAACCTGAGGTGCGCTCGCTGTTCGATTTTCGTTTCGAAGACATCGCGGTCGAAGGCTACGACCCGTACCCGTCGATCCCGGCGCCGATCGCCGTCTGACATGAAGCCGTCTGACCTGACGCCGTCCGACATGAAGACAACGATCATCGCGGCGGTCGCCGCCAACCGGACGATCGGCGTCACCAAGAGCGGCAAGTCGGATGTGCCCTGGCATTTGGCGGAAGACCTCCGCCGGTTCAAGCGCCGGACGCTCGGCCACACCGTGGTGATGGGGCGCGCGACCTGGGAATCGATCGGTTCCAAGCCCTTGCCCGGCAGGACCAACCTGGTGCTCACGAGGAACCGGGATTACCTAGCGCCCGGAGCGCAGGGGGTGGCGACGCTCGAAGCGGCGTTTGCGATCGGCCGCGAGCGGGGCGATGACGAGCTGTTCGTGGTCGGCGGTGCCGTGGTTTACGCGGCGGCACTGGCGATGGTCGATCGCCTCGACCTCACTCTGATCGAGCGCGACTACGCGGGCGACGCCTTCTTTCCGGAAGTCGACTGGAGCGCCTGGCGCGAGATCGAAAACGATCGCCGGGAAGCGGAGGGCGATGCGCCCGCGTTCGCCTTTACGCTCTGGAAACGGCGGGAGCGCGTTTGATCCGAGAGTTTGCCGCCGCGCCGCGCCGGCCGCGGCTTGCCGTCTTCCTGCTGGGCTCACTTTCGATCGCATGGCTGGTTGGAGTGCTCGCCGGTTGCGGGCTGCGCGGAGCGCGCTCGACCGACGAGACGGAGCGGGTGGAGATCTTCCTGATCGCGCCGGATCGCGGGCTCGGCGACTGCCGGGGCGACCGGCCGGTCGCGATCGACGTCGCTCTGCCTCGTCGGCAGCCCGCCCTCGAAGGCGCGCTCGCCGTGCTGCTCGCCACCAAGGATCGGTTCGATATCCGGAGCGGCTTGCTCCACGCGCTCTATCCCTCGCCGCTGCGGCTGCGCGGCATCGACCGAAGCGGCAAGACCGCGCGTATCCATCTCGACGGCTACCTCGAATTGGGTGACGCCTGCGACGCCGCGCGGGTGCGCATGCAGCTCGAACGGACGGCGCTCCAATTCCGCGATCTCGACCGGGTGGAGATCGACATCGGCGGCCGGCCGCTCGATGAGCTTTTGGCTGAGGCGGAAACGCGCAGGTCGACGCCCCCCTGATCTGATCTCACCGCCCTTTGCGCCCGGGATGAGTCGGGATATCCTACGGAGGCTAATGAAGTTCAGAACTCTCGGGCTTGTCGCCGCCGCCCTGTTTTCGGCGCATTCCGCCACCGCTTCGGTCGGGGCGGATTCGCCTCGCCCGCTGCGCTTGATCGCCCCTTCCGCGGCGATCCCGATGATCGCGGGCGAAACCGCAGAGCTCGAATGGGGGCCGCTCGCCTCGTTCTTGGATCTGCCGAACGTCGAGGAGTGGGAGGCGTTCCTGTCGCTCGACGACGGTGCAACCTATCCGATCCGCATCACGCCGCACCTCGATCGCGACCTGCATCGAATCACTTGGCAGGTGCCGGAGTTTCCGTCGAAGACGGCGCGCCTGCTGCTCCGCTTCGGCGACGAACGGCGCGAAACCTCGATCGAGATGCCGCATCGCTTCGTCATCCTGCCGGGCATCGAGGGCGCGCGGATCGCGGCGAGCCGTAGCCTGACCTCGCAAGCGTACGGGCTGGGCGAGCCGGCGCGGCCGGGAGAGCCGGGTGTAGTTCTCTGGGTCGAGGGCTCCCGCCGCGGCGGCGATCTGCACCGCGTCGAGTCCACCGCGCCCGATAGCGCCGAGAGCCTGCACGGTCCGCTCGCTCTCGAAGCGCTCGATCCGACGGCCGAAGAGGCTCCCGAATCGGGGGCGAAGACCCGGTTCGCGGCGGCCGCTTGGGCCTCCGCTTTCGTTCCGACTCCCTCGCGAACGGCCCCTCCGGAGCCCCCTCGCGCTGCGATTCCCCCCCTTCCTCCTCTCCTTCAGACGCTGCGTTCGAACCAGTGAAAAGACGCGGAACCTGTTCCGCGCTCCGTCCTCTCGTTCGAACGCCCTGACAGCCCACGATCCACCCCCGGATCGCGCCGTCGAAACGCGTGAGGAATTCCGCGTAGTTTCTGAAAGGAGAAGCTCCATGAAGATCAAGATCCATCGCGGCGGGATCGCCCTGTCGATCGCCCTGTCCGCTCTCGTCGCCCTTGCCGGATCGGTCCGGCTGATCGCACAGGATACGACTCCGCCCACCGTTGAAGAGACGGTCCAGGTCACCGCGACGCGCGTGCCCGAGGACGTCGAATCCGTCCCGGCGTCGATCACCGTCGTCTCGGGCGAAGAGCTGGCCGCGCGCGGCATCACGAATCTCACCGGCGCTCTCGCCCTGGTCGCAGGGGTGGCGATCCCGCCCGGCGGCGACGGCGGCCCGGCCGGTTCGGTGCCGGAAATCTGGGGCCTCCGGGAGTTCGACGCGTTCCTGCTGGTGGTCGACGGCGTGCCCGCGGGGGGCGCGTTCAACCCGGCCCTCGTCTCGCTCGATCTGACCAACGTCGACCGGATCGAGGTTCTGCGCGGCGCCGCGCCCGTGATGTACGGCGCGACCTCGTTCGTCGGCGTGATCCAGGTACTCCATCGCCAGCCCGGCAGCCGCAAGGACGGCTCCGGCGATTACCGTTTGGGGATCGGCAACTACAGCAGTGGCCTCGCCGCGGTCTCGCTCGATCTGCCCGCTCTCGGCAACTACCGGCAGTCGCTGACCGTCAACGGCGAGCGGCGCGGCTTCAAGGACGACGACACGGGCTTCGATCGCGGCCATGTGCTCTACCGCGGGCGCACTCAAGGTGCGGGCGGCGATTTCCACGTCGACTTCGACGGCTCGGTGGTCAACCAGAGCCCGGCGAGCCCGCACGTGCGCGAGGGGCGGGTGCTCTCTTCCGTCACGCCGCTCGATGCGAACTACAACCCGGGCGACGCGAAGATCGACGAGGATCGTTTTCAGCTGATCGGCGGCTACGACCGCACTCTGGCCAACGGCCGCTGGTCGACCACCGTATCGCTCACCCACACGAAGAAAGAGACGATCCGCGGCTTCCTGGCCGACCTGGCGGGCGAGGGGGACGACGCCGAGGGCTTCGAGCAGGATCTGACGCTCACCGACATCTATCTCGACACCCATTGGGAGGCGAAGGTCGGCTCGGCGCTCCAGATCGTGGCGGGTCTCGATCACCTGTATGGCAAAGGGAAGGCCGACTCCGAGACATTCGGCTACCACGTGAACATCGACGGCTCGGGCGCGGAAAGCAGCAACACCGTCGAGCACGAAATGGGCTTCGATTCGGAAGACGAGCGCAACTTCACCGGCCTTTACGCCAACTTCGATTGGAACCCCGCGCCGCGCTGGCACTTCCTGCTCGGCGGCCGGTTGAACCGGACCGACGAGGACATCGAAGCCGCCGAAGAGGAGCTGGATCCGGACGCGGGCGAAGACGAGGGAGAGGAGGAGGAAGGCAGCGACAGCCGGAGCACCACCCGCGGCAGCGGCATGGTGGGCGTCAACTTCCTCGCGTGGAGCCAGGACAACGGCGACGGCCTCTGGCTCTATGCCGACGCGCGCGACGCGTTCAAGCCGGCGGCGCTCGATTTCGGTCCCGAGGCCGAAGCCGACATCCTGGAGCCCGAGACGGCGACGAGCTACGAGATCGGCGCCAAGGGGCACCTGCTCGACGGCCGGCTCGACTTCGACATCTCCGCGTTTCAGATGGATTTCGAGAACCTGATCATCTCGATCAACGAAGACGGCCATCCCGGCTTGGGCAACGGCGGCAAGCAGCGTTTCAAGGGCGAGGAGATCGAGGTGCGCTATCGCCTGTTCCCGGATCTCCGCGCAACCGCGACCTACGCCCGCCACAGCTCGAAGTTCGTCGACTTCATCCAGGATTTCGATGGCACGCTCACCCAACTGGCCGGCAAGCGGCTGGAGATGGCCCCCGAAAAGCTCGCCTCCTATGGCTTGGTCTACAGCCCGAAAACCGGCTTCAACGCCTACGTGATCGGCAACTACACCGGCGACCGGTTCTTGAACAAGCGCAACACCGCGCTCGCCGCGGCCTACTCCACTTGGGGCGCCGGCCTCGGCTTCCGCTTTAACCGCGGCGAGCTGCGGCTCGACGGCGAAAACCTGAGCGACGAGCGCGATCCGCTCGCCGAAAGCGAGCTCGGCGACGCGCAGTACTACCGCCAGCCGGCGCGCAGCTACCTGCTGAGCTGGCAGAGTCGGTTCTAGGTTGATCTCAAGGGGCGACGCCCGGCCACCCCGCTGGCGTCGCCCCTCCTACCCCACCCCAAGAAACAGCGCCGTTCCCTCCCCCCCGGGGTGGTGCCTTTCGGTCGTCTTCGGCGCATACTCGAAGCCGACCGATGATCACCCGAGAGATCCGCCAGACCATCCTGCGCTCGCGCGAGGCGCGAATCGCTGTTCTCGCGATCTCGACGATCGCAATTCATCTCCTGCTGCGCTACGCCCTTTCCTGGGGCTCGACCGTGGCGTTCGGCGGCCTGCGCGTCTTCGACCTGCCGCTGCTGGTCGGCCTCGTCCTGGGCGGCGCGCCGCTCGTCTGGACTCTGCTCCGCCAGGCGTTGCGGGGCGAATTCGGTTCCGACCTGCTCGCCGGGATTTCGATCGTCACCGCGATCCTGCTCGGCGAATATCTCGCGGGAACGCTCGTCGTCCTGATGCTCTCCGGCGGCCAGGCGCTCGAAGCCTACGCCGTGCGCAGCGCCTCCTCCGTGCTCGAAGCTCTGGCTAAAAGAATGCCCGCGATCGCCCATCGGCGGGAGGGGGCCGAGATCCTTGACGCCGCGCTGGGGGAGATTTCGGTCGGCGATCTGTTGGTCGTCTTCCCGCACGAGATCTGCCCGGTGGACGGCGAGGTCGAAGAAGGGCACGGCTCGATGGACGAGTCGTATCTGACCGGCGAGCCCTTCCGGATCGAAAAGACCCCCGGATCGAGCGTGCTGTCGGGCGCGGTGAACGGCGACACGGTGCTCAACGTGCGGGCGACGAAACGGGCGATCGATTCCCGCTATTCGATGATCATGGAGGTGATGCGCGCCTCCGAGCAGCGGCGCCCGCGTCTGCGCCGGCTCGGCGATCAACTCGGCGCGATCTACACCCCCGTCGCGGTGGCGCTCGCGATCGCCGCCTGGGTGATCTCGGGCGGGCGGATCCGCTTCCTCGCCGTATTGGTCGTCGCCACCCCCTGCCCTCTGCTGATCGCGATCCCGGTCGCGATCATCGGGTCCATCTCGCTCGCCGCCAAGCGCGGCATCATCATCAAAGATCCCGCGGTGCTCGAACGGATCTCGACCTGCCGGACCGCGATTTTCGACAAGACCGGCACCCTCACCTACGGCCAGCCCCAGCTGACCGAGGTCGCGGCCCTTCCGGGCTTTGCGGCCGACGCCGTGCTCGCCAGCGTGGCGAGCCTGGAGCGCTACTCGCGCCATCCGTTGAGCGGCGCGATCCTCGACGCGGCAAAAGCTCGGGCGCTCGCCCTGGTGCCGGCCACCGCCATCGGCGAGCGCGCGGGCGAAGGGCTCTCCGGCACCGTGGCGGGGCGGACTATCCGGGTCGGCAGCCGGAGCGGACTGGCGAAAGAGAGTCCGGACCTAGTGTAGTGCGTCAAGCGGATGCGACCTTATCGAGGCTCCGGCGGGCTCGGGTGACTTTCTCGAGGATGTCGGATGCCTTGGCAGTCCAGATGAACGGTTTGGGTTCGATGTTGTGCTGTTCGATCGCACTCAAGATC
>DASYKS010000085.1:0-34210 GCA_035995205.1 Thermoanaerobaculia bacterium
GATCTTGAGTGCGATCGAACAGCACAACATCGAACCCAAACCGTTCATCTGGACTGCCAAGGCATCCGACATCCTCGAGAAAGTCACCCGAGCCCGCCGGAGCCTCGATAAGGTCGCATCCGCTTGACGCACTACACTAGGGAAGCGGCCTCGCACTCGGCGAGCATCCACGCCACGACGTAGCGACTGAAGATGTCGAGCACGATGTAGAGCTGGTAGTGGCACCATTTCGTCGGCCCCTTGAGCTTGGTGATATCCCAAGACCAAACGCGGTTGGGTGCGTCGGCTAGTAGCTCCGGCTTGGTATAGGCGGGATGGCGCAGCTGGTCGCGCCGCTCGCGGCTCTCGCCTTGTTGAGCAAGGAGCCGGTAGAGGGTGCGCTCCGAGCCGAGGTAGACCCCCTCATCGAGCAAGGTGGCGTAGACCTGGCCGGGCGCGGCATCGACAAAGCGTGGGCTATGGAGGACCTCCAACGCGAGTCGCCGCTCCCCTTCGGAGAGCGCCAAAGGGGGGCGGCGGGTTTTCGCGGTAGGAGCGGATGAAGAGGAAGCCGGACAACGCTTTCGGTACACCGTGGCCCGGGAGAGCCCGAGCGATGTGCAGGCGGCGCGCAGGCCGATATCAAGCATGGGGCCGAGTGCAGCGATCAGTTGGTTTCGTCGCTCTCGGGGATTGCCAGAGTTAGCCCAAGAATCTCGGAGACTTTTTTTTGGAGCGCGATGATGGCTTCGGCCTGTTTGAGTTTGCGTTTTAATTTCGCATGATCGCGCTGGAGCTCATGGAGCCAGCGAGCCATGGGGGTATTCGTCGTCGTCTCTGGTCCTCGGTCCGGAGGAGGGACGGCCCCTTCGAGCCCGCCCTGCTCACGCAGCTTGCGCCACCGGTGGAGGTTTGAGGCGTATAAGCCCTCGCGGCGAAGGAGAGCGCCGACGTCCCCCGGGGTCTCACACTGATCCGCCGCCTCGAGGATTTGCCGCTTGAAGGCCGCTGTATAGCGCCGCCGTTGGGCTTTTGCCGAAACCTCGACCACGGCAACAGGCCAGGGTCTGGGGGCAACCTCCGTCGGCGGCATCGGGGAGGGTGGGGAAACTCCGCTCCGCGGACTTCCCCCACCCTCCCCAATGCCGCCCTCTGGGTCCTGCGATACCAACGCCTGTCCTCGTGCTGCCATGGGGGAAATCCTCCCGGTCGGTGAGACCTAAGCTATCGGAAGTCTCGTGTCTCACTCGACATTGGCAGAAAGGGTTACACGCGGTTGGGAAACCGTGCCGCACAGCCGTATCCTTATCGTCGTGGTGGTATCGGTCCGCCAAGGCAAGTTATGACTACAAGCCCTTTCGAGGCTCTTTCGGGGCGAGTTTATCTCTTGCCGCCGGATGTAGATCCAAGCGATCCACAGGCCCCGGCTGTGATGATCGCCTGATGGGAACGACCATGACCTCCGATCGCCGGCCTGATCTCAGCAAGTGGCTTCTCCTTCTGCCGCTCGCCTACCTGCTCCACCTCGGGGAAGAGTGGTGGGGAGGAGAAGGCTTCGTGGCCTGGACCGCCCGTGCCCTCGGGCGCCCCGTCAGCGAGACGCGTTTCCTGATCCTCAACGCCATCGTCTGGCCGTTGTTCTGTGCGCTGACCCTGCTCGCATTTCGCAAGCGGTCCCTCGCCTGGTTCCCCGCGACGTTCGGTACGGTCGTCCTGATCAATGCCGGGCTGCACGTTCTCGGCACGGTGGTGTCGGCGTCGTACTCGCCGGGGTTGGTGACGGGGGTATTTCTGTACCTACCCTTGGGAGGCTTGGCGGTGAAGTCCGGTCGGCGTGAGTTGCCGGAGTCGGCGTTTGGGTTGGCGGTGTTCTTGGGGGTGGTGATTCATGGGGTGGTTGCGGTGATTGCGTTTGCTTAGTCAATTTCGCGTCACCCAGGATCGGATCTCGGCGGCGGCATTAGTCGTCCGCTGCAGCGGATGCGCGTCAACGCTCCCGAACGATGCGGTTCCAATTCAGAATGGACACCCAAGGGCAAATCAATTTCATAGCGGTTTCCTGCTGCCGGTCGGCGGTGAGGAAAGCGTCGCAGTATGAAGCCTCGAAGCAATGCTTATAGTCGTCGAGCTTGTCCTTTCCTGGCGTAACCCCTCCCGAGATCATGATGAAGTTTAGATAGACGTTCGCCCGAACGGCTGCGGTAATCGCAGGGAACGAAGATGGCGATGATGCAAGTTCTTTTGCTTCGGCCATCGAGACAACGCCGCCAAGGGTCTCCTCAAACAGCGGCTCCAGCAATCCGCCTCTCTCGCTATAAGTCCAGACGTCGTCGAACGTTCTTAAGCGGCGGACGGTCCGATCGACTTCTCTGAGGCGATTAATCGGAATGAGACAAGCTTGCTGCGCCCTGAGTTCATGCTTCTTGGCGGCTTCGACTCCCGACATATGCCAGTCATCCTCGTCGCTGAACATGCCGTTCGCTAGGCGTATCACTAGCGCTTGTGTGGCGGCAGTCTCCAGGAAATCCAAAAACGGAACAACTGGAGTTCCGTAGCGAAGCATTTCAATTTCGCTTTGAAGGATCGTTCCGGGATCTGGTTGATAGATCGGAGCCAAGTCTCGAAGAATACTGAACAGCTTCTGCCCTCTTGTCTTGCCACCGCCACCGCGAAAGTTACGTGCGAGTTCGAATATTGTGTGCGGCCCAGTCGCGAGCCGAAAGCCTTGGCAACTAACGAGATCGAGGATTTTTTCAGCTTGGCAGTCTAAGTCGGCTACCTGGTTGATGGCGCTCGTCTCGATATAGGCAGTTTTCACAAGAATTTGGAAGTCTGTGAAGGCTTACCACTAACCTGCGCGACTTCCTCAGGTAATGGGTAGTCCTCTGCGTTAAACCATCGGAACGTGCGATTGGCGCAATCTAGTGCTAGAGTTGCATCCTCCAAGCATAGCTTGGAGGATTTCCCTTTTAGATCTTTGTGGGCGATTCTGTTGCGCATGTCGCGAAGCTTGGTATTTAGTTCATATAAGGATAAATCTTCAGTATGCATTGAGCGCCCGAGTACATATAATGCAACCTCATGGAAGAGCCGCTCTGCCTGTCCCTTTGCACGCCCCATGAGTAATTCAAATACCGGGTCCTCTCTGATAGTAGTAGTTCCCTTTTTTGGCTGTACATCGATAAAACGCATTTCGGAAGGATTCGGGGAAGATAGCTTTAGCCTCTCGTAGGCGTCCCTAATCTGAGTTTGGGCAAGCACCTCGACGGCGATAGCCGAAAAGAGTACGGCTTTCTTTAGGTCTCGGTGTGTTATGGCCTCTATGGCCTCCAGCAAGAGTAAAGCATGAACGGGCGCCTCGCTCCCTTGATCATTCAAGGCCGCCTGCGTAATCACGTCCTGCGTAATGCTCGTGAGTCTCACGTATTTCAAAGGTGTGGCATTGATGGACTCAGCTGCAGCTTCCTGTTCCGGCAAGGCATCGAGGCTCAAACGCCCATGCGCAAGCACATGCGGTTGCAGCAGAGCTTGACCACTGCGATACTTCAATCTTACTAGGAATGCCTCCAATTCATGGATGCCTAAAGGGAGAGCATCTTGCTCGGTACAAAAGGAGATGCTCTGACATGAGAGCAAGTAGTCTCCTTCGGGGGTCGAGATGCACGTGCCCCGAGCATCTTGGATGGGAGACTGGACTAACGGGTTGACCAATGCCCAACCGGGCAGACAAGGTAGTGGTGAAACTTTGGGATCGCTCTTGCTGACGACCCAATGGACGGGCGTCTGCAGGAACGCTGTCACGATATCCATCGAGAACTTTCAGGGAAAGACTTGGGGTCCTTCGGACTGAGACGCTCTTGCATCCGGCGCTGGAATTCTAACCGGTCGACGAGGGGCGCAGTTCCTGCTTCGACCTCGTCCATCCGTCGCAGGAGCTCCGCATCCCACTCCTGGGCAGCTTGCGAGTCCGGCGGTCCGGCTAAGCTGAGCACTAGGTCATGCGCCAGCTCGGCTCGCTCGGGCTCGGATAGCTCAAGTGCCTCGCTTCGCAACCGAATACGAACCGCGCTGTTCATTCTGCACCTCCCGGTTGTCCGAAAGAATATCGCAGGTACAGTGGCGCTGGGCGTTCTCTGCGGGCTGCATCGATCTCCTCTCGCCTATACGCCGATTGGAAGGCGGCGGCACGTGGCCGCGACTGGATCGCTGCGCGGGGATGCTGGCGTTTCTGCCGTTCTCGTATCTGGGAGGCGGTTGAGGGATGGTTGTAGGGCGTGGTGCGGGGAAGCGGACTGCCCTCCGCCTTTAACGACCTGCTTGCCAATCCTTGACTTTCCTGCGGACTCCCGGCTCCCATGTCCGGTGGACCGAAAACGCAAGGCCTGATTCTCGACTGCACCAGCTGACAAGACCTGTCGAGGCGAAGTCTGATCTCGCGGCGTTTATCACACTCCCAACTTCAGCCTCCGATAAGCCATAGTCCTTCATCAGAACCCTTTGGAGCACTACTTGGATCACCTCTGAGCCTCCTGCATCAATGATTGCTGCCACTACCTTCTTGCTAGGTTCCGTAAGTCGCTCCCAGTTGTCACTGACGATCTTGGGGGATGCTTTCGAAAAATTTGCAGCGTCAAGCCAGTCCTTGATTTTTCTTAATACTTCGTCGGTCTTTCCGAGAATCCGAGGGTTAACAATCAGTGTGGTCATGGCGCCTTCGAGTCTGACTCGTGAGTCCGCAAACACGATAGTGGGAATTTCGAGTCCCTCAAACATCCGCCTGTAGGCGAGGATGGCTATCTCTTGATTTATCCAAACGGACGAACGGATGCCCCATTCGTTGGAAGTGGCGTCTAAGACTCGCCCCCGCGGATGCATAACAATGACACCGCCAACGCAATCCCGGAGCGCGCCAAATACATGGCGATCAAGTGATTCTAGGTCATGCACTGACTCAGCAAAGTATGACTTCAAGTCTGAAGACTGATCAATTACACGTTGGATCGCTTTCCCGAGATTCTTTTCTTCGTCCGTGCACTGACCACAGCTGACGAATATCAGACTCTTTTCCATTGCGCTCCTCCAGAAGGTCTCGAAGGTGGTACGCGAATCACCTCCGCGTCGGCGCACTTTCAATGGGCAGTCGCGAAGGTTTGACTATCCAACCAGCACGCCGCCCCAATCCTTCGGATGGATGTCGACGATCGTCTGAGTGAACGTCCACCTATGGCCGCCGAGATCGACGGCGGTGTATTGCCTTTCGCCGTAGGGGTAGTCGGCGGGTGGATTGATGATCCGGGCGCCGAATTGTTGGGCTCGCGCGCGGTGGATGTCGACGTCGGCCACGCGTACCATGACGGAGTGACTGGTGTAGGTTGTCGGCTCCGAAGACGCAGTGTCAGGAGCGGCGCGCTGCTCGGTCACGACGATCGCGCCGTCACCGAAAGTGAGCTGCACGCGGTGGTTTCCGATTCGTAGCCGCTCTACGAATCCGAACGCGTGACAGAGCCAGGCGGCCGCTTCGGTTACATCGGCGTAGGCAAGCTCCGGGATGACCACGCCAGGCGGAACGGAACGGTTCTTGGGAAGGTTCATGGGCGGCTCTCTCCAAGTTCCTGGTCGTAGTAGCCGATCACCGTCTCCAGAGCGGCCAGGATGTCGGGTGGTATCTCCGTGCGATCGAGGATTTGGTACGCCACGGCGGGCCACCGCTTTGTACGGGTGGAGATGACGTCGGATGGCATAAAGATCGCGGGAGGTCCCGTCGTGAAACCTATGGATGAGGTCGTTCAACTCGAACGGGTCGATCTCGCCTCTTCGCCAGCAGGCGAAATTCTCTTCGACCTTGGCCAGCTCGTTACCCAATTCGCGTTCGTGCGCCACCGCCGCCAGCTCTCGCAGCTTCCTGCGGTTCGCGTTGGTCTCAAGCTCGGCAAGGCCGCTCATCGTGCTCCCTCCCGGCACGATCTACTTGTTCCGGCTCCCGGCTCGTGTCGGCCGAATCGTCTCGTCGGAGAGCCCGCCCGTCCGGCGGACCGCCCGGGTCGTAGTCAGTACCCCTCGAAGGGCTTCGTTGACCGCTTCGTCCGAAGGAAAGGCCGCGGCGATCTCCGGCTCGAGGAGAACGAGGTTGCTCGCCGCTTTGAGCTTCGCAGCGTACTTGCCGCGCACGCCCCCCTTCATTGAGGCGAAGTCGTACTCGGGGAGGAGATCGTCGTCCTGGGAGTCAGCCGTGCTCATAAAATCCTCGCTCGCGTCTCGTGGTCGGCCGGGCGCTGATGATGCGAATCGTCTCGCCCCGTTCCGAGAGCGCTACGACCAGTAGCCTTCCACTCTGCGACATCCCGATTGTCAGGTCTCGCCGATCTCCCCTCGAGTGCGCCTCGTCGGGGAAAGTCGTCGAAAGCGGATCTTTCAATACGGAGGCGGCCTCATGAAAGCTTACGCCGTGCTTCTTGAGGTTGGTCGCCGCCTTCACCGGATCCCATGCGAACCGCACGAGAACAGTATACCCACGCCAGCCCGCCCCGCGAGGGTTTGAAAACCCTCGCTACGATACGCCGTCCCTGTCGGGACGGGCCTGGCTTCGAGGCTCCCGCGAACCGGGAGGTGCGAGACACGTCCCGGAGGGACGTTGTAACTGAGCGAGCGATTTCAATCGCTCGCGGGGCTCGCGTTTGGTAATGCCTGTTCGGTTGACCCACGCTCCTACGCCGCCTTCCGCTCCCAAGCCTCCCGCACCCGGGGCGGGGCGTAGATCGATTCCGGTATCTCCGCCAATCGCGAGGGGTGGACCTGCGGGCCGAGGCCGAAGAATTGGCAGAAGCTCATGATCAGCGGACGCCATTTGGCGGGATCGATGCGGTTTTCGTGGCCGGCCATCACGATTTCTTCGGCGACGTGGACACGCTCGATGCGGACTTCGATCGCTACCAGCGTCGCCGGCTTTTCGGGATCGCGGTCGCCGACGGGGTGCGAGGCCGTGAGCTTGGCTTCGAGCTGTACGGGGCACTCGGCTACGCGGGGCGGGCCGACGAGATCGGAGGGGACGGCGGTGAGGCCGCTGGCTCCGAACTTGTCGCGCTCATGGCGGTAGCCCATGGCGACTTTGTGGGGCGGCACGGGGTCGGAGCCGGTCGTGCGGGCCAGGCGGTCGACGTGCGAGACCAGATCGGCCGACGGCAGGTTGAGCACGCACTCTCCCGTACGGAGCAGGTTTTGCGGCGTGTGCGAGCGGGCTCCGAAGCCGAGCAGGCAGTTCCAGCCGAGCCACCAGGCGGACGAGATCGGGGCGAGGTTGGCGCTGCCGTCTTCGTTGAGCGTCGAAACCAGGACGACGGGAGTGCCGAAGTAGAGGATCGCGGGATCGAGTGTCTTGTGCATGGAGGGATCGTAGAGATCCCGCCGGGGGTGCCGCACTCCGGATCTTGCGTTCGAATTCGGTTCTCAATTCGATCGAGCGGCCGAGACCTCCGCCGGAATCCGATCCGCGTGCTGCCAGATCTCGCGCAGCTCCTCCCGCGCCCGGGCGGCCGTAGGCTCATCGCCCAAACGGGTCGCCGCGCGCGACAGGCCGAGTAGGGAGGTCGTGCGCCGGGGAGTTCGGGCGAGGGCGGTTTCGAACGCGACCTTGGCGCCGCTCGCGTCGCCCGAAGCGAGCAGAATTTCGCCGAGCAGCTCGTAGGCCGGTTTGTCGACCGTCGGCGGGCCGAAATCGACCGGCATTTCCCCTTCGATCTTCGTCGCGGCGAGCAGGCGCTCGACGGCGACGGAGCTTTTGCCTTCCGCCACGGCGATCGCTCCGGCAAGCTCCAAGGCGAGCACCTCCGTGCGCTGTTGCGGCGAGCGATCGGTCGGCTTGTCGATCGCGAGCTTGGCGTCCAGCTCGGCGCGCGCGGCTTCGAGCTTGGCCAGCTCGGCCTTGGCCGCGACGAGATCTCCCCGCCGGGCCGCCGCGAAACCGCGGGCGAACGCGAGGCCCAGGCGGGTGGCGGGGCGCGGTCCGGGATCGATCATCCAGCCGGCGATTTCGCCGCCGAAATCCTCGCTGTCGATCAGGTAGCGCGTCCACATCGCGACGTACGAGCCGAGGGACGAGCGGTCGGGGTCGTAACCGGGGTCGTTTTCGCCTAGGGCGTGCTCCGAGGTCGCCTCGGCGCGGCACTCTTCGAGCACCCGGCGGGCGTCGCCCGGGCGGCCTTGTTCCAGATAGCCATAAGCGAGCCAGAAGGGATAGTGGCCACAGCCCCGGGCGTGTTGGCCGTGGGCGCCGCGCATTCGGTTTCCCGCGGCCGAGGCGGCCTCGTTGGCGGCGACCACCCCGTCCCAATCGCCGAGCGCCAAGAAGATGTGCGAGGTCATGTGGCGCGCGTGCGGCGCCTCGGGTGCCACGTCGCCATAGCGGCGCGCGGCGCGCAGGCCGAGCGGCGCGTGGACCGGGTCGTCGTACGAGTGGATCAGGTAATGGAGGATGCCGGGATGGTCGGGCAGCCGGCAGATCCACTCTTCGAGAATTGCCGCGGAGCGCATGTAGATCGCGGTGTCGCGTCCGGCGTGGGCGGTGCCGAGGATCGACAGGGCGTGAAAGGCCGCGGCGTCCGGATCGTCAGGGAAATGCCGGGAGAGATCGCCCATCGCGGCTTCGTAGCGAAAATCGCGCTCCTCTTTGGTGCCTTCGCCGTAGAGGGTTTCGACCGCCGCGAGGTACCCCTTCTCGCGTTCCGTTGGCGCCTTGGCCGCCCGCTCTTGCGGGTTCGCCCCCAGCCGCGCGAGGACCGCGCGGGCGCCGGCCAAGTCCTGCTCCATCCAGATCGCGTGATTGAACGTCATCGCCTCGCCCCAATAGGCCAGAGCGAAGCCGGGATCGAGCTTCTGGGCCGCCTGAAAGGCCTCGGCCGCCGTTTGGTACTCGAAATTGTGGAGCTGGGCGAGGCCGTAGAGAAACCGTTCCTGCGCCCCGGGCGCCCCGGAGTTGGGGAAGACGAGCTTGCTGGCCGAAGAGGCGGGCTGCGCGATTGAAGGGGCGGCGAGGGCGAAGAGCAGCGAGGCGAGCCGGGCGGCGCGGAAGGTCGTCGGGATCATGCGGCGAGCTTATACGCCCATGAGGGGCGGAAAAAGTGCCTTCCGCAGTTATTGAAGTTAGGCGTGCCGTATGGTATAGTAGCGACAAATCAATGACGTATCGCCATAAACAACCGCCTTCCAGGCCTGGGTGTCCACCGTGATGGACGCCAACGGCATGTTCAGCGTCGGCTTCGACGCGGTGCAGCTCGACAGCGCCTGCGCGGCCAGACATCTGTGACCGCGGTGCCGACACGATCTGCTTCCTTCGGCGCGGCGCTCCTTTTCGGGATCGGCCTGCTCGCCCGCGCCGCCTCCGCCGAGAGCCCGTGGCCGCCGGCCCGCGGGCCGGAGAGCGTTCAGGTCATGGGCCGCTCCGAATGGACCGGCGATCTTCGGCTTCTTCCCGTGGCCCGGCCTTGGCAACCGGGCGACCCGGTGTTCGAGCTGGAGCAGGGCTCGGAGGATCGATTTCGCGAGATCGAGACACCTCCCGCGGCGCCTTCCGGAGGTCCGGGCGGCGCTAAAGCCCGATCCGGCCCGCCCGCCGAAAGCTTCGCGCGTACCGGCGCATTCCCCGGGCAGAGCTTCACCGGCTCCTATCCGCCCGACACCACGGGCGACGTCGGCCCCGCGCATTACGTGCAGTTGGTCAATGCGCCGGACGGGGCACGGCTCGCCATCTTCGACAAGGCGACCGGAGCGCTGGTCGCGGGTCCGATCCCGCTCAGACTCTTCGGCACCGGCCCTTGCAGCCATGGGTTCGGCGATCCGATGGCTCTGTACGATCATCTCGCGGGACGCTGGTTGTTCGCCGAGGTGGGCGGCGATAACCTTCACAGCCTTTGCGTTTACCTTTCGAGCGGCAGCGATCCGTCGCAAAGCACCTATACGAACTTCCGCATCGACGCGGTGAACCTCCCCGATTATCCCAAGCTCGCGGTCTGGCCGGACGCCTACTGGATCACCACCAACGAGCAGACCACGCCGGGAGTCCCCGGATCGGCGGTCTATGCGATGGACCGGCGGAGGATGCTTAGCGGGAGCCCGGCCTCGGTGCAACGCTGGGCGATTCCGGGTATCGCCGCGTACCAAAACCAGGCGCTGACGCCCGCGGATCTCGACGGCCCGCCGCCGCCGCGCGGCACGCCGGGCTACCTGCTGCGCCACCACGACGACGAGGTCGACGGCCCGGGCGCCGATCCTGCTCGAGACTTTCTCGATCTGTGGACGATCCGCGCCGACTTCGGCAATCCGGCGAATTCCGCCTTGGTCGGCCCCGTGCAGATCGCCGTCTCCGAATTCGATTCGTCCCTCTGCGGGATCGACATCGCGCCCTGCATCCCGCAGCCGACGACGCCGAAGCTTTGGGCGATCCAGTTCTTCGTCATGCACCGTTTGGTCTACCGTGCCGATCCGGGGCGCGAAACACTGCTCGGGAATTTCACCGTCGACGCCGACGGCGCCGATCGCGCGGCGGTCCGCTGGTTCGAGCTCCGCCGTGGCGGAGCTTCCTCCTGGGCGCTGTTCCAGGAGGGCTCGTTGGGTCCGCCCGGAAGCCACCGTTGGGTCGGCGCGATCGGCAGGGACCGCGCGGGCGACGTCGCGTTGATCGCCAATGCTTCCAGCGCCACCTATTCGCCGAGCGTCCATCTGGCGGCCCGGCGTGCGGCCGATCCCGCGGGAACGCTGCCGCTGGGCGAGGACGTAGCGTTTCCCGGCTCCGGCGGTTTCAACAGCGAGCGTAGCGGGGACTACGCCGCGATGGGCGTCGATCCGGTCGACGGCTGCACGTTCTGGTACAGCGGCGAGGCCGCGTCGAACAACACCTGGACGACCGGCATCGCCTGGATGCGCCTCGCCGAATGCGCTGTTCCGCCGCCGCCCACAGGGAGGTTCTTCTCGCTTCCCCCCTGCCGGGTGCTGGATACCAGGATAGACGGCCCGTCGCTCCTCTCCGGCGTGCCCGAGGTGGTCGCGCTCCAAGGCGTCTGCGGCATTCCGGCGAGCGCGGTCGCGGTGGCCGCAAACGTCACGATCACCGGAGCGAGCGGCGCCGGGTTCGTCACCTTCTACCCCGGCAACTCGACCCCTTCGGCCGTCGCCACCCTCAACTGGAGCGCCGGCCAGACACGCACCAACAACGCGATCCTGTCCCTCTCGACCGACGGCCTGGGCACCCTGGCCGTTCGGCCGTTCGTCGAGGCCGGGGGCGGGGCACATCTGATCGTCGACGTGGCCGGGTATTTCGAATAGAGGCGCCGTTTCGTTCGCGCGCCCCCGTGCCCTGACTCCTCACCCCACCCGCGCGAGCCACTCTGCCATCCCCCGCCAGAGGTCTTCCTTCCGGTCGGTCAGGCGGTGGTCGCCGTCCGCATACAAGCGCAGCTCGATTCGGCGGTAGCGGCAGCGGGCGACGAAGTCGACCACGTCGGCGTAGGGGACCGAGGCGTCCATGCGGCCCTGGAAGATCAGCGTGGGCGTTTGGAGCTGCTCTTGGAGCCGGGCGCGCGGGTAGCGCCGGAGATCCTCGATCAGTCGCCAATCGAGATCGCTCTCGACGAAGCCGTTGTCGAAACGGATCGACCCTTCCCGCTGCCAGCGCTCCGCACGCTCCGGGCCGGCCCACGTGAGGAGGCCTTTTTCCATCTCCAGAGCCGGGGCGATCAAGAGCGCCACGGCCACCCGCTCGGGGTGTTGCGCCGCGCACCAGAGGGCGGTGGCCCCCCCCATGGACGAGCCGATCAGGGCGAAGCGTCGCCAGCCGAGCTCCGCGCTGACGAGCTCCAGATCTTCCAGGTTGCGGCTCAAGGTGAGGTCAGAGAGGCCGCCTCCGGATTCGCCATGGCCGCGAAAATCGAACGAGGCGAAGCGATAACCGGCGGCGACCGCTCGCTCGCGGAAGAAATCGGCCTTCTCTCCCGCCTGCGCCGAGCCGAAGCCGTGCAGATAGAGAATGCCGGGCGGGCGCGCGAGGCCTTCAGGCGCGGCGATCCGCAGAGCCACAGACGCCGAGGCGCTGCCGCGCCGGCCGAAACGGAGCGTGCGAACGATCTCGGGCGGTCTCATTCCGGTTCGCGAGGGGCACTCCTTGAGGGGCGGAAGTGGGGCAATCCTAGGCTGAAACGCGCTTCAGGGTAGAATATCGTCCCCGGAACCGCTCCGTCGACGTATCAGGAGCCCTCCCGCCCGTCTTACGATTTCCCCGACCTACCTTCTCGATGAGAGAAACGGAGTTTGTTTTGTGACCCGAAGAATGCTGATCAACGCCCAGAGCCCGGAGGAGCTGCGGATCGCCGTGGCCCACGGCAACACCCTCGAGAGCTATCACGTCGAGGTCGCCGACGCCGGGATGACTCGGGGCAACATCTACCGCGGCGTCATCGCGGGCATCCAGCCCTCGCTGAACGCCGCCTTCATCGATTACGGCGCCGAGCGCAACGGATTCCTCTCGATCCAGGACGTCGTTCCCGAGGCCTATTACCGGGAGCCCTCCGGCGGCAGGCCGCGGATCGAAGACGTGCTCGAAAAGGGCAAGCCGATCGTCATCCAGGTGAGCCGCGACCCGGAAGGGCAGAAGGGCGCCGCGCTCACCACCAATCTTTCTCTCGCCGGCCGCTACCTGGTGCTGACGCCGTTCGACTCGATGCGCGGCGTCTCGCGCAAGGTCGAGGACGAAGACGTGCGGAAAGAGCTGCGCGAGATCGCGCACAAGCTCGAAGTGCCGGAAGGCTGCGGCCTGATCGTGCGCACCAACGCGCTCGACCAGAACCGGACCGTGCTCGCGCGCGACGTCCAGGCCTTGCTCCGCCTGTGGAAGCGGGTGCAGAGCGAGGCGATCGCCGGCCGCCAGACCAAGCTGCTCTACTCCGACCAGGATCTGATCCTGCGCGCCATCCGCGACGTCCTCGACAGCTCGATCGAGGAGGTGCTGGTCGACGACGACGCGGCGTTCGAAGCCGCGGGCGAGTACATGCAGGCGTTCCTGCCGCGCAGCAAGACCACGCTCGTGCGCTACACCGAGCGGGCGCCGATCTTCTTCCGCTACGGCGTCGAAGACCAGATCGACAAGATCTACGAGCGGAGCGTGGCGCTCCCTTCCGGCGGCTCGATCGTCATCGACCCGACCGAGGCGCTGACCGCGATCGACGTCAACTCGGGCAAGTCGACGCGCGGCGGCAGCCAGGAGGAGACCGCTCTCCAGACCAACCTCGAAGCGGCGGCGGAAGTCGCCCGCCAGTTGCGAATGCGCGACGTCGGCGGCCTGATCGTCGTCGACTTCATCGACATGCGCTCGATCAAGGCGAAGAAGAAGGTCGAAAAAGCGGTGAAGGACGCGATGAAGGTCGACCGCGCCCGGAACAACGTCGGGCGGATTTCCAGCAACGGCTTGGTCGAGATCAACCGTCAGCGGATCTCGCAGGCGCTGCGCCTGCGCACCCACCGCGCCTGCCCGACCTGCGCCGGCACCGGCCGGATCGCGAGCCCCGAGATGGTGAGCCTCAATCTGCTGCGGCGGATCGAAGGGCGCGCCGCCTCCGGCCGGCTCCAGAGCGTGCGAGTGTCGCTGCACCCCGAGCTGGCCGACGCGCTCCAGAACAGCCGGCGCCAGAAGCTCGCCGCGCTCGAACGGGAGTTCCAGATCGAGATCGAGATCATCGCGAGCAGCAGTCTCCACCGGCCGGACGAGAAGATCGAATGGATCGACCGGCCCGGCGGCGCGATCGTGCTGCCGCAGAAGATCGGCGAGGCGATGGCGCTCGAATTCTCGGCTCCCGCCGTGGCCCCGGCGGCTCCCGCCCATCGCGACGACAAGCGCCGCGGCGCGGCGAATCAGCCGGCGATCCAAGCGCGCGAGCTGGCGATCCCGGCCCCGGAGAAGCGGGCTTCCGCCGGAGCGGCAACCGAGACCGAAGCCGAGCGGAAGAAGAAACGCCGCCGCGGCGGGCGGAATCGGAAAAAGACCGGCGCTGGTGCCGAAGCGCCGCTCGATTCCAAGCAGGTGCGGACGTTCGGCGACGAGCCGGGCGCATCGGAATCGGGCGATTCGTTCCACGACGATTTCGAGGACGACGCCGATCTCGACGATCTCGACGCGGCCGAGGGAGAAGACTCCGGAGCGCAGGAAGCCGGCTCGGTCTCGGAGAGCGGCGAGCCGGAGACCGCGGCGGCGAAAGCCAAACGCCGGCGGCGCGGCGGGCGCAAACGGAAGCGCGGGGGGCGCAACGGCGAGGGTGCCTCACCCAACGGCGAATCGGGGCACTCCGAGGCGGCCGGAGGCGAGATCGCCGCGAGGCCGGACGACGACGAAGGGGACGAGGACGGCGGCGACGAGGATGGATCGGTCGAGAACGCCGAAGGGACGGACGCGACGGCTGCCGACCGCGCCAAGAAGCGTCGCCCCCGGCGTCGCGGAGGGCGTAAGCGAGCGGCCGGAAAAGCGAGCGCCGAGGGCTCCGAGGGAGAAGCCGCAGGGAGTGGCGAAGCGCAGGAAGGGTCCGCCCCGGAGACGGTCGCCGCTCCGGAGGTCGTGCCGGCTCCCGTGGCTCCTATCGCCTTCGAACCGCCGCCGACGTTCATCGACTGAGGTCCGATCGAGACTCGGGGTCTAGGCACGAGGGAAGGCCTTGTGCCATGATCCGCGGAACGGATTCGACGAAGTTTTTCAGCCCGACCGAACCGGTGGGCCGGCGGTGGGCGCGAACAGGGTGCATCGGCATTACGCCCACCATGGCGACGAGCGCGGGCATGAGCGGAACGCAGAACGAAAGCGGTGCGATCGGAGCTCAGAGCAGCCAGACGGCCGGAACCTCGGCCCGTCTGGCGACTCCTGATCTGCTCGATCCGGAGAACCTCGATCCGGCCCATCCCGATCCGGTAGATCATCGCCCGCCGCTGATCCTCGGCGCGCCGACCTTCCACGCTATCACCGAGGCGGTGGCGCGGCCTCTGGAGCGCAAACCCACCCGCGGCTGGTGGATCTGCTTCCTCATTTCCCTCTCGATGCTGGGCCTGCTCGGCGTCTCGATCGGTTGGCTGTTCTGGGAGGGGATTGGCGTCTGGGGGCTGAACAACCCGGTCGGCTGGGCGTTCGACATCACCAACTTCGTCTTCTGGGTCGGCATCGGGCACGCCGGCACGCTGATCTCGGCGATCCTCTTCCTGTTCCGCCAGAAATGGCGCACCTCGATCAACCGCTCCGCGGAGGCGATGACCATCTTCGCCGTCATGTGCGCCCTGATCTTCCCGGGCATCCACATCGGGCGCCCGTGGGTCGCCTACTGGATGTTCCCGATCCCGAACCAGATGGGCATGTGGCCGCAGTTCAGAAGCCCCTTGATGTGGGACGTCTTCGCGGTCTCGATCTACGGCTCGGTCTCGGCGCTGTTCTGGTTCGTCGGCCTGGTGCCCGATCTGGCAACCATGCGCGATCGCTCGACCGGCATCAAGCGCAAGATCTTCGGCGCCCTGGCCCTGGGTTGGCGCGGCTCGGTGCGCCACTGGCACCACTACGAGAAGGCCTACCTGATCCTCGCCGGCCTCGCGGCGCCGCTCGTGTTGTCGGTCCACTCGATCGTCTCGATGGACTTCGCCACCTCGCAGCTGCCCGGCTGGCACACCACGATCTTCCCGCCCTATTTCGTGGCCGGCGCGATCTTCTCGGGCTTCGCGATGGTGACCACCTTGATGGTGATCACGCGCAAGGTGTTCGGGATGGAGCAGATCGTCACCATGAGGCACTTCGACTACATGGCGAAGATCATGCTCTTGACCGGCATGATGGTGGGTTACGCCTACAGCCTGGAGTTCTTCATCGCCTGGTTCTCGGGCAGCGCCTACGAGCTGTTCACGTTCAAGAACCGCGCCTTCGGACCCTACGCCTGGGCCTATTGGACGATGGTCTCGTGCAACGTGCTGTCGCCGCAGCTGTTCTGGTTCAAGAAGGTGCGGGGGTCGCTGGTCTGGCTGTTCGTGCTCTCCATCTTCATCAACATCGGCATGTGGTTCGAGCGCTTCGTGATCATCGTCACCTCGCTCCACCGCGACTTCCTGCCGTCCTCCTGGTTCTATTTCAAGCCGACGCTCTTCGACATCACGACGATGATCGGCAGCTTCGGCCTGTTCTTCACCATGTTCTGCCTGTTCGTCCGCTTCCTGCCGATCGTCGCCACCGCCGAGGTGAAGACGGTGTTGCCACAGGCGACGGCGCACGTCGTGGAAGCGCCGACCGTCCAGCACGACCCGGAGGGCTCGTCGGCCGTCGACGGCCGGCTCGGTCTCGCTCCGGGAGGCGCCGCTTAAATGGCTCTCCTGCGCCCCAGTCTGCCGCCCGGCGAGAGCTTCGGCGTCCTCGCCGAGTTCGCGAGCCCCACCGAGCTGTACCACGCTTGCGAAGGGGTGCGGGATGCCGGCTATACGCGCTGGGACGCCCATACGCCGTTCCCCGTCCATGGCCTGGATCGGGCGATGGGCATCAAGCCCTCGCGCCTGCCGTGGGTGGTGCTGGTCATGGCGGTGGGCGGCGCTCTCGCCGGGATCGGCCTGCAAGGGTGGGTCAGCACGACCGCCTATCCGCTGGTGATCAGCGGCAAGCCGTTCTTCAGCTGGCCGGCGTTCATCCCGGTGACCTTCGAGCTTTCCGTCCTGGGCGGCGCGCTGGGCGCGGTGTTCGGGATGTTCGCGATGAACCAGCTGCCCACGCTCTACCATCCGCTGTTTTCCAAGGCGAGCTTCGAGCGGGCGACCGACGACGGTTTCTTCCTCTCGATCGAGTCGTGGGATCCGAAATTCGATTCCGACCGCACCGTGGAGCTGCTGCGCCGGCTGGGAGCCAAAGAGGTCGAGCTGGTTTCGAGCTAGGCGAAATGTCCCGATGACCGATCACGCCCACTCTTCGCATTCGCGTCCCGCCGTCCTCCTCGCCTCGTCGCTGTGGCTTCCGCGGGAGCACTCCTGGCGGCGTTGGCCCCTGATCGGCCTGGTGCTCGCGGTGGTGGGCCTCGGGGCCAGCCTGGCGTACGGGGCGGCCAGCCCGGCGGCGCGGCCCCAGCTCTGGCACTCCTGGCTGGTCGGCGCGCTGTTCGTGCTCTCGATTGCCCTGGGCGGCCTGTTCTTCGTGCTGATCCATCACTCGACCCAGGCGGGGTGGAGCGTCGTGGTGCGCCGGATCGGCGAAAACGCCATGGCGACGATTCCCTTCCTTGCGCTGCTGTTCGTGCCGCTGATTTTCGGCATGGGCGACCTGTTTCCCTGGAGCCACGCCGACGCGGTGGCCAAGGATCCGTTGCTGCTCCACAAGCAGGCGTACCTGAACCGGACCTTCTTCCTGATCCGCACCCTGGCTTTCTTCGCCATCTGGTCGGGCCTGGCGCTCCGGCTCAATAGCCTGTCGCGGCTTCAGGATCGGACCGGCGACCACGATTTGACCCGACGCATGCGGAAGATGAGCGCTCCGGGGTTGATCCTGTTCGCGCTCTCGGTCACCTTTTTCGCCTTCGACTGGGTGATGTCGCTCGATCCGCATTGGTACTCGACCATCTTCGGGGTCTACTTCTACGCCGGCGCGGTGATGGCGTTCTTCGCCTTCCTGGCTCTGGTGGCGATCGGACAACGAGATCTGCTGGCGCGGGTCCTGAACGCGGAGCATCTCCACGACATCGGCAAGCTGCTGTTCGCCTTCCTGGTGTTCTGGGCCTACATGGCGTTTTCCCAGTTCCTGCTGATCTGGTACGCGAACCTGCCGGAGGAGACCGGGTTCTTCGCCCAGCGCCTGGCCGGTTCCTGGCGGCCGGTGAGCGTCGCGCTCACGCTCGGCCACTTCATCGTGCCGTTCTTCTTCCTGCTGCCGCGCACGGTCAAGCGGAATCCGAAAGCCCTCGGGATCGCGGCCGTCTGGCTGCTCGCCATGCATGCGCTCGATCTGTATTGGTTGGTGATGCCCAGCCTCCACGTCGGCGGCATCACCTTGAGCTGGCTCGACGTCGCGACGCTGGTCGGTTCGTGCGGCGTCTTTCTGGCGGCGTTTGGCTGGTCGCTCGGGCGCCAGGCTCTGGTACCCTTGCGCGATCCGCGCCTGCCGGAGTCGATCACCTTCGAGAACGTCTGAGAATCTCGCTAGGATAGGCTGGACGGCGCGGTCTCGAAACCAACCCAAGCCCTTCGGAGGAGCTCCAAGATGTCCAAGTTACAAAAGATCCAGGCCGGCAGCGGCGTCGCCCTTGCCTTGGCCCTCGTCCTTGCCGCAACCCCAGCCTTCGCCGGCGATATCGTCGGCACCGTCAATTACACCGGAAAAGTCCCCACCTTGAAGCCGATCGCCATGGACGCCGATCCGGTCTGCGCCAAGAAGCACGCCACCCCGGTGGCGAGCGAGGCGCTGGTGCTCGGCGCGGGAAACACCATGGGCAACGTCATGGTGCGGGTCAAAGGCCCTGTCGCGGGGAGCTATCCGGTCCCGGCCGCGCCGGTGGTGATCGACCAGAAGGGTTGCCAGTATCACCCGCACGTGCTCGGCATTCGGGTCGGCCAGGACCTGAAGCTCAAGAACGACGACGGCCTGCTCCACAACGTCCATGCCCTGCCCAAAGTCAACACCCCGTTCAACATGGCGATGCCCGCGAACCGCACCGAGGCGGACGCCAAGTTCTCCAAGGAAGAGGGGATGTTCCTGGTCAAGTGCGACGTCCACGGCTGGATGGCCGCCTACGTCGGCGTCTTCTCCAACCCCTTCTTCTCGGTCACGGGTGCCGACGGCAAATTCAAGATCTCGGGTCTCCCGCCGGGCACCTACGACGTCGAGGCCTGGCACGAGAAGCTGGGCACCAAGTCGATGAAGGTGACCGTCGCCGCCGCCAAGGCAGGCACCGCGAACTTCTCGTTCGCGCCGCCGGCCAAGTAACCGCCCCGTAAAACCTGTAGAGCGCCAGTAGAGATCGACCTAGGTCCAAGACCCGAGTAACCCGAAAGCCACCAGGGAGAGCCATGGCCACGACCGAACTTGCGCCCGCTCATGCCGGAGCCGCGCACGACCACGAGCACGCCGAGCACCCGGAGCTGGGCTTCTGGCGCAAGTACGTGTTCTCGACCGACCACAAGGTCATCGGCATTCAGTATGCGGTGACCGGCCTGTTGTTTTTGCTTTTCGGCTTCTGCCTGGTGATGCTGATGCGCTGGCAGCTCGCCTTCCCCGGACGTGCCTTGCCTCTGATCGGCAAGCTGTTCGGCGAGGCGCGCATGCCGGGGGGCTCGATGCTGCCCGAGTTCTACAACGAGCTCGGCGCCATGCACGGCACGATCATGGTCTTCCTCGGCGTCGTGCCGCTCGCGGTCGGCGGCTTCGGCAACTTCGTGCTGCCGCTCCAGATCGGCGCCCCCGACATGGCGTTCCCGAAGATCAACATGGCGAGCTACTGGTCGTACTTTCTGGGCGGCATCACGATGCTCGGGAGCTTCTTCGTCCCCGGCGGCGCGGCGCAGTCCGGCTGGACCTCCTACGCGCCGCTGTCGGTGATCGCGGGCGAAGGGCAGACGATCTGGCTGATCGGGATGATCTTCCTGATCACCTCGTCGCTGCTCGGCTCGATCAACTTCATCGTCACGACGGTGCAGTTGCGCGCCAAGGGCCTGTCCTACTTCCGGCTCCCGTTCTTCTGCTGGGCGCAGCTGGTCACCTCGTTCCTGCTGCTGCTCGCCTTCCCGCCGCTGGAGGCGGCGGGCATTCTGCAGCTGATGGACCGGCTGGCCGGATCGAGCTTCTTCATGCCGAGCGGCCTCGTCGTCTCCGGCCAGGCTCTCGCCTATACCGGCGGCGGCAACCCGATCCTCTGGCAGCATCTGTTCTGGTTCCTGGCCCACCCGGAGGTCTACGTCCTGATCCTGCCGGCGTTCGGCATCGTGGCCGAGGTGGTGGCGAACAACACCCGGAAGCCGCTGTTCGGCTACAAGATCATGGTGTATTCGCTCTGGTTCCTCGGGTTCATGTCGTTCATCGTCTGGGCGCACCACATGTTCTTCACCGGCATGGGCACCACGATGGCGACGTTCTTCCAGACCACCACGATGATCATCTCGATCCCCTCGGTGGCCCTGCTGACATCGCTGCTGATCTCCCTCTGGGGCGGCTCGATCCGCTTTACGACGCCGATGCTGTTCGCGCTCGCGTTCCTGCCGATGTTCGGCATCGGCGGGCTCACCGGCCTGCCGCTCGGCCTGTCGGCCGCGGACATTCCGCTCCATGACACGTACTACGTGATCGGCCACTTCCATTACGTGGTGGCGCCGGGCACCCTGTTCGCCCTGTTCGCCGGGATCTACTACTGGTATCCGAAGGCGACCGGCCGGGTGATGAGCGAGCGCCTCGGCAAGATCCATTTCTGGCCCTCCCTGGTGTTCATCAACGGCATCTTCATGCCGATGTTCATCCAGGGCATGGCCGGGGTGTCGCGCCGGCTGTACGACGGCGGCGCCTCGTACGATTTCGCCAAGGACGTCATCCACTGGAACGTGTTCATGTCGTTCTCGGCCTGGGGCCTCGCGCTCTCCCAGATCCCCTTCATCATCAACTTCTTCTGGAGCATCAAGCACGGCAAGAAGGTCGGCGACAATCCCTGGAACGCCACGACGCTCGAATGGTCGGCGCCCTCGCCGCCGCCGCACGGCAACTTCCTCACGCCGCCCGAGGCGTTCCGCGGCCCCTATGAATACAGCGTTCCGGGGCATCCCACCGACTACACGCCGCAGTTCCAGTCGGAACAGAAGGCGAGCTGAGGCGAGGCCATGGAGATTCCCTACACCGTCGCGGAGCGGCCCGACACCGGGCTCAACAACGGCAAGATCGGCATTTGGCTGTTTCTCGCCTCGGAAGTCATGCTGTTCGGCGCCCTGTTCGCCACCTACCTGATGATGCGCACGGGAGCGGTCACCTGGCCGCGCGGCGACTCGATCCTGAACGTGCCGCTCGCCACCCTCAACACCGTGGTGCTGATTTCGTCCAGCGTGACGATGGTCATGGCCTGGGCTTCGCTCAAGCGGAACAACTTCGGCAAGTTCCGCTTCTTCCAGGCCCTTACTGTCCTCGCCGGCTTCGGCTTCCTGACCATCAAGTACATCGAGTACTCGACCAAGTTCCACCACCACCTGTTCCCGAGCACCAACACCTTCCTGGCGATCTACTTCACGCTCACGGGTCTCCACGGCCTGCACGTGATCGGCGGCATGGCGATCAACGCGTACCTCTGGGGTCCGGGCTCGAAGCTGTGGAAGACCGATCCCGAGCACTTCACGAACCGGGTCGAGAACTCGGGGCTGTTCTGGCACTTCGTCGACCTGGTGTGGATCTTCCTCTTCCCGGTCCTCTACCTTCTCTAAGTCCGAGCAGACGCAAGGAGCCGCGACAAAATGGGCAATCACGACTCTCACGCCGACATCGACCGCACGGTGAAGACGTACATCCTCGTCTTCGTGTCGCTGCTGGTGCTCACGATGGTCACCGTCGCCGTCTCGCGTCTTCACCTGCCCGTGGCGGCCGCGGTGACCGTGGCGCTGGTCGTCGCGTCGATCAAGGGCACGCTGGTCGCCAGCTATTTCATGCACTTGATCTCCGAGCGAAAGCTGATCCACTGGGTTCTCGGCTTCACCGTCGCCTTCTTCCTGGCGGTGCTGCTGCTGCCGCTCTGGACCCATTTCGACGCCATCGTCAACTGACGGGGGTGAGCCATGAACCTCAAAAGCTTCCACGTCATCTTCATCGCCTGCGCGACCGCCCTCGCCTTCCTGTTCGGCGCCTGGGCGCTGGGCAGCTCTTCGCTCGGTACGGCGCGCGTCGTGACCGCTTGCGCCGCCTTCGGCGTCGGTTTGGCCTTGATCGGTTACGAAACCTGGTTCCTGCGCTATTCGCGAGGGCGGGAATGAGCAGCGCTTTGCGGCGCTCCGTTTTGGCGGGCGTCACGATGATGGCCTTTGGGGTGCTCTGGTCGGCGCCGGCCGCGGCGTGCAGCGTCTGCTACGGCGCCAGCGATTCGAACGGCTCGCCTCTCCTAACGGCCGCCCGTTTGGGAGTTTTCCTGCTGCTCGGCGTCACCGTCGCCTTGCTCGGCGGCTTCGCGAAATTCTTCTTCTACCTGCGTAACCGTGCGCGCCAAGCCGAGAGCGAGAGCATCGCCGCGGAATGGGCGCAACTGCAACGGAGTGCCTCGTCATGAACAGGTGGCTTCCCCCGGTGGCCTCTGCGCACGGTCCGCAGATCGACAGCGCCCTGACCTGGGTGCACTGGCTGATGGCGATTTTGTTCGTCGGCTGGATCATCTTCTTCGTGGTCGCTCTTTGGCGCTTCCGTCGCTCGCGGAATCCGGTCGCCAGTTACACGGGTGCGACGACCAACGCCTCAAGCTGGCTCGAAGGCGCGGTGGCCGTCGCCGAGGGCATTCTGCTGATAGGAGTATCGATCCCGCTCTGGGCCGCCCGCGTCTCCGAGTTCCCGGACAAGAAAGACGCCGTCGAGGTCCGCGTGGTCGGCGAGCAGTTCGCCTGGAACATCCACTATCCCGGCCCGGATGGCGTGTTCGGCAAGACCGCGATCGACAAGATCGACATCGAAAGCAACCCGCTGGGGCTCGATCGCACCGACCCGGCTGCCCAGGACGACGTGACGACGATCAACCAGCTGCATCTGCCCGTAGGCAAGCCGGCGATCGTCTATCTGAGCAGCAAGGACGTGATCCACAGCTTCAACCTCCCCGAGATGCGGATCAAGCAGGACGCCGTTCCCGGAATCGTCATCCCGATCTGGTGGGAACCCACGGTGACCACCGCCCAAATGCGCGAAAAGCTCGGAAAGCCCGAGTTCGTCTACGAGATCGCCTGCGCCCAGCTCTGCGGTCTAGGCCACTACCGGATGCGCGGCTTCGTCACCATCGACGAACCGGCCGAGTACCAGAAGTGGATGGACGAGCAGGTGGCGGCGCAGAAGGGTACGGGCGAGGACGATATTTTCAATTAGGGAAACGCGCCAGGGCCCCCAGGCCGTTGGTTCCCAGGCCGTTGGCCTGGGCTGAGGGGAGGCGGCCCTTCAGGCCGCGGGAAGTGCATGGAGTTTCGGTGGATCGCGGCCTGTAGGGCCGCGTTTTCCGTTAGCCCAGGCCAACGGCCTGGGAGGCTAAGCGCCCGGCGCGTCCTTTCCAAACCCAAACACCTTAGGCGTCGGCATCTTCGCTCGAATCTCGTCGAGCACCGTCGCCGTCACCAGATCCACGCCGTTCTTCTCGCACCAGGTTTCGACCGATCGGGTGACCATGCCGCGCACGAAGGCGGGAATGCGCTTCATGCGCTCGTGGGCCTCGGGCTCCCAGCGTAGGGCGGCGGTTACTGTGGTGCCGTATTCGACTGCTTTGGGGCGAAGTCGATCAACGGCGGCCTGGAGGGTTCCGGGTTGGTGGGTGCAGAGGGGATCTTCGGCCATCACGTCGCCGCTCATGCCGTAGGCTCTGGCCCGGCAGCCTCCGCACATACTGCTCAGCTCGCAGGCGCCGCAGCGACCTCCGAGGTCGTTACGCTGGCGGATTTGGGTGAACAGATCGGAGGTGTCCCAGATCTCCCGCAGGCCGGTGGCTCCCAGGTTGCCGGCGAAGAGCGGCAGGTAGGGACAGGGCGTGACGTCGCCATTCGGCCGAATGCCCAGGTAATGCGTGCCCGCCGGGCAGCCGCCGGCTCCTCCTTCAAAGCTCTTTGGGAAGGGGGCGGGGGAGTCGGAGGAGAGGAGCGTGCGGACGAAGTGCGGCGCGCATTTGGCGTTGACCAGCATCTTCGAGGACCATTTTCGCTGGATCTCGGCCAGCTGGGCGAGCACCTGGTCATACTCTTCCGGGGCGAAGTCGCTCACGAACGCACCCCGGCCGCTCGGCACGAGGAAGTAGACGTTCCACACCTTGGCCCCCAGCTCGTCGTGGGCGAAGGCGGCGATCTCTTCCAGCTCTTCCCGGTTGTGGGCTCCCACGGTGGTCTGGACGATGAACGGCAGGCCCACGCGGGTGAGGATCTTCGCCCCTTCGACCGTGTTCGCCCAGGCTCCGCGCACCCTACGGAAGGCGTCGTGCCGGGTGGGGTCGAGCGCGTCGAGGGAGAGGGCGAGGCCTCTCACCCCTTCTGCTTTAAGGATCTCCGCCAGATTCTCGGTGATCTTGACTCCGTTGGTGCCAACGACGACCCACAATTCCTTCGAGGCGGCATAGCGGATGATGTCTACGATGTCGCGCCGCAGAAGGGGCTCGCCGCCGGTGAGGATCGTCACGCACTCCGGGGCGAAGGCGGCGATCTCGTCAACCACCCGGTAGCACTGCTCGGTTCCCAGCTCGCTCCGATCGGCGAACGCCGGAGTCGCGACCTTCGCCGGGCCGGCGTCAAGGTAGCAGTGCTCGCAGGCCAGGTTGCAGCGGTAGGTGAGGTTCCAGGAAACGACGTAAGGGCGTGAGAAAGCCGCCGCCGCGGGACCTGCCGGGCGCCCGGGTCCGGCGCCGATCGGAACGACGGCTTCCACTTCCAGCTACATCCCGAACCGGGAGCGTGCCGCGGCGAGCACTTCCTCGTCGATCAACGCCTGGCCGTTTTCCCGGGCGACCATCTCGATTCCGGCGCGCGCCATCGGCCGGACCATCTCGGGGATCGCCTCCAGGCGCTCCAAGGCTCCGGCCGTCCACGCGGGGCCGCTCGGAGTTTCGGTCGCTCCGGGCTGCGTAGTGCCGCCGAGCATGGCGGAGAAGGGGCAGCGGCCGGCGGGGGCTTCTCCCGCTCCGGCCGCGAGGCTCGCCATTCCCGGGGAAACCATTCCAGGCATGCCGGGGTTGGCGATCGCCGCCGCGGCGGCCGGGCCGATGCGCACCCCCAAGCTGCGGACCATGTCGGTTTCGTGCTGGTTGGTGAGCATCGCCATCTCGTAACCGCAGGCCGGGCAGCTGTAGACCACGGACAGCGAACCGGGCTCGGATTCTTGGGTGGCTCGGAGACGCATGGGGGTATCGCAGGGGACGCAAAGGAACTTCATGGCACCTCCTCGAGGCGTTCGATCAGGGTACGGGCGGTCTCGAAGAGAGCCGCGGCGACGGGTCCCCCTTCCGGGATTTCCGTGATCGCGCGGCCTTCGTCGGAGAGGGCGGCGAGTTGCGGGTCGAAAGGGATGCGGCCAAGGCAAGGGAGCGCCAGGTCGGACGCCTCCCGACTCTCGGGGAAAAGCGGCCGGACGGTGCCGCAGCCGGAGCAGGCGTAGCCGCTCATGTTCTCGACATAGCCCAACAGCCGGTTCGGCAGTGGGGCGAGCGCGCTCGCCGAGCGGGCGACCACTCCCCGCGCCAGGGCGGACGGAATCGAGACCAGCAGCACCGAAGCCTCGGCCCCGAGGAAATCGGCGAACTGCGCGGTGCGCTCGGGGCCGGGCGGCAGATCCACCAGCAGAAAATCGAGCGTGCCCCAGTGAACGGCGCCCAGTAGCTCCGCGAGCTTCGCGAACTCTCGCGTCGCCCTCCAGACGTGCGTGTGCCGGGGCGAGGCGCTGGGCCAGCTCAAGGCCTCGCCGTCGGCGAGCAGACTGCCGACCGAAAGAATCCTCAAGCCGTCGCGGCTCACCGGCAGCAGCAGCCCCTCGTCGCCCGGAAGTGGCGGAATGTCCGCCACGCCGCAGAGCATCGCCTGGCTCGGCCCGTTCAAATCGGCGTCCAGAATGCCCACCTTCTTGCCCGACGCGGCAAGAACCGAAGCGAGCTGCCGGGTGAGCGTGCTCTTCCCCACGCCGCCTTTCCCGGAGCCGATCGCCACCACATGGCGAATGCTCGCCATCCGGCGCGCGATCGAGGCTTCGAGGTCGGCAACCTGCTCGGCAACTCCAGAGCCGCCATCGCCGTCGATTTGAGAGTAAGACTTCATGGTCGCGAGCCAGTGGGGGGCGATTGCATCACAGAGGGCGGGGGGCGGCAAGTGGACAGGGAGGCGGTTGCGCCCGCTAGAATCGGTACCACGGCGGTGACCCCATCGTTCGAAGTCTCGGGACCGAGGAGCAGACCCATGAAGAAGAGCGCGGTACCGGAGGGCAAAACTCCTTCGGACATGATCGACCAACGAATCGAAGAGCTCGACGACTGGCGGGGCGAGATGCTCGGCCGACTCCGTGCCCTGATCCAAGCGGCCGACCCGAAAGTCGTCGAGGAGTGGAAGTGGAACGTTCCGGTCTGGTCGCACGATGGAATCCTCTGCACCGGCGAAACCTACAAGAAGGCCGTCAAGCTGACCTTCGCCAAAGGGGCGGCTCTCGACGACCCCGCCGGCCTCTTCAACTCCAGTCTCGAAGGAGCCACCCGGCGCGCCATCGATTTCCCCGAAGGCGCGAAGATCGATGAGAAGGCGTTCAAGGCGCTCATCCGCGCCGCCGTAGCCTTGAACCAGGCCAAATAGAGGCGAATGGCTGGCCGACGGCGGGAAGAGATCTCATGACACGAACCTGGACGATCCTCGGGGTCCGCGACGTGCCGCGCAGCTTCCAATGGTACCAATCGCTCTTCGGCCAGCCCGAGACGCAACCGGCCCATGACCATTTTGGGCAGATCCTCGATTCGGATGGAACGGTCTTGCTCTGCCTCCACCAATGGGGCGCGCACGAGCATCCGTCGTTGATGAGCCCCGACGCGGCGACGCCCGGCAACGGGCTCCTCTTGTTCTTCCGCGTCGACGACTTCGCCCTGGCCTTGGAGAGGGCAAGATCTCTCGTCACCCGGTTCGAAGAGGAACCGCACGTGAACCCGAATACCCAAACCGAGGAGTTCTCGCTTCGAGATCCGGATGGGTACTACGTCACGATCAGTGCGCTCTCATGAAGATGGCGAGCAAGCGTCCGACCACGATCGCCGAGTACATCGAGGCGGCCCCCCGCGAGGGCCAGCCGCACCTGCGCCGGCTGTACGCGATCCTCAAGAGCGTCGCGCCGGAAGCCGAGGAGGTGATCAAGTGGGGAAACCCCTTCTTCGTGGAGCCCCGCTTCCTGTTCGCGTTCTCCGCGCACAAAGCACATTGCAGCTTCGCGCCCTCGGCGGCGGCATTGGAGGCGTTTCGCGAAGATCTGGAGAGGCATAAGACGACCAAGAACTTCCTTCAGCTTCCTTATGGCCGGCCCCTGCCGGAGGATCTGATTCGCAGGATCGCCGAGTACCGACTTCGGGAGGTAAGTCAGCGGGAAGATGACTCCTTTTGGTAACTGTCGCAGCCGCAGTTCTCAGCCGGCATGACCTGCTGAAAAGCCCTCAAAGGCAGGCAAAGGAAAGGTGGCCTTAAGACTCGGCGCGCCTTGGCACAGTGGCGGCGATGGCCGCCCGATTGCAATCCGGACTCCCTGACGATGAGGAATCGAGGCTCCGGGATAGGGCCTCTTTCTGGGAGGCTTCGATGGGAATCCGGAGCGAGGCGTTGAACCGGCTGGTGATCGGCACTCCGTGCGCGGCGTCGTGGGATGGGATGCAAGGGGACCGAACCCGAAGATTCTGTGCCGAATGCCGGCGCGACGTCTACGATTTCGAACGGATGACCCCGGGCGAGATCCGGATGCGGATCGAGGCGAGCCGGGGCTCGTTGTGCGCGCGGATCACCCGGCGCGACGGCCGCATATCGGTGCTCGAAGAAGCCGAGCCCGCCGCTGCGATCGAGCCGGTTTCGGTCTGGGCCGACCGGCGGGTGTTCTCGATCGCGGCCACCCTTGTCACCGCCTGGCTCGGCGTCGGCGCGGTCCACGCCCAAGGATCGTGCGCTCCAATCCCCTCCGCCGCGCCGCCCGCTCTCGCGGTGGATTCCGCCCGTAGCGGCCACGCGGCGAAGGGATCGGCCGATGCGGCCGCGACCCTGCGCGGCCTCGCGACGGACGAAGACGGGCTCCCGCTTCCCGGCGTCACAATCACTGCGACACGGCATCCGGACGGCCGTTCCTTCGTCGCGGTGACCGGAGCGACGGGGGATTTCCGGCTCGAGGGTCTGGAGGCCGGAGCCTACGCCGTAGAGGCGACGCTCGAAGGCTTCGAGGCCGCGACGCGGCAAGACCTCGCCCTTGCGCCCAGGGAGGAGCGGCAGGTCGATCTCGCCCTCCGGACCTCGCCCGCCGAAACGATCACGATCCTCTCCGGCGAAACCGCGCTCGTCCCCAAAACTCTCCCCGAGCTCCTCGCCGGGAGCGACCTCGCGATCACCGCGGTCGCGGGCGACTCGACCGTGATCGAGCGGCAAGGCGAATTCGCCCACGTGGCGACCGACTTGCGGGTCGAAAGAGCGTACCAAGGAGCGGCTCCGGGCGAGACCGTCCTCTACCTCCATTGGGAGCGCCTCGCGGCCGGCGGCTTCGAGATCGAAGAGCGCGCAAAGCTCGCCTCCGGAACGAGAGTCCTAGCGTTCCTGGAGTCCAGCGACGAGCCGACGGGGCGCCCCGGGGTTCCGGCGTATCGATCGGCAGATTTCTACTATGGAGTGAGAAGGCTCGGGACCGCCGGGCTGGAAACTTGCCTCGAAGAGGTCGAGTCGCTCGCGCGCCAGGTCCAACGGTAAGCCGGCCCGGCCCCCCGGAGGCTTGGTCGACCGTTTGTGTGGCTTCAGGGGTTTTCTCGGTGGCTTCAGCGAATTTCTCGGTGGCTTCGCGCGCTCTGAGCGTGGCTTCGGGACGTTTTGCGGTGCTTCAACCTCGTTTTGCGGGGCTTGGCGACCCAATCTGCGTGGCTTCACGGAAATTTCTGTGTGGCTTCGCGTGAAGCCCCGCGAGGTTTGAACCTTCGGTCGCGGGTTTGGCGACCCCTTCCAAGAGCCGCCGCCTCGACAAACTCCGCGATCCGCTGGCGGTGCTGTTCCGCCGAATGATTCCGCGGGGCGGCGGTTCCAACGAGCGCGGCATCTCGCCGGCTCAGACTGTTGTGGTCTAAGATGAAAGCGGAGTGACCCCCATGGTCGTTACGATCAGCCTGCCGGAAGACATCTCTGAATCCCTCGCCGGGCAATGGGGAAACGTCTCCCGCCATGCCCTTGAAACCATTGCCGTGGAGGGCTACCGAACGGGTGCTCTGACTGAGACGCAGGTGAGGCGTCTCCTCGGCCTGGAGACGCGGTTCGAGATCCATGCGCTGTTGAAGGAGCATCGAGTGCCCCTGCACTACTCGGAAGCTGATCTGGAAGAAGACTTCGCCGCCCACCGGGATCTCGGAATCCTGGCCGGCCGGTGATCGTCGTCGCAGACAGTGGACCGCTCCACTATCTCATTCTCCTGAACCAGACGGATCTTCTGCACCATCTCTACGGTGAGGTCATTGCACCAGAGGCGGTCCTCGGAGAGTTGACCGTGGTGAGGGCGCCTCAAGCTGTGAAGGACTGGCTCTCCCGACCTCCTTCCTGGCTGCACATCCAACGGTCCTTTTCGACCAAACCGAACTCGTTACCGCCGACCTAGACCTCGGCGAGCGAGAGGCGATTGCACTCGCTCATCTCCTGCGCGCCGATCTGCTCCTGATCGATGAAGCCTCGGGGCGAGCCGAGGCTCGTCGGCGAAGCCTGCGAGTGACGGGCACGTTGGGGGTCCTGCGGATCGCAGCCGAAAAGGGATGGATCGATCTTCCCGAAGTCCTTGCTCGCTTGCGCGGTACGAGCTTCTATGTGAGCGAGAACCTGATCAGGTCGATCTTCGGTCAGTGGCTGGAGGAAGCTGACTAATCCATCGATAGACATCTCCACTCCTGCCCCAGCTTGAGCGGCGAGGGCTCCACGCCGCCAGCAAGAGAGTTCGGACAGAAATAAAGATTGCCTACCGCTGGTTTGAGAGGGCCTTTCGAGAGGCGGCGGAATACCTGAGGGCCGGTGATCGGCTGGCTCGGTTTCCTCGGGGATCCTTCCCGCCCAGATTGCCGTTTGTTCGAGTGGGGCGGCGATTAGACCGCAGACGTAGCCAGTCGTGCATGATGCGAAGATGGCGGGAATTTCGCGTTTCTCCTACGGAGGAGGGCAGCGGAGTATGGATTGGAAGGGGGCGCTTCGATCAATGTCTGCGGTGGCCCGAGCTTCGCAGCGGGAAGCCGAGCGACGTGCCAGGGCACACCAGAAATACCAGATCGCCCCGGAGCCCACCGAAGCTCTTCAGCAGTACGTGGCGGGCCTCTCCGTTGTCTCGTAGCGCGAGATGGCTGGCTTGGATTGCCGGCGCACTGTCACTGCAGTCCAGTTGTCGGATCGCAGTTGGCGTTCTCACTGGAAGCGGAGACCCTTTTCTGAGGGTCGGCTTTGCGATGCTGGGCGTGGCGATGGCCTGTGGCATGCTCGCGCGATTGCTTTCAAGGAACGACCGGCGCCTGGAACAGGAAGAGCGTGACCGGCGTGCGCAAAGGATTGCGGATGAAGTGAGCACGCGCAATTATCAAACGGTTATGGTGCATGGCGGCCAGATTCCTTTCGCCCTTTATCTCAGGCCATTCGCGGTCGAAGGACAATTGCGCAACCGGCATTCGTGGGTAAGCCTGATAACGACGAGGCCATTTGAACCATACAAGAAGGGCTTCGACTTCGAGATCAGCAAATATTTTGAGGGAATTGGCATATTGCTGATTTGTATAGGTGTGCACGGCTCGGAGGGAGCAGGCCAGGTCATAACCGACGATGCCACATGGCTGACGCGGTTCCGTGAATTGGCGCAGTCGGCAGAAAGCATTGTCGTTGTGCCAGGATGCCAGCCTGGAATCATTGCTGAGATCCGATGGCTTCGGGTAACTGGGTTACTTGTGCGGACAGTATTCTTCAAGCCTAAGGGATATCCCCGGTCTGAATGGGTCCGTGCATCCAAGGCGCTTGAAGAGGAGGATGATATTGTTCTGCCAGGCTATGTTTCCAAGACGGTTTCGTTCCGTCTGTACTCCTCTGGAAATCCAAATCAGATATTAACCTGGAAGTCCGTTTTTGGTGCGACGAATGCGAGAAGGGGCCAGAAACAAATAGAAGCGGTCCTGACAAACCACGATCTTCCTGACTAGGTCGGCACCCCACTCACGCTTCGAGCTGGCGGCTACTCCGCCGCCAAGCGCGAAACACTGGACGCCAGCGACGTAAGGAGGATCCGCCGCTTAAAGCCCAGAGGCTGGGTGGGGCGCTTGGTGTGAATCCTGAACAGAGCCGGAGGCGCAACAAACAACGGCCGGGAGAGGATTTGCCCCTTGCCTTGGCCTCCGCCAGAGCCTTGGCTTTGGCCTTAGCCGCGGCTCCCCGTCGCCGCAATGTCCTGGGGCCATGGCGCCGAGCTCGGCCGTCGACAGCTTGAGCTCCGCATGAAGTTCCTGGGCGGCCGGCACGGCGCCGATCAACGGCTCCGCGTTGGCGACCAGAGTGGTCCAGCGCTCCGTCTTTCCTGCGTACGAATCGGGCATGATGCCCTCCTTGTTGAACGTGCGAGCCGAAATGGCCGGCACAGGTGAAGCCTTCGTCCTCCTGGCGACGGTCTTCGGGGCGCCAGGACCGCCGTTTTCAGTTCAAAATCGCCGCTCCCTGCCGCGGGATCAACGTTCCCTCCGCCGGGACCAACGGATTTGCGCCAAAATCGTTGATCCCTGCCGCGGGACCACTGGTCCTTCCCGCGGGACCAGCGTATTTCGGCCAAAATCGTTGGTCCTTGCCGCGGGACCACTGGTCCCTGCCGAGGGATCGCTGGTCCTTGGCGCGGGAACGCTGGTCCTTGCCGCGGGAACGCTGGTCCCTGCCGCGGGAGCACCGTTTTTGGGCCAGGATCGCCCTTCCCTCCGGGGGGAAGCCCCGGTCCCGCGTCCTCGTAGGGTACTCGCTGTTCATCGCCGCTTCTCCCTTCGGCCGCTTCGGTTTCTTTCGACGCCTGAGACCCTAGCAAATAGCCCTCGTCCCTCAGGGCCTTTGGATTCTCGGAGGTTGTCGAGGTACGCTTTTCGGTCATTTCCGCCGCACCCTCTCCCCCTGAGGCGTGTTCCGCCGGGGTTCGAGAGCAGGCTCAAGCGATCTTTTCCGAGCCTCTCGTTCGCCCCCTCACGTTTCTCCGCCCGGTAGCGATCCGCCCCACGCCGCAACGATAGATGGCGAATTCCGAGAAATCGAGCAAATGGGGTCTTGGGACGAAGATTTCAAGCGTGGGCGGGCGCCGACGGCGGCTCGGGTGCTCGTTCTCTCAGCCTGCGAAGACGAAGAAGTCGCCCGCGCCGCTCGGCCACGCTGCCAGCAAGAGGGTTCGCACCGAGATAAAGATCGCCTACGTCTGGTTTCGCTCGGGCTTTTCGAGAGGCGGCGGAGTATCTGCGGACCGGCGCGGCCGTGGCGTCGAGCGGCGAGGACGACATCTTCAACTAAGGCGGGCCACGGGGAAGCCGCGCGGGTCCGCGGCCTCCTCGTCCCTCCTACCGCAGGTCGAGAACCCCCACCAGCTTGGTCACCACTCCGTCGGTCTCCCATTCGTTGTAGGCGGCATAGATGTCGTAGAGGCCCGGCGCCCAGCCGGCCGTCGAGCGGGCCTCGGGCTCGTAGTTGATGACGCAGTTGTTCTGTGCCGCATGGGTCGTGTGGTAGCGGGTCGTTCCGCCGGCGCGCGGTACGAAGGTGAAGGTGGCGGCCGTGTTGCCCTTGACCACGCCATTCGGGTAGATCGTGGCTCCGACATGCGGCGGGTTTTGCGCCGAGTACACCCAGACGTGACTCGACTGGTTGCACGAGGTGGTGCCGGTCGGCGTGAAGATCTCGAGGTTGCCCAGGATCTGAACCGTGACCTCCTCCGTCTCCCACGGTGTGAAGAGGGCCCTCACTTCGTAGACCCCGTTCGGCAGATAGAAGGCGGGAATCGCTTCCTGCTCGTGGTGGATGACGCAGTTGGTGCGAGCGGCGTGCGTCATGTGCTGCAGGGCGACGTTCCCGGCGCCGTCGATGAGCTGGAAGAGGACCCGGCTGTGCTGCCTTACCACGCCAGTGAAGTAGATGGGCTTGGCCCGCGGCACGCGGTTCCCATAACCGTTGGTGAAGACCCAGGGGTGCGAGGGCTGGGCGCAGAAGGAGTAGGGCACCGGCCAGGTCATGGGCTTGCCTTCCGTGTTGTAGGCCGGCGTCGGAGTCGCCCCATAGGAGAACCCTCCGCCGATCGTCGTCCCCAGGAAGTAGATGCCGGCCCGGATGGCGCAGAGCGCCCCGGTCACCGGGCCGCGCAGGCTGCAGTCGTAGAGCATTTCGTGCAGGAGGCGGTTCTCCACCTGCAGGCGCTGGCTGGGCGGAACCGGCGTCCAGCGATAGGCGAGGTCGTGCTGCCGGCAGGCCCGCCGGAAGTCGAAGTAGGCCCCATCCCCGCGGATGATCTCCGGACCGCAGCCGCCGTTCTTGCTGTTGGGCATCCCCCAGTTGTTGGTCGGGTTGCTAGTGTAGAGGCCGTACGGTGGCGGCAGGCCGGGGAGGAGCGTGCCGCCGGCCGCGGGGGTCGCCGGGATCTGCTCGCCGGTGAAGAGGGTCGACGGGGGCGGAGGCGGGGGCGCCAGGACGCCGGTCTCGATGAAAGTGACGAGCTCCGGATGATCCTGGTAGACCGACTCCGGCAGGAGGCTCGCCGCCTCCTCCGCCGTCGTCGCGGCGTCGAGGGCATCCGATGCCGCGGTCAGCTCCTTCTCGGTGCTCCGCGCGGCCAAGCTCACCCGCGAGAAGACGCCGGCGAAGTCCCCGGGGGCGATCGATGCCTGCGCCGGGAGGGCCTCGTCGACCCATTCGATGGCCGGCGGAGGGATAGCCGCCTCCGGAATCTGCGGAGCGGCCCAACCCGCGGCGGGAACCATGCTCCATCCCACCGACAACAGCAATAGCACACCTATCCTAAAGACAGGGTTCCTCTTCATCAGAATCTCCTTGGAAAGGGGCTCGAAGGCCCAATCCAGATAGGTGCAGGATAGGTGCCACCCTAACCTTGCAGCGCGTCTCCTCCCGCAAAGAGATCGCGCGCCTGTCAGATCTTTTCCATCACCTTTTCCGAGGCGGCCAGCTGTGTTGCTTGCCAACCCGGTGCAGCACCCTGAGGTCTGCCTTGTCCTGATCTCGCCCCGCGCAAGTTTTGTTTTGGATCAGATCTTCCAGGGAAAGGTAGTGAGCCGGGATGTCTCCGAAGACGGCGTCCACGCGCCGCTGCCAGACGGACTCGAAATCCGGG
>DASYKS010000086.1:0-32857 GCA_035995205.1 Thermoanaerobaculia bacterium
GTCCCCGCACTCCAAACGGCGCAGCCGCGGCTGTGAGGATCAGATCAGGGCTGTTCCGACCGGCGGCGATGCCGCGCAGGGCCTACTCCGTCGCGTCGTAGTAGACCCCGATCGTCGCCCCTTGGGCGGCGTTGATGATCCCCTCCTGCTCGCACGGCTTGTGGCGGAGGAAGGCGCCGGCGTATTTGCCGCCGTAATCGAACGTTCCCCAGACGATGTCCTGCCAGGCCGGGTTGCCGCGGGTGTCGCCGAGCAGGAAGGGGCGTGAATCGGCGAACTCCTGGACGATCCATCCCCCCTCGGCGAGCGCCCGATCGAGCCACTGTTGCCATTGGTCGGGGGTCATGTTGCGCCCGAGATGGACCGCGAGGCCGGACGAGGAGATTCCCGCTTTGAGCACGAGATGGTCGCGGTGCTCGACCATCAGGTCGGGCAGATAGCCGCGCTCGCCGCGAAAGTCGGTGAAATCTCCGACCACCCGCCGGGTCCAGGGAAAATGCCGGCGCACGGTCGCGGCGTCTTCGGGCGCGAGATCGCCGCTCGCTTCAAGCTCGGAGAGGAGCGCCAGATTCATCTTGTCGGAGAGCATCGTCGTGAGTGGGCCGTTCCAGGCGAACGCCGTGCCGGCCATCAGGGCGGAAAAGACGCTGCGGCTGAACAGCTCGGGCGAAGTGTCGAGGACGAGCTGGATCGGCAGCCCGCCGACCTCAAGCCGGCCGGAGCGCTCGATCACCTCCTCGGGCCGACAGAGGACGACCCGGCCCGCCGCGCCGGGAATTCTCTCCGCGAGAGCGGCGCGGTAGCCGCGATCGACGAACGCCACGAACTCTTCGGCGGTCGTTTCGCTGCTGGTCATGGCGAGGTTGAGGTTGCCGGACGCGGCGAGGCCGCGTGCCTGACCGACGGCGATGAAATGCGCGTACGACTCGTCGAGCGGATCGGTGAGCGCGACGCGGGCGCCCTCCTCGTCGAGAAAGCGCGCTAGCGGCGGCACGCGGCGATAGCGGCCGTGCCAACCGCCGACCTCCCAGCCGCCCAGGTTGCCCGAGGCGTTGATCTCGCAAACCTTCAAGCCCTCGACGGTCCAGATCAAGTCGGCCCGCGAGACCATGTCCTTCAAACAATCGGTCTTGGTCACCAGCTCGGCGATCAGCTTTGCGATCTCTTTCGGCATGCCGTAGAAATCGGCCAGCGCTTGCGGGTCGAGAGCGAAGACGCGGCGCGGGATCTCACAAACCAGGCGGCAGGCCTCGGTGGTCGCCCGGCCCAGCTCGGCTCTCGCCGCCGGCCGCAAGAACATCAACCAGCGTTGCAGGTCGTAACGCAAGAAAGGGTCGCGCTCGGCGAGCGCGGCGAACGCCGCCTCGTCGTGGCACTCGGGATCGGTCAAGAAAAATTCGGCAAAACGCTGCTGTACGGCGGACCACGCGCTCTGGTCGCAAAGCATTTCAGGGGTGACTTCCAAGGGGAATCCTCCGGATCGGGGAAGCTTACCAGCGAAGCCCGGGCCTTGGCGGCCGGAGGGCGTGCCGCTACAATCAGGCTCCGCGTAGCGAGCTCCGGTTGGAATCCGCGCAAAGACTAGAGTCAAGCCGTCATCTGGGAGAGGCGTACATGAGCAGTGAAAGTCAGATTCTGGTGCGCCAGCTCGACGAGCTCGACATCTCGGCGGTGGTTTCGATCGACGAGCGGATCGGCGGCGCCTACCGGCCGGAAGTTTGGGAGCGCCGAATCAGTTATCACCTTCGCCGCGACCCGGAGACGGCGCTCGTTGCCGAGCACTTGGGAGAAGTCGTCGGCTTCATGCTCGGCGACGTCCGTTCCGGCGAGTTCGGCCTGGAAGAGCCGACCGGCTGGATCGAGGTGGTGGGCGTCGACCCGCGCTCCCGCGGCTTGAAGATCGGGCGGCGGCTCGCCGAGGAGATGTTCGCGCGTTTCCGCGCCCGCGGCGCGGGAAAAGTGCGCACGTTGGTCGAAAACGACCGGGAAGAGCTGGTCAAGTTCTTCGACTCGGTCGGTTTCGAGCCGGCGAAGCTGACCGCCCTGGTACGAACGATCTGACTCGATTCGATTTGAAAGTTTGATCTCAAAAAAGCTGGGCCGGCCGAACCGCGCCGAGGAGCGATAGAAACGATGAGCGTGAGAACCGAACAACTGCCGAACAAGTTCCACGGCGCCGTGATCAAGTGGCGCGAGGCCTTTCTGCCCGACTATTCGCTGCTGATGGAGAATTGGGAGAAGTTCTTCCCTACCGAGCCGAGGTTCAACCTCTGCGCGTTCCGCCAGCTGGGGATGTGTACGACCATCGAGTGCGGCGAGCACACCGGCAAGCCGAAATACCAGAAGGCTTCGGAGATGGCGCCCGAGACTGCGCACCATCTGTACGGCGCGATCCGCGCCCAGGCCTCGACCGAGTTCGGCTCGATCCAGCAGCACCGCCTGACGCTCGCCCGCGCGCAGAACGAGGAGGAGCAGTTCTGGATCTTGCGCATGATGGCCGAGGAGCTGCGGCACGGCTATCAGATGCTCCACCTGCTGGCCGAGGATGACTGGTCGAGCGTCACCTCCGAGAGCACCGAGCAGATGATCGAGGGGATTCTCTCGATGAATACCGGCTCGCACGTGCTCTCCGCGTTCAACATCGATTTCGATTCCTTCGTCGACAGCGTGGTGTTTTGCGCCCTGATCGACCGGGTGGGCAAGTACCAGCTTTCGATGCAGAAGGTGAGCGCCTACCAGCCGATGGCCGAGAGCATGCCCAGGATGCTCCAGGAAGAGGCGTTCCATCTCGCGGCCGGCGTCGTGCCGATGCGCCGCTGGGTGACCCGCGCGGCGGCCGGCGACGTGACGATCAGCCTCCCGGCGCTGCAAAAAACCATCAACAAATGGATGCAGCGCGGCCTGGAGATGTTCGGCGACGAGCGCGGCGGCGGCTCGAACGTCAAGATGGGCTTGAAGCCGCTCAAGAATTACGAGGCGCAGCAGCAGTACCGCGACGAGGTGAGCAAGCTCGTCCGCGACCTGAACCTCCGCTTCCTGCGCGCCCGCGTGCCGAGCTTGTCGATCGGCGACGCGGAAAAGACGCTCGACCGTATCCTCGAAGGCGAGGTGCTCGAAGGGATCGGGCGCGACGATCTGCTCCGGCTGCCGCATGCCGATTTCTTCCGCCGCCGCGGCACCCCGGCGTACACCATGATCGGGCGCGACGGCGAGACGTTCGACGACATGGACGCCTACGCCAAGCACCTGGCGAAGAATCTACCCGAGTCGTATCTCGCCAACCGCGACTTCCAGGAATATCTCGACCTGCTCGGCCAGGTGGCGCGCGGCGAGACGACCGCCGAGGCGGCCGCGGGCAAGTCGCCGACCCTACGCCGGGTCGGTGGCGCCTGCCCCTGTTCGAAGGCGGTGCGCTGGGTGGTCGACGATTCCCCGGTTGTTGCCGCCGCGTGACCGTCCCGAGATCTACCGGAGGACGGGAGGGGAGGAGTCGATGAAGCTCTTCGATCGGCTGATCGTCACCGGCCTGCCGCTAGTGCCCAAGGGAATCGTGGGCAAGGTGGCCGCGCGCTACGTCGCGGGCGAAACGCTCGACGACGCGATCCGCGCGGTCCGCGGGTTGAACGCCGCGGGCGCCATGGTCACCCTCGACCTGCTCGGCGAGGAGGTTTCGGAGCGGGCCAAGGCGACCGCGTCGGTCGATGAGTACGTGCGGATCTTGGAGCAGATCCACGCCCAGGGTCTCGACGCGAACGTCTCGATCAAGCCGACCATGCTCGGGATGAAGATCGACCTCGGCTTCTGCCGCGAATCGATCGAGCGGATCGTCGCCACCGCCAAGAATCTCGGCAACTTCGTCCGCATCGACATGGAGGACGCCTCGACCACCGATGCAACGCTTGCGATTTTCCGCGAGCTGTTCGAAAAATACGGCAACGTCGGCGTCGTCCTCCAGGCTTACATGCGGCGCACGCTTTCCGACATCGCGGCGCTGCCGCCGACGGGCGTCAACATCCGGATCTGCAAGGGAATCTACATCGAGCCGCGGAAGATCGCCTGGAAGGGGTACGAGACCGTCCGCGCCAACTACGTGCAGGCGCTCGATAAGCTGATCCGGCAAGGGGTCTATCCGGCGATCGCAACCCACGACGAATATCTCGTCTGCGCCGCGCTCGGGTTGATCGAAAAGTACGGCTTGGCCCCCGAGCGGTACGAGTTCCAGATGCTGCTCGGGGTGGACGAAGAGTTGAGGAAGATCCTGATCGCCGGAGGGCACCGGCTACGCGTCTACGTCCCCTACGGGCGCGATTGGTATCCTTACTCGATCCGCCGCCTGCGCGAGAACCCCGAGATCGCCCGCCACGTCATGCGCTCGATGCTTGCGGGCAAGTAGAGCGAAGAGAGCGGTCCGATGGCCGCCCCGACCCAACTGCCCTATCTGTTTCCTGAAGCCGGTCCCGGCCGCCCTCCTTCGGCGGCGATCCGCTTTCTCGTCGACCTCGCCCGCGCGCTCCACCGCTACGGCACGACGGCCCACCGCTTGGAAAACGCGCTCCAGGGCGTCGCGCACCGGCTTGGCCTCGAAGCACAGTTTTTCTCGACCCCGACGGCGGTTTTCCTCTCGGCCGGGCTGCCGGGGGAAGAAGCCAAAACGGTCCTCATCCGCGTGCAGCCCGAATCGATGAACCTGGAGCGGCTCGCGCTGCTCGATGGTCTCGCCACGCAAGTGATGCACGGCGAGGTATCGGTCGAGGCCGCGGCGGAGCGAATCGCTTCGATCACCGCCGCGCCCCAACGCTACGGCCCCGCCCTGGTGCTCACCTCGTCGGCGTTCGCCTCGGCCACCGCGGCGCGCTTCTTCGGCGGCGGCTGGCGCGAGGTCTTGGCGGGCGGCGTCCTCGGTCTGCTGATCGGCCTGCTCGGGCTTTACTCGGGGCCGCGCCCTTGGCTCGGCCGACTGTTCGAGCCGATGGCGGCGGCGCTCGCCTCGTTCCTCGCGACGTTCGCCGCGGCGCACGGGGGCCGGGTCTCGGTCTACATTGTCACCCTCTCGGCGCTGATCACCTTGGTGCCGGGGCTGTCGCTTACGGTCGCCATGTCGGAGCTTTCCACCCGGGATCTCTCCTCCGGCAGCGCGCGGCTCGCCAACGCCCTGATGATCTTCCTCGCCCTGGCGTTCGGCGTCGCCTTCGGCGCCCAGCTCGCCGCGCTCCTGATCGCCGGAGCGCCTGCGACCGCGCTCGTCCATCCAATTCCGCTGCCGGCTTGGACCGAATGGGTGGCGCTCCTGATCGCGCCGCTCGGCTTCGTCGTCCTGCTTCGCGCGAGCCCACGCGACATTCCATGGATTCTGATCGCCGGAATCACCGCTTATTTCGGAGTCCGCCTCGGAGCGCGCGCCCTCGGCCCCCAGCTCGGCGCCTTCGCCGGAGCGGTCGCGGTGGGCGCCGGCAGCAATCTCTACGCCCGCTTTCTCGATCGACCGGCGGCGGTCACTCAGGTACCCGGCATCCTCTTTCTGGTGCCCGGCAGCATCGGCTTCAAAAGCCTAGCCGCTCTGCTCGAAAGCGACGTCGTCTCCGGCATCGAGACGGCGTTCCGCATGACGCTCGTGGCGATCGCCCTGGTCGCCGGGCTGCTGGTCTCCAATGTGGTGGTGCCTCCACGCAAGGCGCTGTAAGGGCAAGATTTCACCGAGAACACTTCGGGTTGATGAAACCCCGGGACCGCCGAGCACCAGCTCGGCACCGAAGTGGCCGAGGTCGCCAAAAACAGCCGAGCTGGTGCTCGGCGCGCCCGGGAAAAGCATCCTCTTGCCGGAAGCTTCGCCTGACGCGGTCTTCCCGCCGGCTGGGTGCTTCGCCCCTGCCGGCCGCGCCTTGGTCACACCCTCGTGCAGTTTGACCGATAGGGTTCCGGCCTCTTCCGGTTTCGCGCTAGGCTCCCCGGCCAGCATCAACCTTCCCGAGAAAAGGAGAAGCCTCATGAGGAAAAAGCGCTCGAAGCTCAGCCTGAGCCGTGAAACCGTGAAACAGCTCACTCCCTCCCATCTGGAGATGCTGGCGGGTGGCACGGCGCAGCTGACCTGCGGCAACACCTTGGCCAGAACCTGCAAGACCTGTACGACCTGCGCCGGCATCACCTGCTACGGAACCATTTGCACCGACTGCTGCACTACGGATACCACCAACAACTGAGCGATCACCCCCTCTCCGGGCCGAAGGAGATGGGGCCTCAGCTCTGTGATTCGGCTCGGACGGCGCGGCGCGCTTCTTCGGCGGCGACCCGCGGGGCCGGATCAGGAGGCGCTGAAGCGGAGGGTCCGCCGCCCGGTGAAGCGGGCCGGCGGTCCGATCTCGAATCGGGTGCCGGGCAGCCAGCAGACGCCATCGGCGACCAACTGAAAACTTTCCGGTGGCATGCCTGCTCCGGGCGCCAGACGGATCTTGAACGTCGCCCGCTCGCCGGGCAGGACGCTTCGCTCGCGGAAGGTTTCGGTCCGCCACAGGGAGCGCCAGGACGGATGGGCGAGCCGCGACGGCCGGTCGCGCGGTTGGGCGGTGCCGATCCGCAGGCCCGTCTCGCGAGTCCATGGGATCTCCCCGGCGTTGCGCACCACCAGGAACAGGCGGGAGCGGCGGCCGGAGCAGGCCCGCTCCTCGATCTCGGCAGCGATCTGGCGAAAGAAGTGGCGCCCGGACGAGGTCACCGAGCAGGTTTCGCAGATCGACGGATTCGGGCCGAACAGGAGATCGTGCCGGAAACGCGCGAAGCGCTCGCCGTGCCAGATCTCCTGGAACGATTGGGTGTTCAAATCGCCCATCACGCCTTGACCGTCGGCGGCCGATTGCTCCCAGGGCGGGCAGTTGCAGCAGGGAAGGACGAGCCCGTCCTTGTTGACGAACACGTGGTCCCAGGGCGAAGAGCAGAGGCGGGTCTGCGGTTCGCCGTCCGCGGCGGGGCGCAGGCGCCGGGTCTGGTGCGCGACCTCTTTCGACCAGATCTCGGGTTCCCGATCGTCGAGCTGAGAGCCGAGGTAGGGAACCACCAGGACGTCGATGCCCAGCTCGCGGCAGTGGTTCCGGACCCGCTCGACGACCGCCAGGATCTCGGGTCGCGGCACGAGGCGTTCGTCGGCGAGGGTGCCCGCCGCGTCGACCATCCCTTGCAGTACGTAGCCCCGCACGCCGAGGCGCGCGAGGATCGGGGGAAAGGCCTCCAGGCTCTCGTAGGTCGACTCCATCACCACCGACGAGACGGTCACCCGTTCGGGATGGGGCAGGCCGCGGATCAGGAACTCCAGACCCTTGAGCACGGCGGCGAGCGAGCCCTTGCGAATGGCGAAAAAGGTTTCGGGATCGGGGGAATCGATCGACACGTTGATCTGGCGCAGGTGCCGAAGGCGCCCGAGCCGCTGGACGATTTCCGACGTGAGGAACGTTCCGTTGGTCGAGAAGTTGGTCGACACGCCGGCCGCGTCGAGCTGTTCGAGGAAGTCGAGGAATTCCGGGTGGTAGAAGTTCTCGCCCCAACCGTTGACGTTGATGTGCCCGACCGCCTCGGCCGCCTCGACGATCCGATGCCAGACGGCGGACTCCATGTGTCCCGCCTCGGCGCTCGATCGGGTGCCGCCGGTGACCAGCGCGCACATCTTGCATTTGAAATTGCACCGGGTCGTAATCTCGACCGAGAGGACGTCCGGCGGCTCCGGCGTCGCGACCAGCCGGGAGGTGGTGTTCATGAAGTTCTAGGGTAAAGGAATCCCCGCGCTTTGGCGACTCGTCCCTTCTTGGCGCCGGTCCGCGTCTCAGCCCGCGTAGGACCGAGATGGCGGAATCTGGGCTTGAGGTCAGCTGCCGTCGATGGCTTGGGAGGAGGCGCCTGCCCGGGTGATATTCTCCTCGAAAGTCACTTTCATGCCCACGCTCGCACACCGTTCCGCCCTCCTCCTGGCCTCGCTCTGCGGTCTGCTCGCGCACTCCGGGTGCCTAATCTGCCTCTACTCCTGTCCGGGCAGCAAGATCGGCAATCGTGCCTACACAGTGCGCGACTATACGAACAAGACGACGGCTTTCCGGGTTCGCGAAGGGGTGCTGCCGAAGGACGGAACCGAGGTCACGATCGTCCTTCGCGCCGTCCCGCCGCGAAGATAACCGTGCGCGTGCCGCATGATGGCATCTCCACCTGAAAAGCTTCGGAGACTCCCATGGCCATGAGTTCTCGACTGGCGTTGATTCTGCCGGTTCTCCTCGCCGGTTGCCCGCAAACTCCGGATCTCACCCTGACGCTGCAACTGCACAAGGACGCAGCGCTCCCCGTCGCCGTCGCCCTCAAGGAGACCTGCGACACGCTCCGGCGGCGCCTCGACCAGCTGGACGTTCAGCCCGCGGTGGTCGAGCCGGCCGGCTCCGAGCGAATCTTGGTGAAAATCTCCCACAAGGACGACTCGCCCCAGGTCCGCCGCGCGCTTCTGGCGTCCGTCGTCTTCGAGCTGCGCTTCGTTCGCCAGCCCGCCGACGGGGCGGTCCTCTCGTCTCAAGACGAGGTGCTCGCCCGCTACGACGGCAAGCTGCCGCCGGAGGTGGAGATCCTGCCGGCAGAGATTCGCGGCGAGAAGTACGCGAAGGGCACGCAGTACTTCGCGGTCGACCGTCGCGCGGTGCTCACCGGCCGGGACATTCGATCGGCACGCACCGGCCTCGGCTCCCTCGGAGAACCTGTCGTTGAATTCTCCGTGAAACCGGAACCGGCGAAAGCCTTGTACCAGGCGACGGGCGCCAACGTCGGATCCCTTCTCGCCATCGTGCTGGACGGCCATGTAATCTCCGCGCCGAGGCTGAACACCAGGATCGGCGAGAGCGGCGTTATCGAAGGAGGCTTCACCGAACAGGAAGCCCGGGATCTCGCCGTGGCTCTCAGCTCCGGCCCGCTCCCCGGCCGGCTGACTCTCGTCGAGGAGTCCAGCGAGACAAGCAAGCGTTAGATGCGAGAGACGGCTGTTCCTGGGACCGCCGGCGTCTCGCCGGCGTTTTTACACCTACTACGGATTCGCCTCCCGGGTCGGAAGGCCGCCTTCGATGCCGCTCGTCATTCCCGCATCCCCGCGGGCCAGGTCGCGGGCGGCCTGCTCGAGCCGTTTCCGCTGGGGGGCGAGGAGATCGGGGATCTCGGAGTCGCCGCCGGAACCGGGCAACAAGTTCGCGACCGCGCCGTGGAGGAGATAGAACGCGAGGCCCGCGCCGAAACAGAGGGCGGCCGTGGCGAGGAGCGGCCCGGCGAGCGACCGGCGAGCTGCGACCGTGGCGGCCGGCGCGTCGCCGGTTGATCCAGATCCGGCCGCCTGGGCCTCGCGCCGACAGATCACGCACCCGGACATCTTCGCCGGATCGTAGTGGAGTCCGTGCCGTTCGCACTTGGCGAGAGCCGTGCGTTTTGGCGCCTCGGGCGTCGGGTCGTTGTGCTCGGTCATGATCGACCTGCCGACCCTACTGAAAATACCCCACCACGTTCAACACCACGTGCGCCGTGCCGGACGATTGGACGGCGCGCACCGAGAGCGAGCCGGAGGCGAGCGGCAGGATCGCTTTGTTGGTTGCAGGTCTTGCCGCTCGCTGGTCGGACAGGCAGCCCGGCAGGATCGCGAGAGCGATCCACGCGGTGCCGAGGCGCGTTCGCAAGCTCATGGCGCGGGAGCCAGGATCGCGAGCACCACGAGGTTCTCGCCGCCGTCGTTGCGAATGCCGTGCGGCATGTCCGCGGGTGCGATCAGCATGTCGCCCGCGGCCATCGGCCGGTCGCCGTCGGCGAGCAAGAAGAGCCCGCTCCCCGCGAGCACGTGGTACACCTTGTCCATCCCGGTATGCGCGTGCAGCCGATGCTCCTGGCCCGGCGCGAACGTGTTCAGGCCGACGAGCACCCGTTCGGATTCGAACAGGGTGATCTTGCCCATTCGATCGGCCGAAAAGGTGGCGTGGTCGAGCGGGCGGAACGGCTCAGGCAGGCGGGGGGACATAGAGCGCATGATACGCTTATTGCCCTACACTCAAGAGATTCATCGAAGCCGCGTTCCCGCGCGGGAGATCGAGATGAAAGACGACGCAACGGTCCGGCCCGAGCTAGTCGAAAGCCACGACGGCATCCACGTGCTGCGCGGCGGCGAGGAGCACCGGCGCAGCTGGAACGGCATCCAATACCAGCAGGGAATCTCGGGGCGGAACGTCGGCGCGAAGAACCTGTCGATCAACGTTGCGACAGTGCCGCCCGGCGCCATCGCCTACGCCCACATCCACGACGGATTCGAGGTGATGCTCTATATCGTCGAAGGGCGGGTGCGCCATGATTTCGGACCGAACCTGGAACATTCGGTGGAGAACGAAGCGGGCGATTTCATCTATATCGAGCCGGGCGTTCCTCATGAGGTGTTCAACATCGGCGAGGGCGCGCTCACCGCGTTCGTCGCCCGCTCGACCGCCGACGAGTGGGACAAGATCATCGACGTGCCGAGCCGTTATCGGCCGGAGGCCTGAAACATGCGTCGGACGCTCGTTCTGATCGGAGCCTGCTTTCTCTCCCTGGCTGCCGTGTCGCCTTCGTCGCTCCGCGCCGCCGACCCCTGGACGCCGCCCGATCCGGCGCTGGTCGAGCGGGCGCGGAAGCTTCTGGTCGCCACCCCGTTGATCGACGGCCATAACGATCTCCCTTGGGAGTACCGCAAGCGGTTCGACCGCCGGCTCGGCGAGATCGACATCGCCGTCGACCAGACGAAGCTCGATCCTCCCCTCCATACCGACCTGCCGCGGCTGCGCAAAGGAGGCGTGGGCGCGCAGTTCTGGTCGGTCTACGTGCCGGTCGAGCTGGAAGGGGGGGCAGCGACGCGCGCCGTGTTCGAACAGATGGACGTCGTCCGCCGGCTGGTCGAGCGCTACCCGAACGATCTGGAGTTGGCCTTCTCGGCCGACGACGTGGTGCGCATCCACAAGGCGGGCAAGATCGCCTCGCTGATCGGGATGGAGGGGGGCCACGCGATCGACTCGTCGCTGCCGGTGTTGCGCGCGTTCTACGCCGCGGGCGCCCGCTACATGACGATCACCCACACCAGGAACACGCCGTGGGCCGATTCAGCGACCGACGCGCCGAAGGCGAACGGCTTGACCAAGTTCGGCGAAGAGGTGATCCGCGAGATGAACCGGCTGGGGATGCTGGTCGATCTCTCGCACGTCTCGCCGGACACGATGAAAGACGCGCTCGCGGTGGCGGAAGCGCCGGTGATTTTTTCTCACTCCTCGGCGCGCGCGCTCTGCGATCATCCGAGGAACATTCCGGACGACGTGCTCGCTCTCCTGCCGAAGAACGGCGGCGTCGCGATGGTGACGTTCGTGCCGTCGTTCCTGACCGAGGCGCGGCGGCAGTGGGGCGCGGCGATCGACGGCGAGGAAAAGCGTCTCCAGGGGCTCCACCCGGAGGACCCGGAACGGGTGAAGCGCGATCTGGAGGCGTGGAAGGGCGAGCACCCCGAGCCGCAGCCATCGGTCGCAGACATCGCCGATCACATCGAGCACGTGAGGAAAATCGCCGGGATCGACCACGTCGGGACCGGCTCGGATTTCGACGGCATCACCTCGACGCCGATCGGCGCGCGGGGGGTGGATGCCTTTCCGGTGGTGCTCGCGGAGCTGCTTCGCCGCGGTTGGAGCGCCGCCGAGATCAAGAAGCTCGCGGGCGAGAACCTGCTCCGCGTGATGCGCGAGGCCGAAGCGGCGGCCCAGCGGTTGCAGAAAACACGTCCGGCGTCTGAGGCGACGATCGAGGCCCTCGACAAACCGTAGGGGCGGACCTACGTGTCCGCCCTCGTTTCGGTCGCCGCCAACCCGGGCGCACACGCAGGTGCGCCCCTACGGTTGTTCGGTCTCCGATTCCTCGGGTTCATCCGGGAAGGCGAGGATCAAACCGCATTCGGGACATTCCGCCGCTCCGGGCGGGAGGTCCGTACCGCAGGCGGGGCAGGCTCCTTCCCGCAGTTCCGGGATCTCTTCGCGCAGGCTGGCGAGGTAGACCTCGCGGTCGATCGCGGCGGCGGCCTCGGCATCTTCGACGCGGACGAACAGGCCGTACGTTTCGCCGGCGGCGCTCTTCTGGATCCGCACCGGAATCTCCCGCGGGGCGAGCGCGTCGGCGAGGTCGAGGATCCAATCGTAAGAGGCCGCGCGCACCATCACGACTTCGGCATCCAGAGGGATCGCGGGTTCGGGTTCCTGGGGGCCGTCCTCGTCGTCTTCCTCGTCCTCGTCTTCGTCATCCTCCGGGGCCTGTCGGCGGGGCAGGAGGTCGGCCTCCGGATATTCGAACGGGACTTCGTCGTCGCGGATGTCGGTCGGGCCGCCGCAATCGAGGCATTCGAGGACCTGCATCTGAAATTCCGACCGGCAGCGCGCGCAGTAGCGGATGAGCATCGGGGATCTCCGTCGAGAGGAGGAGAGCGTATATCCTTCCCGCCAGATTTCGATTTCGCCACCCAAGGAGGCTTAGATGAACGCGAACGCCCGCCGTAGCTCGACCGCCCTCGGTCTCGTCGTCCTCATGTCCGCGGCGCTCGCCGCTCCCGTTCCGAGCCGGGCGGCCGGTGCGCCGCTGGGGGCGGAATCCCCCGAGAAGCTGGTCGAACGGATGCGCCATTCGGCCGAGAAGAAGGACTTCCGCGAGCTGGCGGCGTGCCTGGCGCCCGAGCCGCGGAAGGAGCTGGCGCAGATGATCTGGATGGGCGCCACGATGATGATCGGCATGGCGACCACGATGGGCACGATGGGCAGCCAGATGGCCGAGGGGATGGCCGACGCCATGGGCGGGGAGGCGAAGGAGGGCGAGGCGAAAGCCGAGAAGGCGCCGGAGGCCCCGAAGGTCGATCCGAAGCTCGAAGCGCTTGCCAAGCGCTACGACGAGGTGGCGCACAAGCACGGTCTGCCCGGCTTGAAGGACGAAAAGGAGCCCGCGGGCGATCCGGCGAAGCTGTTCGACAAGGTCGACGCGGTCGAGGTGGTCGGCGATTTCGGCGCGCTGCTCGACGGCATCGGCGAGGCGACCGGCGAGGCCGCCCCCGCGCCGCCGGTTCCCGCGGGCAAGTTGGAGGGCTTGAAGATCGACGGCGATCACGCGACCGCCAAGCTCGACGACGAGCCGATCACGTTCGTGAAAATCGACGGACGCTGGTTCATCGCCGAGCTGCCCAAGAAGCCCGGGGCCGCAGAGTAGGTTGGACGAACCGGGGCGATAAACTCCCTGCCGCGCGCCCCGTATCTTTCGGTACCGAAATCTCCTCGCGAGGTCCGAACCATGCCCAGCCGTCTGCGCCCGATCGTTCTCTTCGGTTTTGCCGCGTCCCTCGCCGCCGCGCTCGGCGCGCAGCCGTTGCCGGTCAAGGCGCCGGAGGCGGGTACCCCCGGAGCGGGTACGGGGGCGGCGGCGTTCGCGCAGCTGGAGTGGCTTTTGCCCACTCCCACCGAGACGCGGTTGGCGTCCGGGGCTCCGGGGCCTCTGTATTGGCAGCAACGGGCCGATTACAAGATCGAGGTCCGGCTGGACGACGCCAAGCGGCGGATCGAGGGAAAGGAGCGGATCACCTACCAGAACCGCTCGCCGCATACGTTGACCTATCTCTGGCTGCAGCTCGACCAGAACCGCTTTCGGCCGGACAGCGACAACGTGCTCACCCAAACCGCGCCGCCGAGCTTCGATGAGCTGGCCTACGACGACCTCGCGCAGCGGCTCGAAACGAACCAATTCCAGGGAGGTTTCGAGATCGGCGCGGTGACCGACGCGAACGGTGCGCCGCTTCCGGCGACCCAGGTGAAGACCATGATGCGGATCGACCTGCCCGTGCCGCTCGCGCCGGGGGGGACGTTCGCGTTCGACGTGACGTTCGCGTTCAACGTCATCGACGGCACGAAGATCCACGCCCGCACCGGCTACGAGCTGTTCGCCAAGGACGGCAACGCAATCTACGAGATCGCCCAGTTCTATCCGCGCATGGCCGCCTATCTCGACTACCAGGGGTGGCAGCACAAGCAGTTTCTCGGCTCGGGTGAGTTCACCCTGGAGCTGGGCGACTACGATCTGTCGATCGACGTGCCGGAGGATCACGTGGTCGCGGCGACCGGCGTCTTGCAGAATCAGGACGAGGTGCTCTCCGCAGCGGAGCGCGAGCGGCTGGCGCGCGCGGCGCAAAGCGATAAGCCGATCTACGTCGTCACCCCCGCGGAGGCCGCCGCGCGGGAGAGCCGGAGATACGTCAAGGAGCCCGGACGGAAGATCTGGCGCTTCAAGGCCGAAAACGTCCGCGACGTGGCGTTCGCCAGCTCGCGCAAGTTCATCTGGGACGCGATGGGGGTCCAAAGCGGACCGAACCGCGTGCTCGCGATGTCGTTCTTCCCGAACGAGGGAGATCCGCTCTGGAGCCAGTATTCGACCGAGGCGGTCGCCCATACGATCGAAACTTATTCGCGCTTCACCTTCGATTTTCCTTATCCGGTCGCGATCTCGGTCAACGGCCCGGTCGGCGGCATGGAATACCCGATGATCTGTTTCAACCAGCCGCGCCCGTACGAGGACAAGACCTACTGGGGCGAGCCGTCGGACAAGGACAAGACCTGGAAGCGGAGCAAGTACGGCCTGATCTCGGTGGTCATCCACGAGGTCGGGCACAACTACTTCCCGATGATCGTCAACTCTGACGAGCGGCAATGGACCTGGATGGACGAAGGGTTGAACACCTTCCTCCAATACCTTGCCGAGCAGTCGTGGGAGAAGGACTACCCCTCGCGCCGCGGCGAGCCGAAAGACATCGTCTCCTACATGATCTCGGCGGACCAGACGCCGATCATGACCAACTCGGAGTCGGTGCTCCAGTTCGGCAACAACGCCTACGGCAAGCCGGCGACCGCGCTCAACATCCTGCGCGAGAGCATCCTCGGCCGCGATCTGTTCGATTTCGCGTTCCGGCAGTACGCACAACGGTGGAAGTTCAAGCACCCCACGCCAGCCGATTTCTTCCGCACCATGGAGGATGCCTCGGGCATCGATCTCGACTGGTTCTGGCGCGGCTGGTTCTACGGCACCGGCCACGTCGACGTCGGGATCGAAAGGGTCGGCGAGTACGTGCTCGATGTGCGCGAGCCGGCCGAGGCCAAGAAGCGGCAAAAAGCATACGACGACGTCGAGACGAAGACGCTCTCGGCCGAGCGCAACGCCGCGGCACGCAAGCGAATCGAGATGCGGCCGGAGCTGGCCGATTTCTACAACCGGCTCGACGAGTACCGCGTGACGCCGCAAGACTACGCCGACTACAAGGAGCTGCTCGCCACGCTCGAACCGGCCGAGCTGGAGGTTCTGGCCTCGAACAAGCGCTTCTTCACGGTCGATCTGGTCAACAAGGGCGGCCTCGTGACGCCGTTGCCGCTGCGGCTCACCTATGCCGACGGCAGCCATCGCGACCTGGTGATCCCGGCCGAGATCTGGCGCTACAACGCGCAGCGGGTGACCAAGCTGTTCATCGAGGAGAAGGAGATCACCGGCATCGAGATCGACCCGAAGCTCGAAACGGCGGACAGCGACGTGTCGAACAACAGTTGGCCGGCAAAGCCGGGCAAGACCCGCTTCCAGCTGTTCAAACCGGAGGACAATCCGAACCCGATGCGGCAGGAGGCGGGAGAAAAGCCGAAGCCGTGAGACGCGCGTTCGCCCTGTTTCTGTTCGCTCCGCTCGGGCTCGCCGCTCCGGGACAGGCTCATCCGTTCCACGCGAGCCGGGCGGAGATCGACTACCGCGCGGAGTGCCGGTGCCTGGAGGTGGCGCTCGCGGTGGTGCCCGAGGAGCTGGAAGCGGCGCTCCAGCGGATTTCCGGCAAGCGCGTTCCGCTCGAAAGCCCGGAGGCCGAGGCGGAGATCGTCGGCTATCTGAAGACCCGCTTCGTAGCGTCACCTCCGGGAGGCGAGCCGCTGCCGATCAAGTGGGTGGGGCGCGAGGTGAGCTATCGCGAGGCGTGGCTCTATTTCAAGGTGACCGGCGTCGGAGGGGATTTCGATCTGGTCGATCGCGTGCTGTTCGAGGCCGAGCCGAGCCAGGTGAACCACGTTCTGCTGCGGGGAATCGGCGAGCCGCGGACGCTGTCGTTCCGCGCGGGGGAGGGGGCGGTGCGAATCTCTACCAAATGAGGGCAGGGTAGAGACGTCCCCAGTACCCAACCACGAACGTTGCCGGGTGCAATCCGTCGGGGCGTCTCTTTGTGGGGCGCGAACACCCCCTGTCTACGCGAAACCGGTGACGTGTAGGGCCGTCGAGGCGGAGACGCCCCGACGACGGTGGCCCCGTTTCTTTCGTGGTTGGGTACTGGGGCGTCTCTACGAAGGGGACGGATTGCCGCGGACTGCCGCCTACTTCGGCCGCGCCGCCGGTTTCGGCAGATCGCGCTCGCGCGAGATCGCGAGCCGTTGCCCGGCGACCCGGACGTTTTGCAGGTGCTTGAGCGTCGCGGTCGACAGGCCGACCGGTAGGTCGACCAGCGAGTAGTTGTCGCGGATGTCGATCTTGCCGATGTGCCGGCTTTCGAGGCCCGCCTCGTTGGTGATCGCGCCCACCAGGTTGCCCGGTTTCACGCCATGGACAAGGCCCACCTCGACCCGGTAGCTCGCGAGGCCGGGGTCACGGGAGCCGCCCGAGGTGGCCCCGGAAGGCGCCGGCCCCGAGCGGGCGGCGCCCGGTTTTTCGCCGCGGACGGGCGAGCGGGGGTACTCGGTGCGCGCGGTGGCGGGCGGGTAGGGCTCGGTGCGCGGCGGCCGGGGAACGGATTCGACCCGTGGCCGTGGGGCTGGCTTTTCGAGCAGCAGCGGGGCATCCCCGTGCGCCATCCGGGCGAGCGCGGCGGCGATCTCGACGGCGGGCACGTTGTGCTCTTGCTCGTACTGCTCGACCAGCTTTTGGAACAGCTCCAGACCGTCGTTTTCCAGCGTTTCGGTGATCTGGCGCTTGAATTTCTCGATCCGCTGATCGTTCACCGCATCGACCGACGGCAGCTCCATCGGTTGGATCGTCTGCCGGGTCGCGCGCTCGATCGCCGCGAGCATGTGGCGCTCGCGCGGGGTGAGAAAGAGGATCGCGTCGCCGCTTCGGCCGGCGCGGCCGGTGCGGCCGATCCGGTGGATGTACGCCTCGGTGTCGTGCGGGATGTCGTAGTTGAGGACGTGGCTCACCCGGTCGACATCCAATCCGCGCGCGGCGACGTCGGTCGCGACCAGGATGTCGAGCTGGCCGTCGCGCAGCCGGGCTATGGTCTTTTCCCGCGCCGCCTGCTGCATGTCGCCGTGGATCGGCGCGGCGGCGAAACCGCGCGCCTCCAGCCGCTCGGCCAGCTCGGCGCACGAGAGCTTGGTGCGCGCGAAGACGATCATCGCCTCGAACGGCTCGACCTCCAGAATGCGGGTGAGCGCGTCGAGCTTGTGCAGGCCGCTCACCAGCCAATAGCGTTGGCGGATCTTCGGCGCGTTGGTCGTCGTGCCGCGGATCGTCACCTCGATCGGATTCTTTAGATGCTCCTTGGCGATCCGGCGGATCGGCGCCGGCATGGTCGCCGAAAAGAGGGCTACCTGGCGTTCCGGCGGGGTTTTCTTGAGGATCGTCTCGACGTCGTCGATGAAGCCCATGCGGAGCATCTCGTCCGCTTCGTCGAGGACCAGCGTCGTAATGCCCGAAAGATCGAGCGAGCCGCGCTCCAGGTGATCGAGGATGCGCCCCGGCGTGCCGACTACGACATGAACGCCGCGGCGTAGCGCGGAAAGCTGCGGCACGTAGCTCTGGCCGCCGTAGATCGGCAGGACGTGAAAACCGGAGACGTGCGAGGCGTAGCGCTGGAACGCTTCCGCCACCTGGATCGCCAGCTCGCGGGTGGGGGTCAACACCAGCGCCTGCGGCTTTGACGGCTTAGGCGTAAGCCGGGTGAGGATCGGCAGGGCGAACGCGGCGGTCTTGCCGGTGCCGGTCTGCGCCTGGCCGACGACGTCTTCCCCCGCGAGCATGCGCGGGATGGTGGCGGCCTGGATCGGCGTCGGCGACTCGTAGCCGACGTCGTCGAGCACGCGGAGCACCGCGGGCGAGAGGTTCAGATCACGAAAGGTGACGGTGACTTCGGCGGGGGAGAAGGCGGCGGGCTTTGGAGCCGAGGCGGGTATCGGGGATGCAGTGGTTTCTTCAGTGGGCATAGGTTGCCCCGGAGACTATCGCGAAACGGTTCCGGAAGGGCGGTAGGGGGCAGCGAGGCCCCGCGCGCGGGCAGAGCTGTCGCTCGGCGTCCGCGGCGAAGCCTTGAGGATCGAAGACGGAAAAGGGAAAGAAGGTGCCCGGAAACGGGCGTCTGTTCGTCCAGGGAATCAGCGGACTTTTTCGGCCAGTCCGCGGGTGATCGCGTCGTCGGTCAACTGCTGGATCTTCTTTTCGGCGATGCGAGACGCCTCCTCTTGCTGGCGGCCAAGCTCTTCCTGCTGATCGCCCAGCTTCTCCTGCTGTTTCCCCAGCTCCTCCTGTTGCCGTCCCAGCTCGTCCTGCTGGCGCCCGAGATCTTCCATTTGCCGATCGAGCTTCGCCACCTCTTTCTCGTCGTCCTGGTCGAGGCGCGCCTGGCGGAAGCCGAGCTCTCCTTGCTTGGCGCCGAGCTCGCCCTGCTTCGCTCCCAGGAGCCCCTGCTGCGCACCGAGCTTGCCCTGCCGAGAGCCGAGCTCGCCCTGTTTCTCTCCCAGCTCGTCGACCGGCCGGAACGTTTCCCACGCGGCGCGCGCGGCGGCGGCGTCGCGGATCACGTACTCCTGGCCATCGCGGCGGAACCAGACCAGATCCTCGTTACCCTTGCGCAGGGCGCGAGCCCGCCGGACATCGCTGCTCGACCCGGACATCGTGGTATCGCCGCCATGGAGGATGACGAACGGTTCGCCGCCGTCCTGGCTCCAGCTCAGGTCGTGCTTCGGGGGCTTGGGCGGTTTCGGCGGGGCGGGCGGAGCCGGAGGTGGCGGAGGAGGCGGCACGGGCATGCCGGCCTGCACGTACTGGGACGTTGCGGTCGCCTCGGTGGTCTGTGCCGTGACCACGCGATTCGAGGCGGCGCTCGTCGACGCGTCTTCGGTCTTCGCGGTCAGGCGGAAGGGGGCGAGCGCGACGACGCCGAGCGCGCCGGCCAGCGCCAGCCAAGGCCACGCCCGGCGGCCCGCGGGGTTGGGGTTCTGCAACATGAGCAGTCTCCTTTTCAGAAGGTGAAACGTGGGGGAGGCGCCGGTCGCCGCAAAGGCGGCACGGCGGGGGATGGCGCCGAAACGGATCAGCAGGCGTCCGTAGCGGTCGGCCGGGGCTTCGAGCGCGCCCAGCACCCGGGCGTCGCAGGCCGCTTCGCGTGCCAAGGCGTACTCCCGGGCTGCCAGCCGGGCGAGGGGATGAAAGAAGAACAACCGCTCGGCGAGGGCTGGCACCAAACCGAGCCAAAGGTCGCGGCGCACGAGATGGGCGAATTCATGGCCGAGCGCGAGATCGAGATCCGCGTCGGTCAATTCGGCGGGGAGCAGCACCACGGGCCGCAGCAGGCCCATCACCTGCGGCACCGTAAGCTCGGCGGAGATCGCCAACTCGGGAGGCCCGGAGAGGCCGAGCCGCCGGGCGATCGTTGCCGCCCGGGCGAGGAGAACCGCGTCCTCGACCGGCCGCGCGCTGCGCCGCAGCCGCCGAGTGGCCACGAGCGCCCGTGCCGCCCGTGGAACCTGGGCCAGGCAACCGAGCAGCCAAAGGAGCGCCAGGGCGGTGGCGACCGGGCGGGCTTCGGGGCTGTCAAGGCTCCGAAAAAGAGTTGGATGGGGCCGAGAATGGGCTTCAGAGAAAGTGGAGGGCGATACCGCTCGATCCAAGGCAGTCCTCCCGGCGAAGCGTCCCTCCCCCCCTTGAGGGGGGAGGACAGGAGGGGGGGTGCTCCACGACGCCCGCGCCGGCAGGATCGCCAGCGCGATCGGCTCCCGCCAGGCGAGCGCGAACAGGAATTGGAACGCCACGACCCACCAGAGCGCGGCGACGAAACCCGCCGGCAGGCGCTTGCCGCTCCGCGCGACCCCCCAGACCCCGGCGGCGAGCAGGCCGCCGAGCAACGTGGCGCGCATCAACGGAGCGAGCCAGCCGGTAAGCACCGAGAGTGCCGAGAGATCCCAGGAGACGTTCGCGAGGCTCATGCGTCCCTCCGCTTCTCTTGCAGCTGTTCGACCAGCCGTTCAAGCTCCGACAGCTCGCTCGCCGAGACCTCGCCTTTTTCGGCGAGATAGGAGACGAACGGCGAGACCGACCCGCCGAGCGCCCGGTCGACGAACTGGCCGACTAGGCCGCGCATCAGCTCGGCCGCCGGCTGCGCCGTGGTATAGCGGAACACGCCGCCGTGCGTCTGCCTCTCCAGGTGCCCCTTGGCCCGCAACCGCTCCATCATGGTGAGCACCGTCGAGCGCGCCAGATCGCGCGGCGCGCCGTACTCCTCCGCCGCCTCGCCCACCGACACCGGACCGCGTTCCGCGAGGAAGCGCAGCAGCGCCATCTCCTGATCGCCGATCGACTTCGTGCTCGGGGCTCCATCCTGGCTCAAAGGCGCTCTCCCGGTGGTCCACATATCCGCGACTACATCTGTCGTCAACGAAACGATACCCGTGACGACATCTGTCGTCAAGAGGTACGGAACGGGTGTCCAGAAAGTTGCGCTGCCGCCTTCTCTCGACCGCGATAGGCTCTCAAGAATGGATTGCCGGGTAGATCTCCGCCGCCAATTCGCCTTCGACGCCTGGGCGAACCGCGAGATCGTCTCCGCCCTTCGAGCCCTACCCGAACCACCGCCCGGCGTGGTGGGCAAGCTCGCCCACATCGCGGGCGCCCTCCGGCTCTGGCTCGCGCGGGTGGAGGGCGAAACGAGCCCGCTCGCCGTCTGGCCCGATCTCGATCTCGATGCCACGGCGGGCGAGCTCGACGCCGCGGCCGAGCTCTGGCGGCTCCGGATTGAAACGCTGAGAGTCGAGGATCTCAGGGCAGAAGTCGCCTACGTCAATTCGCTCGGCCAGGCGTGGACCAGCACGGTCGGCGACATCCTCACGCAGACGATCTTCCACGGCGTCCACCACCGGGCGCAGATCCTCGCCGACCTGCGGCGAGCCGGTCACGAACCGCCGTACGTCGATTTCATTCACGCGGTGCGGAAGGGCCTGCTCGACGTCTAAGGCTCAGGGCCAGAGGGTTCCCTCGGCCAGCGCGGCGAGGAACTTGGGGAGAGGCCAGACCTCAATTCCATCCGGCATGCGCAGCTCGCGGTTCCCGGTATAGACCAGAATCCTTCGCACGACCCCGGGCAGATCGACTACAGCCTTCAAGCCGCCGAGCCAACCGGTCGCGAAGCGCTCCCCGGCTTTCACTTCGATGGCCAGGTACTCCCCGCCGCGCTCCAAGAGGAAATCGACCTCGACCGACCGCGATTCGGCCGGCGCCCAATAGGTGATCTCGTCGTACAGCTGCCCCGATTCGGCATAGGCGCGAAGCAGGGTGTGGATCCACCCTTCGAAAAGAGGGCCTGCCTCTTCGGAGGAAACGGCGCCGACCGGCCGGCCAAAAGGTTGGTCCCCGCGGTTTGAGCTTCCGGGCGCTCGATCCGAGCAGCGCGAAGCGCAGGTCCAGCTCTTCGATCGCGCGATGGACCTCGTTCAAGAGCCCGGGAATCCGCTGCACCTCGTCGACCACCACCCAACTTCCCGGTTTGAGGGCGCGTAGCTCGCTTCCGAACAGCCCCGGGTCGGAGAGATAGCCCTGAAACAGCCCCTCGTCGAGAAGGTCGAAGCGGTGGGCCTCCGGGAACGTCTCGCGTGCCCAGGTGCTCTTGCCCACTCCGCGGGCACCGAACAAGAAGAAGCTGCCCTTGGGTGCGATCGTGATCCGGTGGAGTACATTTCTGCTCACCATGCCGTCATTTTACGCCGTAAAATGACGGCGTGGTGTACAAAAATGTAAGGGCGGCCCCCGGGAACGCCCTGATTTTCTGCTCCTACCGCACCAGGAACGTCAAGCCGAAATTCGCTACCGCCTTTTCCGTCTGATCGCCGTCCAGATGGTCGGCGACCGGGATTTGGAACGAGAGGCGCCCGACCAGTCCGCGGCCGAAGTCGGCGGAGAGGCGGGGAGAGAGGTAGAGCACCGCGCCGCCGGTGTTCGGGTCGAGCTCGCCGTCGGCCTCGATCGAGTCCTGATCGGCGTCCCGATAGTTCGTTTCCAGGCTCGCGTCGACCCGTTTCCCCAGCTTGCGCTCATAGCCGAGGTTGAGCAGCCGGACGTCGCCGTAGCGGTAATCGAAATCGTTAGTGCCCATCTTCCGGTATTGCAGCGACCCGAACAGCGACGACTGTGAATTCAGCAGGTAGACGCCGGAAAAGCCGCCGAACCAGTCGGTCGAGCCGGTGCCGCTTTGGAGATGCTCCTCCAGGCGTTCGCCGTTAGCCTTCAGGTCGTTCTCGCCCCAGGGGGTTTTGACGCCGCCGACCGCGGAGATCCAGGCGCGGCGGCCGAGGTCTCCGACGAACGGGGAGGACCAGAGCCGGACGAGGGCGTACAGCTCCGGATCGGCGAGGCCGTTCGAGGTCTCGCTGCCGCTTTCGCCGATCGTCCGTAGAGTTCGATCGCTCCACGGAATGCGGGCGACGAGGTTCACCCGATCGAAAGCGTAGGACATCGTGGCGGTGACCCGCCGCTCCACCTGTGCTTCGCGGCCGGATTCCTCCTCGTGGGCGGTTACCGCTTCCTCCTCGTGATCGTGCTCTTCGGAGATCGCCTGTTCTTTCTCGAAGCGCTCGCCGTCGATCGCGATGCGGAAATTGCCTTCGGCGTAGACGTCGGTGCCGAGAGCATTGAACGTCGGATCGCCGCAGCGGCACATCGAGCAGCCGTGGGCGGGGGGAACCAGGGTGAACGAAAAGAGTGCGACCGCGCCGAGCGCGAGCGTGGCGAAGCGACCCGGGGTGACGGCGGGACGCGCGGGGACTTCGAGCATTGAGATCTCCTCCGAGATCGATACCGTTGAACGGAACCCGGACGCGCTCCACCGGACGGAAAGCCCGAGGTGCGCGCGGGAGCTGAGGTTCAGGCGGCGAGGGAGGAGGAGGTGCGCGGTGGGGGAGTCAGAAGATCTTGAGGGGGAACCGTCGCGTGCCCTACCGGCAAGGCGACCCAGGTTCCGGGGGGATCGATCGGCGGCGCGATCTCCTCCACTCGGCGAAGCGGCAGAGCCGGGCGCTCGGGCGCGCTGGCGCGGGCCACGGGGATCGGGTGGCGGAATCCGCACGGGTTGCCGCCCTGCCGGAGGGCGCACGACACGCCGCGCGCCGCCGCGGTGTTATGTCGGCAGAAGCAGGCCTTGGCGCAGCAGTCGTTCGCCGCGACGGCGGGGGCCGAGGCGAAGACCGCGGCGACGAGGGCGAGGAGCGTCAGGGCTCCGAAGATCCGGCGGCGCATGGGGAGATCATAGCGCTCCACCCCCTTACGGAGGGATGACAAGGGGAAAGGTTACAGCGCGAGCTCCACCACCACCGGCGCGTGGTCGCTGGTGCCGTAGTCGTTGAGGACGCCGCTCCGGGTCGCGGTGGCGGCGGCCGCCGTGCTCGCGGCGACGTAGTCGATCCGCCAGCCAATGTTTCTTTGCCGCAGGTTGCGCCAGGGCGCCCACCAGGTGAACAGGTTGTCGTTGTCGGGATCGAGCGCGCGGCCGACGTCGGTCAGGCCGTGGCCGAGAATTCCCTCCAGCAGCTCCCGCTCCTCGGGGCGCGTCCCGATCTGGCCGGGCTTGCGCTCCTTCGGGTGGACGTCGCGCTCCTCGCGCGCGATGTTGAAATCGCCGCACAGGAACGTCGGCCGGGTGCCTTCCCGCAGGGTGCCGGCCCAGTCGCGCATGCCTTCCAGGAAAGCGATCTTCGCGGCGTAGTCCTTGCCTCCGTTCGGCACGTAGATCGAGGCGAAGAACATGCCGCCGGCCTCGGCGGTGACCACACGGGTCTCCATGTCGAACGCCGGATGCTCGAACCGGGGAACCTCGGGGAAGCGCGCCTTGGCGAGCAGCAGGCAGACCCCCGAATAGCCGCCCGCCCCGTGCCAGAACGACCAGTAGTCCGGATGCTCGGCGAGAGGCACGGGAACCTGCAGAGGGGTGGCCTTGATCTCTTGCAGACAAAGGACGTCCGGGCGATCGCGGTCAAGCAGGCCGAGCACCTGCTCGGCGCGAGCGCGGACGCCGTTGACGTTCCAGGTGGCGACGGTGAGCGACATGGCCGGATCATATCGCCAGAGCGATCCCGCTTTTCCTGGTCGCAGGCGAGGCCGCCTAAACGCCTGGGCCGCCTTGCCCGTAGGTATAGGCACATAAGGGGTATCTCGCCAAAAGGGGGTCCGGTAGGTTCGGACCCCCTCGATCTTTCTTCTCCTGCCCGCCTGGGCGCCACGACTTGAGCTATCGTTCGCCGGTTCTGGAACCGTTCCGGGGTGGCAGACTTCGCCGCCCCTTTCGAGGTGCCCGGTGAACAAGCTGTTGAAGAGTCTGCTCGTCCTGTCGATCAGCCTGCTGCTGACGTTCGGAGTCGCAGAAGTCGCCCTGCGTCTCCTGTCGAAATACTCGCTCCACGTGTTCGACGTCGAGATGTGGCGCTATGCCAAGACGGTCAAGATCGAGTCCGACGTCCCCGGCGTGGTCGAAGAGCACCGTCCGGACGCGGACGAGCTGCTCATGGGGGTAACGGTCCGCACGGACGACAAGGGGCTGCGGCGCGCCGACCCGGCGACCGAGGCAGCCCGCTCGCCCGACGACCGCTTGGTGATCGCGCTGGGCGATTCGGTGACGTTCGGCTGGGGTGCTTCGGAGAAGGACACCTTCCCCTCCCAGCTCGAACAGGTTCTCGCCGTCCAATGCCCGAAAGAGGGGGCGCCGCGGGCGACGGTCCTGAACGCCGGGATCGGCAACTGCAACACCTCGATGGAGGTGAAGCGGTACGAGGCGCGCCTGCGGCCTTTGAAGCCGAAATGGCTGATCGTCGGCTATTCCTACAACGACGCCGAGCCGGACGCGGTGCCGAATTTCAACCCGTTTTTCTGGAACTCCGCGCTGATCTCCCTCGCCTCGGCGCGGATGCAACGCCTCTCCGGGCCGTTCCAACACTACGAGCCCTACTACCAGGGGCTCTACAAAGACGGCCTGCCCGGCTGGGAGGGGACGAAGCGGGAGATGGCGCACCTGGGCCAAATGCTCCGCGAGGACGGCATCCCCGGCACGGTGCTGCTGCTGCCCGAGCTGCACGAGCCGAAGGACTTCGGCCCGTTCAAAGGCCTATTCGGCCGCGTCGCCGAGCTGGCGAAGGCGAACGGTTTCGAGGTCATCGACCCCTCGCACGCCTTTCCTCCCGGCCCCGGGGAGCGCTTCTGGGTGAGCCACGAAGACCCCCATCCGACGGCGGAAGCCCACGCGATCTACGCCGCGGCGCTCGCCAAGTCGGTCCACGCCTGCCGGTAGCCGGAGACCCTCATGAGCCCACTGCCCGCGCCGACGACCACGGTCGCCATCACCTACCAGGCCCAGCCCGATCAGGTGGAGAACGCCGTGCGCAAGCTGACCGATCTGATCGCGATCGTCGTTGCCACCGAGCCCGACTGCTTCGGCATTCAGCTCTACCAGGACGCGGCCGATCCTGCGCGCATCTTCCTGTTCGAAGAATGGACCAGCCGCGAGGCCTACCTCGGTCCGCACCTCCAAACGCCGCATTTGCTGGCTTTCAAGGCCAGCTCGGGGCCGCTGTTCGTCGGGCCTCCGGAGCGGACCTTCTGGCGGCTGCAGGCGGAGTTTTCGGGTGGCGGCCGGTAGCTACAAATCCCGTCTTCCCGACAACCCAGGATTGGCGTGCCGCTGGTAGTAGAGCCGGGTCCCGCCATTCCTCTTCTTTTTTGTCATGACGAACGAGGTCTGCCCCGGGTAGTCCCTGGCGCCATAGGAATGCCCCCCGGGATTCAGGATGTCGAGGTTGTTTTGCAGCGCAACGCCGGAGGTCTCGGGTCGTAGGTGCCGTAGACATCCGCCTTGGTGGGTGATCGAGCAGCCGGAAAGCTGGGCGGTCAGCGTAACGTCCTGCTTCGCTCGATCGAGAGCGGAATCCCTTACCTCTCCGCGCGGCTCGACCTGGCCCGGAGCGTCTGTATCCTGCGCCATCTGCCGCATCGGCAAAAAGGCGGCGTGGAAGAGGGGGCCGCGCGTCTCGCGTGAACGCTGGAATTGCGGCGGATCGTCCGGTCGGTGGAGGGTATACCCCGGCCGGCGCCCCTCGTAGCGCGAGAGGTAGAACTGTTGCCTCGTGGAGGAGCGAAGGTTCTCCACCTGCCCTCCGTCCCCCTCGACGCCGGATTCGATCGGGTGTTGGCGGAGGAACGCCTTCGGATGCTGCTTCAGCAACTGTTCCGGAGAAAGGTGACCGTAATGCATCCGTTTACCTGCATTAGATATGCTTTGGCTCCCCGTCGCCTTGCCGAGCCCTCGGACGGCGTGGCCGGCGAGCGAGCGGGGCAGAGCGGTCAGCCAGTCATCCGTGCCGTTTCTTTGGCGCCGGCTGAGCTCGTCGTAACTATGCCCGCCGAGCGAGGTCGGCAGATACTGGCGCGGATTGGCCGGTCCCAAAAGATCGAGCGGGCCGGAGCGCCGCTGCCCGGAGTCCCACTTCCGCGCTTCGAGGTGATCCTCGCTGTGCCCGCCGAGCCAGGTCGGAGCAAAAAGGCGCGGGTTCCAGTGCCCGAGCATGTCGAACGGCCCCGCCTGGGCCGCGGGCGGGCTGGTCGAGACCCGAGGCCGCGCGGCGGCGGTGGAAACCGGAACGGCTTCGCCTTGCGCGGCGCGCTCGCCGAGAGCGTGCGCCTCCCGTTCGAGGTGGGGGCTGGTGTTCCAGAGGCCCAACTCGCCGCCGCCGTGTTCGACCCGCCCCTCCCGCTGCTGCGTGACATGAGCCAGCTCATGACCGATCAGCGCATCTCCTTTCGGCGTCCCGGGCCGATAACGGGTCGGCGCAAAGTGCAGATGGGCGCCACGGGTAAATGCGTGGAGGGGGCTCGGTGAGAGCGTGCTCTCGCGATGCACCCGCACGTCGCTGAAATCGGCGCCGAACATCCGTTCGAAATGCCCGCGAACCGAACCGGGCAGCGGGTGGCCCGGGGAGGGGTGCGTCGGAATTTCGTCGAAGCGGTGGCCCAATCGGGTTGCCTGCGCGAGATCCGGACCGCCAAGAGTTGCGGCGGGCGCCGGCCGCTCGATTCGCGCGACCGTGGAGACCGGAGAGGTCGCCTTTCGCATCGGAGCCACGCTCTGGTGCTCACCCATGCTTGTTCCTTCCAGCCGCAAGACACGTTTTCCATGACTTTCGCACGGTCCGCTCCTCGGAGCAAGCGCCCCCCACACGTGCGGGCATCCGGTCGCCGCGCAGCTCGAAGAGCGAGCCTACTCCGAGGAGGATCTCCAGCAGGACATTGCGATCTTGATGTAGCTACTTCCCTCTATTCCTCCCACCGATCCTCACTCTGATAGTCTCCGGCAAAACAGCTGCGAAGGAGATCCTCATGAGCGACGAGCTGGAGCGGTCGATCGAGGCGCGATATCGGAATTCGTTCGGCCGGGTGGCCGGCTATTTGCCGAAGAACCGGGCGGCCGTCGACGAATGGCAGGGTGAGCTCAAGCGGGAGATCGCGGCGGCGCGTGGGGCGGGGATCGTCTCGCCTTCGGTCGCGGCGCTCGGACGGCTGATCGAGGGCAACGGCGTGGTCCGGATGTATGTCACCCAGATGATCGACCAGGTACCGGCCAAGTACAAGCAGATCGACGACGTGGCCGAGCTGCTTGCGGCGCTCGACCAGATCGTGCGCTCGGCGCCGCTTTACAACCGCGATCCGGCGAAGCAGAACTCCTTCCCTGTCTCCTCCCTCTTCACCTACATGATGATGACGCCCGCCGGCGAGGCCGCGTTTCGCTACACCGCGTGGAACGACGCGATTCGCAAGGTGCTCCAAGAGTGGTGCCATTTCCTCGACAGCCCTGCGAGTCTCTACGTGATCAACGAGGGGGAATACGGCTGGCTGTCGCAGCCCGCCTTCGAGCAAAACAAGCTGTCCGAGTTCGTGATCCCCGACCGTGCCGCGCCGCACTGGGGCTTCACCTCGTTCAACGCCTATTTCCACCGCGAAATCCAGGAGCGATACCGTCCGATCGGGGCGCCGAACGATCCGCGGGTGATCGTCTCTCCGAACGACGGCACGGTGGTCACCTGGGAGCGGAACGTCCAGGCGAGTGCGCAGTTTTGGATCAAGGGTCAGCCCTATTCGCTCCGCGACATGCTGCGGGGCCAGCATGACCATGGGTTCGCCGAAAGCCAGGTCGAACGCTTCGTCGGCGGAGACGTTTTCCAGTCGTTCCTCTCGGGTGCCGACTACCACCGCTGGCGCGCACCGATCGCCGGCGCCGTGCGTTGGGTCGAAAAGGTGGACGGTCTCATGTTCAGCGACGCCGAATCCGCCGGCCCCGATCCGACCGCCGCCACCTATTCGCAAGGTTACGAGGCGTCGGTCAACACGCGCGGGCTGGTGTTCATCGAGAGCGACGATCCGGTGATCGGCATGGTGTGCGTGATCCCGATCGGTATCACCGAAATCTCTTCGGTCACCTTCGCGGTCAAGAAGGGCGACCAAGTAACGAAGGGTCAAGAGCTCGGCCGCTTCAGCTACGGCGGTTCGAGCATGGCGGTCGCCTTCCAGAAAGGCGCGATCGACCATTTCACGGTGCCGAAGAATACGAGCGGCAACCAGGACGACGGGCCGCCGATCTTCGTGAACGCAGAAATCGCGATCGCGAACTGAAAAAGGACTGCGCGAGTTGCCGAGAGAGTCGATCGCCTCGCTTACGCAAGCGGCTCGCATCCTTGGTAGCATGCAGCGGAAGCTCAGGAGGCGCGATATGGAAGTCCTGCTCAACGTTCCGGATGAAATCGGCGAGAAGCTCCGCGAGAGCTGGGCCGATCTTCCCACTCACGCGTTAGAGACTCTCGCCGCCGAGGCCTACCACGCCGGAGTACTCACGGCCGCCGAGGTTCAGCGGATGCTCGGACATTCCTCCCGCTGGGAGACCGATGCGGTTCTGAAGCGCGCGGGTGCCTACCTCCACTACTCCTCGGAGGATCTCCGACTGGATCTGGCGACCTTAAATCGACTCTCCTCGTGATGAGGGTCGTCTCGGATACCTCGCCCCTCTGTTACCTCCTCCTGATCGACCAGATTGCTCTCCTGCCCGCGCTCTTCGAACGAGTCCTGATTCCCCGAGCCGTGGCCGCAGAGTTGAGCCATCCCGCCGCCGACGAGCGGATCCGAGAGTGGATTGCAGCTCCTCCTTCTTGGCTCGGTGTGCTGGACGCACCAGAGCCCTCCTCTGCATTGAGTCGATTGGATCGAGGAGAGATCGAAGCGATCACCTTGGCGGAGGCACTGAAGGCCGATCTCGTAATTTTGGACGAGCGCAGGGCGCGGCAGGCAGCAGCCGAGCGCGGACTCTCCGTTACCGGCCTCTTAGGTCTTCTGGCGCTTTCTTCCGATCGAGGTCTCATCGATCTGCCCGCGGTCCTGGCACTCCTTCAGCAGACGAGTTTTCGTGCCGAGCCGAGGCTCTTCAAACTGCTTCTCGATCGATCGTAAGGCGCTCGTCTCTCTGATAGCTTCGTGGGACAATTGCGAAGGGAGAGCAAGAACCATGGCCGAACCCAAGACCAGGCCGACCGGCGAGAGCGTCGATGCGTTCATCGATCGCCTCGATTCGGAAGTGCGCCGCGACGACTGCCGAACGCTCGTCAAGCTCTTCAAGAAAGTAACCGGAAAGCCGGCAATCATGTGGGGGCCCGCGATCGTCGGCTTCGGCTCCTACCGGATGAAATACGCCAACGGCAAAGAAAACGACTGGCCCGTGGCGGGTTTCTCGCCCCGCAAATCGGACCTGACCCTCTACCTGAGCGACATGGAAGATGATCTCCTCGCCCGGCTCGGCAAGCACAAGAGAAGCCCGGGCATGTGCCTTTACATCAAGCGACTCGCCGACGTCGATCTTGGCGTCCTGGAAGAGCTGATCGCGCGGTCTGCCGCGGCTTGAGGGCCGGTTCAGCCTCCCGCGAACCGTCCCGGGCGTCGGAGCCAACCCTCGGCCATCCTCCAACCACTCGCGCCCGCTACGGAGATCTCCGAAGGAATCCCCACCCGCACAGCGCGATATCACCCGTGAACGCCCCTGGGAGCGCCGAGCTCCAGCTCGGCACCGAGGCGGTGGGGATTGCCGGAGCCGTCGAGCGGCCGCCCGGCGCACCCAACCGAAGGCGTCTCCGCCTACCCCAAGGCGCTCTCCGGACGGTCCGAAGGCGACTCCCGTCCGACCGAAGAGAACTCCGGACCGACCGAAGAGAACTCCGGACCGACCGAAGACGTCTTCCGGTCGACCGAAGAGAACTCCGGATCGTCCGGAAGGGTTCCGGGTGTCCCGGAATTCTCTTCCGTCCATCCGTAGCGAACTCCGGACCGACCGTGAGCTTCTTCCGACGATCCGGAGTTCCCTTCGGACCGTGCGGAGCGCTCTTCGGACTTCCCGGAGTCTTCTTCCGTCACCGCGGAGCCGTTCGGCCCCTTCCGGTGAACGTTCCCGGCCGTCCGTGAAGCTCTCCGGACGATCCGGGGAGTCTCTTCGGTCGGTCCGAAGATGTCTTCGGACGGTCGGAAGATCTCTTCGGCCGGTCCGGAGACGTCTTCCGATCGTCCCGCGCGGAGCGTTCGCCCCTCGGAGCCAAGAATTTTTCGATTTGGCCAAAAAACAGTCGTTTTCTCGGAGGGTCATGACATACAAGGAGCGTCGCGCCGTGGAGATGGCAGTCGCCCGCCGAGATCGAACGCCGCGACGCGAGCCTGGGCGTCGCATGGCCGACGTTGACGGGAACCGAAGGCGCGACACAGTTCGGCCGTCCCGTCGCCTTTCACCAGCAGGCGCAGCGCCGGCACTGGGCGAAATCGTGGGCCGCGCTCGACATCCCGGTCCTCGCGCTGTTCGGCGAGTACGACTGGTACGAAAGCTTCGCTGGCGTAGACCCAAAATCGCCCGCGTCGTGAACGACCGGATGTCCGGGTCGGCCGAAGCGCGCATCATCCCGGGAATCAGTCACTGGTGTCGATATGGCAGATATACTGCTGGTTCGCGGTAAGGTTCGTCGGCCCTCGGAATGATTGAGGCAATTGAGGCATAGTTTAAGAATGGACGTTTTCACAACCGGGATGAACGCAATAGCGGCTATCGCGGCCGCATCGGCAGCCGTGGTGGCCGTCATAGGTCTGAACAGCTGGCGTCAACAACTACGCGCGAATGCCGACTTCGAGGCTGCTCGCCGCTCACTCCTGGCCACCCTCAAGGTGCGTGACACCATTCTCGCCTTCCGCAATCCCATGCACTGGATGCAAGAGATCGCGGCTTCTGGCGCCCAAGACCTCAACTATGAGCGAGACCTCTACACGAAGCGGTGGGTGCAAAGGCGAGGTGTGCTTCCAGCGAATCGTAGCAAGGCAAGCGAAAGGAATGGCTCATAGGAGGTGCCGTTCTCATGATCCCTCGCCTCGAAGCGGACGAGAGCAAGATCCTTAACTGCGGCCTTCATCTCGCGATGGAGTGGGGAGAGAATTGGTTGAGGCCGATCCAACAGCGACTCGCGAAGCGGTTCCCGCAGTTGACCCAGAGCGAATTGTATCATTACGACTCGGAGTGTCGAGCCGCGATGGAGTTCGGATTTAGCTTGTTGAGACACTGACCAAGGATGGCTCGGCGGTCATCGATCTAGCCGCGTGGGATGCCGCGTTTCTGGCACGCTATCCCTGGGTTGATTCCGAGAATCTATGCAGCGTCTGGGGTCAGGGCATGTACTACAGGTTGAAATGATGAGGAGGGCGACAAGCCGAGTGCTTGCAAGTGAGGCATGCGCCATTTAGCGGACGGATGCGCCACCGCTTTTGCCCGAAGGCGGCCCTGCAAGCACCGGTTAGTAGCCAAGCGATGAAGAAGAAGATGGAGCCACTCCGCGCCTTCCAGAGTTCGAGAAGCCACCGCAACGTGGTCCTCAACTTTCAGCACTCAGCCGAAACGGAGTTCGGTCCCTACGGGGGCGGCTTCCACGAGGCAGCTCGGCGACTGGCTAAGACCTTTCTGAGCAAGCGTGGCGGTTTCAGTGACCTCGAAGGGCCGCCCATCGTGTACCTCTACCGCCACGCTCTCGAGCTGCACCTCAAGGGAGTACTGCTTGCCGGCAATCGCCTCATGTCAATCGACGGCGAGGGCTTGGACGAAGACGAACTCTGGCGCCTTCTCGGCAGTCACAACATGTCGCGGCTTCTCCCGCACCTTCAGAAGGTCTTCCGCTATGTTGACTGGAAGGATCACATCGACTTTGGCCCTATCAAGTCTTTCTCTGACATTCGTGCCGTTGTCCTTGACCTCGAGCGCGTCGATCCACAGTCCTTCACCTTCCGATATCCCACGGACAGGAAGGGCAATGCCTCCCTCCAGCACCACTTCTCCTTCAGCGTTGATCACTTCGTTTCCGTTATGGATCCCCTAATCCGTTGAGAGTTCCCCCGGCTCTGCCGGGGAGGCAGTAGAAGTTTGACGATTCCGTAGGTGTCCATCGCAGAGACTTCCGATCGTGAGCCGCCAAGCACGCGAAAGGAAGGTCCACGATGGACAAGTTGGAGAGTT
>DASYKS010000087.1:0-36807 GCA_035995205.1 Thermoanaerobaculia bacterium
AACTCTCCAACTTGTCCATCGTGGACCTTCCTTTCGCGTGCTTGGCGGCTCACGATCGGAAGTCTCTGCGATGGACACCTACGGAATCGTCAAACTTCTACTGCCTCCCCGGCAGAGCCGGGGGAACTCTCAACGGATTAGTTCCGGCCTAGTTTCCCTCCTTGACAATGAATCTCAATTTGCATTCTTGCTCATGCACGAAGCAGGTCATTTCCTCCTTTCTCATTCGACCTACCAGATCGTCCAGGAGGAAAACCCTTCGTTCGGAAAGAAGTTGGGGATTGGATTGCTCGGTGCAGTCGTAGGCGGACTGGCTGCTCGAGCGGACGCCCCTTCTCGGCGCCCCTTGTCACGCGAAGAACTCGATCAGTACCAGAATTTTGGCGATAGCGTCGTCGGACATATCGCCACAAACCATTTCGTCAAGGAGCTTGAAATTGAATCGGATCACTTTGCGATCGAAGTTCTCCTCCAGAATGGATTCGACGCACGGGAAGCACCTCGCCTCCTTACCAAGATCAACGACGTTGTGCGTCGCAGCGAAGCAGCTGTCGACCGCGCGTTCGGAAGCACCCAAGGCTTGCCCCAGCGCATCGAGGAAGCCTCAGAACTTCTAGATTCGACTTATAAACCGTTAGTCGACCGAATTCTGGAAGGGGATGGTTTTCGGATCTCCTCGCCCCGTTTCAGTCAACTCCTGGCGGAACTCAAGCGCGACAATGGCCTGTTGGCACTTAATAAGGACTTGTTCGCGATCGGGCGAAGCAACCTGGAGGAGTCGGCCTCAATTCGAACAGACGATCCGCTCACGATGTACGGACTCGGAATGCTCTACCGCGCCATCGGGCGATCAGCAGACGAGCGCACGAAAGCGGAGAAATTCCTCAAGGCATCCATGGAGTTCGACGAAATTCGTCATCGCTTCCCCGAAGCTCACCTTCAGTACGCCGTCGAGTTACTCGGCCGCGAAGACCCTCAGCTCTACCCAGAGATTCAAAAGGCGCTGAAGAGTTACGTCGTTCTCTATCAACGGAAGACGGGGGGGAAACTTCCTCCCGAGATGCGCTTCGTCTATGACTGCCTCGATATGACAGGTGACCGTGGCTGGATCGCTTATAACGTCGACAACGTAAGCTCAGAGCCCCCCTACCAGCTCAGTGGAGACAAGAAGATCGATGGCGACGTTCAAGTTTCCTTGCCCACCAGCCCGAACCGGTCTCAGTCCAAGTAGATTCTGGAGCGATCGCATGCGATCTCGAATTCTTCTCGCCGCCGTTTCGACGATTCTAGCAGCCTCAGCCGGGAGGTTCGCGAACCCCTCCTCCTCGCTCGGCCCCATCCAGCTGGAACTTCCAGATCTTGGTGGAGAACGTCACGTGCCGGGGGTGTTGCGCATCCCTGAGCCCGAGAAGATTCGCCGGCTGGCAATCCACATCCCTCGGCCACGGATTCAACAGGCTATTCCAAAAATCAATACGAATGGCACAGGCATGGTCCAGAGGGTCCGAGCGCGCCGGGACGAAATCATCTACGAGATTGACCTTGCCCGTAACGAATCCCGGTACTACGAGCTTGGACCCTCCGACAACACTATCGAGATCACGGTATATCCCGAACCGGGCGCTGAACCGGTCTACGCAAGCTGGGTGATCGCCCCTCCGAAGGATCTTGCGGCCTGGAGAGTTCGCGAGGTCTCCGAAGGATCGCCCGCGAAAGGAGGTGACGACGGCCTTAAAATCTTTGAACAATTCGAGGATGGCCATGTCTCACCGTTGGAAGACGGCGTGACCGCTTCCCTCCGCGTGCGAGTCGAAGCGCAGCTCGCGCAGTCAGAAGAGTCGCGCTCGATGAAGATCGTTTGGTCCGCGCCGGGAAAGGATCCCAAGACGATATCCGTCGGCGACAACGAGGCGGACGGCGGCCTTCGAGGAGCCAAGGCCGTGGCGAGATTGCCGGCGGCTCTCTCCACCACGGTCGATCTGGAGATCGGCAAAAATCGGCTCGAAGTGGAAGTTCTCGACGGATACCACACCCTTTACCGAAACATCTACACCATCGTCCGCCGTGCGCCGACCGAGCCGACCGCGGTCGCGGGTGACAAATGGGCGGTCATCCTCGGCATTTCGGATTACGAGGATGATCGGCTAGACCTTCAATATGCGAACCGCGACGCGCAGGCGCTCCGCGACCTCCTCCTCCAGCAAGGGGGCTTCGCCGCGAGTCGGGTGCTTCTTCTCACAGACAGGAAAGCGACTCTCAAAGAGGTGCGTACCGCCCTCTTCACCTTCCTTACTGCTCCCAAGCCGGACGACCTGGTCCTTGTCTTCCTCGCCGGCCACGGCGTTCAGGATCCTGCCAACCGCGACAGCTACTACTTTCTCGCGAACGACTCTAAGCTCGACAACCTAGGCGGGACCGCCCTGCCGATGTGGGAAATACAAAGCCTCATGGACTCCACTATCCGAGCCCAAAGGATCTTGGTCCTGGCCGACACCTGCCACAGCGGTGCGGTGCTCGAAAAGGGGAATGCAGCCTCTGGGACCACGCTCAACTTCTTCAACAAATATCTGGAGAACCTCGCCCAGCGAATGGGTAGACTAGTGGTCACCGCGAGCCAGTCGCACGAGTCGTCGCTCGAGAAACCGGAGCTGGGGCACGGCGTGTTCACCCACGCCCTTCTCGAAGGCCTGAGCGGCTCGGCCGACGACAATCCGGCGGACGGCGTAGTGACCGCCGGAGAGCTGATCGATTACGTCCGAACCAACGTACCGACCGAGACCCACGGCGAACAACATCCGTCGTTCGACCAGCAAGGTTTCGATCTGAACCTACCCCTCGCCCACGTCCGGCAGGCGCCGGCGAAGAAAAAGTGATTCGCTTCCGACTGCAGATCCAATCCGCCGCGGCAGGCGGCTTCGTGGTTCGAACCGCCTGCGACCGCGGCGAGGGTCGCGCCGAGATGGCGCTTCCCCTTGAATCGGACACCGCTCTATCGCTCCTCCAGGACAACTCGAGGCTCCTCGGCGAAAAACTCTTCGAGGCGCTCTTCCAGGGCAAGACCCTCTCGCTCTACGAGCGCTCGCTCGATGATTTGGAAGCCGACGCCGATGGCGTTTTCCGCCTGGAGCTGAACTTCGATCCCGGCGACCCTCAGGTCGCGCTGCTCCAGTCCCTCCCCTGGGAGCTTCTGCGCAAGCCGGACACCCCCGCGTTCGTCGCTCTCGACCGCCAACGGTCGATCGTCCGCTACCTCCTCGTGGATCGTCGGATCTCGGCGGCTCCCAAGCCGAAGAAGCTGCGAATCCTCGCGGTCGCCGCGGAACCTCGATTGCCCGGCGCCCGCTATTTGGACCTCGAAGGGGAGCTGCGAAACCTCCGGTCGGCCGTCGAGGAGTCGCCGAATCTCGAGCTGATCGAGCTGCAGAACGCAACCCTTGCGGCGCTCCGCCACACGCTGGTCGAGAAGGAGTGCCATGTCCTCCATTTCCTGGGACACGGCGGCCGGCACGAGAAGACCGGCGACCAGGTTCTCTTTTTCGAAAAGGAGCGGCGAGCAGCCGACCCGGTGACCGGCTCGGATCTGATGAACACGCTCGCCGGGTTTCCCCTTTTGCGCCTCGTGGTGCTCAACGCCTGCGAATCGGGCAGCGTACCCGAGGGTTCCGAGGACGCGCCCTTCGATCCCCTGGCCGGAGTGGCCACCTCGCTGGTCCTCGGCGGACTGCCCGCGGTGATCGCGATGCGGAAGCCGATTTCCGACCCGGCCGCGCTCGCATTTAGCCGCGGGTTCTATCCGCGCCTCGCGGCGGGCGACTCGATCGATGCCGCGGTGGTCGAGGGGCGATACCAGATCCACTCGGGAGATCGCGAAGGCGACGAATGGGCGACGCCGATTCTCTTTCTCCGCGCCGCGACCGGCGAGCTTTATCCCGCGCGGGACCTGACGGCGGAGGGTCCATGGACCAAGCGCCTCGGGCGCCGCCTGATCGCCGCGGTCGCCGCCCTCTTGCTCGTCTCCGGCCTCGCCTTCGCGGGCCGTCGGGAATGGGTGGAACGCCGGGTGGAGGGTCTGGTCGCCCAAGGAGCCGCCCAGGTGACCTCCGGGCGCTGGACCGAAGCGCGCGAATTCTTCGCGGAGGCACGCCGGCTCGCGCCTAGCTCGGCAGGTGTCGCGGCAAACCTCGCCGCCACCGACGAGCAGCTCGGCGACGTCCGCTCCGCGGAGGATCTCTATCGCGAGGCCGCGCGACTCGCACCAGAGTCCGCCGACCGCCAGTACGATCTCGGCCACTTCTTGAACGATCATGGCAATCCCACGGAGGCCTACTCGGTGCTTTCCGAAGCGGTAACGCTGCCTTCCGAGCCACCGCGGAATGCCGAGGTCTATGCCGAGCTGGCGCGCGCCGCAGGGTCCCGAAGATTATTCGCGAGAGCGCGCGCGGCCATCATCACCGCCCTGCGGCTCGATCCGGAGCGTGCCGAGTACCACCGCCGCCAAGGCGAGATCGAGCTTGCGGCCGGCTCTCCTGCTCTAGCAATTCCGCCGCTCGAACGTGCCCACGAGCGCTTTCCGATCGGCGATATCGGGCGAATCGAAACGGTTGCCCTTCTGGCCCGCGCCGAAGATCAGCTCGGCAACGGGCCGGCCGCCTGCCTCTACGTCGCAGAGCTCCGGCAACTCGATACGGCGGGGATCTCGCCTTGGGCTCTGGACGTCGAATCGATCGCCGCCCGTCGTCGATGCTCCAAACTCTCACCGAATACCGAGAGGAACGCTCCATGACTCCGGTTCCGCCGCGCCGCGCGCTCGTCTTTTTCGGGATCCTCGCCATCCTGCCGATCTTGGCGCTCTCTCCTCTTCCGGAGATCTCTGCCCGGGTCACCCAAATCAGCGGGGTGGTTGAAATTTCCGGCTCCGGCGTTCGGAGTCTGCCGGTCGCGAGCGCCTGGCAGGTCGTGCGGCAAGGGGCGACGGTACGGGTGCCGGCCGAAGGCTTCGCCGGCCTGGTCTGTTCCGACCGCCGCTTCGTCCGTCTCAAAGGACCGACCGTGTGGATTCTCACGTCGACGGGCTGCAATGCCGGCCGGCTTCTCTCCGAGGCCCAATACGCGCTCGTAACGCCCCGCGCCGGACGGTTCAGCGTCGTCGCCGGAATCATGGTCGTCGACCGCGAACTGCGCTTCGTCCGCGGCGAGAATCCCCATGCACCGGTGGCGTTTTCCCCACGGTACAGTCTGATTCGCTCGTTCCGCCCGGCCGTCTCCTGGCTCCAAGCTCCCAACGCCGAGGAGTACCTCGTCGAGTGGCACAGAGAAGACCTCCACGACCGCAGTTTCCGTGTCCCGGCAGCCGAGGCGTCCTGCCGCCGCGAGGCAGACGGGCTCGACCTCTGCACCTTCCTCTTTCCCGCTGACGCCCCGGACCTCGCCCCCGGAATGAAGTTCGACTTGACCGTCTCGGCCAGAGACCGGACCTCTCGCGTCTGGTTCGCCGACGCCCCGGTCGAGGTGACGGCACCAACGCTCAAGGACGCCGCACAGCTCGAAGCCGCGCTCGCCGAGCTCAAGACCCTGGGCTTAGGAGGGGCGGCTCTCACAACCGCAGAAGCCGGCCTGCTCGCGAGCCGCGGGCTCTTTTCGGATGCGGCCAACGCCTACCGCCAGGTCCGCGCGAGCGATCATTCCTTAGAGCTGGGAATCACTCTCGCCGATCTCTACTTCGTCACCGGCCTCGATTTCCTCGCCGAGCCGATCTATCGAGAAGCCCTCGCGGCTGAGTCACTTACCGCACGAACCGCCGCGGCCTTCGGCCTCGGACGCATTGCCTACGAGCGACAGCGTTACCCGGAAGCGGCGGGGTTCTTCGAACAAGCTCGAAAGGGCTACGCGGAGATCGGGTTGAGCGAAGAAGCGGAAGCGGCCAAGCGGGCGGCGAAGAAGGCGGCGGAGCGGCCGGTGAGGCATGAGGGGCAATCGCCATGACGAAGGGCACATGCGGACCATGATGTACAGGGATCTCGCGCCAAGGCCCTTTCCGTCCAAGAGCTGATTCGCCGAGAGGGATGCAGAAGGCAAGCCGGGGTCGGACCGAGCGCAAAAACCAACTGACTAGGGAACCTGATTCTTAGCCTTGACCATCGCTCTGCTCTCTGCCCGGCGTGCGGCCTCCCTTTCTTCCTCCAACCTCAGCGTCGAGTACAGCTCACGCGCCTGCCGGAAACAGACGGCGGATTCCCCGTAATTCCCGCGCGAATAGGCGACCCGGCCTAAGCCGAAGGTGGCGGCCGCCCGGCCGGCCCGCCCGGCCTCCGCGAGCGCCTCACGGTAACCTCTCTCGGCCAGGAAATGAAGACCCATGGCGAAGTTCAGATCCGCGAGGGTGATTTGCACCTCCGCGGAGGGTGCTGTGGCCAGAGCTCGTCGATAGGTCTCGGCGGCTTTCGAAAGTAGACCTCGTTTGGCCAGCAGGCCGGCGCGTACCGTCTCGAGGACTGCACTCTCAAATCCGAGCCTCTCAAGATCGCGAAGCCGGCGTTCCAGGTCGTCTGCCGCTGCTAGCGGCTGGGTCCGAAGCTCCACCGAGGCGTTGTAGTGCCAGGTATCGGCGATGCCGCTCCGTGCCGAGATCTTCAGTTACAAGATCTCGCCCGGCGCAAGGTTCGCGCGATCCTCCGGCCATGGTAGCGAGCAGATCGAGAGGTTCTCCCGCACCTCTGGACATGCGACTTCTCCGGCTTGAAGTACACCATGGTAACCGACGCCGCGCCCCGTCCAATTGACCTCGTATTCGGTGGCCAAGGGTACTCCGCTCCAAGAAACCGTCGGACGGGGCGATCGCAGAATTGACTTCCGCGGTGCCAATACGATCGGAGCGAGCGGATCGTCACCTTCGCCGCTCCGAATCTCCCGCTCGATCACCATGATTCCCTCCACCACCCTAAATCTCCCGCCTTGCGGCGCGACCAGGGAGTATTCGCCGAGTGTAAGTTCTTTGCCCGCCGCGCAGGCCGACTCCGAAAGCAACCAGGAAACCGGACCTGCCAGGCGAACGAACCGGCGGTTGGAACAGACAATGCCAACTGATCCCCCTTTCGGGACCTGCACCTTGACTCCTGCCTGAACCACCTGCCAGGGGCTGGCCAAGGGGATACCTCGCGTCCCGGCACCGGCCACCTCAACGGGCCCCTCGATCTGCGTCATGACGCCCGACAATCCCCTGGACGGCGGTTGTCCAGCAACGGCAGGCACCAAGCTGAAGATCCCAACCAACAGCAGGGGCGCCAAGGACGCCGAGGGCATGAAACACGGGTAAATGCCGTCGCGTCGTGATCGACTCCTGACCCGAGCTGGCGTGTCTAGGATCTCCCGCACAGGACCCTACCTTCCATCTCTATAAAGTTGGAAAGCCACCCAGACGAACGGCAGGGAAAAATCCGCCACGCCTCCTGGGTCACGTTTCCTGTGATGGTGCCGAATGAGAGCAGTCTGTGCTGCACGAAGAGCCTCATCGACCGGGCGACCTTGCTTGAGATGGCGATAGAAGAGAACCATCAGCTCGGCGGTGGCAGGATCGGAGACTGGCCAGAGTGAGGCGATGACGGATCGTGCGCCCGCGTATTGGAAGGCGCGAGTCAACCCGATCAGCCCTTCTCCTCCCATTTCGCTGCCAAGGCCGCTCTGACAGGCCGACAGCACGACCACGTCGGCCTCCACACGCAGTTTCTCGAAGATCTCCAGGCCTGAAGGAGACCGTTGTCTTTCCCGTCTTCGAACACCGAAGGGATCGCGAGAGCCACCGCGGAATCTAGGGGAAAACGCCGGTTTAGGATTCCGTGGGCCGCGAAGTGGAGGAAACGAACCCGGCGGGGAAGCTCCTTGACTTGGCCTTCAGTTGCATCTCGTCCCAGAAAAATACGCGAGCTCCTTGGGAAGAGCGCAGAAATTCTCGTGACCTCAGCTCGCGAGCCTGGCAAGGGAGAAAGACGTAAACTGTGAATCACAGCGCCGAGGTTGGTCATGTTTGGGTAGTCGGACCCGGTTTGGGAAACCTCTTGTGGGTTGAACGGATCGCCGAAAGCGGCAAGATCTAGAATGGGGCGGGGCCGTCTTCTCTCTTGCCGGAGCTCGGCACCGATGGTGGCGGAAAGCACTACATGGATCGGCGCACGTTCGATCAAATATTGCCATCCCCGCCCGAATCGGCGTTTGCCGTGTTCGTGGTCCAACACCAACGCGCTCCAAGGGAGGAGGTGAAGTGAGCCGTCAGGGAGGATCAGAAGGTGCTCTGTCTTCTTGACTTTGTCGAGGACTGGCCCCATAAGCAAGCTGAAGAGCTCTCGCCCCGCGCGGACCTCCTCAGCGGCCCGGTCACCTCTCGGCTCCGATGGCGAAGCGGATGAAAAAATCAGGTCGCGGAAGAACTCGATGCGACGCTCCAACTCGGCGCGGCCCACCGGCAGCTTGTGGACTTCGATCGGGCCTCGACGAAGTACCGCGAAAACGAGAACGGATTCCTCGCCAACAAGATAGGAAAGCATCAGAGTCCCTGGGTCCAGAACCCGTTGGGCGGAGTGAAATTCCAAAGGGATGGGATGCGGAGGTTGGCGAGCCGCGGAGAGACCTTGCGAATAGATTCGCCAACCTCTTCGAGTTGGTGGCGGAGATCGCGAAGCTCCACGAGGCGTGTATCGATTTCGGTCCTCTGTTCGCCGGAATCGAGCCCGGCAATGATCTGTTGGGTCCGGTCGTAGGATGCTTCGATCCGACGTCGGCGATTCTCAAGCTCCTCGGAACTTCCAAAGAAGTTGAGATCTAGTTCGGCGAGCATACGAAGGAGCGCCCTTGCACGATAGCGCTCAAGGACGTGAAAGGCTTCCTCGGGCTTGCCGAGCTCGACCAACAGGTCTACCAGTTCGCGATAGTAAAAGTCGTGACCAATGCGAAAAGTCGCTTCGTCCTGGTACGATCCTCCTAACCGGCTGATTTGATTCTCAAGCATCTCAACCGCGCGGAAGAGGTACTGCTCCGCCTCCTCATTTCGCCCTTTCTTTCGTAGCACATTGCCAAGATCCTGCAGCGTCTCGGCCTCTTCCCGGCTTCCCGGCGCAAGTTTCTCCAGGATGGAGAGGGCCTGCACGGAAAGGTCGAAGGCAACGTGAGACCTTCCACTCGTCCTCCCTGGGCGGACCAGGGCCTTCGACCAGCGCAGATTGGAAACGGCTCCTCTCCTCGGCCTCCTCGGCGAACACCGCCAGCTTCTCTCGGAAGAGGGCGTCGTCCTTGAGGAGGGGGGCGAGCTCGGGAGCGGGTTGCCCCGCAAAAGGGTCGATGTCGTCGCGCCACGCCGCGGTGATCTTGGCCATCTGCCGCTGGAGCTCGCCGGGATCGGCCGGTTTCTCCCGTTGGAGCAACGCCACGGCCTCCTCCATAGCGGGAAGGCCATCCTCAGAACGGCCGAGCGCGTACTGCAGACTGGCCAGCCGGAGGAGTGCGCTCACGCGTTGCATCGGCTCACCGCCGCTCGGCGGCAGGGCTAATCCGAAGTGTGCGAGCGCCTCCTCGAACGATCCGTCAATCTGGTACGCGGCGCCCAACAGAGCATGGATTTCGGCCTGCCTTTCCGGATGGCCGAGCCCTTGTTCGATCTCCAAGGCGCGGGGGAGAAGCATCTGGGCCTGGCGGGAGAACCCGGCGCCAACGTAGATGGCGCCCATTTCGCGGAGCACAGTGGCTTCGCCTTGGAGGTCTCCCAACTGGCGGTACAACACGAGCGCCAGTCGGCTCTGGGCCAGGGCTTCAATCCGCTCAAAGTCGAACAACTCGGCGAGAGCGCTGCGGGCGTCCGCCTCCGCCTTCCGGTCGCCCGAAGCGTGGGCAAGGCTGACAGCTTGCCGGAGATTCAGCTCGACTTCTGGGAGTTGGCCCTGGCGACGCAGCTCTCGCGCTGCTTCGATCAGTTCGACGGGTTTGGGAGAGGGAGGTTCGGTGGTTCGGAGAGGGACCGCCGTGAGGACGGCGGCGAGGAGGTAGCCAGGGAGAAATCGCCTTGCAAGCACGAGAGCCAATTTCATCAGCTCAACGAGATGCCTCGAGCGCCGCGATCAAATGCTCACTCGCCCGCGTCACCTCTGCCATGTCGGGATCTCCTTACCGCATTTTAGCCGAGAGGCGGGGGAATAGGGGTTGGGGGAGTTTGCGAGGAAGTTCTCGGGTGCGCTCGTCTAAACCAAGCAACCAGAAAAGGAGCTTCAAAATGGCAACCATCCCCTTTACCAAGATCTTCAAAGAAGTACCGGCCAACTGCCAGCTCGAGACCTTCGTCGAGCTGAGCAGTGGCCACATCGAGTGCGATGTTTGGGTTGTCGACTCCGACGCCGACACGCCGGACCAAAACTGGTTCAACAGCACCGTACTCCGGACGGCTGCGAACCCGAATGCGAAGGGCACAGCTCCGATCGTCGGCCCTGCGGGCTGCGTCTTGCTTGCCAATCTGGTCGTCGTCCTGGACGGGACCAAGGGCAAGATGACCTTGCGGGTCGTAGACCAGAACAACGCCGAGATCCGGCGTGAGATTTGGTCGTTCGACGGGACCGGCCTCAAGAAGAAGGATGTCGTCAATGGCGTACTGCTGGTCCAACTCGCCTAGTGCCAGGAGAGACTTATGATCCAAAATAGAATCCTTCCGGCAGTATCGACCTCTTTCGTACTCTTCTTCGCCGCCTTTTCAATCTCGGTGTCGCTGCAAGCTCAAGAGGAAGAGGATTCCTGGGCGTGCCGGGACAAGGAGACGTGGAACAATTGTTTCCAGAGGCTTCGCTCGGCTAGCAGTGCGGAGCAGGAGGCCGCGATGGCGACGAACTCCATCCGCCAGGCAGAAGCCGACACGCACGCCCAAAACGTTCTGACGGGCCTCGCCGCTACGGGGAACGCCGCCGCCAAAAGAACCTTCCTTCCTGCCTTCCTGGCCTCGCTGGGCATTGACGGCCTCGAAGATCGCAACGGCACCCTGGCATTCACCTACAACCCCGGGCGTTTCGCCTTCGGACATTTGAGTGCGGAGATTCTCGCCAAACCGCCCGAGGTCTTCGAGCAGCTCAAAGCGAAAATCCCAGAGGACATGCGCGATGCACGGGTCAGCGCGTTGAAGGACAGTCTTTCCGATTTCGACAATGTCGAGGGCAGCTTCACCCTCGACGTGACTGGCGGCCCGCAGAACCGTTTTGGGCGGATACTTGGGGACTACGATCCAGGCCTCGGCGAGGATCTCTTCAAGATGGCCAACGAATCTCCGGAGGTGAAGGCGCAGGCAAGTGCCGCTCGCACGGCGCTGGTGAATGCCCAGGTGAAGCTCCAGCTGGTCGGGGAGGAGGAAGTTAAAACAACAAAAGACCGAGACCCTTCTTTCGCTCGCCAACTAGACCAAATGGTTAATGAAGGTGCTCGAGAGTCACTTGCCACGGCTGATTCTATTGTCAAGGCTCTTGATGAAAGAAAGTACTTCCAACTAGCCGACCTCGCCGCCAACCAGCCGCAGCTCTACTTCACCGGAGCGGTCAAGCAGCGGGATCCTATCGTGGGCACCAACTCGTGGTTGTTCATGGGCACTTGGGAGATCCCCGTAGGCGCCAACATCAACAAACTTCGGAAGTCTTGCAATGGGCCGGTGAATTTCGACTGCTACAAGGCGTACGTCGACAAGGCCGAGACCCAGGGGTCTCTGGCGGTCAAATCGCGATTCAAGGTCATCGTCTCGGGAGGCGAGGAGTCCGCGTACGACTACTCCATTCCCGATCTTGGCGTGGCGCTCCACTTCGATCGCATCCGGACGCTGCTCGGGTCCGCCACCTACGGCCGATCTTTGCGCCAGGACGACGAGGGCAACGATCTCTCTCGCTTCGACTTCGAAGCCAAGTATGAAGACGTCACGGGCGACGAAGAGCGGCAGAACCGGCTCGTCGCCATGGCCACGCTGACCCAGAAGTTCACCGACGATATGGACTTTGCCATCACCGCCGTGTGGGCCAACAAGCCCGAGTACCGGGGCGACGTGGACAAGGAATGGGGCGCACGAGCGGGCCTGCGGTACAAAGTCGATCGCAAGAGCCAGTAGGTTCCTCTTCCGAACATTCCTGTCGGCTCCTCGATCCTCTGATCGGGGAGCCGTCCTTGCGCGAGGCCCGAGCCCCTACTCCCCCAGCATCTCGCGGAACCGGATGCGCAGCTCCTTCTGCATGCCCCCCAGCTCGGCGGTGGCGCGCTTTACTTCTTGCGCCAACCCCTCTTCGGTGAGCGAGGCGAAACGGGCCTCGACCTCCGCGTCCGCCTCGTCCAAGAGCGCCTTCAAGGAGTCGCTCCCCAGCACTTCGGCCAGGCGGCCCATGACGTCTCGGCCGACTCCGTCGTCGATGGGCTCGGCTTGGCGGAACTCGCGCGTCAGCCACTCGTTCGCCGGGTCGGCCGCCCAGGGCCGGACGATCTCGTAGAGCTCGAAATCCCCTCGGGAAAGACCATGCGTCGCGAGTAGCGCGCGGGTCAGGCGGTGCTTGTCCGATTCGGTCAGGTAGGCTCCGGCCAGGCTCAGCGCCTCGTCGGGTTGGAAAGGTTTACCTTCGGCCAGGCGGTCGGCGACTTCCGCCTGGACATCCGCGGCGGCCTGGTCGACGGGAAGGTTTCGTTCCGTCGCGAGTTCGTTCAAGAAGGAGAGGGCTTTCGCCAGCTCCTCCGTCGCTTCCTTGCGGGTGAGCGGCTCTTCGGCGGTCGCCACCAGCCACTCCGCGAGATCTTCGGGTTGCGGGTCGCCGCGGCGCGTGATCCTCTCCAGCGCGTCGAGCCGGGCGGCGTAGGCCGCCAGCGCATCCTCGGACAAGGCATCCACTCCGTGCGCCCAGCCGGCGGCGACGTAGACGATTCTGCGCCCCGGCCGCGAATCGCCGGCGTCGAGGAACGCCAGCACCTTCGTGCCCGGCGCGAGACGGCCGGTTTCTTCGTCTTCGCCATGTTCGACGAACAGGCTCCGTCCGGCGTGGCGCCCCTTGAGCACGGCGGTGACCCGGATCTCGGTCTCGACCTCCGCGGGCTCCTCCGGATCGATTCCTACCGTGGCCCCCACGATTCCGGTCACCACCAGGTCGCTCTCCGCGAACACTTGGCGGAGCGGCTCGTCGGCCGGCAGGACCATCTCTCCCGCGGTGATCTGGTCGAGGCTGGGCGGCATCGTGACCTCGACGTTCGTCACGCGCCCCGCAGTGACGGCGATGTCTGGCTGGAAGATCGTGGAAAAGCCCTCCAGGTTCACCGAGAGACTGTAGTTTCCGGGGGCCAGATCGTCGAACGCGTAGCGGCCGTCCGTTCCGGTGACCGTCGAGGCCTCCATGCCGGTGCGGCTGTCGTGCAAGAGGACGCTCGCGCCGGGCAGCGGCGCCCCTGGCAGGTCGATGATGATTCCCGCCACCCTCGAGATCGCCGCAAGTCGTGGAATCGTCTCCGGTTTGGCGCGGCCGGAATCCGGCCGGTCCGGCTCGGGCGCGGCCGAGGTTTCCTGCGCGGCGGCGGAAGCCGAACCGGCCGCCGCGCCGCGGAGGGCGAGCAGCGCGCCGACCAGGGCGGCCGCAACGGGCGAGGCCCGGCGCTCGGTCCAATAGAAAGGCGGTTCCGGAGTCGGCAGGGTGACCAGGCAGCCGTCGCCCGCGCGGGTGATGCGGGCGCACAGCTGGCCGCCGCTCGCCTCGACGCGGGCCTCGATCTGGCGCGGCGTCATCCGGGAAAAGTCGAAAACCTGGCGGTCGCACTGCGCGCAATGACGGCGCACGGTATCGCCGGTCATGCCATCCCACGAGGCGGTGCAGGGGGACGCGATACGCAAACGGCTCAGCTTCTCGTTCCGGGTCGCCATCGGAGGCTCCTTTCGCCGCGAACCATCCTTTGGAGGAGGGTCTCACGGTCGGCGCTCTCCTTTTAGACACGCGGGACGAGCGAAAGGTTCCTGGGACGAAGCGTGAATGAATGGGTTCCCCACCGGGCGTGTAGGGGCAGGCCGGACACACAAAGGCCGCCCCTATGCCCGGAACCTAGGAGGTTTCCCCGGGAAGCGGGATCGAGGGCAGGATCAGAGAGCGGCGAACAGCCGCAGCAGCTCGTCCATCGCGACCGGCTTGACCAGGTGGTGGTCGAAGCCCGCGTCTTTCGAACGCTGGCGATCCCGGTCCTGACCGAAGCCGGTCATGGCGATGATCCGCGCGTCGGCGAGCCCCTCTTGCCGCATCCGGCGGCAGATCTCGTAGCCGTCGATTCCCGGCATCAGAAGGTCGAGCAGCACGATCTCCGGCTTTTTCGTCGCGACGCTCTCCAGGGCGCTCGGCCCGTCGAGGGCCACTCTCACTTCGTGCCCTTGCAGGCGCAGCAGGATCGCCAGGGTTTTCGCCGCGTCGCCGTTGTCGTCGACGACCAGCACCTGCCGCGGGTTCGTGCGCGGCTCGTTCGGACCGGCTGAGGCGGTCTGGGTTTCGGAGGACGCCTCGACCAGAACCGGCAGGCGAACGACGAAATCGCTGCCGCGCCCCGCGCCGTTGTTGTTGACGAAAACGGTTCCGCCATGCATCTCGACCAGGTTCTTGACCAGCGACAGGCCGATGCCCAGGCCTCCCCGGGAAGGCACCGACGGCCGCAGGTCTCCCTGCAAGAACAGCTCGAAGATCTTGGGCAGGATCTCGGGAGCGATGCCGATGCCGCGATCCGTCACGTGGATCACCGCGAAGTCGTCCTCCCGCTCGAGTTTCAGACCGATCTCGCCCTGCTCGTCTTGGTAGCTGGCGGCGTTGTTGAGCAGGTTGGCGATCACCTGGGTCAAGCGCGCGGGATCGCCCAGGATTTGAACCGGCACGTCGGGGACGCTGACCTCGAGCCGGTGCCGCTGCGAGTCGATCAGGGGCTGGCTGGTCTCGACCGCCCGGTGCACGATGGTGAGGAGATCGAACGGCTCCAGGCGCAGCTTGATCTTGCCTTGGGTGATCCGCGAGACGTCGAGCAGGTCGTCCACCAGGCGGGTGAGCTGCCCCACCTGACGCTCGATCACGTCGCGGCACCAGACCAGGTCCGGGTCGGACGAACCCTGGATGCGCATGATGTTGACCGCGTTCTGGATCGGCGCTAAGGGATTCCTCAGCTCGTGGGCCAGCAGGGCGATGAACTCGTCCTTCCTATGGTCGGCTTCCTGCAGCTGGCGCGCCAACTCGATCTGTTTCGCCGTCGACGCCTCCAGCTCGGCGGTGCGGTCGGCGACCCGCTGCTCCAGCTCCTGGTTCAGCCGTTCCGACTCGCGGGTCTTGCGATAGAGCTCGGTAAAGACGCTCACCTTCGCGCGCAACAGCTCCGGAACGATCGGCACCGAGACGTAGTCGACCGCCCCGGAGGCGTAGCCCCGAAGCCGGTCGAGATCGGAGAGATGAACCGCGGAAACGAAGATGATCGCGGTCTTCTGATAGCGCGGGTGTTGGCGGATGATCTCCGCCAGCTCGAAGCCGTCCAGCTCCGGCATGCTGACGTCCATCAAAACGACCGTGATGTCCGTCTTGAGCAGGTGCTCCAAGGCCTCCCGCCCCGAGCTCGCCTTGATCAGGTTCTCGCCCAGCTGGCTGAGAATTGCCTCGTAGGTCAACAGTTTGCCCGGCTGGTCGTCGACCAGCAGGATGTTGACCCTGTCGTTCGTGCTCATCAGAGGCGGCGCCGAAAGAGCTAGCGGTGCAACCATAAGCGTAGCGCAGAAAGCAGTTGCTCGGTATTGACCGGCTTCGCGAGGTAGTCGGAGGCGCCCGCTTCCAGGCATTTCTCGCGGTCGCCCTTCATCGCCTTGGCGGTCAAAGCGACGATCGGCAGCCGCTGGAGCCGCGGTTGCTGCCGGATCGCGTGCATGGTCTGGTAGCCGTCCATCTCGGGCATCATGATGTCCATCAGCACGATCGCGACGTCATCCGTCTCTTCGAGCGTCGCGATCGCCTCGTGGCCGGTGCCCGCCGTCAGCACCGCCATGCCGCGGCGCTCCAGCACGCTGCTCAAGGCGAAGATGTTGCGGAAGTCGTCGTCGACCACCAGCACCTTCTTGCCCAGCAGATCGTCGTCCGATTGATGCAGCCGGTCGAGCATGTGCTGTTTTTCGACCGGCAGATTGGAGACCACGCGATGCAGGAAGAGCGCGGTCTCGTCGAGCAGGCGCTCGGGCGACTCGACCCCCTTGACCACGACGCTGCGGGCCAAGGTGTGCAGGCGGGCGTCCTCCTCCGGCGACAGCTCCTTGCCGGTGAAGACGATCACCGGCAGATCGGCGAGCGACGCGTCGTCGCGGATGTGCTCCAGCACCTCGAAGCCGGACATGTCGGGCAGGCGCAGGTCGAGCACGGCGCAATCGTAGCTCTCGCCGTGCAGCGCGGCGAGCGCCTCGCGGCCGGTGCCCGCGGTCTGGATCTCGATGTCGTCGTGGCCCAACAGCTCGGAAATGGAGAGCTGCTCGGCCTCGTTGTCCTCGACCACCAAGAGCCGCTTCTTCCTCGGCTTGGCGAAGTCTTTGATTCGCGCGACCGCCGCGTCCAGCCCCTCGGCCGTGGTCGGCTTGGCCAGGTAGCTGAAGGCGCCGCGCGCCAGGCCGTGCTGGCGGTCCTCGTCCAGGGTGACCATCTGGACCGGAATGTGGCGCAGGGCCGGATCCTGCTTGAGCTGGTTCAAGACGGTCCAGCCGAGCATGTCGGGCAGGAACACGTCGAGCGAGATGGCGGCGGGATGGAACTCGCGCGCCAGGACCAACGCCTCCGCGCCGCGCATCGCCACCAGCGCCTTGAAGCCGTGGAAGTGCGCCTGGTCGAGCAGGATGCGCGCGTAGTGCGGGTCGTCCTCGACGATCAGCATGATCGAGTCGCCTGCCTTGAGATCCTCCCGATCGTCGGGGATCTGCTCGAACGGGCGTTCCGCGGCGCGCACGACAGGCATCGTGCCGGTCGCGCTGGCCGCCTTCTCGCCCGGGGCGGTCCCGGCCGAGGCGGACGGACCGACATAGGCCTGCGGCAGATAGAGCGTGAACGTGCTGCCGAGGTTCGGCGTGCTGCGGAGCTGGATCTCGCCGCCCAGGAGGCTCGCCAGCTCGCGGCTGATCGCGAGCCCCAGCCCCGTGCCGCCGTACTTTCGGCTGGTGCCGGCGTCGGCCTGCTGGAACGCCTCGAAGATGATGCGTTGTTTTTCCGGCGGAATGCCGATGCCGGTATCGGAGACCTCGAAAGCGACCACGTTCGCCGCCCGCTTGAGAATCGGGTGCTCGGAGCTCCAGCCCGCCGACACGGAGGATACGGCCAGTCTCACCCCTCCCTGCTCGGTGAACTTGAAGGCGTTGGAGAGCAGGTTCTTGAGCACCTGCTGGACGCGCTTGGAATCGGTGACCATCGTCGGGTCGAGGTCCGGATCGACCTCGACCTCCAGGGTGAGGCGGCGGCTCTCCGCCTCGTGGCGGAACGGCCGGGCCACCGCTTCCATGACGCTTGCGACGACGATCTCCTCGGCCAACACGGTGACCGTCCCGGAGTCGATCTTCGATAGGTCGAGAATGTCGGTGATCAGGTTCAAAAGGTCGGTGCCGGCCCCGTGGATCGTGCGGGCGAACTCGACCTGTTTCGGCGTCAGGTTCCCCTCGGAGTTGTCGCCCAGCTGCTGGCCCAGGATCAGGATGCTGTTGAGCGGCGTGCGCAGCTCGTGCGACATGTTGGCGAGGAACTCGGACTTGTACTTCGAGGTGAGCGCGAGTTCCGTCGCCTTCTCTTCCAGTGCCCGGCGGGCCCGCTCGATCTCCTCGTTCTTGCGCTCGACCTCGGCGTTCTGCTCGGCCAGCTGCTGCGCCTTCTGGGCCAGTTGCTCGTTGGTCTGCTGCAGCTCGCGCTTCTGGGTCTGCAGCTCGGCGGCGAGCTGCTGCGACTGGACGAGGAGGCCTTCGGTCTGCATCGTCGCTTCGATCGAGTTGAGCACGATGCCGATGCTCGCGGTGAGCTGCTCCAGGAACGCGAGGTGCGAGGCGGTGAAGGCGGAGAGCGAGGCCAGCTCGATCACGGCCTTGACCTCGTCCTCGAACAGGACCGGCAGCACGATCACGCTCTTGGGCGTCGCCTGGAACAGCCCGGAGCTGACCGGCACCGCGTCGGACGGCAGGTCGTTGACCAGCATGCGCCGCCGGTCGGCGGCGCACTGGCCGAGCAGCCCTTCGCCGATCCGGATGAACTGTTGGTGGCCGTTCCGGCCGTCGTCGGCGAAGGTCGCGACCAGTCTCAGATCGGAGGAGTCGGCCTCCTCTTTCCGGTAGATCACGCCCTGGTGGGCGTTGACCAGCGGCGTCAGCTCCGAGAGCAGCATGCGGCCGACGGTCGCGAGATCGCGCTGCCCCTGGAGCATGCCGGTGAAGCGCGCGAGGTTGGTCTTCAGCCAGTCCTGCTCGGTATTGCGGTCGGTGGTCAACCGCAGGTTGTCGATCATCGTGTTGATGTTGTCTTTCAGCTCGGCGACCTCGCCGCGCGCCTCGACCTGGATCGAGCGGGTCAAGTCGCCCTGGGTCACCGCGGTCGCGACCTCGGCGATCGCGCGCACCTGGGTGGTCAGGTTGGCGGCGAGCAGGTTGACGTTGCCGGTCAAGTCCTTCCAGGTTCCCGCCGCGCCCGGCACGTTCGCCTGGCCGCCGAGCCGCCCTTCGACCCCGACCTCGCGCGCCACCGTCGTTACCTGGTCGGCGAAGGTGGCGAGAGTGCCGGTCATGTCGTTGATCGTCTCGGCGAGCGCCGCCACCTCGCCCTTGGCGTTCACGGTCAGCTTCGGCTTCAGGTCGCCGTTGGCCACCGCGGTGACCACTTTCACGATGCCGCGCACCTGCTCGGTCAGGTTGACCGCCATGACGTTGACGTTGTCGGTCAGATCCTTCCAGGTCCCCGCCACACCCGGCACCTGCGCCTGGCCGCCGAGCTTGCCTTCCGTGCCGACCTCGCGCGCCACGCGCGTCACCTCGGCGGCGAAGGCGTTCAACTGGTCGACCATCGTGTTGATGGTCAGCTTCAGCTCCAGGATCTCGCCTTTGACGTCGACGGTGATCTTTCGCGACAGGTCGCCGCGGGCCACGGCGGTCGTCACCTCGGCGATGTTCCGCACCTGGGTGGTCAGGTTCGCGGCGAGCAGGTTGACGCTGTCGGTCAAGTCCTTCCAGGTACCCGCGACGCCCGGCACCTGCGCCTGGCCGCCGAGCTTGCCTTCCGTGCCGACCTCGCGCGCCACGCGCGTCACCTCGCCGGCAAAACCGTTGAGCTGGTCGACCATGGTGTTGATCGTGTTCTTCAGCTCCAGGATCTCGCCGGAAACGTTGACCGTAATTTTGCGCGACAGGTCGCCGCGGGCCACCGCGGTCGTCACCTCGGCGATGTTGCGCACCTGGGCGGTCAGGTTGCCGGCCATGAAGTTGACGTTGTCGGTCAGACCCTTCCAAGTGCCCGCGACGCCCGGCACCTGCGCCTGGCCGCCGAGCTTGCCCTCGGTGCCGACCTCGCGCGCCACGCGCGTCACTTCGGAGGCGAAGGCGTTCAGCTGGTCGACCATCGTGTTGAGGGTGTTCTTCAGCTCCAGGATCTCGCCCGAGACGTCGACCGTGATTTTCCGCGACAGGTCGCCGCGAGCCACGGCGGTCGCCACCTCGGCGATGTTGCGCACCTGGCCGGTCAAGTTGCTGGCCATCGAGTTGACGTTGTCGGTGAGTCCCTTCCAGGTGCCGGCCACGCCGGGCACCACCGCCTGGCCTCCCAGCTTGCCTTCGGTGCCGACCTCGCGCGCCACGCGCGTCACCTCGGCGGCGAAGGCGTTGAGCTGGTCGACCATGGTGTTGATCGTGACCTTCAGCTCCAGCACTTCGCCTTTGACGTCGACGGTGATCTTCCGCGACAGGTCGCCGCGGGCTACCGCCGTCGTCACCTCGGCGATGTTCCTCACCTGGGTGGTCAGGTTCGCGGCGAGCAGGTTGACGTTGTCGGTGAGATCCTTCCAGGTACCGGCGACGCCGGGCACCGCGGCCTGGCCGCCCAGCCGCCCTTCGGTGCCGACCTCGCGGGCGACGCGCGTCACCTCGGAGGCGAAGCCGTTCAGCTGGTCGACCATCGTGTTGAGCGTCTCTTTCAGCTGCAGGATCTCGCCGGAGACGTTGACCGTGATCTTCTTCGACAGGTCGCCGCGCGCGATGGCGGTCGCCACCTCCGCGATGTTTCTCACCTGGGCGGTCAGGTTGCTGGCCATGAAGTTGACGTTGTCGGTCAGATCTTTCCAGGTGCCGCCGACGCCGGGCACCTGCGCCTGGCCGCCCAGCTTGCCTTCGGTCCCGACCTCGCGCGCCACGCGCGTCACTTCGCCCGCGAACGCGTTGAGCTGGTCGACCATGGTGTTCATGGTGTCCTTCAGCTCCAGGATTTCGCCGGAGACGTTGACCGTGATCTTCCGCGACAGGTCGCCGCGGGCGACCGCCGTGGTCACCTCGGCGATGTTGCGCACCTGGGCGGTCAGGTTGCCGGCCATGGCGTTCACGCTGTCGGTCAAGTCCTTCCAGGTACCGGCGACGCCGGGCACCACGGCCTGGCCGCCGAGCTTGCCCTCCGTGCCGACCTCGCGCGCCACGCGCGTCACCTCGGAGGCGAACGAGCGCAGCTGGTCGACCATGGTGTTGATCGCTTCTTTCAGCTGCAGGATCTCACCGCGGACGTCGACGGTGATCTTCCGCGACAGGTCGCCACTCGCCACCGCGATGGTCACCTCGGAGATGTTCCGCACCTGGGCGGTCAGGTTGCTCGCCATCGAGTTGACGCTCTCGGTGAGATCCTTCCAGACGCCGCTCACCCCCGGCACCTGGGCCTGGCCGCCGAGCTTGCCGTCGGAACCGACCTCGCGCGCCACGCGGGTGACCTCGGAGGTGAAGACGCCGAGCTGCTGGATCATCGTGTTGACGATCGTCGCCGAGCGGAGGAACTCGCCTTCGAGCGGCCGGCCGTCGACGTCCAGCCGCATGGTCTGGTTGAGGTTTCCCTGGGCGACCGCGGCGATCGCGCCGGTGACTTCCGTGGTCGGCCGCAGCAGGTCGTCGATCAGAGTGTTGACCGAAACCTCCATCTCGCCCCACGCCCCGCGCGACTGATCGAACTTCGCGCGCTCCCGCGTGCGCCCCTCTTTGCCCACCACCTGGCCGACCCTTTTTAAGTCCGCGGCCATCTTCTGGTTCGCGGTGACGATCTCGTTGAAGGTATCGGCGATCTTGCCGTCCACCCCCGACCAATCCCCCGGCAACTGCACGGAGAAGTCGCCGGCCAGCATCCCCTGGAGGGCCTGGAGGAGCTGGCGTCGATCGAGCGATGCAACGGGGATGGGAAGAGGGACGGCCTCGGTCTCAGACACAGCGCGGCTGATCCTGGGCATAAGTTCGACCTTATGAAAAATTCGTAAACGAATACGTACCCGTCACGAAAGGCGGCGCCAAACCGTCCCGAGCGCCACCCTCAAGCTCGACCAGAGTGCGCGTTATAACGGGTCCCGGATTGCAACGCAAGGGGGTCCAATGGAGATCTGCAAGACTTCGTCAAAGTCCTCAGCCGCGTCAGCCCTCACCCCCGACCCCTCTCCCAAAGGGAGAGGGGAGCAAAACGAGATTGATTTTGCTGGTCTCCCCTCTCCCGTTTTCGGGAGTGGGGCCGGGGGTGAGGGCTGGTGCGGCAAGTCGCTATCGACTTTGACGGAGCCCTGCGGAGATCTGCGCCGCGCTCTGAAGTACGAGCCACTCAGCTTCCGGCGCGGAGAAGTTGAGCCGCGGGGCAACAGGTATTGAGGAACACGGAACGAGCGTGGTGGCAGGGCATCACGACTTTTCGTGCGAAGGCTGACCCTCCTGGGTGCGCGGGCCTCCGGCCCGCATCAACTTCTTGTGCGGGCGAGACGCCCGCGCACCCAGGCGTGTTGGCAGAGAGCGGAGACATCACGCGAGCCCAGGCAGTTCGAACGTACCCCCACAGCTCACTGTTCTTGCAGTTTTCGAAGGTGATCCAGGGGCCGCCACGCCCCGGCGCCGCCCGGGGATCATCTTCGATCCCCGGGGATTCCGCCCGCCGCCCGCCGTTCTACTGCGGTTCGTACTCCAAGATCAGCTTCGGCCGGTCGCTGATCGGCGCTCCCCCCGACCAATAGCGGGCGAGGTCGGACTTCTGGTTGTCGTTGTCGTCCTTCTCGCAGTACAGCCGGACTTGCGTGACGCCCTTGGGATCGATCGGCGGCGTCGCGTTCAGGTTCCAGGACGGCGGGTTGAACAGATTGGCGTACGACCACTCCCCCGGATCGGCATAACCGAGCGGGCTGACGTTCGTCTCCGTCGCCGCGGATTCGAAGTCCTTCTTCTCCAACGTCGGCGACAGGCTGAAACCGCCGTCGTGGTGAACGTCTACTTTGCACTGCCCGAACAGCTGCTGGACGTTGGCGCCGGAATTGGTCTTGAGCCGCATCTGCAGAACGGCACCGGTGAGCACCAGGTCGTCGGGCAACGGCGAGGTGTCGAACGAAACGATACCTTTCACCTGTTCGTTCTTCGCCGTGTCCCCGATGTCGATCGTGTCGAGCGGCCCGAGGATGTTCTTGATCGAACCGCCGACGTTGCCGTTTTCTCCCTCTTCGATCACCGAGCCGTCCTGGCCGGCCTCCGAGGTGAAGGTGAAGTGCGGGCCGAAGTCGGCCGCCAGGCAGGTCTCGATCGCCACGTCATCGACAAAGAACGTCGAGGCGTTGGCGTCGCCATCGTCGATCGCATGAAAGACGATCAGGATCTTTCGCCCCAGCCACGGCGTGAGGTCGATGCCGTTCGAATCGATCCAGGTGTCCTTCGGCCAGCCCGAATCGCGCTGATCGACGACCGCGAGCACCTTGCCGGTCGTAGGATCGTGGATCTCGGCGTTCAGAAAGTCGCGGAAATCGTGGCTGCCCGCGAACTCGGTCGTGTCCACCATTGCCCGGAAGCGCAGCTCGGCTTTGGCCAACACCGACGGCAGATCGACCAGGAGGGAGGCTTCGTCCGTCTGGTCGAGCGCCAGCGCATGATTGCCGCCGCCGTTCGGATCGGGATCGATCGAGGCGCCCGCGAGCTTCCATTTTCCTTGTTCGTCCTCGAAGTGGCTGACGTTGGTAGTGCAATCGTCGGCCACCTGCTCCTGCCACCCATACACCAGGCCGAAGCTCTGCGGCCCGGAAGGAAGGCTCGCGGCGCTCACCCGGACGGTCCAGATTCCCTGCTCCGGATGATCGACCACCACCTGCTCCAGGGTGTCGACGTCGTTCGCTCCGCGGGTCGCCGGCAATTCCGGATTCATCGGATCGAGCACCCACGCCTGGACGGCAACGCCGAGCGGCGAGATCAGCTCCAGCGTCAGGTCGTTGACCAACGGCTTGCTGGCGACTTCCGCCGGGGCCGGATCGTCCCAGGCGAGAGTCGCCTTGAACGAGGGCAGGTCGGCGGGCACCAGGATCGGAAAATCCCGCACGGTCGAAGGCTTGGTGATCTCGTCCGTGCCCCACTGCGGCCGGTCGCCGTTGCCCAGCTCGCCGTCGTCGGCGCGCTCCAGATCGATCAGATCCTTGGCGTCCATCAAGCCGTAGCCATATTCGTAGTCCGGCCCGGTCGGCCCGCGATCGTGGGCGGTGTGGGCGAGCATGGCGCGGACCAACGCCGGCAGAGGCTGGTGTTTGCTGTCGCCGTGGCCGTGCTTCCGCCAGTCTTGGATCAGCAAGGCGATCGTGCCGGTCACCGAAGGCGCGGCCATCGAGGTTCCGCACCACGACCTGTCGCCGTGGACCGCCGTGTAGACGTCGCCCAAAACCGACGAATAGATGCCGAACTCCTTGGTCACCCGGCCGGTCTCGCAACCGGGCGAGACGATCGTCGGCTTCAAGCTGCCGTCGTCGCACGGACCCCAGCCGGAAAAGACGGTCATCGAGCCGCCGTCGGAATTGATCGCTCCGACCCCGACGATGTTCTTCGCGCAGCCCGGCGGGCCGATCGTCTCGTAGTCGGTGCCGCACTCCGGGTGCCCGCGCTCGTTGCCGACCGCCCAGGCGACGATCACCGGCCGATCGATCTCCGGATCGTTGCCGCTGATCAGATTGTCGACCGCCCGGCCGTAGGTTCCGTAATCGCCCTGCGCGGCACAGAGCTCGAGCTTGCCCGAGACCGCGAGACCGATCGAGTTGTTCGCCACGTCGATGCCGAAATCGTTGACCGCGCTCGTGTAATCCTGCTCGAAATCGCCGAGGATGGAGACGAACTCGTCCCCCACCGGCCCCGGCTGGATCTCGAGCCCGGCCGAAAACAGTTTCGCCGCGGGGGCCACGCCCCGGCCGCGCGTTCCGCCATTCGGGTCGTCGCTGCCGTCGCCCGCCAAAGTGCCCGCGACATGGGTCGAATGGTCCTCTGCCGGCGCCTGGTCGATCACTTTGACCCGGCTGCCGTTGCCCGGGTTGAACGTCGGGTGCTTTTCATCCACCGCGCCGACGTCATAGATGAAGACCCGCGTTCCCGCGCCATCGAGCTCATAGGGGGGGTTCTGCACGGCCTTCACCCGGGTCTGGGCGAGGACGCCGTTATTGAGCGGCGAAAGAGCGGCCGGCTCTTCGCCGATCCAAAGCACCTCCTCGCGCGCGGCAAGAGCCGAAAGACGCTCCTCCGGCAGCCAGATCGCGAGGCCATGAACGGCGGAAACGGGATCGAGCGGAATCGCGCCCAGCTCTTCGGCCAGTGCGGCCCCCCGCTCCAAAGAAACGTCGCGTTGGAGCGACACGAACAGCTTGATCCGTCCGGGCATCTGAGGATGGCGCGACTGCGGCCCCAGCCGGCCGGCCCGGACGTTCGGATCGATCTTCCTCTCGGCGGCCCAGAGGGCGGCGAAGCGGATCTCGGGGAGGCGCAGCACTTCGGCCGCCCGCTCCGCGGGCACCGTGGCGATCCAAGAGAGGTCGCCCGCGTAGTCGCCGAGATCGAGCCCCGCGACCCGCAGCTCGTCGCGCTCCTCGGCCGACGGCGCGGCATCGAGCTGCACCAAGAAATGAAGGGTAGAGCCGGAAACCGCCCGAACCCGCCCATCGAGCCCCGCGAGCAACCGTGCAAAGGCCTCGGGCGAGGCCACGACGTCGCCGGACTTCAAGTGAATCGTGGAACGATCGCGGGCCCCCTTCGAACCGGTAGCCTGCAACGCAGGCACCGCTCCGGTTTCGAAGGGGATCAGCAAGAGAAGTAGAGGAAGGATGCGTCGCATGGAGTGTCTCCTAAAAGGTCAGGACTCCACGGACGACGCAAATCGGCGTTGGTATTACAAGCCTTCCTGGAGAGAGTGCGGGCGGGACGCCCGCGCACCCAGGCGGGCGTCGTAGGATCGGCGCATGGATGAGAACCTGCCAGCGGACATCAGAGACCTGCTAGACCAGCTCGAAGCGGTGGAACGCGACGCCCAAGCCCTCGTCGCCGGTTTGTCGAAGGAACAGGGCACCGCGCAGCCCAGAGCCGGTGCCTGGAGCGTGGCCGAATGCCTCGACCACCTGGCGACCGCCAATCGCGTCTACTTAAGCGCCATGCAGGAGCCCGCGAACCGCGCGCAAACCAGCGGCAGACTCCGAAAGCGACCCGCGAAACCCGGGTGGTTCGGCCGGTTGTTCATCAGCACCCTGGAGCCGCCGCCGAGCCGATGGTCCCGCTTGAAGGCGCCACGGAAAATTCGACCGCGCACCGCGCCGCCGCTCGCCGACAGTTTCGCGAGCTTCATAGCTTCGCAGGCGGAAGTCCGAGAATTCCTACGCGCGCACGCCAACCTCGATCTGGCGGGAGTACGGTTCCCCAACCCCTTCATCCCAGTAATCTCTTTCAGCCTCGCCACAGGACTTCACGTCATTGCGGCTCATGAGAGACGTCACCTTTGGCAGGCTTGGCGGGTGCGGCGGGGGGTGGAGGCCGGCCGGTCGACGGAGATGCCTCGATGATCTCGCTGAAGATCGACCTGCCAGAAGAGGCGTTCTCGGCCCTACGGATGAACCCGGCGCAATTCGCCGAGGAGTTGCGGTTTGCGGCGGCCGTCCAGTGGTACCACCAAGGGCTGATCAGTGGCAGCAAGGCCGGGCAGATCGGAAGACCTCAAGATCCGATCGATCCGCAAGGCCCAGATCGACAAGATGGACCGCACCCACGTCCATTTCCTCACGCAATCGAAGAGCGAAGCTCGGAGGAAGCTGAGAGTCAATCCAGCACCGGATCGGAGCCACTCACGCCGCCAGGATCGGATGGTCGAGGCGCCGCGCGGCGTACTGCAAGCAGGCGCCAATATCCGGTGCTTCGAGATAGGGATACTCAGCCAGAATCTCTTCCGCGCTCTCACCTGCCGCCAGGAGCTCGAGTACATCCGCTACCCGAATGCGAAGCCCACGAATGCAGGGCCGCCCGCCGCATTGTTCGGGATTCGTGGTAATTCGGTCGAGGAGGTTGATCATAGCCGAGCAAATCTAGGCCGCAGGCCGCAAAGAGTCAACCTTGATAGCAGCAGATTGCCGTTTGCAATGAGGCAGGGGTGACAGCACGGGATCGTTCGCCGGGCAGACCCGTCCCCCAATCTAGATCCGTTCGATGGTCGCGAACCAGGGCCGTTGCACTGTCTTCGTGGAATCCCCAAGCGCGAGCCCCACTACCCGTCGCCGATGATCTCGTTGAGACCATCGACGACCTCTTGCAAATCTTCGGGCGAAAGACGACCGATCTTTGCGCCGAGCCGCTCTGTCGCAATCGTCCGGATCTGGCTGATCTTGACCCAAGAACGTTTGGGTAGGCGGGTTCTAGCGATTTCCCAGGTGAGAGGAAAACCCGCGGTCGGTTCCTGGCCGGTTACGGCGACAGCGATGACCGTCTCCGAGCGTTCGTTGAAGACGTCGTGGCTGAGAATGAGAACCGGCCGACGCCCCGCTTGCTCCCGGCCGCGAACCGGATTGAGGTCGGCCCAGCGGATCTCGCCTCTCAGTACGCGGGCCATTCGACCTCTCCGGTGAAGTGCTCCTCGGCGGCGGCTCGTTCTTCCTCCGGGCGGAGTTTTGCGCACTCCCGGGCGAGGCGCTGTCGCCCGAGGCGTTCCAGCTTTTCGCTCACAGCAATCTGGATCAACTGGCTTCGACTGGGAAACACCCCTCGGCCGACTAACCGATCCATTTCCAGCAGCGCCGACGATTCGATCGAGATCGCGATCTTGGCGTTCTTCATGTCGAGAGGGTATCACCAACGGTCATACTTTCGCCACGAGGACGAGGCCTCCTACTGGTTCCCCGGCGAGCGGAGTGGCACCACTCAGGTCGACAGGCTCGGCGGGGTCGAGGCGCCGCGACCATCCCGCAGCCTAGATCCGTTGGATGGTCGCGAACCAGGCCGGTGCGCCGTTGTCGTGGAATCTCGTCTGAACCCGGTCCGGTTCGAGGGCGGCAATATTCCATCCGGTGCCGGGGTTGAACGCCGCTATCAGCTCTTCCTGACGGATGGGATGCGGACCGGTATCGGGACCCTCGTCACTGAAGCACAAAACATAGAGGGTGCCCTCGGGCTCAGTCACCGACGCCAGACTCGCCACGTATCCTGGTCGCTCGTCGCCGTCGAAGGTGTGGAACAGTCCGCAGTCCATCACCGTCTCGAACCTGCGCCCCAAGCGCTCCAGATGGAACGCGTCAGCCGTGGCAAACTCAACCTCGATCCCGCGGTCGGCGGCTTTCTGGCGGGCCATCGCCAGCGCCGTCTCCGCCACGTCAACGCCCAGAACCGAGAAACCCAGTGAGGCGACGTGAAGAGCGTTCTCGCCGGTCCCGCAGCCCGCATCAAGCACCGCCCCGGCGATTCCGCCTTCGGCTGCCAATCGCACGATTGCCGGCTGCGGCCGGCCAATATCCCAAGGCGCAGGACCGTCGTGGTACGACGCATCCCAGGGCAGCCCCGTCATCCGTTCGTGACTGGTCGGCTGCCGCCCCTTGAACGGATCGTCAGCGAGAATTCCCGATCGCCCCGACATCTTCGCCCCCTTCCCTGGCCAAGGAGTACGATGCAATCTCCGAAGGAGATGATCCCCTGGTATCGCTCAAAATCGACCTGCCTGAAGAGGCGTTCTCGGCCCTCCAGATCGATCCGGTGCATTTCGCCGAGGAGCTGCGGTTTGCGGCGGCCGTTCAGTGGTACCACCAGGGGCTGATCAGTGGCAGCCAGGCCGGGCAGATCGCAGGTTTGACCCGTCTCGCGTTCCTCGACGAACTCGCGCGGCGAAAGCTGGACACAGTCAAGATCGACCTCGAGGATCTCGCGGCCGAGCTTGTTGATGGCTGATCCCTTGGTCGTCGACGCGTCGCCCCTGATTGTCCTCCCGCGCGTGTCGGAAAGATTGATCAGCCGAGCTCGTTTGGAGACTGAATCTGTGGGGCCTTTGCACTGACGGCTTATTCAGCCGGTCACTAACATGTTAGTCTTGGAATCGCTATCGCATCCGTTTTGCATATCTGATCTACGTTAATGCGGCCCGCTTTATGAGCGTATCGTCGCCCAAGCAGAGGGGTCTACTTCATGCCGGCACATGGAACTTACACAGAGCTCATGAGGGGCCTGCTGGTTTTCCTGATGAGCTTTGCCTCGATAACATCTGCGATCGCAGAAGTGGGCCGCGACTCGGACGACTCGCCAGTTAAATCGCCGAGCCTTTCAACTCCTGAGCCCCAAGCGACCCCCGCACCGGATGAGCCTGAGGCAAGCGCCGAACAATCGCCGCCGCCGCAGTCCCTTCTTTCGTCAGCGGAGACTCATTCCCCGGTCGACCTCGGCAAGACGAGCGTCAACTCGGGCTTCAAGCTGGAGCCAAATACGCTCGACGGCTCCATGCGCTACGAGCTGCCCCTTGCCATTCCCCCGGGGAGAAACGGCCTCCAGCCTTCCCTTTCGCTTCTTTACTCAAGCCGGCCCTCCCAGGAGACAAATCTCGTTGGGCGCGGCTGGTCCATTTCCATCCCATATATCGAGCTGAAGAACTACGTAGGCTCGGAGCATCTGTATGACACCTCTGCCTTTTATTCCTCGTTAAGCGGCGATCTCGTTTCTACCAGCGACCCTACCATTTTCAAGCCGAAAGTCGATGACGGCGACTTTCTGCAATATACTTTAAGTGCGAATGCCGGTTGGACGGTGACCGACAAACGGGGCACAGTCTACAAATTCGGGCAGGTTTCATCCGCGCAACAGTTTGACCCAAGCAACTCGGCGCACGTCTACAAGTGGATGCTCCAAGAGGTACGGGATACGAACGACAATTATATCTCCTATAGCTACACGAAGGACTCAAACCAGATCTATCCCGACGTCATTACCTATACCGGCCACGGCAGTTCGCCTGGCCCCTTCGACATCCATTTCACCAAAGAACTTCGGAACGACACTGCCGCCTCGACCGCCGAGGGCTTTGCGGTCAACACCCGCTACCGCATCAGCGAGATCAGGGCGGAAGTAAGCGACGCCTGGGTCCGGAAGTACGCCCTGGCTTACGCGACCGGCGACAACGGGGAGCGGGACATTCTGACTTCCATAACAGAGTCTGGCTACGACGGCTCGATAGTTCTTTCCCTGCCCACTTCGACTTATGGCTACCAAAGCGCGACGGACTCCTGGTCGGAGGCTACCTCTTGGGACATCCCGGAGCCCACGGTCGAATCGGACTATAGCGACTCCGGCACGCGCTTCGCGGACGTAAACGGCGACGGGCTACCGGACCTCTTGCGCCGGGACGCCTCCAGTTCGGTCAACAAGGTCTACATGAATAACGGAACAGGGTGGACCTACAATTCTTCCTGGACAATCCCCTTGGCCATTACCGACGGAGCTACAGTTCACCCGGGCACCTTGCTAGTTGACGTAAACGGCGACGGTCGTATCGACATCGTGCGGAGCAAGGAGAACGCCACCTCATCCATCTACATAAACAGTGGAACTGCATGGGTGCTGTCCTCGGATACGGTACCAGTGAATTTTTCGGACATCTCCGGCAACGACCTCGGGGTGCGCGTGGCGGACGTGAACGGCGACGGGCTGCCGGACCTTTTGCACAACACGGTTTGGGACGGCAACAAGGTCTATATCAATAACGGCTCGACCTGGGTTTACGATTCTTCTTGGTCGTTGCCGGAGCCGACCGAGGTCAAGATCAGTCTCAATAACGTAAGGGATGTCGGTACCCGCTTCGTGGACGTAAATGGCGACGGCCTCGTGGACGTAATCCGCAGGGACGGGAGCGTGAACAAGGTCTACCTGCATAACGGCAACCACGGATGGACCCTTTCCTCTTCCACGACACCCGTGACGTTCATGAACGCGGGTAACGACGTGGGCGGCCGCTTGGAAGACATAAATGGCGATGGGCTCATTGACGCTATAAACGATAATCAGTCTTCATACCTGAACGTCGGCGGCGCTTGGGCTGCCCTCGATTCCGGGGGACACTTGCCTCTGGCAGTTATGGCTGTTGTAGGCGGCGTATATGTCGATCCCGGCACGCGCCTCGTCGATGTGGACGGCGACGGGCTCGTGGATGTTTTGAGATATAGAGCAGGCCAGGCCGACAAAGTGTATATTCGCGAAGGTGCGAAGCCCGATCTTCTCGCGGCCTCGACCAACCAGTTGGGCGGCGTGACGAGCATCACTTACAAAGGATCGCCGAAGTACGGGCTGAACCCCTCCTTGCCGCTGATCCTGGATACCGTTCAGAAAGTTGCCTATAACGACGGCATCGGCGCTTCCTGGGATACGGAGTACTCCTACCAGGGCGGCCTGTACTATACCGGGAGCCTCCGGGATCGGAAGTTCGCAGGCTTCAAGACCGTCTCCGCAACCGACGATCTTGGTTTCGTGACGAAGCAGTATTTCTATCAGGGCGACGCCTCAAGCTCCGCGATCGGCGAGTACGACGACCACGTCTCGAAACTCGGCAGGGTCTTCCGCACCGAGATCTATGACAACTCCGGGAATCTCTACGCGAAGACGATCTCGAAGTGGGACCGCTACGATCGTGGCGACGGCGCGAGCTTCGTAAAACTCACTCAGGCAGTTGACTTCAGCTACGACGGCGACAGCGACCACAGGGAAAAGGCGGAGACCCTGACTTATAGCGATTCGACCGGGAACCTCATTCAAAAGATCGAGTGGGGCCAGGTAGGCGGGAGCGACGACGGGACCTTCACCGACACCGGCACCGACAAGTTCACTACGACCTTGAGCTACGCGACGAGTACCGCGGCCGCGAGCACGATGAGCCTTCTCTCGCAGGAGACCACCGTCGACCAAAACTCTAACAAGGTCAGGGAGCGGAAAATCTACTACGATACACTTGCCTTGGGGTCTTTGGACAAAGGCAACGCGACCAAAGAGGAACGCTGGAAGGCGAATTCCACCTATATCGACACCGAAAAGACGTACGACAGTTATGGCCTCGTGACCCAAGAGAAAGACCCGCGCGACAAGGTGACGACCTACGCGTACGACGCTTTGAAACTCTACCCGGCCACGGCCACGAACCCGCTCGCGCAGACGACGGGCAGGCTCTATGACTACTCCTCGGGCAAGGTGAGCCAGCTTACCGATCCGAATGGCGAGATCTTCCAAGCGATCTACGATTCCCTGGACCGCATCAAAGAAGAGAAACAGCCCGATTCCGCGACTCCATCAACCCTGGTGACGAAGACATTGTACGCCTACACGGACACGGGCTCTCCGAAAAGGACTCAGAAAACGGAGTACCTGAGCCCGGCTGCCAGTATCGATACCTACCTCTATGTGGACGGCTTTGGCAGAAAGGTCGAAGAGCGCACCGAGGCGGAAGGCGCGAACACCTTCGCCGTTAAAGACTACCAATACGATGAGCGTGGCTTGCTGAAAACCGAGTCCCTGCCCTATTTCAGCTCCGGCGCGTCTTTCACGGCGACGAGTTCGCCTGCGGCAACCTTGCTTCTGATCCGCCATACTTACGACCCGCTTCAGCGAATAAAGACGATTACAACGAGCGTCGGCATGAGCACCAATGCCTACGACGATTGGAAGCTCACCGCGACCGATCCGAAGGGCAAGGTGAAAGACCTCACGAAGGACGCCTACGGCAATCTTATCGAGGTAGTGGAGCATAACGGTGCAAGCGCCTACACCACGAGCTACGAGTACAACGGAAACGGCAAGCTCACGAAATTGACCGACGCGGGGGGCAATGTTCGGAACTTCACCTATGATGGCCTCGGCAGACGACTCAGTGCAGAGGATCTTCATGCGCTGGGTGATGCCTCCTCCGGCACTTGGACCTATGCCTACGACGATGCTGGAAACCTCACTCAGACAGTAAGCCCTCGGGCACTCACGACCGATTACGCGTATAACGACGTAAATCAGGTGCTCTCCGAGGATTACACCGCCGGTGCGGGCACGGAGATAACCTACACCTACGGCGGCTGCGTGAACGGCACGGGCAGGCTCTGCGCGGTCGCGATGCTATCCGGCGCCAATACTGGATATACCTACGATTCGAGCGGAAGGATCGCAGGCGAAACAAGAACCATAAACGGCACCACATTTGCCACTCTTTATACCTATGACCGCCAGGGCAACACGCTCACTATCACTTATCCGGACAGCGCCCAGGTCTATTACACCTTCAACACGGCGGGCCTCCTGGAGAAGATCGAGCGCAAGGAGAACGGCGGCGTTTTCACGAACGTCGTCTCGAACTTCGACTACTCGCCGCTTGGTCAGCCCGCGACGGTTGTCTACGCGAACGGAGTCACGACCACCAACACCTATGACTCCGCGAAGCTCTACCGGCTGACGCATATCCTGACGGCCGCACCGGGAGTGGGAGGCGGGGGGGGGCCCGCTACATCGACCTTCTACCCTAACTCCGGCACCGGCGGTCCCACTGGGAGCGCAACGTTTGAGCGGTACATCTCGGGCGAGGCGTGGAGTACCCTCCGCGCCGGTGCCGGGACGTATGTTTCTCCTGTCTTCGACAATCCCAATAACCTTGCCGGGGCGCAGAGCGGCATTTCCACCAACCAATGGCGGGCTTTGGACCGCGCCATCTTCACCTTCGACACGAGCGCTATCCCTGATTCGGACGTCATAATCTCGGCGACTCTCAGCATTTCCGGAAGCAACAAGCTCGATAACGGCACGGCCATTTCGCCCAACATCAATGTCTATGCGTCCACCCCCGCCTCGAACTACAACTTCACCGCCTCGAACTACGGTCAGATCGGCACTACGGCCCAATCCACGGCCATCACATATGCCGGCTGGAGTACGACCGGCTACAACGACTTCGTCCTTAACGCTGCGGGCCTCGGAAACATCTCAAAAACAGGCGTCACCAAGTTCGGCACAAGAAACGCGAACTATGACGTCGCTAACGTCGCGCCTGCCTGGTCCTCGAACACTGGCCACTTCTTGCAGGGCTACCTGGCTCAGGGCGCCGACACGAGCAAGTACCCAAAGCTCGTGGTCGTTCATAGGCCCGCGCTCCCCCCAGGCCCGGCGATACAGGACCTGAACTACACCTACGATGCGGTTGGCAACATTACCCAGATCGTAGACGCTTCGAGTACGAGCGCCGCGAAGGCCGTGACCTACGGCTACGACGATCTCCACCGGCTCACCTCGGCAGTGGCGATCAATACCGCAAACGGCGCGAACTATACCCAAACCTACGCCTATGACGCCCTGGGCAACATCGTCTCCGGCCCTTGGGGCAACTACTTCTATCAAGGGAGCATTATCGACTCGAACTGGGCGAACCCTCACGCGGTAACCTCGATCACCGGCACCGCTTATGACTACGACAAGGACGGCAATCTCACGGGGAAAGGCACGCTCACTAACACCTGGAACTACAAGGGCCAGCTCATCCAAGCCGCGACCTCCTCTTCAACCTCAAGCTACTACTACGGCCATGACGGGAACCGTGTATGGGTAGCCGCAAGCTCCACGAATACCTATTACCCGAACCAGTACTACAACACCGACGGAGCGAAGCAAACCAAGCAGGTCTATGCCGGCAGCCAGCTTGTGGCAACCATCGAGACAGTAAGCTCCTCCGTGACGGCATACTATGTCCACGCGGATCATCTGGGTTCTACGAATGTGGTTTCCGACAGCGCCGGTACTCTGGCGCAAACGCTCGATTACTACCCATTCGGAGTGCAGCGCATCTCCTCGGGCACACACAACGAGCAACGGCGGTACATCGGGCAGATCTACGACGCTGCCACCGGCCTCGATTACCTGAATGCCAGGTACTACGAGGGGGGCCGAGGGCAATTCATTAGTCAAGACCCTGTATTCTGGGAAACTCCCAACGCTCAAAACCTGACAAATCCGCAGACCTTGAACAGCTATGCGTATGCGAACGGGAATCCAATTACGGGGAAGGATCCGAGTGGAAGACAATATGTAGATGTAAATGCAGCATATGCTGTCCCGGCGTATGGTGTTCCGGTCGGGCCAGCAGCCGGGTTTTATGTAACCCCCGCCGATGGTGGAAATCCATATATATACATCGGAATCACTGTCGCCAATAAACCTGGGGCTTCAGCCTCTGCTTCGTATACACCCGAAGGTAGTCCGAAAGAGGGTTGGGGTTTTTCTACAAGCGGATTTGTTAAAAATCGCGGATTGCAAATAGGTACCACGAGAGATGAAAATGGGAAGCTTAAAGTCAATCTCTCTCCAAGCGTCGGTACTCAAGGTATTAGTGTAAATTTGACCTACACCTTCAGATTAAGTGACCTTTTCGATCCGTTAGAATACATAAGCACTCCTGCCTACGCTTCTCCTTTTAATTTTTCGACGATTAAATTAACAAGTGGCGGCACAAAGATGTTACAAGCTTCCTCTCCTAGTAATTCAGCCAGAGGCTCAAATTTTTTAAGTTCCGCTTCGTCATCGATTTCCGCTGCGTCACGAGCTATAAGCAGAGGAGACTATGCTGCAGCGAGTAAATATTTGGGGGCTGCTTCAAGTACGTTGCGAGCATTTATTAAGTAACAGGTGAGCGTTCGCATAAGACAAAGGTCCTCGACCTCATCGAGGACCAGATCGGCTCCCTGAACGAAATGGGCGAAGGTCGCCGGAACCACTCCCTGGGGGTAGACGAGGGTCGAATCGTCCGTGATTCCCCGGAGGCGTCATTGACGATTCCTTTGGCTTTGGTACCCTGAGGACGTGTTCGTGGGCGCAAGCCCCGTTCAGCTAAGGATCCCAAAAGCCGAAGGTCCCCGGCGTCAACTACTTCTGTGCGGCAACGACAATTAGATCTGTGCAGCCTCCTTCTGTCGTCTCGCCGCCGTGGCCGGTGGGCTGTGGAAAACGCGCAGCGTTTTCCAAGGGGTGTGGGAGGGTGCCGGGTGGTGGGCGGGGGTGGCAGCCTTCCATACCCCGTCAGACCGCCGGCCGGGGTGGTGGGGGTCCGGGGGAGGAGGGGAAGTTTTCCACAGCCTCGACCGGCTCATGACGTCCTGGCCTTGTCCGTGCGGCTCTTGGCTGCCTCGGCGCGGTAGCTCAAGCCCGACAGCTCGAGGATCACAGCATGATGCACGAGCCGGTCGATTGCGCAGGCTGTCGTCATCGGGTCCTTGAAAATCTTGTCCCATTCCGAGAAGACCAGATTCGAGGTGATCACCACGCTGCGCCGCTCGTAGCGCTCGGCGAGAAAGGTGAAAAGCACTTCCATTTCTTCACGCCCTTGTTGCACGTAACCGACATCGTCGAGGATCACGACGTCGAAGCGGTCGAGGCGCCGCAGGTTTCCTTCCAGCGCCAGCTCTCGCTTGGCCGCGAGCAGCCTCTGGACGAGCTTGAAGGTCGGGACGAAGAGCACCGAGTGGCCTCGCTGCACGAGCGCGTGGCCGATGGCTGCGACCAGATGAGTCTTGCCGCGGCCCGGCAGGCCGAAGGCCAAGAGGTTTTCGGCCCGCTCGACGAAGCCGCCTTCGCACAGGGTCGGCAAGTTTCGCCTCACCGGAGCCGGCAGGAGCTCGATCTCCAGGGTCGCGAGCGTCTTGTCATGCGGCAAGCCGCTCTCGTGGAGCAGGCGCTCGGTGCGGCGGCTCCGGCGATCCTCGATCTCAATTTCGGCCAGATGAAGCAAGTAGTGCTCGAAGCTCCACCCTTCCCGCTCGGCGCGCACCGCCACCTCGGAATGAGCACGGACGAAGCTCGGTAACTTGAGCGAGCGCAGGAGCAGGCTCACGCCGGCAGCCGAGGCGCTCATTGCAACACCTCGACGGCGAGGAGCCGATCGTAGATCGCGAGGTCAACCGAAAATACCGCCAGCTCGGGCGGCGCGACAGGTTTGCGGTTCGAGGTCAAGGCCGACACTGCGGTGAAGGTCGGCGATCGGTCGTCGTCGAGCAGCTGTTCGATCGCGGCCTCGACCTCGTACTGCCGGGTCATCGCCGCGAGATGGAGCACCCGCAGGTATTCAAGCTCCGCCTGCCGTTCGGGTAGCTTGGCTTGCAGAGCCTCGTAGGCGCGGCGGAAGGGCTCGGTAGGAAACAGCGCCTCGCGGTAACGATAATCGGGTAGACCCGGCCAGTTACCCAGCCGGGCCCCCCACGGATCCGGACGTGCGGATTTCCCGCATCCGGCTCTTCGGGACACGGTTTCGCTGCGCGGCTCAGACGGCATGGACGATCCGGGGTGGTGGAAGCGGGTAG
>DASYKS010000088.1:0-50730 GCA_035995205.1 Thermoanaerobaculia bacterium
AGGGCCGTGTCGCGCCGTCGGCTCTTCGCCACACTTACAACCCGGTTTGCTGCACTTGACATAACGCTCTCCTACCGAGCCTCGGCGCATCGGTTGAGGACGGCTCAGTTGGGCTGCCAGCTCGCGGACCCGCTCGACCAATTCGTCTGGAAGTGGCATCGCACCCTCCTTACGGCAATCATAACCGTAAGTTCGGCCGATCTCCCCTGGCTAAAGCACGCTCCCTCACTCAGGTGTCGTACACCCGCCTGCTCGGGGTCCTTTCCCCTGAACGATGCTCCTCTAGTATGTTTCGCAGCCGATGGCCGTCGATCCTCACGCCGAAGAGGCGATCGAAAAGTCGTACGACTCGCGGCTGATGCGCCGGCTGCTCGACTATGTTCGGCCCTACCGGGGAATGACCGTCGCCGCGGTGGCGCTGATCCTCGGCGGCTCCTTGCTCCAGTTGGTCGGGCCGCTCGCCACCGCGATCGCGATCGACCTGTTCGTCCGCCCTCCCGGAGCGGCCGGCGGCATTTCTCCCGCCGCGGTCGCGGTGACCGGCGCTTTGGAGCGTTTCGGAGTCGAACCCGGTGCGGTGCGTCTGCAAGGAATCGCCGCCTCCGCCGCGGTCTTCCTGGTCTCGATCCTGCTCGCTTTCGTCTGCACTTACTGGCAGGGCCGAGTCATGCAGGTCATGGGTCAGTACATCATGCGCGACCTGCGGGGCCAGATTTTCCGCCAGCTCCAGCGCCTGCCGATCGCCTATTTCGACGCCAATCCGGTGGGCCGTCTGGTCACTCGGGTGACTACCGACGTGGACGCGTTGAACGAGCTGTTCGCCTCCGGACTGGTCGCCGCGTTCGGCGACGTCATGGTTCTCGCCGGCATCGTCTGCGTGCTGTTCTGGCTCGATTGGCGGTTGGCGCTGATCGCGTTTGCGATCGTGCCCCTGCTGTTCGTGCTCACGTTCTGGTTCCGGTCTCGGGTGCAGCGCAGCTTCCGCGACGTGCGGGTGAAAATCGCGAAGATCAACGCGTTCCTCCAGGAGCACATCACCGGCATGTCGGTGGTCCAGCTGTTCGGTCGCGAAGAGGAGGCCTACCGCCAGTTCTCGACCATCAACGACGAGCATCGCGAGGCAAACGTCCGCTCGATCTACTACTACGCGGTGTTTTTTCCCGGCGTCGAGCTGGTCAGCACGCTCGGCCTCGGTCTGCTGCTCTGGTACGGCGGCGGCAGGGTGACCGCCGGCTTCGCCTCGGTGGGAGCGCTGGTCGCCTTCTTCCAGTACGCCCAACGGTTCTACCAGCCGCTTTCCGACCTTGCCGAGAAGTACAACATCTTGCAGGGAGCGATGGCCGCTTCGGAGCGGATCTTCGAGCTGATCGATACGCCGGTCGAGATCACCAGCCCGGAGACGCCTTACCAACCGACCGAGGAGCTCGGGTCGAGCCGGGCGGACACCGGTCCTTCAGCCGGACCCGGTCCGGGCTTCCGCGCTCGCGGCGCGATCGAGCTCGCGCGGGTGACGTTCGCCTACAAGCTCGGAGAGCCGGTGCTGCGCGACGTGTCGTTCAGGGTCGAGCCCGGCCAGACGGTCGCCGTGGTCGGCCACACCGGCGCGGGAAAAAGCACCCTCGCAAACCTCTTGCTCCGCTTCTACGACGTTCAGCAGGGGGCGGTGAAAGTCGACGGGATCGACGTGCGCGAGTGGGATCTGCGCGCGCTGAGGAAGAGCATCGCCTTGGTGCTTCAGGACGTCTTCCTGTTCTCGGGCTCGATCGGCGGCAACATCCGTCTCGGCGAGCCGTCGATCGACGATGCGCGCCTGCGCTGGGCCGCCCGGGAGGTTCACGCCCTCGATTTCATCGAGCGCTTGCCCGAAGGCTTCGATACCTTGGTGCAAGAGCGCGGCGCCGGGCTCTCGGTCGGGCAGAAGCAGCTGGTGGCGTTCGCCCGGGCGCTCGCGTTCGACCCGCGGGTGCTGATCCTCGACGAGGCGACCTCGTCGATCGATACGGAAACCGAGCAGCGCATCCAAGCGGCGCTCGAAAGGCTGTTGGTCGGTCGGACCAGCCTGGTGATCGCCCACCGTTTGTCGACCATCCAGCGGGCGGACAAGATTCTGGTCCTGCACAAGGGAGAGCTGCGCGAGCAGGGCACCCACCAGGAGCTGCTCGCCGCCCGCGGCATTTACCACCGCCTCTACCGCCTGCAGTACCAGGCCCAGGAGACCGCACCGCCGCGGCCCGCGCCGGTGGCGACCGCCCAAGAGGTCACGATTTGATTCCCCCCCGGCCGTCGTCTCCGTCCAATGGCCTCCTTGGCCCACCCCGTCCGCTTTGCTACGATAGCGGCAGGCTCCTGAACCTGCGACAAGAAAACGGCTCCCCCTCCGACGAGATGAACTATCCCGGCAACCCAGCGCTCGGCAGCGACGTGCAGCAGCGAATCGTCGCGACTTTCGAGCAGACGCTCGATCTGGCGATCGCCGGCAACCGGCAGGAGGCTCTGCTCGGTTGCGATTTCGTGCTGCGGATGGATTCGCATTTCGAACCGGCGCGGCGCCTCCAGGAGCGAATCCACGCCAATCCCGGCGCGCTCTCGCACGAAGCGCTCGCGGATCTGATGCCCTCGACGACGACCCCGGCGAACACCGCGGCCGATGACGACCTCGGCTTCCTCCCCCACCTGGATGATTTCGACGGGGTGGGCGGGCTCTCCGGGACCGACCATTTCGCGGGTGCCAGAGGGGGGCTGCGCGACGAGCTGGAGCAGCTGTTCGCCGAACGACGGTACGCAGAGCTGGTTGCCCGCGCTCATCAGGAGAGCGCCGCGCTCGCCGCGGACCCGAAGCTGGTCCAGCTCGCGACCGCCGCGCAGGAGAAGCTTGAATCGGCGCCCTACGTGGCGAAGTTCATCGCCGCCGCCCGGTCCGCCCTTGCTTCGGGCGCGAGCGCGGAGGTGGAGCGCAATTTGGACAAGGCACGCTCGCTCGATCCCGACCACCCCGAGATCGGGGAGATCGCCCGTTCGCTGTCAGGAAGCGGGGCGGGGATCGACGAAGCCTCTTTCTTCACTCTGGAATCCGCGGCACCCACGTCCCTGCCGTCCCTGGAGCCGAAAGCTCCCGCACCGCCGGCGCAGGTTTACGCTTCCGAGAGCGACCGGCGCATCGCCCAACTGCTTGCCGAAGGCGATGCGGCGTTCGAGCGGGGCGACCCGCAGGCGGCGATCGACTCCTGGTCGCGGATCTTTCTGATCGACATCGACCATGACGAAGCCGCGCGGCGCATCGAGCGGGCGCGAAGACTGAAAGCCGAGAGCGAGCGTCAGGTCGAGGAAATCTTCCACGACGGTCTGTCCGCCGGGGAGGCGGGCGATCTCGGGACGGCGCGCCGAGCGTTCGAGCGGGTGCTCGAGCTCCAGCCGACCCACCTCGCGGCACGCGAGCAGCTGCAGCTTTTGGATGCCGGCCAGGCTCCGGCGCTTCGGCCCGCGCCGCGAAGCGGCGAAGCGTTGGAGCCCCTTCCCTCCGGCTTCGACAGCCCGGCCCCCACCGACCTCAAGGAAGAGATCCTCGTGCCGCCCGAAGGGGCCGCTTCCCAGCCGCGCCGGGAACGGAAAGAGAAGGTCGCGGCGGCGGCGACTCCGGCCGCCGCGCCCGCCCGGGCGAAGCGGACGTTCGCCCTGGTCGGTGCCGGAGTGCTCGTGCTGGTGCTCGCCGCGGGTTGGTTGTTGTTCCAGAACTGGGACCGCTGGTTTCCCAATTCGGACAGCGAGACTCCGGCGCAGGCGTCGTCCGCCGACTCGATCGCCCGGGCAAGAAAGCTTCAGGAGCAGGGCAATACGGCGATCGCGATCGCGCAGTTGGTTCGGATTCCTCCGTCCGATCCCATGTACGCCAAGGCGCGCGAGCTGATCAAGGCCTGGGAAGCACCCACGGCACTGCCGGAGCCGGCCGGCCCTTCCCCCGAACAGGCGGCCCTGCGCGACCAGACGCTCTCCGAGGCGAGGGAAGCCTATACCTCACGGGCCTACCTGCTGGCCGCCGAGCGCTTCAAACAGGGGGCTGACATCGCCCCGCTCGAAGGCACGGACACCGAGCTGTTCGAGGATGCCAAGCGGCAGTTGGCACCGCTCGCCACTCAGATCCAATTGTTTCGGGACCACGAATGGGAACTACTCCTGCCGCAGCTCTGGCGCTTGCATGAATCTTCGCCCGGTCCGGACATTGACCGTATGTTGTTCGAGAGTTACTACAATCTCGGAGTGCGCGAGCTGCAACGGATGAATCCCGCCAAGGCGGTCGAGAATTTCCGCGGCGCCGGCGAGCTGACCCAGGGTGACGCGGAATTGGAGCGCAACCGCCAGTTCGCGGAGACCTACCAGGCGCGCGAGCCGGACCTCTTGTACAAGATCTACGTCAAGTACCTTCGGTTCCGGTGATGGCTCGCTCCGGTCGAGGCTCCAAACTTCCGCCGGACGAGCCCGTGCTCTTCGATCTCCCGCTCGGTCTGCCCGAAGAGCCCGTCGAGCTTGAGTTGCAACCTTCCGCGCCGAGATCGCGCGACCGACCGGACCGGGGAGCGCCCGCTTCGGGTAGATCGCCGCGGCCGGAACGGAGCGATCTCCTGCCGTTCGACGAACCGGCCCCGACTCCGAGTTACCCTCGGGCGGTTCCTTCGCCGCGGCCGGTGGGCGCTCCGGTGGATGAGGAAGTCGAAGTCGGCGCTTCGGACAGCTCGGTTTTCCCCTCGGGCCGGGAACGCTGGATCGCGGGGGCCGCGGACCTGGTGGTTCATGCGGCGGTGTTGGTCGTCGCTCTGATCGGTGTCCGGGCGTTGGGAATCCATCCGGCGCTCGCCCACGCCGCGCCGTTCGCGCTGTTCCTGGCCGCGTTCTCTTTTCTCTACACCGTCATCCCCCTCGCCTTTTGGGGTCAGACCCTCGGTATGGGTTGGATGCGAACGATCGCCCGCGATCGCGACGGCCAGGCCCTGACGTTCGAGCAGACCGCGCGGCGCTGGCTGGGCGGTCTGATCGTGGCCGGCCTGCTCGGCCTGCCGGTCTGGCTCGCGCTACACGGGCGATCACTCACCGATTGGCTGAGCGGCTCGATCACACTGCGCGCCCACGGCGCCTCGGAAGGCGAGCCGGACTACGGCGCCGCCTGACCGAGCCGCCCCAGCCCTACCCGCGCGGCGTGGAGCCGACCCGGAGATCCGGGCTCGGTCCAGGCGACCATCAGATTCCGGTCCTCGGCGAGCAGAAGGCGCGGAAAGCCGTTCGCCCGAGCTGAAGAGGTGGTAGCCAGGGTGATCGCGGGCGCCGACTCGTCCGAGGGCGAAACGCGCCGAAGCCGCAGCGCCGAGCGCTCGGATTTGCCGGGCTCCTGGCCGAGCCAAGAGACGATCGCGCTTCCCTGCCGGTCGAGCACCAAGTCGACGCGGCCCAGCGGCGTTTCGGTGTCGAGTGGAATCGGCGGCGAAAACGTCGCGCCGGAATCGTCTGAGAACGCGAGCAGCACGCGCGGGGAGGGCGCGCCGGTAAACCAGGCGACGGCCACTTTTCGGCCCGAAGCCGCGACCGCCGGGCCGTTCACGGGGCAGCCCTCGATGTGCCAACCGTCGGCATAGACCAGAGCCGGGGCGCTCCAACCCGCGGGGGTGAGACGCCGGATTGCGATGTCGCGAATCTCTTCCGGCGAGCGGTCGCGATAGACCACGATCGGCCCGTCGGAGGTCATCGCGGCGTCGGTCTGGCAACAGTCGCAGACCCGCTCGTCGAGCAACTCTTCGCCCGAGGCGCCGCGCTCCGGATCGACGAGCGCCGAACGCAGCGCCATCGGACCGCCGTCCGCCATGCCGCGACCGTCGAGCCAAAAAGCGCGCAGGCCTCCCCCTTCGAGGCGATCGGGCACCCAGGAGACGAAGCCGTGCTCGGCCGCGGTGCGATCGGCCGGCAGCCTGCCCAACCGGCGCCAGGTCGCCCCGCCGTCGCCGGACCCCGCGAGCGCGATCGAATAGGCTTCACCGGCGCCGACGCCTTGGACGAGCCAATGGGAGACCAAGGCAGATCCGTTCGAACCGACGGCGGGAAAGTCGGCCCAGTTGGCGAGCAGATCCTCCCCCTCCGTCACGGTGACGGGAGTAGACCAGGACGACGCATCGAGCCGCGAAACGCGCAGCCGCCAGCGCTCTCGATCCGCCGGCTGGCCCTGGCCTGGTTGCTTTGGTGCCGGTTCGAGCCACGACAGAACCGGGGAGCCGGCCACCGTTGCGAAACTTGCTCCCATGGCTGCGGGAAGAGCCGGAGGGTCGATCCTCAATAGGTCGGACGCCGGTGTAACCGGTCCCCGGCAACCGGAGATCGCGAGGGCGATCCCGACCCCCATCCAAACCGCGGCGCGGAGGCCGAACCCGGAGCGAACCGTTCGAATCACCGAGGCGGCGGGGCGGGAGCCTTGAGCTCCAAGCGCACGTCGGCCAGGTTGCGGGAGAGCGTAATCGCGAGCGGCTTCGCGGTCGAATCGGTCGACAGCCAGAGCTCCAGCCGTCCCTTCCAGCTCCTCTCCCCGTCGATTTCGACTCCTCGGATGACGAAATGTCGAGCGAGAACCTGGCGCCCGGAGATGGTCCGCTGCTCGACTCCCTGCGGGACGATCTCTACCGGATAGGTTCTGCCGTCCGACCAGATCTCGATTCGGCGGGTGGTGCGCGGCGGATCGCGCCGGATCGAATAGATTCCGGCGGCGATGTCGAGCACTCCCGTGCGGTCGACCGACTCGTCCTTCGACTTGGTTTTGCCGCGCCAGTGATACGAGCTCCAGGCGCGCACCGGCTTCAGGGTGTCGGCGTCGACCTCGGAACCGTAGCGGAAGTAATCGCCGCGCTGGCTGTCCGGCGAGGTGATCGTCAGCTCGGAGCGGAGGTTGCCGTTCGGCTGGATTTTGAACATCAGGGAGCCGTCGCCCTGGCCGGGCAGGAAGACGCTCGCGATCCTGCCGACGAAGTTGCTCAGCTCCCAGCGGTAGCGGAAATCTTCGTCGAGCGGACGAGTTTGGGCGTTGCCCGTCCCGGCGCCGACGACCAAACCGACAGCGATCAGCAGGCCGAGCCCAAACCGGGACGTTTTGTTGGAGGCGAGAGAAAAGCGTGCTTTTGCGTTCAAAACATCCCCAACTGCAGTCGTGCCGCCTCGGACATTCGAGACGGGTCCCACGCGGGTTCCCAGACCAGCTCGACCTCGGCCTCGGTCACTCCCGGTACGCCCGCGACTTTCGCTCGGATCTCTCCCGGCAGGGTTCCTGCGACCGGACAGGCGGGGGCGGTGAGGGTCATTTGGATGTGTACGCGCCCGGTGGCCTGAACGTCGAGGTCGTAGATCAAGCCAAGCTCGTAGATGTTGACCGGAATCTCCGGATCGTAAACCGTCTGCAAGACCTCGACGACCGCGTTCTCCAGGGCCGCTTCGGATTTGGCGGAAAGCGCGTCCGACGGCGCGGATTCGGTCGGTATCAGGGGGGTCTCCAGGCTCTCGATCATCTCACTCCGTCCTGACTTCCGGTTGCCCGCCCGCAAGCGCCGCTTCGAGCGCCCGCCAGGCGAGGGTCGCGCACTTGACCCGCATCGGGAATTCGCGGACCCCGGCAAACGCCTCGAGCTTGCCGAGCTCGACATCGGCCGCCCCGGGAGTCCCGGCGGCTCCCGCGGTCTGCGTGAGAAACGCGCCGAGCAGGCGCCGGGCTTCCTCGACGGTCTTGCCGGTCACGGCTTCCGTCAGCATGGAGGCCGAAGCGACCGAGATCGCGCAACCCGAGCCCTCGAAGGCGGCCTCCCTGATCGTACCGTCGGCCACGTCGAATGCCAACGAGATCCGATCGCCGCACAGCGGATTGTGCCCCTCGGCCCGGCGGTTCGCTTGCGGCAAGGGGTGGAAGTTCCGCGGCTTCCTGGTGTGGTCCAGGATCAGATCCTGGTACAGGTCGCGCAGATCGCCCGAAGCGCTCATCGGAAAACCTCCCGCGCCTTGGCGAGCCCGGCGGCGAGCGCCTCGACCTCGTCGAGCGTGTTGTAAAGAGCGAAGGAGGCACGCACCACGACCGCCGGCAGCCCAAGCCGCGCCATCAGGGGCTGGGCGCAAAGGTGGCCGACGCGCACGGCGATCCCTTCGCCGTCGAGAATCGTCGCGACGTCGTGGGGGTGAATGCCTTCCAGCGCGAACGAGAGGAGCGACGCCCGCTCGCGCGGCGCGCCGAGAAGGCGCAGTCCGGGGATGTCGGAAAGCCGGTCGAGCGCCCGGTCGGTGAGCGTCTTCTCCCAGGCCGCTACTTGCGGTCGGCCGACCGTTTCGAGAAAGTCGATCGCTGCGGCGAGGCCCACCGCGCCTTCCAGGTTGGGAGTGCCGGGCTCGAAGCGCGCCGGCGGTTCGGCGTACTCGGTACCTTCAAAGGTCACCGTCCGAACAATTCCTCCCCCGGTCTGCCAGGGCGGCATCGCGGCCAAGATCTCGCGCCGCGCCCAGAGCGCGCCGATGCCGCTCGGTCCGTAGGCCTTGTGGCCCGAGAAGGCGTAGAAATCACAGCCGAGCCCGCGGACGGCGATCGCGAGGTGGGGTGCGGCTTGGGGACCGTCGACCAGCAGCAGGGCACCTGAAGCGTGGACGAGATCGGCGATCTCGCGGACGGGCAGAATCGTGCCGAGGACGTTCGAGACGTGAGCGACCGCGGCCAGCCGGGTTCGGGACGAGAGCCGGGCCGCGATCCCCTCAAGCGGCACCTCGCCGCGCTCGTCGATCGGCGCCACGACCAACCGGGCGCCGCGCTCTTCGCACAGCCGCTGCCAGGGGAGAATGTTGGCGTGGTGTTCCAGCTCGGTGATCAGGATTTCGTCGCCGGCCTTGACGTTGGCCCGTCCCCAGCTGCCGGCGACCAGGTTGATCGCCTCGGTCGTGCCGCGGACGAAGATGATCTCTTCGGCCGCCTCGGCGCCGAGGAAGCGCGCGACTTTCTCCCGCGCCTCTTCATAGGCGAGCGTCGCCCGCTCGGCCAAAGCGTGGACGCCCCGGGCGACGTTGGCGTAGCCGTGCCGGTAGCAATCGGCGACCGCCGCGATCACCCGCTCCGGCTTCTGGGTGGTGGCCGCGTTGTCGAGGTAGGTGAGCGGCCGGCCGCGGACGGTCTCTTGAAGGATGGGAAACTCGGCGCGCACGGCGTCGAGATCGTACGGCGGAGCGTCGACCCGTTCGGTACCCGCTACGGTCGCCGCGCTCGCTTCGATCACCGTGCTTCCCGGAGTCATCTCAGACCGCCTGGCGCACCACTTCGCCGCCGGGCAGGCGGGCGAAGAGAAATTCTTCGAGCGCACGGCGCACCGGCTCGACCGGAATCCGCTCGACCAGCTCGCTCGCGAAGGCGTAGGTCAAAAGGCTCTGCGCCGCTTCAAGGCCGATGCCGCGCGAACGGAGATAGAAGATCGCGTCCTCGTCGAGCTGGCCGACGGTCGAGCCGTGCGTGCATTTGACGTCGTCGGCGTAGATTTCCAGCTGGGGATTGGAGTTCGCGATCGCCTCGGAAGAGAGCAGCAGGTTGCGGTTCGACTGCTTGGCGTCGGTCTTCTGCGCGCCCGGATGAACGTGGATCAGCCCGTTGAACACCGCCCGCGCCTTGCCGTCGAGAACGCCCTTGTACAGCTCGTGGCTGTCGCAGTGAGCCGCGGCGTGCTCGACCTTCATGTGATTGTCGACCAGCTGGCGCCCCTCGACGAGGTAAAGGCCGTTCAAGACGCAGTCCGCGCCCTCCCCAGCCAAGACGGCGTGAAGGTCGTTGCGGACCAGGCCGCCGCCGAGCGAGATCGAATGGGAGGCGACCCGGCTCGACCGCTCCTGATACAGATCGAACGCCGCGACGTGAAACGCGTCGTGCTCCTCGCGCTGGACCTTCACGTGACGAAGGTTCGCATCGGCGAGGGTGACGATCTCGGTGACCGGCACGGTGAGCGAGGCGCCGCCGCTTCCCGGGATTCCCATGTAGGTTTCGACGACCGTGGCCTGCGCATCGACGCCCAGGACGATCAGGTTGCGCGGAAACGACATCGCGCCGCCGGTCGCGACGAACACGAGGTGAATCGGTGCCTCGATCCGCGCGCTACGAGGCAGCAGAATGCAGGCCCCGTCCGAAAACAGTGCGGCGTTGAGAGCGGCGAAGGCATGCGTGTCGCCCCGGTCGCCCGGGCAATGCTCGCCGAGGTGCTCGGAGACCTCCTCGCGCTGCGCTTCGATCGCCTCGGCGAGGCGGCCGACGAAAACGCCGTCGGGTAAGTCGCCGACGAACGACAGCGAGGGCGCGAACCGGCTGTCGACGAAGGTAAGCCGCGCGGCGGCTCCGGCAAAAACCGCGGGCGCGATCGACTCCAGCCCAAGCCCGGACGCCCCGTTGGAGACGGGGCGGAAGCTCGCCTTCACGATCGGTGCGACGTTGGTGAAGCGCCATTCTTCCTCGCGGGTCGAGGGGAAGCCGACCGCGGCGAAGCGCTCGATCGCCCGGCGGCGCATCTCGGCGACACGGGTCGGCTCGGCCACCCGCTCGGTGGCCAGGCGCGCAAACTCGTCGAGATAGGGCTGCGTCGAGGTGGCCGAGGCCGAAACGGTTTCGATCAAGGTCGGGCTCATCGCGAGGCTCAAACTCCCACCGGTTGGGCGAGCGCGGCTTCCTGCTCGATCCAGCCGTACCCTTTGGCTTCGAGCTCGAGCGCGAGATCCTTGCCGCCGGAGCGGACGATCCGGCCGTCGACCAGAACGTGGACCCGATCCGGCACGATGTATTCGAGCAGGCGCTGGTAGTGGGTGATGACGAGAAACGAACGATCCGCATTACGCAGCAGATTGACGCCCGCCGAGACGATCCGCAGCGCGTCGATGTCGAGGCCGGAATCGGTCTCGTCGAGCACCGCGAACCGCGGTTCGAGCACCGCCATGTGGAAGATCTCGTTGCGCTTCTTCTCTCCCCCCGAGAACCCCTCGTTCACCGGCCGATGGAGAAGCGCGTCGTCCATCTGGACCAGCTTCATCTTCTCGCGCACCAGCTTGAGAAAATCGACCGCGTCAATCTCCGGCAGTCCGCGATGCTTGCGCACGGCGTTCAGCGCCGCCTTCAGGAAGTAGGTATTCGAGACCCCGGGGATCTCGACCGGATATTGAAACGCCATGAACACGCCCTCGCGTGCCCGGATTTCCGGCTCCATGTCGAGGAGATCCTTGCCGTCGAACAGCACCTGGCCCTCGGTGACCTCGTAGGCGTCGTTTCCCGCGAGCACGCGGGCCAGAGTGCTCTTGCCCGAACCGTTCGGGCCCATGATCGCGTGCACTTCGCCCGCGGCGATCTCAAGATCCACTCCGTGGAGGATCTCGACGCCGCCGACGTTGGCGTGCAGATTCTTGATTTGGATCATTCGTTCCGTTTCAGCCGGCCGTTTCAGCCGACGCTCCCTTCGAGGTTGACCGCGAGCAGCTTCTGCGCCTCGACGGCGAATTCCATCGGCAGCTCGCGAAAGACTTCCTTGCAGAAGCCGTTGACTATCATCGAGACGGCATCCTCGGTCGCGATGCCGCGCTGATTGCAGTAAAAGATTTGATCCTCGCCGATCTTCGAGGTCGTCGCCTCGTGTTCCATGCGCGCCGTCGGGTTCTGGACGTCGATGTACGGGAAAGTGTGGGCGCCGCAGCGGTCGCCGATCAGCATCGAGTCGCACTGCGAATAGTTGCGCGCGCCGTCCGCGCCTTTCAGGATGCGCACCGCGCCGCGATAGGTGTTCTGGCCCTCTCCCGCCGAGATCCCCTTGGAGACGATCGTGCTCTTGGTGTTCTTGCCGATATGGATCATCTTGGTTCCGGTATCGGCCTGTTGCCTGCCCTTGGTGAGGGCGACCGAGTAGAACTCGCCGATCGAGCCGTCGCCCTTCAAGATCACGCTCGGATATTTCCAGGTGATCGCCGAGCCGGTCTCGACCTGCGTCCAGGAGATCTTCGAATTCGCCCCCTCGCACTTGCCCCGCTTGGTGACGAAGTTGTAGATCCCGCCCTTGCCCTCGGCATCGCCCGGATACCAATTCTGCACCGTCGAGTACTTGATCTGGCCGTTGCCGAGCGCCATCAGCTCGACCACCGCGGCATGCAGTTGGTTCTCGTCGCGCTTCGGGGCGGTACACCCTTCGAGGTACGAAACGTACGCTCCCTCGTCGGCGATGATCAGCGTCCGCTCGAACTGGCCGGAGTTCTGGGCGTTGATCCGGAAGTAGGTCGAAAGCTCCATCGGGCAGCGCACGCCCTTCGGCACGTAGACGAACGAGCCGTCCGAGAAAACCGCCGAGTTCAGGGTGGCGAAGAAGTTGTCGCTGTACGGCACCACCGAGCCCAGATACTTTTTGATCAGCTCGGGATGCTCGTGGACCGCCTCGGAGAAAGAGCTGAACAGGACCCCTTTCTCCGCCAGCTGCTTCTTGAACGTGGTCGCGACCGAGACGCTGTCGAACACCGCGTCGACCGCCACTCCGGCGAGGATCGCCCGTTCGCGCAGCGGAATCCCGAGCTTCTCGTAGGTCGCGAGCAATTCGGGATCGACCTCGTCCAGGCTCTTCGGACCGTCTTTCTTCTTGGGCGCCGCGTAGTAGTACATCGACTGATAATCGATCGGTGGGTAGTGGACGTTGGCCCACGTCGGCTCGGTCATCGTCAGCCAGTGGCGATAGGCCTTGAGGCGCCATTCGAGCAGCCACTCGGGCTCGTTCTTCTTTTCCGAGATCAGCCGGACCACCTCTTCGGAGAGGCCGAGCGGAAAGACTTCCTGCTCGATGTCGGTGATGAAGCCGAACTTGTAATCCTGCTGGATGGATTGCTCGATGGTGTCGGTCGCGGTCTGCATGATGATTCGTGTCCGTGCTGGGAGAAGGATAGATCGGAGCCTCAGGCCGCCGGTGCGGCCGAAGTTCCGCGGCCAAGTTGAACCAAGCCGGCGCCGGGCTCGGTGCGGCTCGGAGGCGTCATCTCGGCGAGAGAGATCCGGTCGAGCGCCTCTTTGAGCGCCCGGTTGATGCGTTGCCAGTTGTTGCGGGTCGGGCAGATTCGTTCGTGCGCGCAATCGCCCGAGATGTCGATGCATTCGGTGATCGCGATCGGCCCTTCGAGCGCCGAGATCACCCGGGTCATGGTGATTTCCGTCGCCGCCTGGGCCAATCCGTAGCCGCCCCGGACCCCGCGATGGGACGCCAACAGGCCCTCCCGGGCGAGCAGCTTGAGCGTCTTGCTCACCATCGGCAGCGGCAGCCCGGTTTCGGCCGCCAGCTCCGGCGCGTTGAACGTCCGTTCCGGATGGGCCGCCAAGTGCGTCAGCAGGACGATCCCGTAATCGGTTTGTTTGGTGATTCGAATCATGACGGGGCGTCTCGCGGGGTATTTCGCACTCTCATGGCCAAATAAACAGGACCGTTTCGGTACGAATTCCGATCTTACCTGAATTTGACCCACATCGGGGAGTTCGGCTAGTCTCTGCGCCCGTCCTGCTGGGAGGTCGTTCAACGGTAGGACATGCGGCTCTGACCCGCAGAATCGGGGTTCGAATCCCTGCCTCCCAGCCAAAAACCTCGCTTTTCGAAGTTCCCCAAGATCTTTTCGAGTTGCCCGCCTCTAGCCCCTAAGTGCGCTTTCCGGGATAGGCCGCTGCCTTGGAGCGGGCTCGGGCGGAAGATTCGCGCTCTCCGCGGCAATTCTGAACGGGCCGTCGCGGCGGCCGCTCGCGCGGCACCTTATCTATATTCGCGCATTTTTGCACTACTCATGTTATGCGGGCTGGCCCGCACGGCATGACGTTGGACGGGACCGGCTCGCGTAAAGGAGTCCCGCTATGTCGTACCGACGCGACCCCTCCGCCCCCCGCTCGGCCCTCCTCCTCCTGGCTCTGCTCCTTGGTTTCGGCTCGGCAACGGTTCCGGCGTGGTCGCTCGACCTGGGCAATCTCGCGCGCGAGGCACGCGAGGCGCCGAGCGCTCTGGTCTCTCGGCTGAGCGCTCTCTTGGGGCTCTGGGCTGAAGATGCGACCCCGGCGGCGCCTGCCGGGGAGAACGGCACGACCGCCGGCAACGAAAGCTCCGGCGGTTCGAGCGATGCCGGAGTAATCATCGATCCCAACGGCACGCCAAGGCCCTGAACCCTAACTTCCCGAAGACACTCAGAGGGGCGGCGCGCTTCCTGCTCGCCGCCCCTCGTGCTTTTTCCCAGGCTAGTCTTCGTCGCTTGCGGCGGCCGAAGTTTTGCCGATCGACGCCCGTCCCGGCTGCTGCCAGAAGAAGGGCGCGTGTTTCTGCGGCTTGGCGCCCGCTTCGTTCATCGTCTTGCCGTCGAACACCCGGCCGTTCGCGATCACCTGGTCGATCGAGGTCGTGTTGCGGATGTTTTCGAGCGGGTTGGCGGAGAGGATCACCAGATCTGCGAGCTTGCCCGGTTCGAGCGAGCCGATGTCCTTGTCCATCCCGAGGTATTGCGCGCCTTTCAAAGTGGCCGAACGGAGCGCCTCGATCGGGGTCATCCCGCCCTGGGCGAACATCCAGATCTCCCAATGTGCGCCGAGCCCTTCGCGTTGACCGTGCGCGCCGAGCTGGACCGAAACCCCGGCGTCGGAGAGCTTCTTGGCGGCCTCGGCGTTTTTGACGTGGGTGTACTCCTCGTCCGGCGCCGTGACCCGGCGCCGGGAGCGCTCGTCGATGATCTCGCGCGGAACGAACGAGAGAAGCCGCTCGTCCTCCCAAACATGGGTCTTGTCGTACCAGTAGTTCTCGCCCCAGATTCCGCCGTAGCCGACGATCAGCGTCGGGGTATAGCCGACCTTCGTACCGGACCAGAGTTGGACCACGTCGGCATAGACCTTGGCCATCGGAATCGAATGCTCGACGCCGGTATGGCCGTCGACCACCATGGTCATGTTGTGCTGGAACAGCGAACCGCCCTCGGGGACCACCATGATCCCGAGCTCGCGGGCCGCGGCGAGCACCTGCTGGCGTTGATCGCGGCGCGGCTGGTTGTAGCTCTTGACCGAGATCGCGCCAACCGCCTTCATCCGCCGCAAATGGCCGCGCGCATCGTCGAGACTGTCGATCGGCGACATGAAGTTGGTATCGGCGCCATACAGAATGGTGCCGGTCGAGAAGATTCGCGGCGCGACGATCAACCCGGCGCGCTGCAGCTCGGAGGCCGCGAAAACGGTCGCCGAGTCGTTCGACGGATCGTGCAGTGTGGTAACGCCGAAGCCAAGGCTGGCGTAGTTGCCCCAATTGGTCTGAGGGATGATGTCGTCGGTGCCGAACGTGCCGTGCCAATGGACGTCGACGATTCCGGGCATGACCGTCTTGCCCTTGCCGTCGATCACGAACGCTCCGGCCGGAACCGTAATGCTCGCCCGGGGACCCACCGCGGTGATCCGGTTGCCGTCGATCACCACGGTTCCGTCTTCGATCACTTCGTCGGTTTGATCGGCGCGGATCGTGATGATCCGCGCGCCGACCACGGCGACCTTCCCCTTCGGCACGTCGCTCGGCGTCGAGAAACCGATCTGGATGCCGCTGGTCGGGGGCTCCGGCAATTTCTCCGGCGCCGCGGCGAGAAACGCGAAGGAATCCTTGAGGTCGCGCTGGAACAGCTCCGGACCTTGCGACCAATAGAGCCGCTTGGAGTCGCCGGACCAGTGAACGTACCAGCCGGCTTCGCGAGTCACCTTCGCGATCGGGATGTTCTTGCCCTCGCGATCGAGAGAGAGCGGATCGACCCCGCCGAGCGCATTGAACGGCGCGACGTAGACGTTCCATAGATCGACGAACGCGACCCAATCGCCGTCGGGAGAGACGTGGTATTCCACGGTCTTCTCGCCCTTGGCGACCGTCCGCGACTCCGCTCCGTTCAAGTCGACCGAGAACAGCTCGCTGCCGTCCTCGTTGAAACGGGTCAGATAGAGCCGATCGGAGGCGGCGCCGAACTGCGGTACCGCACCGTCCTTGCTGACGCGCACCGGATCGCCGCCCAAGGCGGGCACTCGCCAAACCCCAAGGTCGTTCGACCAAGCGGACGTGCGCAGGAAACCACCCGAGATGCGCCGGTAGACGATCTGCTTTCCATCGGGCGAAAACGTCGGCTCGGCGTAGTGCCCGGGGGTCGAAGTCACCTTACGGCTCTCGCCGCCGATCGCCGGAACGACCCGGACGCTGCCGAGCGCCGTGTCATCCCAGGTCGTGTAAACGATCGACCGACCATCCCGAGAGAACGAAGGGGCCATCTCGACCTCGTCATTCTGGGCGGTCAAACGTCGGGGGGTGCCGTTCGGCAGATCGCGAATCCAGAGCTTGCCGAGCGCCTGGTAGACCACCCGATCGCCGCGCGGAGCGACCTGCACCCAGCGGAGCATCTTCAAGGGGAAGCGCTGAGGCGCCACGTCGACCGGGAACCGGACCGACTCGAACACCTCCCGCGTCGACTGCACGTGGAACGGGATTGGTGAGACCTTCTTGCTTGCCACTTCCAGGCGGTTGATCTTGCCGTTGGCAAAAAAGACCAGCGACTTGGAATCAGGCGTCCACGACATGTGCGGATAGACGCCGTGAATCGCCCAGGTTTCTTGAAGGTCGCGCTCCATGCCGTCCCACAGCGGCGAGATTTCGCCCGAGCGAAGATCCATGACGTGGAGCACGCTCTTGCCGCGAATCCTGCGGATGAAGGCAAGCGACTTGCCGTCGGGCGAGGGGGTCGGCCGGATCGCTCCGCCGGGACCGGAGATGAACGCCTCGTTCTCGCCGGTCTGGCGGTCGAGCCGCTCGATCACGTAGATCTCCGTGTTCGGGTCCTTGTTGTACTCGAAGGTCGTTCCGGCGGTCGCGTCCCGGCTGTAGTAGAGGTAGCGGCCGTCGGGTGAGAAGGCCGGCTCGCCGATGTCCTTTTGAAACTTAACGGTCGGCCGTTTGGTCAGGCCGATCCCGCCGCCGCCGCCGATGTGGTACAGCCAGATTTCGCCGCTGCCGGCCGAGCGCGTCGTGGTGAAGTGCTTGCGCCCGGCGAGATAATTACTATCGGGCGTCCAGACCGGACTGTTCAGGAGCCGGAAGGTCTCTTTGCTGATCTGCTTGGGGTCTTTGCCTCCCCGGTCGACCGTCCAAAGATTGTCGCCGCCGCCTTGATCGCTGGTAAACGCGATGCGCTTGCCGTCCGGGCTATAGGTCGGCTGCTCCTGCCATGCGACGTCGTGGGTCAACGCCTTCGCCGCGCCGCCCGCCATCGGAATCGTATAGAGATCTCCAAGAAGGTCGAACACGATCTCTTTGCCGTCGGGGCTCACGTCCAGGCTGATCCAGGTCCCCTCATCGACGTCGATCGTCACCTCATGCGACGGCCCGAGGCCGACGGGCGCGTTGACGTCCCATTTTTCTTCCTTCTTCTCGTCCTTTTTCTCGTCTTGGGCGCGGAGCGGAGGGGCCGTGCCCCATTGCGCCGCGAGAAGGATCGGGGCGAGGAGGGCGAGCCCGAAGCGGGCGGTTCTCTTCATCGTGGTCTTCCCTTCGAGGTTTTAGTCCGGATCTTGATACGCGGACGCGGCGGCCAGGTTTTGTGTCTCCTGACCGGGCCGCGGAAGTGTAGCGCCGGAAAGGGTCGAAAGGCCGATCGATCGTCCCCCTCCTTGCGCTATCGTCGAGTGATGAGTACCTCCCCTTTCGGCCGATCCTTCCTCTCCCATTGGCCTCTCGACCCCGAGATCACCTACCTGAACCACGGCACCGTCGGGGTCACCCCGCGGCGCGTGCTCGACTTCCAGCAGAAGCTGCGCGACGAGATGGAGCGCCAGCCGGCGCGCTTCATTCTGCGCGAGCTGTCGGAAGAGAGCGGACGCCACGACCTGCCGCAAACCCGCCTGCGGGCGGCGGCCGGGAAGGTCGCAGAGTTTCTCGGCGTTTCCGCCTCCGACCTGGTGTTCGTCCAGAACGCGACGACCGGCGTCAACGCGGTCCTCCGCTCTTTCGATTTCCGCCCGGGGGACGAGATCCTGATCGCGAATCTGGCCTATGGGGCGGTCGCGCGCACGGCGCAGTTCGTGGCCCGCGAGCGGGGGGCAGAGGTCCTTCCGGTCGACCTGCCGTTCCCGCCGCCCGATTCCGCCGCCGTGGTAAACGCCTATCTCCGGCAGGTGACTCCGCGAACCCGCCTCGCGGTGGTCGACGCGATCACGGCGGAGACCGCCCTCGTGCTCCCGGTCCGCGAAATCACCGCCGCGCTTCATGCCCGGGGCGTCGCGGTTCTGGTGGATGCCGCCCACGCGCCGGGGGCGATTCCGGTCGACGTCCCCTCCCTGGGCGTCGATTGGTACGTCGCCAACCTGCACAAATGGGCCTTCGCGCCGCGCGGCTGCGCCATTCTCTGGGCCGCCCCGGAACGGCAAGAGGGGCTGCGCCCGTCGATCACCTCCTGGGGTTTCGAGCAGGGCTTCCTCAAAGAGTTCGAGTGGGTTCCGACCTATGATCCAACCCCGTACCTCTCGGCCCCGGAGGGGATCGCCTTCCTCCGCGACCTCGGGGTCGAAGCGGTCCAGTCCTACAACCACGATCTCGCCTGGAAAGGCGGCCACCGCCTCGCCGAGCGCTGGGGCACGGAGGCGGATCTCACCACGCCCGAGGCGATGATCGGCACGATGATCTCGGTCCCGCTGCCGGCCGCCTTAGGCTCCACCCGGGCCGACGCGGGAGCCCTAAAGGACGCCCTGCTCTACGAAGATCACATCGAGGTCAACCCCTTCGCCCTTGGGGGCCGCCTCTGGATCCGCATCGCCGCCCAGGTCTACAACGACCTGGAAGACTTCGATCGCCTGGGAGCCGCGATCGAAGCCCGGACCTTAAAGCCCGCCGCCGTCGGGTAAGATTCCCCACGGAAGCGCTCGGGGGCTGGTGCCTCTTGCGGTCTTCAAAACCGTTGTTCGGCGCCGGTTCCGGCGTCGAGGGTGGGTTCGATTCCCATGCGCTTCCGCCAGCGGTTATAACTAAACTAAGGCCGCCCCAATGCCCGACCCTCTCGTCTTTCTTAGTCACAGCAGCAGCGATAAAGCCTTCGTTCGCCGCCTTGCCGAAGACCTTCGAGGTGCAGGCGTGCCAGTTTGGTTCGATGAATGGGAGTTGCGGGTAGGAGATTCCCTCTCGAAGCAAATCTCTTCTGGCCTTGAGCGCTCCAGTTTCCTGATCTTCGTGGTCTCAGAAGCCTCACTCGAATCGCAATGGGCATCGCGAGAGCTAGCAGCAGCGACATCCAGGGAGATCAGCGAGACGGGAATCGTGGTGATCCCGCTACTGATTTCAGGTGCCAAGCCGCCGATCTTACTTGCCGATAAGATTTATGCCGACTTCCGATCTAGCTATCCACGTGGTTTGCGAGCGCTTCTGAGGCGTTTGGCGTCCTTACCGAACTATCTACCAGAGGCTTCGCCAAAAATCCTCTGGCTTGATAACGACGTTACCTTTATTGCATCTTTCTGTCAGTCACTTCGGAGTCGAGGAGGGCACGTGGATATTGCCAAATCCCCACTCGAGGCCGACGAACACCTATCAAGACAGACCTATCACCTTGTAATAATAGATATAATGATCCCGACTACGTCGAAGGAAGAGGAGGAGGTCTATACCCCCATCGAGACACAGTATGGTTCATTGACGGGATTGGTTTTCTTCAAACGCAACCAAGCGATTCTAAATCGAGCCGGAACCAAAGTAATTTTCCTTACCGTCAGGGCCAGTGAGAACGTTCGCCATGAGATCATTTCTTTGGGCGTTCCGGCTGACCAGTACATTACAAAGCTGGATGCTCGAAGGGTTGAGGGGTTTATAGACAAAATCGAAGATATCATCGGCCCCCTCGGCGTGCAAATTAGCGAGAAGGAATGGCAAAGCACACAAGTCAAGCGAGCACATAGCCAGCTAGCGAGTGAGTGCAGTCGCGAAGTGCTCGCCGGTGCTCAGACCTTGGTGGCACTTGGAGCTGAAGGTGATCGCAACCTTATCCAAGAAGCGGCAAATAAGTGGGTAGAGGAACCAGGCCTTCGCGTTCAGCTCGAATCGGTCCTACGGTTCAATTTCAGCTAAGGCTAAGTTGGTTCTGGCTTAGATACCATCACTACACCCAGGGACCGGTCTTTCTAAGCTAAGCTAAGGATCCTGTTCCTTCCACCCATCGGCAAACATCTCAGCCATGTCCTCTCGACTTAGGACGACGGCCCTTCGCCCGATCCTTGTCAGCAACTCTGGTGTGGCGGCTTCTGCGCTTGAGCAAAAGAATTGCGAGACCGAGAGCTCCACTGACGCTTGGTTGATTGCGTCTGCGGAAAGGGTGGGGATCTTGCCTCGCCCAGCAGCAAGCACACGAAACGGAGAGATCGGCAGGTAGATGTTCTCCCACAAAGTGTTCGATTGCAGTAGTGAAACAGGCTGTCCATCGGCAGTCGTAGCCACAACGCAACCGTCACCGAGCACTAACTCTTGCGCCTGGAACTCCAGAACTTCCCAGTTCGTTGGCCTGAAGCTGTCCGGCGCGCCCCCAAACTCGAGGACCTTAGCCAATCCTTTGAGTTGCCCTTCTTCAGCGATCTTTGGACCCCCGGATCCTTCGATTTGGTATCTAAGTTCGCCGAACAACTGGCGAATGAGGCCTGCAGACAACATCTGTTCAACCTCTTCCACGGTGGACTTGGTTTGAACATCAAGTGGTTCGAGAAAAGTCCGTTCGTATTCAGACAAAGTGCCGTACGTCTCCTCCTGAATTGCGGGCAACGTCGCTTCTAGTCCCTTTATGATGGCTCTGTGCGCTTCATCCGATTCGAACGAGTTCACCATTGCGCCAAAGAGGTCTTCTGTTAGTTGCTGGAACTGATCGCGCACCGCGCGAGTTCTAATAGCAAGGGTCCAAATCAATTGCCTGAGAGTATCTTCTCGTCCCTCGATTACTTCGCCTTGATCGACTTGGGCGAGAGCAACGGAAAATCGCGACTCATACTCTCTTATGTCGGTTTCCAACCCCGAATCTGCTCTCCCGTGAAAGTTCGTCTCAACCGCTACATCTTTCGTGCTGACTTCGCGAACACTGCCATCCCGTGACGCCTGCCAAATCCAAGACTTCTTCCCGTCCTGTCGTGAGGAAAACCGGCGGAGTAAGAGTACGGGAATATAGTGGTGTCGCCGGTGTTTTGCCATGATTAACCTCCAATGGCCAAGCACGGTGGCTTGCAGCGCAGTTCTCCACGGCACGAACCGCGGCGCTATTGGCTCCTCCGATGACCACGTCTTCCCCGAAGACAGCCTCGTCGAGCAGGGCGCCCGAGGTCTGGCCCGACTTCTTTGAGATGAACCTGATTATGGGCGATCCCCCACGCAGACTCGAAGAGAATACCGTTAACGATGCTTGCTCGGCGAAGTGTACCTCGAAGTTAACTGGTCCCCATGCGTAATCCTGTGAAATCACCCCGAACCGTCAGCTTGAGGGAGCCAGAGAGAGCCTCAGGTGCTTGAGGCGAGCAGCTTCCGCCTTGTTTGGGGTGTTCAAGGCGTACCTGAGGCGGCACGACATGGATTCGATCCGCCGGAGCATCGCGCTGGGAGCGAAATCTGTAGGCGCGCCTTGTCCTTGTGCACCTCTTTTCGGGCGATTCGCTTCCCGCTGGAGGGCGGACCGATCCTAGCCCAGAGCGGCCATCCCGCTGGCGGGCAGGGCGATCCCCCGCGAAGGAAAAGCGATCCGCGCCCCGCGGACCGAGCGATTTTGGCGCGGAATCATCGATCCTGGCGGAAGAAACGGCGATCCCTTTGGCGGGCCGAGCGATCGGGAGTAGAGATCCTGGAACGGGTGCGCTCCCACGCGCGCCGATCGACGAGCCTGTCTTATTGCGCCGCAGCCGCCTGCGGTTGTTGGATCTTGATCCAGCCGTCCACGCGCTCCGCCAGCAGGTCGAGCGGTAGCGGTCCGCCGTTCAGAATTTCGTCGTGGAAGGCCTTGATGTCGAAGCGCGGTCCGAGTTGCGTCTTGGCGCGCTCCCGCAGCTCGCGGATCTTCAGTTGCCCCATCTTGTAGGCCAGCGCCTGCCCGGGCCAGGCGATGTAGCGGTTGGTCTCCGTCTGCGCTTGGACGTCGTTGACGTCGTTCTCATGCATGTAGGCGATCACCTGGTCGCATGTCCAACCCTTGTGGTGAATGCCGGTATCGACCACCAGCCGCACGGCGCGGAACAGCTCGGAGTTCAGCCGGCCGTAGTCGGAGACCGGGTCCTTGTAGAGGCCGACCTCCTTGCCTTAGCTCTTCCGAATAGAGCGCCCACCCTTCGGTATAGGCGGACAGGCCGCCGCCGCCGAGCACCCGGAATTTGGGTAGGCCCTCCAACGTCTGAGCCACGCTGATCTGCATGTGGTGCCCGGGCACACCCTCGTGATAGGCAACGGCCTCGTCGTTCACCAGGGTGCGATGGGTCGGGTCGGCGACGGCGACGGCGACCACCACACGCCCGGCCCGTTTGCCGTCCGGAGTGCCCCGGCCACGCGTCGCCGTGGTCTTTTTCTGTCCGGCAGGCCTTCGACCGAGTTCGATTCCCATGCGCTTCCGCCATGCGGTTCAAGGGCTCACGGCAGCTACTAGAACGCCAGTTTCGCCGCGGACCTAACGACAGCCACCAGTGTGTGGTAAAACAGACTGGCCGCTAAACAATATAGGGCCCTCCCTTGAGGAGCTGAGTGATGGCCGATGAGCCGGCATCCGAGTCGCCGCCCGAACTGGTCTTCGAGGTCCGCGGGCCGGAGCCACGCGGCCCGCTCGCCGAGCGACTGCTGAGGGACTCCCCGCGAGGGCTGGCGGCCGCCGGAACCGCCTCGGCAGTCTTGATCGACGGTCAGGGCGCCGGGCCGGATGTCGTGCGAGAGGCCGTGGCGGCCGGCCTGGATCGGCCTCTCTTGCTGCTCCACGCCGGTCGTCAGATGAGGGCGGCCCTGAACCTGCCGATCGCCTTCGTCGACGAGAGCGACGCCTATCTCGTGCTCCCGGAAAGGGCGGGCGCGCCGCCGAGGATCCTGGATTTCTCACATCTGGAGACGACGAGCCCCCTCGAGAGAGTCGTGCCGCCGCCCGATCCGGAGCCGCCGGGCACCATCCCCGATCGATTCTTCGAGCCGAACCTGGCCACGGACACCGTGGCCAATGCCGTGACGTCTGCAATCACCAGATTCCAACGCGGCGAGCCCGTGCCTCGCTTCGGGGCACCGCCGGGTCCCGATCCCCCCAAGGACGTTTCATTCCACCGCTACCCGTCGATCACGAAGACCATCCCCGTCTCGCTGGCGGACCCGTACTACGGGAACGACTACGCCAAGTCCCAGGAGGGACAGATCGACGTGACGTATTACGTCACCGGTTACCTCAACTTCGACGCCATTGGCGACTTTCAATCGTATGTCCTGGCCGTCCAGCTTGCCGTTGGGACCGCGGTGGCCTTGTCCGGCGAATTGATCACCCGCGCCGAGCGCGAGCACCTGATCGAAGGCCGCTACCTCGGATGGTTCCAGGAGTCCATTGAAGTAGGCCTCAATTATCCGCAGCAGGACGGTCTTCTGCTGCTGGGTACGACGCCCAATACGATCAACCGGAAGATCAGCCAGACGACCACCAAGGGGTTCTCCGTCGACATCGGGTTCGAGGCGGATTCGACAGGAGCAAAGCCGAAGCTGGGCCTCAACTATAAGAGTGAGGTGTCGACGGCGACCCGTTTCGATGACTGGGCGGTTGGCGAGCAGACCGGACCATTTTTCACCGGGATCGAGACCGTGAGATGGCGATACGGGATCGCCCACCCGTACAACAGCGCGCTGAGCGGCGAGCTGGTGGTCAAACTCCCCGAAACCGACACCTTCACACCGCAAAGCACGTCGGGCTTCGACTTCATTGCCGCCACCGCGCTGGAGATCCCAGTCCGCTCCGCGGAGGCCAACTCCGGACGGGTGACTTTCGACGCGATCCTGGGCTGGAACCTCAGGTACTTGTACCGGGGCTCGGTCTTGTACGAACCGAGGGGGTTTGTGAATGACTTTAGCTTGGGAAGCCGCAGAAAGACCCGCATAGAGCTGGATTTGGGCGAGATTCCATTTACCTGACAGAGGCGGAGGCCGCAGTGAGTGACAATGAGTACGGTTCGTCGATCCCCGCGGGCGCCGCCGTGTACCGATTCGTGCCCGTCAAGAATTTAGTAAAAGGCATCGAGTCCTTCGCGGCCACGGTCGTGCATCAAACGAGGGCGTTCCGCACCTCCAGGCCGGACGGGACTCCGCTCTCCTTCCTCGTGAATATCAAGACGCACGTGGCCGTCGGCAGAGTCGGGGGGGCCTTCAGAGGAGGTCAAGACTTCTCGTTGACGCTCGCCGAGCGACTGCAGGTGGGCTATGTCTACGATGGCGCGGTGTTGAGGCGCGCCCCCGGCGACGCGGTCTTTGCGCCCCGCACGCAAACGGTCGAGGTCTCAGATACCACCACGACCGAGGCGGGCGTCACCGTCAGCCAGTCCGGCTTGTCGCTCAAATTCGGCGTTACCGACTCGGTCACGATCTCGGTGACCGATTGGCTGGTGGCCCTCAACCCGGTGTCAGGCCATCTGATGTGGGACTATTACGTCAATTCTCCCTACAACGTGCAGAACGGCGAGCGACCGCCCCAGAATCGCTTGGACCGGTTGTCCAACATCTCCCTGGTCGGCTTCTCCTTCGACACGGTCGCGTGGTTCGAAGTCTTCGAGCTGAACCGGCCGTCGGTGGAGTTGCGCCCCGTGTGCTCGCTTCGAGTGGTGACCTTCAGGCCTGGGTTCTACGGAGCGGAGATCCTGGGTGACAAGGATGTCATGCAGCCGGTGACCCAGCCACCGCTGCTCGTCGATCTCACGAAGGTGCCGAACCGGAACTAGCGGGCTAGAAGCCGTCCTTCGGGCACACGGCCCTAGGGTTTCTGCGCGGCGCGGTGTTTCGACGAAGCGAAGAACCGGTTCGCGGACTCAAAGGAAGACCGAGCGGACATGAGAACGGAGTTTCGGGACGCGGCTCGCCGCGTTCGCGACGCGCGGCACCGGTTCGTCGGCGAGCGGAACCGTGAAACGGACAGGGCGCAGGGGCTGAACGACACGATAAACCCCGTCGTGCACGCTACGCACCGGTGAGCGGACGCGAGACACCGCTTGCCGCACACTACCCACCGGTGAGCGGACGCAATTCACAACTTGGCGGACGCTACCCACCAGTGAGCGGACACTACCCACCAGTGAGCGGACGCTACCCACCGGTGAGCGGACACTATTAAGAGGTGAACGGACACTACGCACCACTTTCCGCACACGACTCACCGGTGAGCGGACGCTACGGAGTGGTGTTGTGACACAAGAAACCAGCGAATGGACGCAACCCACTGGTTTTTAGCGTCCGCGAACCACTTTCTAGTGTGCGCGCACCGGTGTTTCGTGTTGCAACACCACTTCATTGTGTTGCAACAGTGATTTCAGCGCGCGTGTCCGAGGTGATTTGTGTTGTGGGAGTGGTGCCTCGTGTTGCAGCAACACAAACTTGTGTCGTGTGACCGGTCCCTGTATTCGAGAAACCGGAGGATTGTGTTGCAGTAGCAGGGGCGCGCACCGCAACAGGGGTAATTTGTGTTGCAGCTCCGGGGGGCCGCGTCAACTCACCCCGAGGCCTACCCGCAGCAGTGTTGCGCGAGCGGAGCCGAGTGGATCCCAGCCATCGAGCTTTGCGAAGGCTTGGAACATTCGTGGCGCCCGGGCTGATTTGAAGCGCCCCGAGGGTCGCCATTGACCAGCCCGCCTCTTATTTCACCTCTGCTTGCGGCTGTCCTTGGCTCTTGATCCAGCCGTTCACACGCTCGTCGAGCAGGTCGAGCGGCAGCGGTCCCCCGTTCAGAATTTCGTCGTGAAACGCCTTGATGTCGAAGCGCGGTCCGAGCTGGGCTTTGGCGCGCTCCCGCAGCTCGCGGATCTTCAGCTGGCCCATCTTGTAGGCCAGAGCTTGGCCCGGCCACGCGATGTAGCGGTTGGTCTCCGTCTGCGCTTGGACGTCGTTGACGTCGTTCTCATGCATGTAGGTGATCACCTGGTCGCGGGTCCAACCCTTGTGATGGATGCCGGTATCGACCACCAGCCGCACGGCGCGGAACAGCTCCGAGTTCAGCCGGCCGTAGTCGGACACCGGGTCCTTGTAGAGGCCGACTTCCTTGCCGAGCTCTTCGGAATACAGCGCCCATCCTTCGGTATAGGCGGACAGGCCGCCGCCGAGCACTCGGAATTTGGGTAGGCCCTCCAGCTGCTGAGCCACGCTGATCTGCATGTGGTGCCCGGGCACGCCCTCGTGATAGGCGACGGCCTCGTCGTTCACCAGCGTGCGATGGGTCGGGTCGGCGACGGCGACCACCACCCGCCCGGCCCGCTTGCCGTCCGGAGTGCCGCGGACGTAGTGCGTCGCTGCGGCCTTGTCGAAATCGGGAATGGCCTCGACCGTGACCGGCGACTTCGGCAGCAGCCCGAAAAGCTCCGGCAGCAGTGGCTGCATCTCGTCGATATGTTTCTTGAAGTCGGCGACGATCTGGTCTTCGTTCTTCGGCTGCCACTTCGGATCGCCGTGGATCGCGTTGCGGAAGGCGGCAAGGTCTTTGTAGCCCTGCACCTTTGCCAGCTGGGTCATCTCTGCCGTGATTCGAGCCACTTCCTTGAGGCCCACCTCGTGGACGGCATCCGGCGTGATCTCCAGGGTGGTCATCGTCTTCACGGATTCGGCGTAGCGCCTTTGGCCATCCGGCAGGCTCTCGACCGAAATCGCGGTCCGCCCTTTCGGCGCATACTCATCGCGCAGGAACGCCGCGAGCTTATTGAATGCCGGCAGGACTTCCTCGTTGGCCGTCTTGGTCGTCGCGGCGGTCAGCCGCTGTTTCTCCTCCTCGGAGAACGTCGCCGGGAACTTCTTGAGCGGTAGTACGAACGGGTTGGCCGAGACAATCCCCTCGCACTGCCCGGGCAACTGATCCACGACGAGCTTCGGCGGCATCAGCCCGTCCTTCATGCCGGCGCGTAGCACCTCGACCGTCTGCTGCAACACGCGCGGAATCTGGTGGAGACGCGCGATGTAATCCTCGTAGTGCTTTACTGAATCCAACGGCACGCTCAACGGCAGATCGGCCAGCGAGGTATGGACGCCGTTCTGCTGGTTGAGCGACATCTCGTAATTCTTGAGCTCGTAGCTCACGTTGCCGCGGACGATTTGCCGCTCCAGCAGATCGTGCGACACCCGGTCGGTCTCCGCCATGCCGGCGGTCGGGATGGCCCGCAGCCGCCGCAGGAAAGCGTTGTCCTCCGCGTGCTTCCGCTCGATCTGCGCCAGCGACGCGTCGCCGAGCTGGTCGTTGTAGCGATAGTCGCCGACCGAGGTCGCCCGCTCCGGCGAGCTCTTGAGGCCGGCCTCGTAGAACTCCTCGAACAGCGCATTCTGTTGCGCCACTCGCTCGGTCACGGAGGTGTCTTGGGCTTGGGCTGAGGCGCAGAGGCTGGCGGCAAGCAGAAGGCAGGCAAGGTTTCTCATGAGCCAAAGGCTACTACATCGAGTGCGCTGACACTCGACCCGCCTTGCTCAAGACCCGCGTCTCTCCTATCTCCGGCGCCTGCCGGTGACCAGCCTCTTTGACGAGCTCGCGAATCTTCCGGCGGCTGGGGGCTATCAGGCTCCCGCCGAGGTGTCTTGCCCGATCCACAGCCGATTCCCATCTGGATCCTCGATCCGGAACTCGGTCATTCCGTAGAAAGTTGTGTCCAAGTCGGGGATGTCCAGCCCGCTCCTTCGCACCTGCTTGTGGTACTCGCGAATGTCATCGGGATAGAGGTAGAGGACCGAGGTGCGGGGAATGCCTGGATGACCGTTGATCGACTCATCCAGCATCAGGCGGCAATCGTCAAAACAGAGCTTTGCCCATCGCCAGCTGTCGTTTCTCTGCTCGACGCCGAAGCCGAGCTTTCGGTAGAACTCGACGCTTGCCGGCATGTTTCTCACCGGCAACATGGGAATGAGGCGATTCAGCTTCATGGGTGGAGACCCCTCAGGTTGTGGGCGTGATTCGTAGTGCGATGGATGCGAGCCGCGAGAGCCGCGAGTAAGCCCCGCGAGCCGTGCGTGCGTCCCCGAGCCGCGAGCGATTGAAATCACTCGCTCAGCCACGACGTCCCTGCCGGGACGTTTGTTTTCCAAGCGCCAAAGGCGCGCCCAATGACAGCCTTGGGCGAAGCCCCAGGACACGAAGCCATCCCCTATCGGAAAGGGCTGAAGGCCCGTCCGATCGCAGGCCGTTTCTCCGAGTTTTTGCATCGAAGCACTGGAGATTGCACCGGTGCAACGGAGTTTTGTATTGGTGCGCCGCCGTTTTGCACAGGTGCGCTGGAAAATTGCAGTGGTGCGCCAGAGCTTTGCAGTTGTGCAATCCGTCGGCGCACATATGCACAGCCGCGCCGGGATTTTGCACATGTGCAATCCGCCAGTGCATACGTGCAATCCCGCAATGCACATGTGCACTCGAGGTCGGCCCCTGAACGCCTCTCATGATGGGGCCGTCCACCCGCCACAGTCAAGGAAAGAGGCTGCCTTCGCCTCCGGCGGCCGGACCCGGCGACCATGATCACGATCTCGCTCGGGAATCCGCATATGATCGTTCGGAACGTCCACATACCACTAGGCAATGATCTATTTGAAGAAGATAGCGAATGCTAGATCTTCCCTGCTCACAGGTCGAAGTGGCAAGAGGTACAGGTCATAAAGCCGGGCAAGACCGCGAATGATAGACCTGGCCGGCGCGCCAAGGAGCGCGACCTTGAACCGTAGGGCTCGAGAGCGATCCTTCAATCAGCCGAGTAGGTCAGCCAGCTCAAGCCGATAATCTCGTTGAAATGAGGGTCGGACGAGATCAAAAGGCCGCCGGTTTCCTCGGTGTGCGCGGCTATCCAGACATCGTTCGTCGGAATCGGTCGCCCGCGCTTACGTAGGGCGGTCGAGATTCGCCCAAAGTGTTCAGCCGTTCTTAGCGAAACGGGCACAAGTCGAACTTTGGGTTCTCGGAGGAATGCTTGGAGATCCCGGGCGTTCGCTTGGTACCGCGAGCCATATAGAAATCCATAGAGCAGCTCGCCCGCGACGACGGCCGAGAGCAGTACTTCTTCAGCTTGCCTAACCTGCTCGGCCACGAACTCATGGCCGCGTCGGAGGGCGGAGTAGGCGTTGGTATCGAGGAGGATTCTCACGCCCAGAAAGATTCGTCCGTGCGCTCAAAAATCTCGACCGCCTGGAGAACTTCGGCCTCCTGTTCGGTGGACCAGGTCCCGATATAGCGATCAAGTGCGTGGCCGATCGGCTGGTGAGATTCCTCATCCTCCGGATCGGTCGTCTTCGTAGGCACAGGGACGAGGCGGACCGCCGTGCCGTGAGCCCCTTCGATGACCACTTCTTCCCCGGAGGCAGCCTCATCCAGCAAACGCCCGAGGTCGGGTTCGGCTTCTTTGAGTTGGATTCTGATCATGGCTAACCTCCCGCAGACTCGAAGAGCATACCGCGACCTTATCCCGGCTCTTACTCCCCCGCCCCCAACAACTCAAGATCCCCCGGCGGCACCGCCGCCCGGAACGCCGCGACCTCCTTGGCGAACAACTCATTCACCTCGACAAAGATCGGCGCCGCTTTTTCTTCTTCCTCTTCGATCGCGCGAAGCTGGGTGGCGTTCGGGGCGTCCCAGGAGCTTCGAGGCGGGAGAGGAGGTCGTCGATCTCCGAGAATAGGTCGTCGCTCTTGGGTCGGCCTACGACTTCGTCGGATCTTCAGAGCTTGCGCTCGACGGCTTCGAGCTTCTGGCGCAGGTCGCGGGCGGATTTCTCCAGAGCTTTCAGCTCGGTGGACTTCTCGGTCGTTCCTTCTTTTCGCTGCCGTTCGTCGTCCCGCCGTTTGACGTGATCGAGGATCGATTTGATGTCGGACTTCGTACGGGAGATTCGCTCAGCGAGACGCGTTCTTTGAGCTCTCCGGTGCGGCGGACCGCGGCGTCGTTTGCGGCGCGATCCGCTTCCGTGAGGTGGAGTCGCGGATCGGCCAAGTCCGAGCGGGACGTTCTGCTCGAACGAGCGAATTCGCTCCCCCGCGGCGTTCCGGATTTGAATTTGCGCTTTCGGCTTCTTGTCGCACTCGGAGCCCTCGGCGCTCGCGGGGAGTGCGGGCCGGTCGGGCGAGGCCCCAGAACTGTTGGGCGTCTCCGATGGGATCGGCCAAAGCGTAGCGAGCGAAGTCGCGGGGGGCAAGGCGCCCGGTGGGGCAACCTTTCCCCCCAAGAAGGCGTATTCTCAAGAGCGGCTTCGCACTCCGAGTGCCGAATGGCAAGCCCTCGGCCGGTCCGGTAAGCTTGCCTCCCCACCGAGCCGCCTACAGGAGAAAACGAGCATGCTTCGCAAATCGCTGATGACTTTCGCCGTGGCCGCTGTTTTTGCCGCCTCGGCCTTTGCCCAGACCGCCGACGAGGTGATCGAGAAGAACATCCAGGCCCGCGGCGGACGCGAGAAGATCAAATCCGTTCAGTCGCTGCGCGCGACCGGCAAGCGGACTTTCGGTCCCGGGATCGAGGCCCCTTTCGTCATCGAGTTCGCGCGCCCGGCCCAAATGCGTCTGGAGTTCGTCGTCCAGGGCATGACCGGCATCATCACCTCCGATGGCACGGCCGGCTGGCAGCTGATGCCGTTCATGGGTAAGAAGGAAGCCGAGGCGATGTCGGAAGACGAGCTCAAGTCGGTCAAGGACCAGGCGGACTTCGACGGCGCGTTCGTCGACTACAAAGAGAAGGGGAACCAGGTCGAGTACCTCGGCAAGGTCGATCTCGAAGGGGCTCCCGCCTACAAGCTCAAGGTGACCAAGAAGAGCGGCGACGTCGAGACCGTATATTTCGACGTGGACTCTTCCCTGGTGATTCAGCGCGAGGGCAAGACCTCCATGCGCGGTCAGGAGGTCGAGACGGTCACGACCTTCGGCGACTACAAGGAGGTCGACGGCAGCCTCTACTTCTTCTCCTCGGAGACCAAGCAAAAGGGCGCTTCGGGGCCGGGCGGCGGATTCTCCATGACGATCGAAAAGATCGAGGTCAACCCGACCCTCGCGGCCGACCGATTCGGCAAACCGGCGAGTCTCGCGGCGCCCGCGGCTCCGGAGCCTCCCAAGTAGCCGATTCGCGTCTTCGGGGCTCGCGCCGACTTTCTGGCGGCGCGAGCCCACCGCTTTCACGCCGCCCGCCCCGGGGTGGGCGCTCGAAGCTCAAGTCCCGCCGGAAAGGGAAAACCATGCCTTCTCTACGCAATTTCACGTGGGGCCGCTTCGTGGCTCTCGTTTTGACGTTTCTGGCGGTCGCCACCCTCGGTCGGCGCGCCGCGGCGCAGGAGATCGACTCCAATACCTTCGGCGGTCTTACCGCCCGGGCGATCGGTACGGCGACCACCTCCGGCCGGATCGCGGCGATCGACGCGGTGGCGACCGATCCGCTGACGATCTACGTCGGCTCGGCTTCGGGTGGGGTCTGGAAGTCGACCGACGGCGGGATCGCCTACAAGCCGATCTTCGACGAGCAGACGATGTCGATCGGCGCGATTCGCGTCGATCCGTCGAACCCTAAGACGATCTGGGTCGGCACGGGAGAGTCGTGGACCCGCAACAGCACCTCGTACGGGGACGGCGTCTACAAATCGACCGATGGCGGCGACAACTGGCAGAAGATGGGGCTTGCCGACAGCGAGCGAATCGCGCGCATCCAGGTCAGCCCGAAGGATTCGAACACGGTCTGGGTCTGCGCCACCGGCCACCTGTGGAACGCCAACGAAGAGCGCGGTGTGTTCAAGACCATCGACGGCGGCAAGACCTGGAAGAAGACCCTCTACGCGAACCCCGACACCGGCTGCTCGGATCTGAGCGTCGACCCGCAAGATCCGCGCGTCGTCTATGCCGGGATGTGGACTTTCCGCCGCACCGCCTGGTCGTTCAGCTCGGGCGGCCCGGGCAGCGGCCTGTACAAATCGACCGATGGCGGCGACACCTGGAAGCCGGTCGGCAACGGCCTGCCCGCGGGGCTGAAAGGACGCGTCGCGGTCGCCCTCGCCCCGTCGCGGCCGAGCGTGGTCTACGCCTTGGTCGAATCCGAGAGCACGGCGCTCTATCGCTCGGACGATTCCGGCGGCTCGTGGGCTGAGGTGAATGCGGCGTTCAACCTGCAGGTCCGCCCGTTCTACTTCGCCCATCTGATCGTCGATCCGACCGATTTCAACACGATCTACAAACCGGGTCTCTCGCTCACCCTGTCGCAAGACGGCGGCAAGACGTTCAGCAGCGGCGGCTTCGGCGGCGGGCCGCACTCGGACCACCACGCGCTCTGGGTCGACCCGCGCGACCCGAAGCTGTTGATTCTCGGCACCGACGGCGGGGTTTACATCTCCTACGACCAGGGAACCCGTTGGCGTTTCGTCGGGGCGCTTCCCGTCTCTCAGTTCTACCATGTCACCTACGACATGGAGCGCCCGTACAACGTCTACGGCGGCTTGCAGGACAACGGTTCGTGGATGGGACCGTCGGAGGCGCCGGGCGGGATCCGCAACAAGCATTGGCAGAACATCGGGAGCGGGGACGGGTTCTGGGCGATGCGCGACAGCGCCGACGCGGACTACGTCTATTCCGAGTCGCAGGGCGGCTCGATCATTCGCCTCAATATAAAGACCGGCGAGTCGCGCGACATCAAGCCCTCGCCGGGGACCGGAGACCCGGACTACCGGTTCAACTGGAACACGCCGATCGCGCAATCGCCGACCCGGCCGGGTGTGCTCTATCTCGGCGGCCAGTTTCTGTTCCAAAGCCTCGATCATGGCGAGTCGTGGACGAAGATTTCGCCCGATCTCACCACCAACGATCCGGCCAAACAGAAGCAGGGCCAGTCGGGCGGACTGTCGATCGACAATTCGAGCGCCGAAAACCACACCACGATCTTTACCATCGCCGAGTCGCCTTTAGATCCGAACCAGATCTGGGTGGGAACCGACGACGGGAACGTCCAGCTTACCCGCGACGGCGGCAAGACCTGGACCAACCGGGTAAAGAACGTAACCGGGCTACCCAAGAACGCCTGGGTTTCGACCCTCGAGCCGAGCCCGTATGAGGCGGGGACCGCGTTTGCGACGTTCGACAACCACACGACCGGGGATATGAAGTGCTACGTCTACGAGACGACCGATTTCGGCCAGACCTGGAAATCGCTCGCGACCGACGCGATCGCCGGTTACGCCCACGTCGTGCGCCAAGATCCGGTCAACCCGAGCCTGCTATTCGTCGGCACCGAGCTCGGGCTCTACCTGTCGGTCGACCGCGGAGCGACCTGGGCGCGGTTCACGGGCAACCTGCCGAAAGTCGCCGTGCGCGACATCGCGATCCATCCGCGCGACGGCGACCTGCTGCTCGCCACCCACGGCCGGGGCATCTACATCGTCGACGACCTCACCCCGATCCGCCAATTGACCCCGGAGATCCGAAACGCCGAGGTGGCGTTTCTGCCGGCGCGGCCCGCGGTGCAGAAAATCGAGGCGGGAATCCAGGAATTCGCCGGGGACGACGAGTTCTCGGGGGAAAACCCGGACGACTCCGCGCAGATCGTCTACTACCTGAAGAAGCGACACGTGATCGGCGAGCTGAAGATCGAGGTATTCGACTCCGCCGGCAAGCTGCTCGCCACCCTGCCGGCGGGCAAACGGAAGGGGATCAACCGGGTCCCCTGGTCGATGCGCCTTCCGGCGCCGAAACTGCCCGCTGCAACCTCTCTGGTGATCTCGGGCGGCAACTCGTTCGAGGGACCGCGCGTGCCACCCGGCGCCTATACGATCAAGCTCACCAAGGGGGGCGAGACCCTCACCGAAGAGATCCGGGTCGTTTCCGACCCGCGCGCCAAGCACACGCCGGAGGATCGGGCGGCACAATACGCGGCGGCGCTCGAAGCCTACGACTCGCTCGCCACCCTCACCTACGTGGTCGAGACCCTGGCCGACGTGCGCGCCCAGGCCGACGCGAAAGCGGCGGAATCCAAGCCCGGCGATCCGGCCAAGAAGCCGCTCGAAGCGCTGTCGAAGAAGATCTGGGAGCTGTACAAGACGCTGGTCGCCACAGGGCCCGGCGGCTGGCTGTCAGGCGAAGAGCAGCTGCGCGAAAAGCTCACCGCGGCCTACGGTGGAATCAACGGCTACGACGGCCGGCCGACCAAGGCCCAGCTCGACGCCAAGGCGTTGCTCGAAAAACAGCTCGCCGAAGCGGGGGCCAAGCTCGAAGCGATCCGCACCACGGACGTACCCGCGGTGAATCGCGAGCTGGCCAAATCCAAGCGCGAGCCGATCAAGGTGCAGACCCGCGAAGAGTGGGAGGCGAAGCAGAAAAAGTAGAAGGGCCGGGAGGTCCCGCTGCGGGCGGCGCTCAAAACTCGCCCTTCGGGCTCCAACAGTTTCGCGCCGTCCTCGCGAGACCTCCCGGCACTCCTGCGCAGTTCGTCCTGTCACCTACCCCGGACGGCAGACCGGTCGGGAGGCGGCGAGATAGCTCGCGACCTCGCGGACCATCTCGATCGTGGCGCTCTCCGTTTCAATCGCACGACGCAGCATCAGGACCGCCCCGACCGCCCCTCGGGAGAGGTCGCGCGTTCGATAGGGGAGGAAGATCTCGCCGAACAGCTCGCGCATCTCGTTGCGGCGCCCCTGATCCCAATAGAGCTGCACCAGATCGAGCAACACTCCCGCCGCGTCCTGGCCAAGCCCCGCGGTGAGAAGATGGCCGCGCACCGCCAACAGGGCCGCCTCGCCCTCGGCCAGGCTGCCCACCGCGAGGGCGGCGCGCGCCTCGATCCAGCGCACCCGGAGGATCTCGTCCTCTTCGCCGAGACGCTCGTAGAGCGAGCGGGCGCGCCAGAGATGTCCGAGCGACTCCCGGGCGCGCTCGGTCTGCAACAGCAGCGCGCCGAGCCAATGGAGGCAGCAGGCGAGCCGGCGGGGCTCGCGCGCGGGATCGATCAGCTCGACGGCCTCGGCCAGCGCATCGATCGCCAGATCCAGCCGGCCGGCCCGCACCGCCATCGGCCCGGCTTCGGCCAGCGTCGCGGCGAGCAGATTGCGCTCGCCGAGCTTCCGGTAGAGCGCCGCGGATTCGAGGCCGAGAGCGGTCGCCGCCTCCGCCTGACCGCGGGAGAGTTCGAAGCGAGCCTCGTAGCGCGAGATCTCGGCCCAATCCCAAGGATCCTGCGAGCTCAAGGCGTACAGCGAATGCGCCATGCGGAACGCCCGCTGCGCCTCTTCGGAGAGGCCGGCCTCGCGCGCGACGTCCCCCCGATGCGCCCAGGCGCGGGCTTCGAGATCGCGCACGATCGAGCTTCCCCACAGGGCGGGGTCGAGCCGCTCGGCGAGCGCGAGCGCCAGATCGGCGAGCTCTCGCGGCTCGACCGGCGGATGCTCGGTTTTCCCGGGTGTCCGGGGGGGCTCGGAAGCGGACCGGGCCGCCGCCGCGGCGCGGCGGGCGAGGATCTCCTCGCACAGCGGCGGGCTCGCGAACCGGGGCTCCCCTTCCGCCAGAGCGAGCCGCTCCGAAGGCGGGAGAGCGAGCAGCTCGGCGAGCAGCCCCGGGGCTTTCTGCCGCGCCGCGGCGAGCACCTGGCGCCGCCCCCGCGCGATCCGGACCGCGCGGTCCATCGCCGCCCGGTAATCGCCGGGGTCGGTGTGCTTGGCGTGCTCGGCGGGTTCCGATTCCGGCTCTTTTTGCCCATTCGGCGGCGCGGCCGGGGTGGGAGCGGCCTGCCAGAGATCGCCGGCCAAATTGCGGCAGGTCGTGCAACCGCCGATCAGATGGCGGACGACGCTCTTCCTCTCGTCCGCGGACAGATCACCGCGCAAAAAGCGCTCCAGAAGGGAGGGATCGGGATGGCTCGCCGTCACTTTTGGACCTCCGCTGCCGAGCCGGCCCTCGTCACCGGAAGGAAACTCGACGCTCCTGAAGGAGAAAAAGCGAGGCCGTCGGCAGCATCTAAGGAAAACTTTTTCTCGTTGCCGGCAACTCTAGGCGCTGCATCTTGTCTTTGTCAAGCAACAAGTTGCGGTCGCAAGCTACTGCGGGCCAGGATGTAAGTTATTGAAAGAACTGAGCTTACGGTTGCCAAGAAGATCCGGCCGCGCTATCGTTGGCATCATGCCAATCTTTCATGGTTTGGGGAGATCCTTGCGCTGGTTGCGCGACCGCCAGGGCAAGAGGCAGTACCAGGTAGCCGACTCGGCCGGAATCACCAAGGCGATGCTCTCGGCCTATGAAACCGGCAAACAGAAGCCGTCTCTGGACACGCTGGAAAAGATCTTGGATGCGCTCGGCAGCGACCTCTCCGATCTCCACAACGCGCTCCAGATCGTCAACGAGCGTCCGCCGACGGGGCGCCGCCCGGAGCCGCTCAACCCCAACGGCTGGGCCTCCGCCTGGCGCGTAGGGACGACGGCCGGCGGCGAGCCCGGGCCGAAGGTCGACGTCTATCGAATCCTCGGGTTCGACCGTCCGCTGCCGGCGGAAGAGGAACAGGCGCTCGGTGAGATGCTCGCCGGCTTCATTCGCCTGCTGCGCTTCCTCCACCGCGCCGGCTCGTTCGCCGAGGCGGTGGACGACGAGCGGGTCGACGTCTTCTCGGACTGAGCGCGGGCCGCTTTAGGGCGGCAGGAGCGCGTAGCGCAGGACGAGAAGCACGGCCAGCCCCCAGAGGGCAGGGTGGACCTCGCGCCACTTGCCCGCGGCCGCTTTGGCCAGCGGATAGACGATGAAACCTGCAGCCAGGCCGTGGGCGATGTTGAACGTCAACGGCATCAGAACGGCGGTCAAGAACCCCGGCGCCGCCTCGGTCGGATCGCTCCACTCGATCTCGCGCACGGCCCCCATCATCAGAATGCCGACCAGGAGGAGGGCGGGCGCCGTGATCGGATAGCGGCCGTCTACCCCTAAGCCCACCACCTCGACGAGCGGCGAAATCACCAGCGAGGCGAACAGCAGCGCGCCGGTGACCATATTTGCGAAGCCCGTCCGCGCGCCGGCCGCAACCCCCGCTCCGCTCTCGATGTAAGAGGTGACCGCGGAGGTTCCGACCAGGGCGCCGGTCACCATCCCCGTGGCGTCCGCGGTCAACGCGCGATCGAGCCGTGGCAGCTCGCCCTCGGAATTGGCGAGCCCCGCCTGATGGCCGACCGCGAGCAGGGTGCCGAGAGTGTCGAACAGGGTGAAGAACAGAGTGGTGAGAATAAGCGGCAGGTAGCGCCAGGAGAGCGCGCCCAAGAGGTCGATCTCCAGGCCCGGCAGCGCGAAGTGCGGAACCCGCACGATCTCGTGCGGCAAGGGCACGGCGCCGGTTGCGAGCGCCGCGACGATCGACGCCAGAAGGCCCCAAAAGATCGCGGTTCGAATCCCCCGCGCGAACAGCAGGAGCGTAACCCCGAGCCCGAACAGGGTGAGCAGCGCCGGGCGCGACGAGAGGGGCGCCAAGCTCACCAGAGTGTTCGGGTCGGCGCGGATCAGACCGCCCTGCTGCAAGCCGATGAACGCGATGAACAATCCGATTCCGACCGCTCCTGCGCGGGTAAGCACAGGAGGCACCGCACGCACCAGGAGCGCCCGGGCGCCGACCACGGTGAGCAGGACGAACAGCAGGCCGGTCCAGAACACGATGCCGAGCGCGGTCTGCCAGGGCACGCCGGCCCCAAGGCAAATGCCGTAAGCGAAGAACGCGTTCAACCCCATGCCGGGCGCCAAGGCGACGGGGTAGTTCGCGAGCAGGCCCATCAACAGCGTACCGATCGCGGCGCTGATCGCCGTGGCGGCGATCGCCCCTTCGAGCGGCATGCCGGTCGCCTGCAGGATCACCGGGTTGACGAACAGAATGTAGGCCATGGTGAGAAACGTCGCGAGGCCGCCGAGCGCCTCGCGCGCCGGGGTCGAGCCGGCCGCGCGGATGCCGAAAATTCGTTCCAGGAGACCCTCTGGCATGGCGTGCTCCTCCGTTCAGCCTCTTACTCCTCGTCGGGAGCGGGTTCTTCTTCTTCGAAGACGTCGCTTCGAGTGTTCGCGCGCCCGCCGCGCGGCAAGGACGGATCGCGGCGGAACAACACCATCTCCGGATTGACGAATACCAGGCTCGAAAACGTATCGCGAGTATTCAGGACGTCCCAGCGCGAGCGCCACTCGATGCGCTTGGCGAGGAAGTAGCCGACCTCCCCCGAGATCAGCCGCTCGTAGGCCGCGTGCTCGGCGGGGGTGCGCAGATCGGTCACGTTGACCGCGACGATTCCGGGCGCGCGCCGCGCGAGCACCGCGGGAAAGCCCCCCCAGCCGGCATGCGGCAGCCGCGGCGCATGCTTCGCTCGCCCGAGCGCCAGGGCGTTCTTGACCCCGCCGTTGTCCCGAGCGAAAGCCTCGGCCTCATATCGCGCGTCGTTCCTCATCCGCCGATCGACCGACAGGGCGTAGAGAACGCCATAGCCGAGGACGATCAGCCCAACGATCGTGCCGAGAGCGCGCAACGCCGGTTTGCCGGAGACGGTGATCGAAGCGAGAAAACGCCCGGCGAACAGCGAGAGCAGCAGTGCGAGCGGCAGGACGTACCGGTCGCGGCTGAATAGGATCGGCAGCAGAAACGTCAGGTAGTACGAACCGCCCAAGATCGCCAGCGCGCCGAGTAGATTCCGCTCTCGGCCTCGCGCCGAAACGAGCGCGTGAACCGTGCCGATGGCTCCCGCCGCGAACGCCGGCCAACCCATGCAGAACGCCAAGTGCGAAAGATTCTCGACCAGGTTACCGAGATGGCCGGCGGGGGTGTTGGCGAACGCCTTTGCCTCTTCGGACTGGGGCCCAAGCAGCGTGCGCACGTGGGCGAGAAACCCACCGAGATTGAACGGCCAGTTGTAGATCACGGCGGCGAGGCCGAGCCCCAGGCCAAGCACCGAAAGGATGCGCCGGTCGACCAGCGCGGCGAGCAGGCCGGGGCGCGCTCCCTTCCGTGCCCGCACCCGGATCAAGCCGGGGAGCACGGCGAGCGGTGCCAAGACGTACAGCCCGTACGCCTGGTCTTTGCTGGTGATCGCGAACACCGCGCAAGCCCCGAACAGGAGGTAGTCGCGCAAGCGATGCCCGTCGAGCAGGCGGACGAAGAAGACCAGCGACAGCGCGAACCAGAATAGAAACGGCATCTCGACGTTCGCGGTCTTCGCGAAGTAGACGAACGGCGCGCCGGTCGCAACGATCGCTCCGGCGAACCATCCGGCGCGCGGGCTCGAGACCGAGCGTCCGACCTCGACGATCGCGGCCACTGCGCCGAGCGCCATCGCCACGCTCACCAGCCGGGACAGGACGAACAGCCAGCTGTTGAGGTCCATCCCCTTGGCCGGCACCGGGCCGATTCCGGCGAGCGCGCGGAGCGGCGCCTGGAGCAGCGCGAGGATGTAGTAGTGAAACGGCGGATATTTGGTGTGCCAGCCGCCGGAAAACGCGCGATGAAGCCCCGCCGCCACCTGGTTCGGCCGGATCTCGTCTCCCGCCCAGCCGCGCCAGCTCGGCAGGCCCCAGGTGATCCCAAGCAGGAACAGGATCGCGGCGCCGGCCAGCAGAGCGAGCAAGGCGATGCGAAAGCCGGAGTCTGCGGTTTGTTCCGCGGGAGCCGCCTCGTCAATCGCGATCACCGGTCGGCCTCTTGCGGGAACCGCCACTCCGCGGAGAGCCCGGTCGCCGATCGTTCAATCCGCGCGGGGATCGGCGCCAGCAGATCCTCCGGATGGAAGCTCTCGGCGCTCGCCACGTGGCGCAGGTTCTGGCGCGGGCTCCGTTCCGCCGTCGCACCGGGCGGAAAAGTCACGCGGTCGCGCACGGCAACGCCCCGCTCGTTCGCTTCGATCTCCCGCTCGAAGCGCGGGGCGTTCGGGCTCTCACCTTGCGGCTTGAAGATCAGCAGCCGCCGGAGCGGTTTGAGCAACCGTGCGCCGAGCACCCGCGAGGCAAGCCGAAGGGCCATGTGTTTCCAGGGCGTAGGGATCAAGAAGCTCGCCTTGCGGCAGGTGCCCGCAATCCGTAGGTGGTCGTCCCCCGCGCCGCTGGCCTCGATCCGCGCTTCCGCCCCCTGCCACCAGTTGCTGGTCCAAAGCGCAGAGCCGACGCGGACCCGCCAGCCATGATCGAGCAGGGGAGGGGCGTTGCGGCGATGGATGCGCACGAGCCCCCCTTTGCGCAGGCCGATCGCGGCGCTCCAAGTTCGATCCGCGCTCCAAACGATCCGATAACCCGCGCCATCGAACGTCACCGCGCTCCGCTCTGCCGGCGGCTCGCCCCGCAGCATGCGATCGAGACGAGGCAGCGCGCGAACGACGCTCGCGTAGACATAGTGGCTGTGGTACCGATCGTCGGTCGCCCAAAGAAAATGGCCAGGATCGTCGGCATCCCGAAACAGCGTCTCCACCAGCCAAGCCGCTTGTCGGTTGCGCGCCCCGGTCCGGGCGAGACCGTAAGGGACAACATAGTCGGTGTTCCGGCTGTTGAGCGTCGAAGGAAGCCGCCCGTCGGCGCCGACCAAAGAGGCGAGAAACTCGACCGCGCGATCGATCGAACGAAGCGCCCGCGGGTCCTCCGTCGCGTCGTGGTAGTCGACCAGCGCGTCGATCGTGACGGTGAGATAGCCGAAATCCGGGCCGCCGTACTCTGGAAACCATCCTTCGGCATGCTGACTCGCGAACAGCCGGTCGGCATGCTCGGAGACGCGGGAAGGGCGCGGCGAGATCTCCGGCAGCCGGGCCGCGAGCGCGAGAGCCGCAAGCCCCGCCGCCTGCTGGTTCGAGGCTTCCGTCTCCCGCCGGCCGTCCAAATGCGCGGCGAGCCGCGACAGGCCGCGCCAATCGATTTTGGAGAGAAGCTCCGGCCGCGAAGTCTTCCAATCGAGCGCCAACCGCGCCGCCGCATAGAGCCCGAACGCCGCGGCCGGATAGCTCCGCTCGTAGGGAAAATACTCGTCGACACCGCCGTCTCGCCGCACTTGAGAGGCGAGCGCATTGACAGCCGCGACCGCCCAAGACTCCGTCTTTTGCGGGTCGCCCGGCATCTCCAGATCGCCGCGGAGAACCGCGTCGAGCGTAAACGCCCCCTGCTGAAGGATCGCCGAGGAAAAATCGCGGATCTTGTAGTGCCAATGGTTGCGATCGAAGTTGCCGAACCGGGGCGAATCCGGATCGCGATCTACTTGAGTCAACACGCGAGGAAGCTGCCGCTCGGCATACGCTCGGAGCGCGCGCGACAGGTAGCTCATCGCTCGCCCTGACCGCCGGCGAAACTGACGATCTCCGCCCAGCGCTCCGAATTCGGCCGGAACGAGAAATCGACTCCGGCGAGCCCTTTCCGCTTGGTCGGTTTGGAGATCGACTTCCACCCCTTGCGGAGCGCGTTGAACGCGGGACCGACGAGCCCGAGCGGCAGCCGCGAGACGATCCACCGCGCCCACCGTTGCCGGCCGAAGCGAAACGACCCGCTGATCACGGCCTCCACTACCCGCCTCTCCCGCGCGATCGTTGCGGGGCGGTAGCCGTACTCCGGAACCGGAAGACCGCGCCGCGCCTGGGCGTCCAGCCGAAGGAAAGCCCCGCGCTTCTTGAAGTCGATCATGTGGCCATGCATCGTCGCGGCGCGTTGCCACTCGATCGGTTCGAGCGCGAGCCACCCGGCGCTCTTCATCTCAGCCAGCAGCTCGACCGCAGCTTGGCTCCGCGCGACCACGACCGAATGTCCGCCGCCCGCGGTTTCCAGCTCCGGGCTCCACGCGTCGCCCACCGAAATGTCGGTCGCCTCATTGGTGAAATCGGGCACGATCTGGCAGTTGCGCGAGATGAAGAATGGAATCAGGTAGTTGTAATAGAACTTGTGGGCCGAAAACACCCGTCCGTCCGCCGTTTCCACCCGCAAATAGCCAGGCCACTCCCCCGCCCGCCATTCGAGCTTCGCGATCGCCACGTCGTCCTTCACGCCATGGCCGCGCAGGAACGCCCGCACCGCGCCGCGATACATGTTCGTGCCGACGTATGGCCCGAGGACGAACGCGACCTTCAAGGCCGCGGGGTGCCCGGCCGCCTGCAACATGCGCAACGCCGCCACCTGCTCGGGCAGGCCGACGAACGCGAGCCGGCCTTCGAAATTCGCCATCTCGGGGAGGATCGAAAGCATCGGAGTTACCGCATAGACGCTCTGCGCCGCGGCGAGCACCTCGTCGCGCGTCCGCGCGATCACCGGGCTCGCGGTGTCCGGAACGGGCACCCCCTGACGGCACACGACGGCGCCGTCGATTTGACCGGTCTCCAGCAGATGGATCAAAACCGCGGAGATCACGCCGCCCGAGGCGCCCCGCCGACGGATCGATTCGTCCGCCGAGTGGCCGATGAAGATCTGCTCGAACGGTCCGATCAGCCAGGATTCGGGCGGCCGGCCGAGGTGGGCGAACAGCTCCGGATACGGAATCCCACGCCCGGGGCATACGGCCCAGGCGAGCGCGAGCGCCTCGTCTCCGCCCGAGGTTCCCACCCACCGAGGCAGCGGCCCGCGCGCCGTCTCTTCGAACCGCAACAGCTCGGGCGCGAGCCCCACGCACGCTCCGCAGTGCAGGCAATTGCCCGGCTCGATCACCTCCCGCTCGAACCGATTCCAGAGCGGCGGGCCGCTCAAGGCCGAGGGTCCTCGCTCGTCCGGTCGGGTGTCGGCGTTCCAAGCTCCAGGCGGCGCAGGCGGAGTTGGTTCTCTTCGAGCAGACGGCGGTTCGCCGCGAGCAGGTCGGCTACGAAGCCGAGGCTCCAGGTCTGAAAGCCGATCAGAATCAAGATCGCCGCCAGGATCAGCGACGGCGCGCGCACCCGGGTCGACCCCTGAAGGTAGAACACCAGCCAGCGCACGAGTAGGAAGAATCCCGGGGTGATGAACGCGGTGCCGACCCAGAAGAACGACCGGAGCGGCCGGTAGAGCAGGAAGATCCGCAGGATCGTGAAGACAGACCGCCGCACGTAATCCCCGATCCCTTTGACCAGCCGCGAGGGGCGCAGATCCTCGTTGGTGCGAATCGCCACCCAGGTGATCGGAATCCCCTTCATCCCCGCCTGGATGATCGTCTCCAGCGTGTAGGTGTAGCGCGAGAAGACATTCAACTGCAGGGCGGCGTTCCTCGAAAACGCCCGGAACCCGCTCGGGCTGTCCGGAATCGTCGTGCCCGAGGCTTTCCGCACGACCCAGCTGCCGATCTTCTGCAGCAGCTTTTTGAACGGCGAGAAGTGGGTGATCTCGTCGATCGGCCGCGCGCCGATCACCATCTCGGCCCGCCCGGCAAGGATCGGCTCGATCAGCTTCGGAATGTCCGCCGCGTCGTACTGATTGTCGGCATCCGTATTGACGATGATGTCCGCCCCCGCCCGGATCGCCCCTTCGAGCCCCGCCATGAACGCCCGGGCGAGCCCCTGGTTGGTGCCGAACCGGACGACGTGGTCCACACCATGCGCTCGCGCCACCTCGACCGTCCGATCGGTCGAGCCGTCGTCCACGATCAGCCACTCCACCCGGTCGATCCCCGGCAACGTGCGCGGCAACGCCGCGAGCGTAGTCGGCAGAGAGGCCTCCTCGTTGAGGCACGGAATCTGGATGATCAGCTTCATCGGATGCACCGCGGGCGGCCTAGCCTATCGCAGGGAGTTCCTGGGACCGCCGCCGTCCCGGCGGCGCCGTTCGTCGAACGATCACAAGCGTCGAACGCAGCCCGAGATCTACGGAAGGGGCGGAAGACATACACTTTGCCAAGGAGCCAACGGCAAAGGATCGACATGACGAATCCGCCAGATAAAACATGGACCGGCGCCGACGCCTACGAGGCCTTCATGGGCCGCTGGAGCCGCCCTTTGGCCCTAAAGTTCGTCGACTGGCTTCAGCCGGCGCCTGCGGCGCATTGGCTCGAAGTCGGGTGCGGGACCGGAGCGCTCACCGCCGCGATCTGCGACCGTTGCGAGCCGGCGTCGGTCGTTGCCTGCGATCCCTCGGCGTCGTTCCTGGAGCACGCCCGGAGCCGGGTTCCGGACGACCGCGTCTCGTTCGTCGTCGCGGGTGCCGAGGCTCTTCCTCATCGAGAGAGAGGATTCGACGCCGTCGTCTCGGGACTGGTCCTCAACTTCCTGCCCGATCCCGGCCAGGTCGCGGCGGCCATTCGCGAACGCCTTCGCCCGGGAGGCCTTTTCGCCGCCTACGTTTGGGACTACGCGGACGGCATGGAGTTTCTAAGGGCCTTCTGGGAAGAGGCGATCGCCGCGGACCCTCAAGCCGCCTCCCGAGCGGAAAACCTCGGCTTCCCTCTCTGTCGGCCGCCCGCGCTCGTCTCGCTCCTCGAAACCGCCGGGTTCGGCCAGGTGCAAATAGGCTCCCCCGAGATCCCGACCGACCTTGCCGATTTCGACGACTACTGGCAACCCTTCCTCCGCGGTACCGGCACGGGTCCGAGCTTCGTCACTACGCTTGATAAACCGAGTCGGGAACGGCTGAGGGTGCGGCTCCAACGCCGCCTGGAACCCGGAAGCGACGGGCACATTCGGCTCAATGCGCGGGCCTGGGCGGTGCGTGGATTGGCGAGCTGAGCCTGTCGCCCAACCATGCCGAGTCTCACCCGTCCTGGATCTTGACAACTGTAGCCGACAAGCTACGCTTGTGCGGTGCGTGTCGAGAAAACCGACGTCTACCGCGAGTGGCTAGACGCGCTCAGGGATCGCGCCGGCCGGGCGCGGATTCTGGTTCGTGTCGATCGCTTGATTCAAGGAAACCCGGGTCAATACAGAGACCTAACGGATGGCGTGTCGGAGCTAAAGATCGATTTCGGACCCGGATACCGCGTTTACTACACACAGCAAGGAACACGGCTGCTGCTGCTCCTCGCGGGCGGCGATAAGTCATCGCAGCAGAAGGACATCGCGAAGGCGATCCAGTTGGCAAAGAACTTTCAGGAGTAGCGCTATGCCCAAGACCGCCACGAAGAAGCCCACCAAAACGAAAACGTCACCCTACGATGTCGCCGAGCACCTTCGAACTCCCGAGGAAATGGCCGCATATTTGGACGCATGGCTCGAAGAAGCGCCGGATGACGCAGCCGGTATCGCCAGAGCACTGGGGGACATTGCTCGCGCGAAGGGTATGACCCAGGTCGCCAAGGATGCGGGGTTGAGTCGTGAGAGCCTCTATCGCGCTCTTAGCGCCGACGGAAATCCGAGCTTTGCCACGGTCTTGAAGGTAGCCAGAGCGCTCGGGGTGAAGCTGCACGCAGAGGCGGCGTAAACCGCGGGCCGTCGCATCGCGCCTGAGTCGGGGACGGAGATGCCGATGACGTCGAGATCGCCGACTACCATTAAGGACGAGGTACGAGATGAGCATTACGAATTCCGGCCGGAGGACGATCCGGCCCACACATCCGGGCGAAATGCTTCGAGAGGACTTCCTCCCGGACTACGGGCTTTCCGCCACCGGGCTTGCCGAATCCGTGGGAGTTTCGCGCCAGACCATCAACGAGTTGCTTCGAGGGCGTCGAGCCGTGAGGCCGGGAATGGCGCTTCGGTTCTCACGCCTGTTCGGCAACTCCGCTGAGTTCTGGCTCAACTCTCAACGCGCCGTTGATCTTTGGGATGCCGAACAGGCCATCAAGGAGGAAGTTCGGCGAATTAAGCCGCTAAAGGCCGCGTGATTCCGGCATGCGCCTCTTCCGATTCGGCTTGTTCGCGGTTCTCTTAGCCTCGGGGTGCACATCGGCGGAGCCGAGCTGGACCGAGCCGACGACCGGAATGCAATTCGTCCTCGTGCCCGCGGGTGACTTCCTGATGGGGAGCCCCCTCGCCGAGATCGGCCGCGAGCCCCAAGAAGCTCAACACCCTGTCCGTCTCTCTCGTCCATTCTACGTTGGCCGCTATGAAGTCACCCAGCGCCAATGGCAGCGCGTAATGGGCTCGAATCCGAGCTGGTTTCAGGGGTGCGGTCCGGATTGCCCGGTGGAGCGCGTCAACTGGTACCAAATCCAGACCTTTGTCGCCCGGCTGAACAAGTTTTCAAGGCTCCCAGCCTTACGCTTGCCGACCGAGGCGGAATGGGAGTACGACTGCCGGGCGGGAACGTCCACGCCTTTCAGCACGGGTAAGAATCTCACCACGTCGGAAGCGAACTACGACGGGGGAGGTCCGTACCCAGGCTACTCACCGGGCGAATTTCGGCAAACCCCGGTGAAGGTTGGAACCTTTCCCCCGAACGCCTTCGGCCTCCACGACATGCACGGCAACGTCTGGGAGTGGACCGAAGATTGGCACTGTCCCTACCCGCCCGGTCCGGCGACCGACCCCCGTGGAGGCAAGTGCGCGACGACTTTCAAAGTGATCCGAGGCGGCAGCTGGTACTTCGGTGCGGACAGTGCGCGCTGCGCTCTCCGCTACACTCATCGGCCCCAGGATCTCGGATTCAGCTTGGGGTTTCGACTGGTTCGTGACGCGGGCTGACCCCCTCCCGGAGATATGATCTCAGCACTCCCCGATGCGTCTGTTGGAACTCTGGAGCCAGCCATGTCGAAAGTCATTTCGCCGAAGAAAGTTGCTCTCGCCCTCACCGAGCACTGGTCGCCGCGAGTCATCGGCGAGGTCGATGATGTTTACGTCAAGGTCGCGGCGGTTCAGGGTACTTTGGCGTGGCATAGCCACGAGAACGAAGACGAGCTGTTCTTGATCCTCAAGGGTCACCTTCGCATCGAGATGGAGAACGGGGCGGTCGAGCTGGACGAGGGCGAAATGTTCGTGGTGCCTAAGGGTGTACGCCACAACCCGGTCGCGGACGAGGAGTGCCACCTTCTGCTCATCGAGAGAAAGACGACCCAGCACACAGGCGACGCGACAATCGAGAGAACACGGTCGCTCGAAGAACAACTGCGGCCGGTATAGACACCCGGAACCGGAGGTCGAACACCCCGATCGACTTCGCGGACGCACCGACCCGATTTCCGAACGCGCCGACCGGGGTGCTGAACGCTGTGCAGTGGTTCCCGAACGCTATGCAGAGCTGCACAGACGCAAGACCGAGATTTTCGAACGCTACGATCCGGAGCGCGACCACTACGGAACGCTCCGCGAACGCTCGGATCCGGTTTCGGAACAACCGTAACCGCTCCCGGCCGCCCACGAACCGATTCCCGGACTCGCCGCAGCGGGTCTTGTGTTCGCCGCAGCGGCTCCAGCGTTCGCCGCGGCGGAACTTGCGTTCGATGATTCAGGTCGTAGCGTCTCCGCACCACTCCCCAGCGTTCGCGCAGTCCTGCTTTGCGTCGCAACAGCGCCCGTTGTGTTCGGGGCTGGTGGGAGTTCTTCTGATCTCAGGTTGCCACACGACGGAGGAAATCGTGGACCGAGCCGACGACCGGGATGCAATTCGTTCTCGTGCCGGCAGGCGACTTCCTGATGGGAAGCCCCGCCGCCGAGCCGGGGCGCGAGGCTCAGGAAGTCCAACACCCGTTACGCATCTCCCGAGCCTTCTACGTTGGGCGCTATGAAGTCACCCAAAGCCAATGGCGGAAGGTGATGGGCTCGAACCCCAGCTGGTTCCAGAAGTGCGGCCCTGATTGCCCGGTGGAGCGCGTCAATTGGCATCAGATCCAGACCTTCGTCGCCCGCCTGAGCGAGCGTTCCTCGCTGCCGCCGCTCCGCTTGCCGACCGAAGCGGAATGGGAGTACGCCTGCCGGGCGGGCGCGGCGACGCCCTTCAGCACCGGCAAGAACCTGACGACCGAGGAAGCGAACTACGACGGGGGAGGTCCGTACCCAGGCTACCCGCCGGGCGAATTTCGCCAAACCCCTGTGAAGGTCGGCACCTTTCCCCCGAACGCTTTCGGACTCCACGACATGCACGGCAACGTCTGGGAGTGGACGGAGGATTGGCACTGCCCCTAACCGCCCGGAGCGACACCCGACCCTCGTGGGGGCAAGTGCGCGACGACTTTCAAAGTGATCCGAGGCGGCAGCTGGGACTTCGGCGCGGATAGTGCCCGCTGTGCGCTTCGCTAAACCCATCGACCCCAGGATCTCGGATTCAGCTTGGGCTTTCGGCTGGTGCGCGACGCGGGCTGACGAAGTGCTCTCGGCGTGGCACAATCCTGCTCTGGAGGCACGTCATGGCACAGCCGATGAAGCAACTCAAAGCAGAGCTCGAGCAGCTTTCCGCGAAGGACAAGGCCGATCTGGCTTGTTTTCTCCTCGGCTCCATGGAGCCGGAGGAAGAGGGAGGGGCTGCCGCCTGGGACGTGGAGGTCGCGCGCCGCGTCGATGAGATACGAAGTGGCCGTGCGTCTGGGACACCGGCGGAAGAGGTCTTTGCCCAGTTGCGTCAAGAGTACCCGTGAAACCGGTCTTCTTCCATTCGGAGGCGCGAAGAGATGCCCGGCAGGCCGCCTCCCAGCACCAGGGATTCGCTTGACGCCGCGAAAGAGGGCAGCGCGAAAGCGCTTGAACAGACCCGGATCAGCAACGAAGCAACCCAAGAGAGCAACAGAATAGCCCGCGAAGCCATGGAATGGGCCCATAGGGCGTGGCTGGTTCCCGTTGGATTCCTGGAGAATAAATCGCTGAGCTTGATAGACCTCAAGTGCAAAAACACGGGGGGCATGCCAGCGACTGAAATTACAGTCTCGACGCACTTTCTCCTTATCAGGCAAGATAAGATCATCAAAACTATTCCGGCAGAGGAAGGGAGGATTAATCCAATAGGCAACGGCGAGACGTTCACGATAATAGTCCGCCCTGCAACCCCGCTAAGCCCTGAGGAGACTCGGAGCATCGAGGGCGCCCAAGACAAACTCACCGCTACCATTGAGATCAAATATTCCGACGCGTTTGATGACCGCGTTACGACGCTCTTCTGCGTCTGGAACGGCGGAAAATGGGCCAGCTGGCGAGGCATACTGTCCTAGTCCTCGATCCGGAGCAGCGGCATACTGACTCTCCCAGGGTCACCGACCGAAGAAAAAGAGGCTGAAAGAGAGATGAGCGCAGACGAACAAGAGGACGAGCAGGGCGACCCCGGCGAGCGCGCGAAACTAGCTCCGCCGGTTGTCGTGGATAAGGATCAACCCGAGAAACCCGGCGACCATCCCGAGCAAAAGGATAGCAAGGCTGGCAAGTCGATTCGCAAAGGTTGGACATCGTACAAGATAGCTTCCATCGTCGTTCAGTTGCTCACATTGGCGGTCATTCTCTTCTATACGATTGTCACGTACAGAATGGCTTGTCGGCCAAGAGGCCAACAAGCGGTCGGCCGAGGCCCTGGATTTCGCTAAACAGCAGTTCGGAATCCTGCAATCCGACGCCGACGACGCCACGCTGGAAGAGCAGGGCAGGTTCGAAAGGCAGCTCACCGCGAGCAAAGATCAAGCCGAAGCGAGCCGGAAGCAAAGCGCTGCGGACGCTGTCGCTAGCCTGGGGTTGGCGCGCGAATCTCTTGAGGCATCCAGGAAGGGGCTCGAATATTCCCAGCGAGCCCAGCTCGGCGCCGTCGAAATCGATGACTTTCCCTTGACCAAGCCGCTCCCAGCGAGACTCAGGGTCACCCTTCAGAACACTGGTCGCGGAGTAGCCTCCGACGTTTTGGTAAAGCAGAGCCTTGTGCCATCCCTGAGCAGCAGCGCGCCGGACGTTGAGTCGGAGTTGGCGAAATGGCAGGCGGGGGCTACGCAATCGCGGGCCGCCGTTCCGGCCGGCGCAAACTACTATGCTTTCTTTGATGTAGACGACTCTAAGATGTTTGCCGATGTTCCCGACAGAGACGAAGCCATGAAGAGGTTGCGCTGGTTTGTAGTCGGGAAGGTGACGTACTTTGACGGCTTTCGGCAAAGGAGCACGAAGTTTTTTTGGGTTCACGCTGGCGGCACAAGCCAGACTTGGCGCGCCTGCGAAAGCGGCAATTCTGCCGACTAACTGGCTTAGTCCTCGATCCCAAGCAGCGCCCGCACCGCCTCCCGCACGATCGCCGATTCCGACCGCCGATCCTTGAACGCGCGGAGCCGCAGCGCTTCCGCTTCGTCCTCGTGAAACCAGATCGTTTTCTTGACGCGTCTGGCATCATCGGCTCCATGGAAAACGCTTGGACGGTCGAGCGGGCGCAATCCGCGCTCGGTGAGGGGGCCTATCAGCTGCTCGCCGCCGAGGACGCCTTGAAACTCGTCTCTGAGGCTCTCTCGGCATCCGAAGACGAAGACGAGCGGCAAGAGCACCAGAAGCCCTTTGACGTGGCCACGGAGGTGCTCGCGACGGTCGAGTGCGTCGTGGACGATTTCCTGCGCCCGGCAATACGCGCCTTGCAACGAGCGGCACAGATCACGGACGCGGAGCTTGAGCGGGAGTTTCTCGACCGGCGGAGGAAGGGATGTCGGCGGCGGTTTGAAACGGCGCGATTCCGGCGGTTAGAAAAGGCGAGGTGACCTGAAGCAGCATCATCCGCGCGCCGCAGGCGCGCGTCGGTGGGTGGTGAGGCGGGTGAGAATAGGGGGCGAAAGGAGCCCGGCCGC
>DASYKS010000089.1:0-37859 GCA_035995205.1 Thermoanaerobaculia bacterium
GAAGGTTCTCGGGCTCTGTTGGCTCGTCAAGGCGGGCGGATCGCACGAAGAAGGAATAACAGATTCTCTGCGGAAAAGCCAGTGCCGGGCCTATCCCCCTCAAGAATCGAGCGTTACCAGGGGACTACGACGGAGCCCTGCTCAAAGACCCGACTTATATTTCTTGCTGCCGCAGGGTGGTGGTAGCGTTCGAGGCCAAGGACGGCGACAATACGCATCGAAACCCGGAGGCAGCGACGTATATCCCTCGGCCCGAGCCGCCGCCTACTCTAATCGAGACGCCCGAATGCAACCTGAGACCACCCAGAAAACCGACCACCACCCCGTCAACGACAATCTCGAGGCGCTCCGCCAGGGTCTCGCTTTGCTCGATCGGATCGACGCGGGGATCTACCCCGCGATCGGGCCCCATGTCCGCCATGTGCTCGACCATTACGCCGCTTTTTTCGCCGGCTTCGGCGGAACTTTGATCGACTACGACGCCCGCCAGCGCAACCCGCAGATCGAGGCCGAGCGGGAAACCGCGCAGATCGCGCTGGTCAACGCCTCCGGCCGCCTCGCCGATCTGGACCGCGGCGAGCTTGAACGCCCGATTTCGGTGCGCTCGAACGGCGGCGGCTCGGTCGAAGACCTTTCGCGCTCGACCCTGCGGCGCGAGTTGCAGTTCCTGCTCAGCCACACGGTCCACCACTGGGCGCTGGTGCGCTCGATCCTCGCCCGCTCCGGCATCGAAGTCGCCGATACGTTCGGCGTCGCACCCTCGACTCTGCGCTATCGCGAGGAGCAGGTGGCGTGTGCACCGCAAGCTGGTTGATCGGCCCCAACGGCTACGAGCTCCTGTTCAATCGCGACGAATTGCGTACCCGGCCGATCGCCCTGCCCCCGCGGCGCGGTGAGCGGCAGGGAGTGCGTTATCTAGCCCCGGTCGATCCGCTGGGCGGCGGCACCTGGATCGCGGCGAACGAGCTGGGGCTCTGCCTGTTCCTGCTCAATCGCCGGCCGAGCCGCGAGCCGCGCGCGCCGCAGGCGAGCCGCGGGCTGATCCCCTTGGAGCTGATCGATTCGGCCGGGGTCGCCGAGGCCGGACGCAGAGCCGGCACGCTCGATCTTGCGCGATACCGGCCGTTCACCCTCGGCGTGATCGCACCGGGCGAGTCGCCGCGGGTGTTCGCCTGGACCGGTGAAGCGCTCGAAGCGGCGGACGCCAAGCCTCCGCTGGTCTCCTCCTCGGTGGGCGATGATTCGCTGTTCGCCGAGCGCCGCGCCACCTACCCCACCGGTCCCCTCTCGGTGCGCAAGCTGCTCGCCTATCAACGCAGTCACGGCTCGGGGCCGTCGGCCGCGTCGGTCTGCATGCACCGCGAGGACGCCCAGACCGTGAACTTTTCCCGCGTCCAGGTGAACGCCCTACGGGTGCGCCTTGGCTACTCTCCCGGTTCCCCCTGCGAGCGAGCCCCGATGCGCTGGCTCGGATTGGCGCGAAAGGCGCCCCCCTCGCAGTGATCGATCCGGCCGGTCTCGCTGCAAGGCTCTCGGCCGGAGCCTCGGGTCCCTGGCTGCTCGTGGGCTTGGCGCTCGCCACCCTGGTGAGCGAGGATCTCGCCTGCGTCGCCGCCGGCCTGCTGGTCGCCCGCGGCTCGTTCGGTCTGGCGCCGGCATCGCTCGCCTGTTTCCTCGGCATCTTCGGCGGCGATCTTCTCCTGTTCCTCGCCGGCCGCTGGGGCGGGCGGGCCGCGCTCGCCCGGCCTCCGTTCTCCTGGTGGATTCGCCCCGAGCAGGTCGAACGGGGCGAGGCCTGGTTTCGCGAGCGCACCGGGCGGGTCCTGTTCGCCACCCGCTTCCTGCCCGGCAGCCGGCTGCCAACCTACGTCGCCGCCGGGCTGCTCGGCTGCCCGATCCGGACCTTTGCGTTCTGGCTCGCGGTGGCCGGCGCGATCTGGACGCCCATTCTGGTCTGGCTCGCCTCGACGCTCGGCGCGGCCGTGTTCGGCCAGCTCCAGCGCTACGGGCGCGGCGCCCTGCCGCTCGCGATTGCCGCGCTCGCGCTCTACCTCTTGGCGACCCGCTCGATTCCCCCGCTATTCACCCGGCGCGGCCGACGGCTCGCCCTGGGCAGATGGCGCCGGCTCACGCGCTGGGAGTTCTGGCCGGCCTGGCTGGTGAACATCCCCGTCGTCCTCTATGCCGCGGGCCAAGCCCTCCGCCACCGCAGCCCGACCGTCTTCACCGCGGTCAATCCGGCGATGCCGGCGGGGGGATTCGTCCTCGAATCGAAGGTGGAGATCCTCGCCGCTCTGGAAGCGGGCGGCGCGCCGATCGCCCGCTTCGCCCGCCTCTCGGAGGAGCAGACCTACGAGCAGCGCCTCGCCACAGTCCACGCGTTTCTCGCCGAGCAAGGTCTCGATTTTCCGGTGGTGTTCAAACCGGACGTCGGCCAGCGCGGCGAAGGGGTCGCGGTGATAAAAAGCGCCGAGGCGCTCGCGGCCCATCTGGCGACCGCCACGGGCGAGGGGATCGTCCAGGAGTACGTGCCGGGGCGCGAATTCGGGGTCTTCTACATTCGCCATCCCGACGAGCCGCAAGGCAGGATCTTCTCGATCACCGACAAGCGGCTGCCGACCCTTTTGGGGGATGGAGAAAAGACGCTCGAAGAGCTGATCCTCGCCGACGACCGGGCGGTCTGCATGGCGCCTCTCCACCTGGCCCGCCACCAGGCGCGGCTCGACCAGGTTCCGGCGGCGGGCGAGCGAATCGAGCTGGTCGAGATCGGCAACCACTGCCGGGGCGCCATCTTCCTCAACGGCATCCACCTCGCGACGCCGGAGCTGACCGCCGCGATCGATGCCGCAAGCCGAGGATACGAAGGCTTCTTCTTCGGCCGCTACGATCTGCGCGTGCCGTCCGAAGAGCAGCTGAAAGCCGGCCGCGATTTCCGAATCCTAGAGCTGAACGGTGTGACCTCCGAGGCCACCCACATCTACGAACCGGGCGCCAGCCTGCTCGCCGCCTACCGCACCCTGTTCACCCAATGGCGCCTGGCCTTCGAGATCGGCGCCGCGAACGTCAAGGGCGGCGCGCGCGCGACGCCCTTACGGGAGCTGGTCGGGCTGCTGCGGGCGCATTTTTCGCGCTGATGTGGAAACGCCTCGCCTAACTCGAAGAAACCCGCCGCTGCACCGCTTGGACTGCAGCTTGACCGAGCGCCTCCGGAGAGGCATTGAAAGCTTCCAACATTCCCTTTCTGGCAGCCTCTGTCTGCATGCGCTCAAGCAGATTTTCGAACTTCTTTGGCAGAGGATTCGGCATGGCGTGGCTCCAGTCTATTCGAAGCCGAAATCAGCCGGCGCCGAAGGCTCAAACTGACCCCGCACCGCCTCCCGCAGCGCCAGCGCAAGCGCCTTCCGGTCGGCGTCGACGAGCGGCTCGGGGGCGACCGAGACGATCGCCTCGATTCGGGAGTGACCGAGCAGCGCGAGCAGGTGGGGGCCGAACGGCATGTCGCCCCACCAGCAGACGGAGAGGTGCGCGGGCGGCTCGCCGGGCGGCGTCCGGTAAGCCAAGGCCGCGGCGTGGACCGGGTGGCCGGAGGCGGCGGGGAGCGCGAGCAGCGGCGAGCGGAACGGCAGGACGTCGACGCCCGGGCTGCTTGTCCCTTCGGGGAAGAAGACCACGCCGCAGCCGGCGGAGAGCGCCTCTTCGAGCCGGCCGAGCAGGCGGGGCAGATCGCTCTTCTTGCTGCGATCGACGAACAGGGTGCCGAATGAGCTGCACAGCGGGCCGAGCACCGGCCAGCCCGCGATCTCGGCTTTCGCCACGAACGTCGTGGGCAGGCGGCTCGCGAGCACCAGGATGTCGAGGTAGGCCACATGATTGGCGGCGAGCAAGAACGGCGGCTCGGGCGCCGGGCCGCGCCAGGCGACGCGAACGCCGAGGACGCGGAGGAAGGCGCGCGACCAGGTCCGCAGGAACCGCCCCCTCCATCTTCCACGCGCCCGCGGCCGGCCCGCGGTCAGGCCAAGGCCGAGCGCATGCACCGGAGAAAGGCAGAGCGTGACGGCGATCAGACCGGCGGCCCGGGCGACGATCCGCAGGCCGCGGAGCGCCTTCATTCCTCCTGGCCCGGCAGGTCCGGAATTCCGGGTAGGTTGTCGAAGAACATCCGGCGCGATTTTTCTTCCATCGCCATGACGTCGAACAGCATGAGGAAGTCGATCGTGCCGAATGCGCGGTCGATCACCGGGCCGCCCGCGATCTTCCCGCCGTAGCGCAGGTACATGTCGAACAGCGCGGGGAGCACCAGCGGCGAATCGGCCGGAGCGAGCGCGGACTCCCCCGCGGCGCTCGCCGGAAGGGCGCATTCGAAACCCGGCCGGGCGGAGATCAAAAGGGTCGGATGGAGATGGTCGCCGGCCGAAAGAGTGGCGTGCGCGCGCCAGCCGTCCACCGGGTCCTGGCTGGTCACCGAGCAACAGCCGAACAGGAACCGCTTCCGATTCTGCGCGACGTAGAGAGCGAGGCCGCGCCAGAGCAGGAACAGCACCGGGCGCTTGCGGTGATCGCGCGAGATCGCGGCGCGGCCGAGCTCGATCCCTTGGGCGATGACTTCGGAAGGCAACTCGTCGAGGAGAAACTCACTGTCGGTGTAAAAGCCGGCGCCCGCCGCCGCCATCTCCGCGGTCTGCAAGCGATAAGTGCCGACGAGCTCGCCGGTCGGCGCGTGCTCGACCAGCAGATGGTGACAAACCCGGTCGAATTCGTCCTCGTCCTTGCCGGTCGCATAAGAGGTCGCGAGCCCTTCGTCCAGCTCCAGATTGAAGATCTCGAACCGCAGGCGCAGCAGACGGTCCAGCTCCTCCGGGGTGCGGGCGAAACGCAGCCGATACGAGCCGGCCGACAGCACCGCCGTGGGGATCAGCTCCGGCACCGGGGGAAAGGGTTTGAGCGCGGTGTGTTCAGAGTGCCTCGCGTGCTCCGGGCTACCGGCCGGGCTCGCGTCGGACGACGGCGTCGGATTCGACTTCGAAGACGAGCTGATCATCGAACCTCACCACCTCTCCGCGAAGCCGCACCGGCTCCGCAACTCGATCGAGAATCCTAGCTCCGATCGCCCGGCCGCCCGGGCCGGTCAGCCAGAAGTTTTTTCCCTCGGGCCCCGCGCCGAGCAGCAGTGGCGGCAGCCCTCCCGATAGACACCGAACGGCGCAATCCCGATGAATTTTCCCCTCGCCGGGGCTCATCGCCCCGAGCCAACATTTCGAGTCGGCGATCACGCCGTCGACCGTCGCCGGTCCCAGCCTTTGCCCGGCGGGGAGCGGCGGCGCGCTGCCGCGCCAAGGTTCGATCGATCCCGGTTCGACCTCGATCATCCCCCGTCCGGCGCGCCGGATCAATGTCCCGCGCAATCGAACCGCCCGACCGGCCCATGGAGCGGCGAGACCGGCCGCTCCATGCTTGGCCGGAGCAGCGAGAGCGTAGCCGGCGCTCGCGACGTCCGGGTGACGGTCGGGCGGCGAAACCCAAAGGATCGGGATCGGCGACGCCTGAAGCCGGCCGGTGAAGAACCGCGGCCGGCCGTACTCGAAGACGGCCGGGGCGAACGGCTTCTGCGCCGCGGCGAGCAGCAGGCCGACCCCGAGGGCGAGAACGACCCCCGCCGCCGCGACTGCGCGAATCCGCCGGCCGAGCCGGGGAGGCAGCGGCTCCTGCCAACCGATGAAGAACTCCGAGGCGTCCTCCGCCCCGTCGGGAGCTGCCGAATCCGCGATCCGCGCCGGTTCGACCCGGGTGCCGGGCGGCAAAGCCTGGGGGTGGACGAGGACCCGCCCGTCGCGCACGGCCACCCGGTAGGTCTCGACCTTCTCTTGAAACGGCGGCGGCGAGCTTCCCGAATCGGGCAGGTACTGATAGCCGTGCCACGGGCAGGTGATGCAGCCGTCGACGATCTTCCCCTCCCCGAGCGGGCCGTTCTGGTGGCGGCAGACGTTCGACAGGGCGGAGATCTTGCCGTCGTAGCGGAAGATCGCGACCCGCTCCGCCCCGAGTACCACCACCTTCGCCCGCTTCTCGGGGATTTCGGCGACCGCGCCGACGTCGAGGAAACCATCAAGTGAAGGGCCGGCGAGCGGCCGATCGCGCCGCTTTTCGCGCACCGCCGCGGCGAGGTGGAGCCCGAGGATCGTCGCGATCCCGAGCCCGAGCGATCCGGCGAGCCAGGGGCTCCGCTCGTCCTGGAGAGCCCCCAGGGCGACGTGCATCACCAGCAAGGCATAGGCGAGGTAAACGCCCATGTGGAGCGTCTTCCAAACTCGGGGCGACAGGTTCGCGAGCCAGAAATCGTGGCTGGTCGCAGCCATCAGAAAGAGGATCCCGAGGGCAGCCGCCCCGAGCTGCTGGAAGGGAAAATCCGCCAGGCTGTTCCAGCGACCGTTGCTCGTGAGCAGGCTGATGAAGGGATTCGCGTCCCCTCCGGCGTGGAACTGGATCAGCGCGAACGTGCCGTGCGCCAAACCCAGAATGAACGTCAGAACGCCCAAGTGCCGCCGGTTGTAAAGGAGAGGCAAGAACCGCGGATCGAGCCGGCAGAGCGGACCGATCGCGAGTACCACATGGAGCAGCAGAAACGCCGCAGTGCCGAACGCGCGGATCAGTAGCGTCTCCGCCGTCGCCTCGGGAAAGAGCCAAGCCCCAAGGCCAACGAATGCGGCGAGATAGAGGGCCACGCCGACGCCGAGCACCGCGTCGTAACGTTTCTTGCGACCGCTCCAGCCGACCGCGACATAGCCCGCGCTCAAGACATCCTCCGCGCGAGCAGGGCGAGGACGTAGAGAATCGGCAAGAGAACCACGAGACCGAGGAAGATCCGCCGGTGGGCGATCCGCAGCGGACGGATCATGATCTGGATCTCCCGGAAGGAATGGCCTGGCGCCAACGCCTCAGGAGGAACGGCCAGAGCGCCACGACGCCCGGCGCGATCAGGCAGCGAAACCCCCAACGCGCACCGCGCGCGGCCGCGTCGATCCGCTCGATGCCGCGGGAGAGAAACGCCAGGGCAAAGAGAACGCCCGCGGCGACGTACGCCGCGACGAGCGCCAGAATCCAAGACGCGATCCGCTCCGCCAACTCGACCTCCGAAGAAGAACTGACGACCGAGTGTAGTCCACCCTCCGATCGAGCGGATAGCCGCCGATGACGATCGCCTTCTAGAGACCAGGTTCATCGAGCCCGAGAACCCGCAGCTCCTCCTCGGCCATCAAGTGCTCGCTCCTGTCGGAGTTCGCTACGAACTCCAACCGAAGCTGTGTAGGAGAAGGGCAGTTCGGTAACCAGACCCACGCTCGGAGTAGAATCCTCGGCATGGATACGGGCGCGGCAATCGAACTTTTCGAGATCAACCAGGGCGAGGTGACACTTCTCGTCCACTTTTCCGATCCCCAGTTGGATTTACTCGCCGATCTCCCTGGATTCCTCAAGGTAGTTCTCGATCAGCTCGGTCCTCTCGGCCTCCGCTTGGCGGATTCCCGGTTAGAAAACGTTCCCGACTTTGGCGAGGTCCATCTGAGATGCCTCTTCGCGAACGGAACACGAAGCGTCCGCTACTTTCTGGATCGGGTAGAGATCTGGACCGCTTCCGGCGGCTGGGATGGTCTTTTGGAATTCGCTCCCAAGGTGCTGGAGAGCGTCCAGACCGGCCGAGAAATACATTTCAGAAACTACACATCGATCTTGACAGCCCACGGTACTCCCAAGGGTCGCACCGCACCCGAGATACTGAACGACCTGGCTGTTCGGCCTTTAGCTGACTTGGGCCCTCATGTCACCTCCGGTGCTACGTATTATTTCGGCGCGGATGGAGGTCGACTCGCCTCGATCCTCACCTTCGATCTCTCCGCCCACTACAGCGGTGCGATATTCGTTCGGCTGCACCAGATATTCGATGCCCAGGCCATTGATTTCGGGGGAGTTGCAACTCGCGTAAGGCAGGATCTTGTCTCGGCGCTAGCCTTCATCGGGCTACGGACGGAGTCGAAATGAAGACCTTCGGCAGTCAAATCGTCGGAATCGGTGGAGCGATGAGCCGAGACCAGGAGCTCGCGCCGCCCGCAGCGAACCCACCTCGCCAGGTGAACCCATACGGAGGTCTGGGAGATGTGAATCTCGCTCGGGTGATCCCGATTCTTCCGTATGTCATCCGCTCGATGGTCGAAAAAGAACAGGTGTCCACGGCGAGGCGCCTGATCGAATTCGCACTGGGGCAAGGGAACGGAAGTCCAGAGCTTCTAAGATGGCGTCAACTCCTCGCACCCCCGCGATTTCTGGGATCGCGCCCGGGACCTTCCGGTCCCGACCGATCCAGAGAGGCACGCTGGTTGGCGGAGAACGCCCGAGCGCACCGTGGACAATGGGTAGCAGTCGAGGGAGATCGCTTGCTCGGCGCTTCAGAGTCCTTGAAGGATCTCCAAGAGCATCTAGAGAAGATGGATCCGCCACCGCAATCCTTGCTGCACTGGGTTGAATGACCAACATGCTCGAAAGAGACGGCCAACCCTTTGCGAAAGGTGAGGCCAGGTTCCTCGACCAAATTCCCGGCAGCCCGGAACCGAACTCCAAGATCTTCGTTCGTTTCCGGTTGGGTGATCAGACGCGAGAATACACCGCGCTTCTCGACACCGGCGCCACGTACTCTGTTCTTCGGACCGATGTCGCCGAACGAGCCGGCATTCCTCCGGGAGACCACGAAACGGTCAGGATGAGCACCCGGCTCGGAACTTTCGAGGGTAGATTGGTTCGGTGGACGATGACGCTTGCCGCCGATCGGGGAGAGGAGCTTCGAACCGAGGCGATGTTTCTCCTTCTGGATCGTTGGCCCGGGGGCAACATTCTCGGCTATTCAGGTTTTTTGGAATGGATTCGATTCGCTCTCGATCCTCCTGCCAACCGGTTCTACTTCGGTTCGTTGGAAGGCGAATCTTGAGGTAGGAGGCTCCCGGTCGATGGCGTCCAAGACCTACCGCACGAACGAGATCGCCGTGACTTTCGAGCCACGGCTGTGCATTCACTCCGCGATCTGCCTGCGCGCGCTGCCTGCCGTGTTCGACGTCCATGCCCGGCCTTGGGTGGCGCCGGACAAGGCGACTGCCGAGGAGATCGCCGAAGCGGTTCGGCACTGCCCGAGCGGCGCCCTCTCGTATGTCCTGACCGACGGGCTCGTCGAGACGACTGAGGAGCCCGATCCGGAGTCGGTCATCCTGCCGCTCGAAAACGGCCCGCTCCTCGTTCATGGCGACGTCGAAATCGTGGACGAGGACGGCACGTCGATCGGGCGGATGACGCGCGCCGCGCTCTGCCGGTGCGGCGCCTCGAAGAACAAACCGTTCTGCGACAACTCCCACCGGGCGGTGGGATTCCGATCGGCCTCTTGAATCCTTTTCGCTCGCTGCCCCGTTCCCTCCTCCGTCCCGTCCTCGACGCGTTCCGGGGGCTCGATCATTTACTCGACGGCGGCGTGGCCGCTCTCGCGCGGATCTTCCTCGGGCTCGCGGTCGGCTGGTGGCTCTATGTGCCGATCCACGAGCTGCTGCATGCGGGAGCCTGCTGGGCGGCCGGGGGCCACGTCGGGCGGCTGGAGATCGACGCGCTGTACGGCGGCGCGCTGCTTTCGAAGGTTTTTCCGTTCGTCGTCTCGGGGAGCGAATACGCGGGACGGCTTTCAGGGTTCGACACCGGCGGTAGCGATCTCATATATCTCGCGACCGATTTCGGGCCGTTTCTGCTCACGTTGTTTCCCGGTGTCTGGCTGCTGCGCCGGGCGGTCCGACACAAGCGCGCGTTTCTGTTCGGCCTCGCTTTGCCGCTCGCTCTCGCTCCCTTCATCTCACTCACCGGGGACGCCTACGAGATCGGCTCGATCCTCGCGACACAATGGGGTGCCTGGGCGGACAGCGTATCGAGCGCGTTACTTCGCGGCGACGACGCGATCAAGAAATTCGGCGAGTTACGTGCCGTTTGGCCTGCACCTTGGGCGGGATTCGGCATCGCGATCGCACTCGGTTTCGTATGGGCGGAAGCGACGTTTTCGCTCGGCGCGCTGATCGCGCGGAAGCTCGGCCAGAGGGCAATCGCTCCTCGTTCTCCGAACGAAAAGAAAAGCTGAAAAAAGCACTCGGAATGCCGGGCGACGTGGGGCGAATTTCCCGGTTGACAACGCGCGCGGAGGGGCGTAGCGTGAGTCTCGTAACGAACGTCCATGGAGGACTCGATGACCACTCCACCGGACCAGAAAAAGCCCCTGAGGTCGAGGTAATTCGGGTTCTCGATCCTGGGGGCAAGCCGCTCGGCTGCGGCGCGTGCTGACGCGACAGGCTCGATCGAATTTTCGGTCCGAGCAGACATCGCAAAGCGAGCGAAAGCCAACACGCCCGGCGCGAACAACGGGGAGGCGAACCGAAACGCCTCCCCGTTTTGCGTTTAGGAAGAACGAAGCCGCGCCGCCTTCCCTTCGTCATCTTGACGTAGGGGCGGACCTATGTGTCCGCCCTCAACGGCAGGCCCTGTCTAACCGAGGGCAGGCACGCAGGCCTGCCCCTACGAAAGCCACGCGCGAGGATTGGGTTTTACCGCTTCTTCGGCTCGTCCGTCGCGAGCTTCTCCCAATCTCCTTCCGGCGCGTCGAGGGCGATCGCGAGACCGCCGTCCGAACCGACGTAGATGGGATCGCGGACCACCCGCACCTTGCCGCCGCCGACCGCTTGCAGCTCGCGCTCTAGGCGAGGTCCGAGGCCCCGGACCAGGCCGGTGCCGCCGGAGAGCACGACGTTCTGGCGCACGCGCTCCTGATATTCGGGATCGACCCTGGAGAGCAGATCGAACATCGATTCGACGAGCGGCGGCAAGATCCCTTCGCAGGCCTGGCGCATCTCGGCCGTGATGTCGAGCCGGGTCGGTTTGCCCGCGACGGGCGCGGTGACCAGAATCGGCGCCAGCGGCTCGCCGACGAAGCTTCCTTCTTCCTTCCAGCCGCGCACCATGTGGAGCGACACGCTCGCCTGCGGATGGCGCTCGCGGACCAGGCGGAACAGCTGCTCGTCGATCCAGTCGCCCGCCTGGGTGAGCGTGCGCTGGTCGTCCTCGTTCGGCAGCCGCCCCTTCATCACGCAGATGTCGGTCGTTCCGGCGCCGATGTCGATGATCATCGTGTGCAGCAACTCTTCCAAGCCGTAGGCGACCGCGAACGGCTCCGAGACGATCAGCAGGCTGTCGGCAATCCCGTGCATCGCCTTTCGTACCTGCTGCTTGTTGACCCGCAACGCTTCGGCCGGCACGCCGACCACGGCGCGGATCTGGAATTTCGCGCGCTCTTCCGGGTCGACCCCGGCGAGCTGCACCAGGTGCCGGAGCAGCTCGCGCACCGCCGCTTCGTCCTTTTCCGAGCCGTCCTTGATCAGCCCCTCTTCGAGCGGCCGGTGCAGATCGAGCATGGTCCGCTGTTCGAGCGCCTCGCGGCCGATCAGCACGCTCTTCTTGAGCACCTTCCGCGCGACCATGTCGAGCGGCCAGCCGACGTAGCTCTCGACCACGTGGCGCTGGCCGTTGGAGGCCGAGATCGAGCTCCGGGAGGTGCCGAGATCGATCCCGACATGGAGGGCTTGGCGTTCGCTCATGAGGACTTCAGATTCCTTTCTCCGGCGCGCTCTCGGCGGCGAGGGCGTAACGGCGCACGCCGCGCGCGAGCGCCTCGGCGATGTATTGGCGGTAGAGGGGTTTGGTCAGCAGCTCGGCCTCGGTCGCGTTCGACAGGGAGGAGACCTCGGCGAGCACCGCCGGCATCTCGGTCGAGACCAGAACCAGGAACGGCGCGGTCTTGACCCCCCGATCGGCGACCCCGGAGCCGTTGGCCGCGGGCAAACGGGCGGGCAGGCGGGAGAGCGAGCGGAACAGCGCGCCGTCGATCGACTCGGCGAGCCGGCGCGAGCTGCCCTGCCGCGCATCGGCATAGACCTGATCGAGCAGGCGGCGGAAATCGGCCACCGCGTAGCCGGAATCGCGATTTTCGAGCGCGGCGAGGCGATCCAGCTCCGGATCGTCGGTCGGCCCCAGGTAGTAGGTCTCTACCCCCCGCGTATTGCCGCCCGCGATCCAGTTGAGGTGGATCGAAACGAACAGGTCGGCGCGCGCCTCGTTCGCGATCCGCGCCCGATCGCGCAGCGACACGGCCCGGTCGTCGTCGCGGGTCATCACGACCTCGAACGACGACGCTTCGAGCAGGCGCTGGACGCGCCGCGCGATGTCGAGCGTGACGTCCTTCTCGTATAGGCCGGAGGAGGCCCGGGTGCCGACCGCGAAACCGCCATGCCCGGGGTCCAGGGCGATCCGGCGCACCGCGAGCGGAAACACCGACGGGTCGATCGGCCGCGGCGCCGGCTTGCGCAACGCCTCGGAGGCCGAAGAGACGGCAGAGGCCGGAGCGCCGGTTCGGCTCGGCGCTGACGGGGACGACGCGTGGGTTGCGATCGGCGCCAGGTCCGGGGCGAAGAGCCGCGACGAGGCGAGCAATGCCACCGGCAGCAGCGCGAGGCCGAGCAGAGAGCTTCCCAGCCGGAGGCGACGCCGCCGTTTGAGCAGCTTGCGCGGCAAACCCGCCACGAGCTCGACGTTCTGGTCGACGAGCTCGCGCAGCAGCCGCTGTTTCAGGCGATCGACGCGGGCCATACGGCGGTTCCCTGCCTCGGCGGCTGATCCTACTACTTTCGTCCGAGCCGGATCACCAGCCGGGAGGCCGAGGTGTTGAGGCTCTTCACCTTGACCTCCGGCCCGGCGAGATCGAGCACGACGTGCAGCTCGTCGGGGCTGTGGTAGCCGATCCGGATCTGGATCAACTCCGGGGTGTCGCCCGCGACCTTGGTCGCCGGATAGGCGTGGCGGATTCCCTTGAACCGGATCAGCTCTCGCGGCGTCCCGGAATCGATCCGGAACTGCGCGAAGTTCGAGGAGCGGATGATGCCGTCCCCTTCGATCACGACCTCGGTCTCGTTTGGCAGAGCGCGCACCGAAATCGAGCGCAGCGCGCCGAGCACCGGGCGCGGTGCCTCGACCGCCACGGGTTCTGCGGCGGGGGTCGCCGCGGGAGGCGGGGCGACCGGAGCCGCGGCGACCGGGCCGGGGGCCGCGCTCTCCGGGGCGGCGGAGGTCAAGGGGACCGCGGCCGTCGGAAGCGGCGGGGTCGCGGTACCGGGGGCGGCCGCTGCCGGCGTGGCGAGTTTCTCCGGGGCGCCCTGCGCGGTCGGCGTGGGCGAGCCGAGGCCCAGGGCCGGCTTGCCGGGCAGGCTGGGATACATCGGCTTGCGCTCCGGGTTGGCGAACGCCGCGGGGAGCGGCTCCGGATCGGGCTCGCCGAAGAAATCGTCCCACCAGAGATCCTTCACCCGCCAGGCGGCGATGCCGGCGAGGAGGAGCGCGAGACAGAACACGGCGAGGACAACCCGCAGAGGCCTCCGCGCCTTTCCCTTGGCGACGGGCGCCGACTCCTGCGGAACCAGAACGGCGCGCGAAGGTTGGGCGTCGCCGAGCGGCGAGGGGGCCGGCCGTAGCGGCACCTCGGGCGGCGGCGCGAGGATCGGCGCCCGGCCTCCCCAGGTTCTTTCGAGCGGCGGAGGAGCCCCGGAAGGCGGCGCAGGAGCCGCTCCGATCGGCGCCGCGGCCGGCCCGCGGCTCGTCGGCGGAGGCACCGCGATCGGCGCGGGAATCTGGACCGCCTGCGGAGTTGGAATCGGCGCCGACGCCCGATCCCCCCTCTGGCCTTCGCTCGGCTCGGCCGAGCCGGCCGCTTCGACGGTCGCGGAGGCCTCGTCGAACAGCTGGAGCAACCGCTCCGCGTCGCGGATCGGCGGCGCTTGCGGCGCGGGTCGCGCCAGGGGCGCAATCGTCGGCCGCGGCGGGGGGGGCATGGGGTCGAACGGCACGCCGCCCGACTGAACGTGCCGGTCCACCACCTTGTAGATCAGCTCCTTGCCCTGGGGCGAGATGTCCAGGAAGGAGAGCCCCATGCCGCCGGGATGGGCGGGGTCGTCGCTCGGCTCGCGCACCCAGGCGACCTCGCCCCGCCCCTTGATCAGCTCGAAGCCATCGCCCAGGCGGAATTCGAAATCGACCAGAGTCCCGATCGGCTCGGGCTTGTCGGAGCGGATGAAGATCCCTCCGGGCGAGATGTTGGCGGAGAATTCGTTGATGAATCCGCTGAACTTCTCGAACTTGAGCTGGACCCGCGTCTCGAGCGGAACGCGTCGAGAATCGCGAGGAACCGATGGATCGGTCATCGCCGCCGTACCTCTTTGCCGGGCGGCATGGCCGTCCGGGCGCTTTTCAGGAACGCTTGGTGAACGGCGACGATCATAGCAGGCGTAGCGCCTGCCCAAGCTCTCAAAAGTTTGCGACCCAGGATTCCGTCAAAGTGGGCAGCGGCTTGCCGCGTCAGCCCTCACCCCCAGCCCCTCTCCCGAAAACGGGAGAGGGGAGACCAGAAAAATCAACCTCGCTTTGCTCCCCTCTCCCTTTGGGACAGGGGCCGGGGGTGAGGGCTGTTTCGCGCGGTTCGCTCTAAAAACCCAACGATCTCTCGCGGGTGAGGAAGGCCGTCACCTGCCGGGCAAGCTCGACGGTCATCAGTTCCTCTTCCGCCGCCCGCTGGAACAAAATCAACGCCCCCAGCGCTTCGCGGTGGACCTCGCGCGATTCGAACAGCGGCAGTACCTCGACCGCGAGCTGCTTGATCTCGGGACCACGCCCCTGCTCGGCGAACAGAGTTGCGAGCTCGAGCGCCACGAGCGCCGCGTCGTAGCCCATGCGCCGCTCGAAGTAACCCGCCTGAACCTCGCGCAAGATGCTCTCGGCCTCTTCGTGACGCCCGAGGCCGGCGGCGATCCGGGCTTCGAGCCAACGCAGGCGGATCCGATCGAGCGGGCTCGAAAGGAGAAACATGCCGCGGATCTCTTCGAGGCGGCGAGAGGCTTCTTCGAATCGGCCCGCGGTCACCAAGGCGATCAGCAGGTTGTGATGGGCATAGGTTCTCGACACCGTCTCGGTCTCCACATCGATCACCAGAACCGCATCGAGCGAATCGAACTCCTCGATCAGGCTCTCAAGCTCCGCCAGAGTGCCGTCGAGGTCGCCGAGCTCCTCGCGGATCTTCGTCCGCGTGAGACGCACCCGGCGCATCGCAGCCCCGGCATTCGCCTGAAGGTAAAGAGCCATCGCGTCGTCGGCCGCGGCCAGCGCTTCGGGCAGCCGGCGCTGGGCTCGCCGGAGCGCCGCCTGAATGTGGAGCAGCTCGCCTTGTACCTCCGGAGCGCCGGTCCCCCCTCGCTCAATGAGGGCGAAAGCGGTGCGCAACGCCTGGTCCGCCCCAAGCAGCTCTCCAAGTACCCGCCGCGAGTTGGCTAGATGAGCCCAGGCACGGGCGCAGAGATCGGCAACCCATACCGAGTCGTACGCCTCCCCCGAGAGCTGCTCGGCGATCCGGACCGCGACCTCCGCCCGCTCCACCGCGCGCATCGGTTGTTCGAGCACGGCTTTTTGGCTCTCGCGAATCAACAACGCGGAGAGCGCCCAGGTCCGGAGGCTGTCGTCCTGTTCGACCAGGGCCAACTGCTCTGGCAGAGGCAGCCGCTCCAGTTGCGCGAGCTGGCTCGGCGCTTCCCGCCCTTCGAACAGCACGACCGTTTCGCTCCAATGTCCCACCGCTTGTTGCAGGTCGCGCAACTGACCGAAACGCTCGCGGCAGGTTGGACACCTCGCTTCGAGATGCGGGGCAATCTCCCGCACGACGACTTCTTGCGGAAGATCCCCCGCGAGCCACCGGGCCAGCGTTTCGATCGATAGATGTCCTGGTTCCCTCTCCATCCGGCACTCCTCCTAAGGTCAGAGAATTCTCTCTCTAAATACCTTGGTTGCCGGAAGAGGACATTTCGAGACAAAAATCTTCAGAAAATTTTCTCGCTACGGATCTCGACGCCGAACCCGGTGATTTCTCAACCTATTGACGGCGGTCTTCCAGGGTCATTCCAGACGCACATGCCGCCGGTCGGCCGAGAGGATCGCAGGAAGCTCCCTCCTGGGCCCAAATCTGGCGGACGTGCTGCGGGGTCCTCGCCGACACCACTTCCGGCCGGCCGAGAGGATCGAACGAGGCCCCTTCCTCGGCCCACAGATGGCGCAATAGGCCGTTCGCCCAACCGACGACAGCCTCCCAACCGAACTCTCGGGGGGCGGCGGATGCCGGAAGCGGGGCGATCAGTATGGCGGCGGCGAGGGTGGCGGGGACGAGATGGCGGGAAAGCTTGGAACGCATAACAATTCTCCTTGCTCGACGACAAGTCGGCGGCTTCATGCCGCGCGAAGTCGCCTCTACAAGACATTGTTGGTCCTGAATCGGTAACCGTGACAAACAAAATCAGGCGAAAAGAGACAAAGCGGCGCTCAACGGAGCATCGAAACGCGACAAAAACTCCTAGAATCAGGGATCTAGAGCAAAAAGACCGGCGCCGGCGCCGGCCGAAGAAGCGAGGAGAAAACGAAAACCGCTACCCGGCGGCCTCGGCGGCGAGCTTCGCGGCGCCGAGCAGGCCGGCGTGGGGTTCGAGGACGATCCGGACCGGGATCTGCCCGAGGTAGGCGGCGAAACGCCCTTTGGCCCGGAACGAACGGAGAAACTCCCCTTCGACCAGGCGGTCGCGCAGCTTCGGCGCCACGCCGCCGCCCAGGAAGACGCCCCCCGTGGCGCCGCCGACCAGCGCCACGTTGCCCGCCACCGCGCCGTAGATCGAGCAAAACATCGAGATCGTCCGGTCGCACAGGGGGGAATCCTCCGCCGCGCTCACCTGGGCGATCGCCGCCGACGGATCGGCGCCGGCCACCCCGGCGCGTTTCTCGGCGAGCGCCTGCTCCACCCGGGGGTGCGGCGGCAGGCCGCGCCGGTCGCGCAGAAACTCGTAGAGGTTCACCAGCCCGGGTCCGGAGACCAGGCGCTCGGCGCTCACGTGACCGCCGCTCTCGCCCCCGAGGCGCTCGGCGAGATAGCCGAGCAGCGCCCACTCCTCCTCGTCCCGGGGCGCGAAATCCATGTGCCCCCCTTCGGTCGCGAGCGTCGTCCAGCGGTCGCCGGCTCGGGTCTGGAGCGCGATACCAAGGCCGGTTCCGGCGGAGACCAGGGCGCGGTTGCCTTGCGCCGCTAGCGCCTCCCCTCCTCCCGCGCCCTCCTGGAGTACGAGCAGCTGGTCGGACGCGAGGCCGTCGAGCCCGGCCGCCGCCGCGGCGAGATCGTTGACCAACAGCGCCCGCCCGGCGGCCAGCCCCAGCCGGGCGCCGATCGCGTCGCCGTCGAGCTCCGGCCAGGGCAGATTCGGGGTCGTCGCCTTGTTGTCCCGCACCGGCCCCGGAATCCCGAAACAGGCGGCCTCCAGGCGCTCGGCGGAATCCCCCAAGTACGCGACCGCGGCGGTCGCCAGATCGGGAAACTCCCGGCTGCTGTAGTTGCATACCTCGCCGGCCGATTCGAGCCGGCCGGCCGCGTCCAGGCGAAACCGGCCGAGCCGAATGTGGGTCCCGCCGATGTCCCCGGCGAGCAGCACGCTCAGCTCCCCTGGCTCGATCCGAGCGCCGAAGCCAGCTTTTCCAGCCCGGCCGCCGGGTCGGCCCCGAGGTCGACCCGTAGCACCGTCCGCCCGCGGCCGACCAGAGCCTGCCGGTCGCCGTCGGCCTGGGCGCGGATCAGCTTGGCGAAGGTAAAGTCGGTCTCCGGCACCGGTACCGGATCGCCCGGCCGGTCGACCAGCTGGAGGAAACGGCAGCCGGCCGGCCCCCCTTTGTGCAGCTGGCCGGTCGAATGGAGGAAGCGCGGACCGTAGCCGAACGTGGTCGCGAGCAGCGTCCGGTCGCGCAGCCGGGCCTGAAGCCCGCGCAGAGCCGCGGTGGTCGATCGCGAAGGTGCCAGGTAAGCGTGAAGGCCGAGGTAGTCGCCGGCCGCGGCGCCGCGCAGGAACCGGTCGAGCGTAGCGGCGAGAGCGGGAGACGCGGCATCCGCCTCCTCCCCCACGGCGTCGAGCGTCAGCTCCCCCTTCATCGCCCGGCTGGAGAGGTCTTTGGCGAGCTGGACGTCCGGCTGGTCGAACGGCTGGATGCCGAGCACCGCGCCCGAGGCGGCGACCGCGAATTCCCAGCGGAACATCTCGGCGCCGAGATCGAGCCGGTCGCCGAGCACGAACGACGCGGTCGGATGCCCGGCCGCGGCGAGCGTCGCCAATCGGCCCGCGACCTCCTCCTCTTCGCCCGCGAGAGCCAGGCCGACGAAGAACCGGTCGGCGCCATACGCGGCGGGCTCCGCGGGCGCCTCGCCCGCGACCGGCACGATTCCCTGCCCATGCTTGCCGGTGCTTTCGGCGATCAGCTGCTCCAGCCAATCGGGAAACGAAGAGAGCCCGGGCGAGGTGAAGAACGTCACCTTGTCGCGCCCGGCCTTGGCCAATTCGCCGAGCGCCGCGCCGAGCTCGAGGCCGGGATTTTCGCCCACCGGCACCTCGGCGCCGCAGGCGGCGGCCAGCGCTTCGGCCCGCGCGAGCAGACCGGAGAGATCCGCGCCGATCGCCGCGGCGGGCGCCAGGCCGAACGGGGTGAGCGCGCTGTAGCGCCCGCCGACCTCGGAAGGCGCCGAGAACAGCCAGCGAAAGCCGCGGTCGCGCGCCAGCGTCTCCAGCGAAGTCCCGGGATCGGTCACCGCGGCGAAGGAGTTGCCCGAGCCGCCGAGCCGCTCTTTCTCCGCGGCGCCCAGGGCCTCCACCCGCTGCCAGAAGAAGCGGAAGTAGCTCATCGTCTCGGTCGTGCCGCCGGACTTCGACGAGACGAGAAACGCGCTCTTCGAGACGTCGATCTCGCCGGCCAGAGCCAGGACGGCCGCCGGGTGCGTGCTGTCGAGCACGCGCAGCACCGGATAGCCCGCGCGGTTGCCGAAGGTCTCTTGGAACACCTCCGGCGCCAGGCTCGACCCGCCCATGCCGAGGACGAGCGCATGGCGAAACTCGTCGGCCGCGAGCGTCGCGCCGAACGATTCCAGCTCCGGCAGACGGGCGCGCATCTCGATCGGCAGATCGAGCCAGCCCAGCCGATTCGCCAGCTCCGGAGTATTGCGGTCCGCCCAGATCGTCGGGTCTTTCGCCCAGAACCGGCGCCCGAGATCCTCGCGCTGCCACTGTGCCAACCGCGCCGCCACCTGCTCGGCTCCCGCGCCCAGATCGAAGCTCACCCGCGTCGTGCTCATCGAAGATCTCCTCGGTCGGCTCTCAACGGAACTCTACCTGACTGCGAGCCGGCGCGTGCTAGCATTTCGCCTCGTCATGCGTCCGCTGTTGTCCCGCTCCGAAAGCCATCTTCTCGTTTCCCTCGGCCTGCTGATGTTTCTCGGTGCGGCCGGAGTCACCACCGCCTGCTCGCGGCCGGCCGGTCCGGTCCAGAGGTATCAGGTGCGCGCGGAGCTGCTGCAGCTGCCCGAGGGTCCGAACGGCGACCTGCTGATCCGTCACGAAGCGATCGACGGCTTCGCCGACCGCGACGGCAAGAAGATCGGAATGGACCCCATGTCGATGCCCTTTCCCGTCGCGGCGGGCCTTTCGCTCGCCGGGTTCGCCCCCGGCGACGTCGTCCGCTGCACACTGGAAGTCGACTGGCAGGAAAGGTCGCCGGTCAAGATCGCCGCGGTCGAAAAGCTCCCGGCCGGCACCAAGCTCACGTTCCGCCAAGCCCGGCCCTGACCGCACGCCGCCGGGCTCCACCCAACGAAATTCCAAAACGAAATGACGATCACGAACTAGAGGAGGCAGATCATGCCCGTACGCAGCGCGAACGCGGTTTGGGAAGGTGGATTGAAGGACGGCGCGGGGCGCATCGCGCTCGGCAGCGGCGCCTTCGAAGGGCGCTATTCGTTCGGCTCCCGTTTCGAAGAGGCGGGAGGAACGAACCCCGAAGAGCTGATCGGCGCCGCCCACGCCGGCTGCTTCACGATGGCCCTAACTGCCGCCCTCGGCCGCGCCGGTTTCTCCCCGAAGCGAATCGCCACCACGGCCAAGGTCCACCTCGAAAAAGTGGGCGACACGCTCCGCATCACCCGCATCGATCTGACCACCGAAGCCGAGATCCCGGACATCGACGACGCAACCTTCCAGGAGCAGGCCAAAGGCGCCAAGGAAGGCTGCCCGGTCTCGGCGGCTTTGGCGGGTGTGCAGCAGATATCGCTCGACGCGAAGCTGGTGGGGTAGGCGGCGAAAAGCGCCGGCGAGACGCCGGCGGTCCGTGCGCCCGCAAGCGCACTCGTTCAGAGAGGTGCAAGTCCTCTCCAGGCAAACGCTCTCCGGCCTGAAACCAAAGGAAACTGCGTCGCCGTGAGGCGGGGTGGGGAGCAACCGGAGGTGAGAGACCGGTCCGCAGGATGACGAACTCGATTCGGCCTGATGCATCGGCGAGCTGGCGGACCAACGGCGAAGCCCGGACCCTACGGGGACGCCCATCGCGCTGAGGGGTAGCGTGAGAAAGCGACGATGGGGTGCATGGGGTGGTTGGAGGCAGAACGGTCTCATAGGGACGAGTGACGGGAAGCGGGGAGACCTCGGGTGAGGGAAAAGGAGCCCCCCGAGGAGTCAGAGCCTCCGTAGTAGCGAGGAAGCGCCGTAATGGGCGCCGAGCTAAGGGGGCAGGAAGGTGGATACGTGAGGGACGAACGAACGGAAACAGAACCGGCGGGACCGGGGAACCCCGCAAGGAGCGGTGATCAGCCCTCTGCTGTCCAACATCTACCTGGACCCTCTGGACCATCGCATGGCGCAGCTCGGCTACGAGATGGTGCGGTACGCCGACGACTTTGTGATTTTGTGTCGTACACCCTCTGAAGCCCAAAGTGCGCTGGCCGAGGTCGAGGCATGGACCGCCGCGGCAGGATTGCGGCTCCATCCCGAAAAGACCCGGATCGTCGACGCCACCCAGCGAGGCGGCTTCGATTTCTTGGGTTACCACTCGAGCGGGGCTATCGCTGGCCCAGCCGGAAGAGTTTGGCGATCGCCTGAGGAAGGGAAGCCCTGGCACGCGATTTAGTGACATAGAATGGTGGACAGGAGGATCTCTCATGAAAGGAAGTCAAGAAAACTAGTCGTCAGCCGTGAGACCTTACGTTCGCTGGATCAAATGCATGGTGTTCACGGCGGAGCTACGCAGGGGCTATGTCGCGCGTCCAGGTCTAGCTTTACCGTTCTGAGTCTCCTAGCATTATCCTGAAATCTCGGGGGTCGGCTGCTGACGCGGAGGTCGCGAGATGGGGTCGGGAGAGCCTGCTGTAGAGTTCCAACGAGATCCTGTGCGATTCCTCGATCAGGCGTTTCCTGACGCCGGAGACGCTCTCTGGGTGCCGGAACGTCAGCTCTACCTGGCGGATGCCGCGGCTTCCCGGGCCGTCCTGACCAACGACGAAGGACTGTACGAGGAGCACTCCGACTTCTTTTTCACCCGCCGGGGTCTGTTCGGCCCGCGCTCGGTGCAGGTGAAGATCGGCCGCTCGGCACGGGCTCTCCTGCGCGCCCACCTCCGCGCTCACGCGGACGATCTGCCGGACGCGGTCCGCCGCGCTCTGGTTCCTGCCAGCGAGTGGCCCGACGCCGGCAACTGGCTCGTCTACCGCCACTTCGCAGGGGTTCTGGTGGCGCCGGACAGCCCCGCCCGGCTGCTCCGGACACTGGACGCGATCGTGGAGCGCGCGGTGCTGGCGGGGGCACGGCAACGGTACTCCCGCCTCACCCGCGCGGTGTTCCGGTTCCGCGTGATGCGGGAGCTGGTGCGCGCCGTCAAGGAACGGCGGGGCTGCCGCGCAAGCCCGCCCGCCGATGTGCTCCACGCCGTGGTGGGCGCCGCGGGACCGGACATCTCAAACGAGGAGCTGGCCGAGGTGTTCCTCTCGTTCTTGTTCGCCTGCGCCGGCTCGGTTGGATTCGTCCTCGGCTGGTCCCTCTATCTGTTGGGTACGCATCCGCACGTCAGCGCCGAGCCGGACGCGGTGGTCCGCGAGGCGTTGCGGCTGTGGCCGGTGGCCTGGAATCTGGGTCGCCGTCCGGCCCGCCCCCACGAGATCGCCGGCCAGGCCGTCACCCCCGAGGATGAAGTGGTCGTCTGTCCCTATGCGGTTCACCGCAATCCCCGGCACTGGGAAGATCCCCACAGTTTCCGGCCCGAGCGATGGGCCGCCGATCATGATCCCCAGGCGTTCATTCCCTTCGGCTGGGGACCGCACCGGTGCGTAGCGGGCGCCCTGTCCATGGCGCTGGTGGAAGACATTTTGCGCATCATCCAAGCCGGCTATCGGTTGACGCTCACACCTCTGGAAGCTCGGCCGCACATCGGCCCCGCGCTTGCGCCGCCACGGTTCGCGCTGGGCCTCGTTCCGGCCATCCAACCCAACGAAAGGAGGTGATCGAGATGGCGAGGATCGCACGTGCCCTAAAGGCTGCTCTGGCGATCAGGACCAAGGGGACCCGTCAATTCTGGCGGTGGGTCTACTACCACAACGTCTGATCCATCCGCGGGGAGGCGGACACGCTCCGCCTCTTCCATGGCTTCACCGGAGGACCCATGAGCGCAGAGGCGTGGCGCACGCTCCAACCCTTGATGGATCTCACGACGCCGTGGGCGCTCCGGGTCGCCGCGACGCTGCGCATCCCTGACCTTCTCGCGAGCGGCACGGCGCCGCTCGAAGCGCTCGCCGAGCGCTCCGGCTCGGACGCGGCGATGCTGGGCCGGGTGATGCGTTTCCTGGTTGCTCGTGGAGTCTTCCTGGAGCCCGAGCCCGGGAGCTTCGCGCTGACGCCGACCGGCCGCCTGCTCGAAGAGGCGGCAGGCGTGCGCGCCTGGCTGGATCAGGACGGCTTCGGAGGACGAATGGACCGGGCGTGGCCGGCTCTGCTGGCCACGGTCCGCACGGGCAAGCCGTCCTACGCGGATGTTTTCGGTCTCCCCTTGTGGGAGGATCTCGCGGCCCACCCGCTCCTTTCCGAATCGTTCAATCGGCTGATGGCCGAACAGTCGGCGGATTTCTGGCCCGAGCTTGCCGGGTGCCTCGACTGGAGCGGCCTGCGCGAAATCGTGGACGTCGGAGGCGGTAGCGGGACGCTCGTCGCGTTGCTTGCCCGTGCGCATCCTCATCTGCGGGGGACGGTCCTGGATCTCCCGGCGACCGCCGAGGCCGCGACGGCGCGGTTTGCCCGCGAGGGGCTTGCCGATCGCTGCCGCGCCCAGGCGGGGAGCATGTTCGACCCGCTGCCGGCGGGAGCCGACCTGTACATCGTGTCGATCGTGATCGGAGACTGGGAGGACGCGCAGGCAACGGCGATCCTGCGGCGGTGCGCCGAGGCGGCCGGACTGCGCGGCCGCGTCCTGATCGTGGAGGCTCTGCTGGAGGATGATCCCGTGGCGAGCTCGGCGATGGATCTCCTCATGCTCATCGTCACCGGAGGCCGCTCGCGCACGCTCGAGCAGTTCCGTGCGCTCATCGAAGCCGCGGGGCTGAAGCTCGTCCGGTATTCCGTCACGCCTACCGGTCGCTGCTTCCTCGAGAGCCAAGCGACGGTCCTACCCGAAGAAGAAAGGAGGTGAGTGAGGCTATGGTGAAAATTGCACGTGCCGTGAAGGCGGCGCTGGCCATCCGGAGCAAGGGCGCCCACCAGTTCTGGCGCTGGGTTCTCTACCACCAGATCTGATCGGGTCCATGGGTGGGGGTGGTGGCGGCTCTCTCCGCCCCCCACCGCATCTCCAGGAGGACGTATGGCGGTTTCACCCGGGGAACAGGACATCCTGCGCGATCTGCGCGCCAGGAGCTACGCGGAGGGCGGCATCTTCTGGGTCGGCGACGACGAGCTGGCGGTGTTCGATCCCGACGCGGCTCAGAAGATCAATGCGGCCAACTTCAGCGAACTGATCCTGCCCGACAAGCTCGCTGATCTGTTGCGCGGACGCACCGGAAAACCGTTCTATTGGCAGGATATCCGGGCCGTCTGGATCGCGCAGATGCGGCGCCTGTCGGACGCTGAGGGGCTCGGACAGCTCGCCGCCCGCATGAGCTCTCTGCTCGACGAGCGTCTCGACCGCCCGCTCGACCTGGTCTGGGCGGCGCAGGAGGTGAGCGCCCAAGCGCTTGTGCCCGTCGTGGTTGCCGGCCTTTCCTTCGCCGACACGGCGCGCGTCTTGCGCGATCAGACCCTGAAGATCCGCCATCTGCTGGTCACCGAAGCCTCTCGCGAGACGTTGTGGCAGAAGTTCCGCGACATCCGGGTCCAAGTCGGTGCCGGTCTCGTGGTGCGCCGCGAGCTGCGCCGCCGTGCGAACGGCCGCCGGCCCCGCCGACTCGATCTGGCCGACCCGATCGTCGACCTCCTGCCGGAGCTGGGGATGGACCGTGGCGTCGACGCGGTCACCGGAGTCCTGACCGCGATCGCCGGCCCGCCGGGAGCCGCCGCGGCGGCCCTGCTCTACGAGCTGACTCGCCGGCCCGACTGGTCCGAGCGCTTGACCCGCGAGCTCGCCGCCATCCCGCCGACGGATCTCTACGCCGCGCCGACCCGCGTCGCACCGGAGAGCCACCGGTTCGTCAAAGAGACGTTGCGCATGTGGAGCCCGACGCCGCTGGTGAACCGAACGGTCCGCACCGAAATCCACCACGAGAAGGGATGCCTCAAAGCGGGGCAGGGCTTTCTCCTCAGCCCCGACATCCTTCATCACGACCCGCGGTACTGGAAAGACCCTGACACCTTCGATCCCGACCGCTGGCTCGCCGACGAAAGCCACGGCTCCGGCGCTTGCTACGTCCCGTTCGGCTGGTCACCGCGGGGCTGCGTCGGCGCCGGCCTGGGCACCGCCCAACTCATCCTGCTGTGCCACCTCCTCTGCACCCGGTACCGAGTCCAACTTGCGGACCCGGATGCGGTTCGCATGGCGTTGTTCTCCGTGCCTCTGCCGAGGAACTTTCTCGGCACGATCACACGGCGTCCCCCTGATGCAGCAGTTCGTCCCGTCACCGCGTCCGTCGTGTCGCGCCTCGCGGAAGGCGATCTTAGAATAACGCGGTGAATAAGAAAGAAGTTGGTGCGGTGGCGTCCTCCGTACCGACCGCCGCCGACCGGTCTTGCCGCGCGTGCCTGTTTGCCCTCCTCGGAGGCAGCGCTCTCGTGCGCGCCGCGCTGGGATTCCATTTCTTCGGATTCCTCACCGGGGACGACGTCGAGATCCTGGAGTCCGGATTCCGCCGCGCCCTCGGGCTGCTGCTCCTTTCCACGATTCATCACAAAGAGCTGCGCTACCTCCAGGGAGTGATCCCGTTCGTCAGCGTGCTCGTGGCGATGGGGGTCGTCGACCTCTGGCGGCGCGGCCGTACCGTGGCGACGGCCACGCTCGTGGCCCTCTCGATCGGATGGTCCGTCGTTCATCTGCATTTCTTGAGAGCCAAGTCGATGCCGACGGTTCTTGCGTGGGACTCTCGCGTACACACTTTCGCCGCGACCCAGCTCTGGGCTTTCGGCGACCGGCTTTTCCTCGGCAACGGAGTCGACGTGCGAGATATCCGCTACCCTAAAACCCGAGCGTCGGACCTCGACCAGGCCAGCGCCGGCGCGGACCGCGTCGCGCTCTATGAACGAGCTGTGAAGGACGATCCGAGCCTGTCCGCGGCGCTGCGCAGAGACGGGTTCTGCCTCGAGGCACGAGTCGCCTAGGGCAAGAGTCTGCCGGTGCTGCTCTACGAGCCATGCCGTTCCCCCCGGCCCGATCGTCCGTCGGAACTTCCTTTCTTGGGAGGATGTCGCGTATCCTCTCGGAACGTTCCCTTCACGAGAAAATTCGATGCGAGCCCACGCGCAGCGTCCGATGGCAAAAGGTCTTCGAACCACGGGCGCCGCCGAAAGCGCAGTGCAACGAGCCGGGGCACCGCAGTCCCTCGGAGCGCACGCCCCCGCGGCGGAGCTTGGGCACCGGTTCGAGGACATGGCCGTGGATCGGGTTCGCTCCGACCAACGCGAAAACGGCTTGTCCGCGCACACGGTGCAGCAACGCCAGGGCCAAGTCCGGGCGACGAGGAAGATGATGACCGGTCTCGAATCCGAAGCCGGTTCGATGGGGCGCAAGGCGCCAATGCAGTTGAAGCGCGTGTGGGGCGGCGTTTGGTTGGGCCAAGGCGGAGAGGAAGGTGGGCACCAGCCGGAGCACCACGTCCCGGTCCAGCCGCCGCCGGTTAACAACCTGGCGCTTCAGCCGCAGCACCACGACCTGGCGCAGCAGCCTCCGGGCAACGACCTGGCTCAGCAGCCACCGGTCAACGACCTGGCGCAGCACCAACCCGTCAACGATCTAGCCCAGCAGCCACCGGTCAACGATCTGGCCCAGCAGCCACCGGTCAACGACCTGGCCCAGCAGCCACCGGTCAACGACCTGGCCCAGCACCAACCGGTCAACGATCTGGCGCAGCAGCCTTCTGGCAATGACCTGGCCCAACAGGTGCCGGGCAACGATCTGGCGCAGCACCAACCGGTCAACAACCTGGTTCAGCAGCCTCTGGTCAACAACCTGGTCCAGCAGCCTCCGGTGAACGATCTGCGCCAACAGCCTCGGGTCAACAACCAGAGACGGCACGCGCAGCAACGTCTGGTGTTGAACGATGACGTGAGGCAGCCGCTGCTGCCGAGGCAGCAGCAACAGCAGGAATCTGGCTCGCGGTTAGGGGATCTCGCAAACTTCATGGCGATCAATTCCCCCGGGACGCAGACCGGCGCGGTCGGCTTGGCGTCCGGCGTCAACTCGATGCTTTCTCCCCCGAAACAGATTCCCGGCACGTCCGGATACCTCAAAGCAACCGGCAATTACACGACCGGAGTCGGCGCCGGCTTGAACGTCTTGGGGGGCGGGTCCGACCTGTTGGCCACCGGCCAGAGCCTCAACAGTATGCGCAAGGAGGGGGGAGTCCGTGGTTTCTTTCGGGGGATCCGGGATACGTTTTCTCGCCGGAACAAGGAGACCGGAAAGCAGGCCGAGACCCGCAGCACGGCCAAGCGCCTTGCCGTGGACCTGCCGGTGAACCTCGCGGACGCCAGCAGCCAGGGCATGCAGGCGGCGAACGCGATCAGTTCGCTCACCCACGCGGGCACGTCGATCCTTCCGGCGGCCACCGGGGTGGCGACCGCCGGAATCGGGGCTGGAGTGCAGACCGTCGTTGCGGGGCGTGCCGGCTACCGGGCCTATCGCTCCCACCAGCACAAGAAGGAGGTCGACGAACTTCGAGCAAGCGCCCGCTACCGCCGAATGAGCCCGAAGAATAAGGCCGCCGCCGATCACCTGAGCAAACAGCTGGGCAAGCGCCGCAAACGCAACATCCTGGGCGGGATCGGAGCGGGGATCGGCGCGGTGGGCGGCGGGCTCCTGCTCGCGGGACTCCTCGGTGTGGCGGCAGCAACGCCGATTGGATGGGCGCTCGCCGGAGTGGGAGCGCTCGCCGCGGCGGGTCTGGGCGCTTACAAGCTCCATCGCCATTTCAAGAAGAAGAGGGAAGGCCGACTGGGTACGGACCGAGAGACGCACGCAACCAACCTGCACCGGGCGGTCACCAAGCCGGTAACCAAGCCCAAGCACGCGCAGGACAAACGTCATGCCCTGGCGATCCTCAAGAGCCATGGAGTGACGGAGGAACAGGCGAGCGATCCCGCCAGGGGCCACCAGCTGATCAAGCGGAAGTTGGAAGGCTGGTAGCCGCAGAGGTTTTTCCTCGGACCGCAGGCGTGCCCCACGCGCCCACGCTTCGACACAACGCGCTAAACTTCTCCCGGCTTACGCGTTCGCGCATGAAGCGCGACCGACGTTGCGCGAGGACCGTCCTGATGGCTACGCATTCCTTCCACCAGCTGCCGCTGCGCCTGCTCGGATTGAAGCACATCCCCGCCATCCCGGTGACCCTGGACGGGTTGCTCGGCAGCCTCGTGCGTTTGGGCATCCGCGCCGAGGAGGTCAAGCAGGCGGCGCACGGTCTCAATAACGTCTACACGATCGGCGGCACGACGCTCCCGGCCTTTCCGTTACTGTTCGGGACTTCGAGCTCCGGCGATGCGCCCCCGGTTCAAGCCGACGGCGGCGTCGCCGCGCAGGTCGCGCCGACCGGGGACCGGGTCGACCGGGCGGCCCAGGCACGGCAGGAGCTTGCGACCCTCCTTGCGGACCGGCCGGGCGAGCTCCTCCGCGTGATGCTCGAAAAAATCGGCGACGAGATCGACGCCAAGCTGGAGGAAGAGCAGGCGAAAAGCCAGGCCGGTGGCGGCCCGACCGAGCTGCCGCTCGAAGAGCCCCAACAGTTCTCGATCTCGTGGACCACGTTTCCCGACGTCTACGGCGCCGCCGCGCCGCTGCTCGAACCGTTCGCCGCCACGCTCACCGATCCGGACGCGGCGACCCGCGCCTTCTGGCCCACGATTGCGGGCTATGGCCTGGCCTACAACCTGCTCCTGCCGAAGAAGATCGGCGAGGGCGATCGGGACGCGCTCAAATCCCTCATGGGGGACGGCTGGACGGCGGAGGCCCACGAGCTTCAAGAGGCGGGCCGGCTGTATGCGATCGATCTGACGATCTTCGAACGGTTCGACGTTCCTACGGTGGACGGTTTTTCCCGCTTCACGCCGAGCACGATCACGCTCCTGCGCCAAGACCCCAAGACGAAGGAGCTCACACCGTTCTCGATCCGGGTCGCCGGCCCGGCCGGGCGGAACGCGACCTACTACCTGCGCGGCGGCGGGGGAGGGGCGGGCGGAGACGCGAGCGACGGCGCGTGGCTTTACGCCCTCCAGGCGGCCAAGGCGTCGATCACGGTTTATGGCATCTGGCTCGGCCACGTCTACCACTGGCACATCGTGACCGCGGCCCTGCTGATGACCCTCGCCCAGAACGTTCCTGAGGGTCATCCGCTGCGTCTGTTGCTCGATCCTCAATCGGACTTCCTGATCCAATTCGACGAGATCCTGCTCCTCTTGTGGAAGCAGATCGCGCCGCCGACCTCGGTCTCGACCGCCTGGAAGTTCTTGAAGCTGTGCAACACCTTCGCGGACGGTCGCAACTTTTTCGACGACGATCCGACGACCACGCTTGAGAATCTCGGCATCACCGAGGCCGATTTCACCTTCAAGGAGCCGTGGGACGCCTACCCGATCGCCGGCCACTATCTCTACTTCTGGCAGGCGACCGAGACCTACGTCCGCGCCTTCGTCGAGACCACCTACGAGGACGACGCGCAGGTCGCGGAGGACAAGCCGCTTCAAGCCTGGATCACGGCCGCCGGCGATCCGGACCGGGGGAACGTACAAGGCATTCCCGCGGTTCGGGATCGCGCCACCCTGATCCGCGTGCTCACCAGTCTGATCTACCGGATCACTATCCACGGTTCGGGGCGCAATCCCGCCACTTCCAACCCGGGCCTCACCTTCGTCGCGAACTTCCCGCCGACGCTTCAGAACCCGTCGATTCCCGACCCCGGGAAACCGATCGACACGAAGACGCTGCTCACCTATCTGCCCGTCACCGGGACGATCGGCCAGATGGTGACCTTCTACTTCACGTTCGCCTTCTCGGTCCCCTACGTCCCCTTCGTTCCGCTCGACGGAATCGAGGACGACCTCTTCTTCCCCGGCGGCCCGGCCGACCCACGCAATCGCGCCCTGATCGACTACCGCGCCGCCTTAATCGGCTTCCTGCGCGATTGGCAGCCCGGCTCGCCGCAGGTCAACCAGTGGCCGCGGAATATCGAGACGTAGGGAGCCACGTCGTCGGCAAGGACGAACCTCTGTACGACATCGCGGAATCCAGTGCATTCGATCTGCTGAGTTCGAGGCTGAAGTGGGCCCGATCGTCAGCGCACGCCGGGCCCGGAGATCTCAGACTGTGATCGGCACAGCCACGGTCCAGTTCGCCCCAACGGCTGGATTCTGAGGCGCCGTGTACGGAGTGTCGACCCCGCCAGTGGTGAGGATGACCTTGAAGGCTTGCGGGCCACCCCAGTTGATTCCGACCATGATCAGGGTGTAGGAGCCTGTTGGTAAGATTGACTGGGGAACGACGGTGTAGCTCACTGGGTTGTTGTATCCGGACTTGATGTGACAGATCTCCGAGCTGCCCGCCGGGGTCGACGCGAGAAGGTAAAGCTCATTATCGGTGGCGGTGACTTGAATCTTGGTGGTCGTTGCCATGGCTCATCCCTTTTTTGTGTACGTCACCAGACGAGGGTCGATTCCTTCGCTGGCGTGCAGGGACTTCGTCACGGGGCACGAATTTCTGACAGACCGGGTGCATTCAAGCGATAGGGCCTCTTGAGGAGGCCCTCCCAAGAATTAGGCTGGCAGCATTTCCCGGCGGCACCCAATGCGGTAGGCGCAATCGGGGGCGGCGGTTCGCCTCTACTTCGGCGCGATGTAGGGCACCTCCAGGTCGATTTTCTCGAACTGCTCGGCCGGGACATTGAAGGTCAGCGCGAGCACTTCTTTCGGGATCGCCTGGAAGCCGACTGAGATTCCGATGTCGTTGGGGGCGGGGTTGTTGAAGGTCACCAGCATCCTCAGTACCCCGTCGCCGACGTTCTGGATGTAGTGGAACCACCCCTGCGGAAGGATCGCGATCTGTCCGGTCTCCAGATCGAATCTCTGCCACTCCTTGTTCGGGAAGGCCAGGCCGATCCGGGCCTTCCCCTCGAGAACGTAGTCGAGCTCGGAGGCGTCCGGATGCCAGTGCGGAACGCGCACGGCGCCGGGTTGGAGGGTCAGGAGGTAAACGGAGAGCCCATTGCCATCCAGAGCCTGGAAGGTGCACTGGTTGGCCTCCTGAATGGTGCCGCCCTGGGCAACGACCTGGGGCGGGCTGCCGGCGAGATCGAACGTGAACGACGAATTTCGTGGCATCGTTGTCCTCCTCTTGCACGGGTTCACAGTGAATATGGCGGATGGTTGAAAGTAACAGATCCAGGCAGGAGGAAAAGTGCTTGCCTGGTTCGCCGGCAGACCGACCCTAGGCGGTCTGCGCTACACGGTGGAGATGGTGCTCGAGTTGCTCAGTTCGGGGATGACTCTGGAGGAGATCCTGCGGGACTACGAGGATCTTGAGCACGAGGACATCCTTGCGGCGCTGGCGTAACTCACGCGCGTCAAGAGTATCAAGCCCGCGGCGGCGTGAAATTATCCTCGACGTGCAACTTTCCCGTCGGCTTGCTATACGCCTCGTACGCTAGATTTGAGGTGGCAGTGTTGCCAGGGCCGCCGCCGGAGTACAGACCGGCAGGAGGTTCGCGAGCCGTGTCAGGTGCTCATTGTCCAATGTGACCAGCGTACTCCCGGTGTCCTGTGCAACCGCAGCATAGACCGCATCGGCGCCGCGCAGACCCTGCTGTGCCGCCAAGGTGAGAGCGTGGAGCACGCACGCCTCATCTAGCACCCGGACCTTCACATGCGGCAGGCGGCTCAGTGCCAGGGCAAACATTTGTGCTTCCACCGGAGTACGCCGTGTGCGCCCGATCGCTCCAGCCACCTCGGCGAGCACCAAGTTGGGCACAACGATGGAAAGCGACTGGCTTCGTAGGACTTCAAGAAATTGGCGACTGACGAGGTGGCCCGGTTCCTGTTGGTCAAAGGCGTTGACCCACACACTGGCATCCACGGTGTACATCGTGTCACCGTCGCATCGTTAATACGGCCGCCGTCAGGGTGCCACTCTCTTGCGGATCGCTGGCAGCAAGGGCGTCGCCAAGACGGAAGAACTCCTCCCATGCTTCCTTGCCATTCGCCGGTGTGGCGGAGACCGTAGAGGAAGCCGAGATCATCATGCCACCGATACGAAGCGCCAAAGTGGATAACAGACACGCTTGTTCAGATGGGGAGAGTTGATCCACCAGCCGCTGGACTTGGGTGAGTGCTCCTTCTGCCATCCTCTTCTCCTTGCGGCATGCCCGGCGCGCTGACGAAAGGGCCGCGGGTGGTGCCTTTTCAGGATACCAGAACGCCGGACGTGGCTCCCACCTCGCCAACGGCGCCGCGCCGCCACGCTCAACTGGTGCCACGCTCCCCTACTTCGGCGCAATGTAGGATCTCCTGGTCGATTTTCTTGAACCACTCGCCCGGGACGCCAAAGGTCAGCGCGATCACCTCTTACGCAGGCCGGCCTGAGGTGGCTCGAAGGTCGTCCACTCTCACCACTCAGGGCTTCGTGGGTTGTGGCGCTGCCGGCGCCACCAGGACGAGATCCCCCTTGCGGGGGCCGGGGCCGAGCTTCCAGCCGGCTTCGAGCCTGATGCCCGTGCTATCCATGGCGCCGAAGATCAACCGGCCGTGCGCGCTGTCGAGGAGCACTCCTTCGGCCGTGTGCAACGTGCCCCAGGGACCGGAGACCTCCAACTCGGGATAGACCACTCCGGCGTCGCCGAGCGCCACGACCGTGTCCGGGTCGAATCCGTAATTGGCGCCGTCGAGCGAAATCGCCAGCACCGGCCCATCCACCAACCGCGCCCGGTAGCCGGTCAAGAGCGCCGCTTGCCGCGCAGCGCGCCCTTCCTCCGCGGCGCGCAATGTTCCGTCGTCGTAGACCCTTGCCCGGGAGGCCGCGGCGTCACCTGCCGCAGACACGCCGACCGCGGCGCCAAGCATTGCCGGAAGATCCGATGTCGCGCTGAAGCTTCGCTGCCACCCGGCGCTCTTCTCGTCGAGGAGGAGGCCGTAGGCCGGTCCGGTCAGGTAGGCGAACCCGCGCACGAAAGAGTGGTCCCGGTCGACGTCGTCGAGCCGCTGCGCCGCCGCCAGTCGCGTTTCCGCGTCAGCCGTTCCGCGCAGCGCGTAGCCGGTGTACTCGGCGAGACCCTCGTTGTTCTCGAGCGCCCGCTCGAGCGCCGCCGCGCCGTCGAAGGTTGCCTGCCGATGGGCGCGGAAGGCGAGCGCGTCGGCGATCGCCGCGTGCGGATCCTCCGAGCGCAGCGCCGCCGCGAGCGCGCGCAGCTCGAGGAGGAACCAGTAACGCCCTTCGAGCTCGTCGAGGTGCGGGTTGTTGGCGTTCGCCGCCGGCAAGCCGAGATCCTCCTGGATGCGGTGGAAGCTCTCGTGCATCAGCAGCCGGCGCTGCTGGACAGGGCGCGGTCCGACCGACGGCCACATCACCATCGTCCAGCGCTTTCCGGCCCAGGAGGTCGCGGTGTTCGCGACCACGACCGTGTCGGGCAGCGTAGCCGTAAAGACCCCCTCCCGCGGCGCAAGGAGGCCTTCGCCGTCGGGCTCGTTGGCGACCACGAAACGGCTCGCCGGATCGACCAACAGGAGCGGCCCGCAAAGCGTGCGCCCCCAGAGCTTGCCGGCGTCTTCGGTGCAGGCGAGGTGAGCCTCGTCGAGAGCCAGGCGGGCCTGGTCAAGCGGAATGGGGGCGAGGGGAGCGGAACCGGCGGCATCGGCGCCGACGGATACCAGGACTGCGATCAGGGCGAGGGCGGTTCCCGGAAACATGTTCGCGGGAGCCTACTGCGCGAGTCACTCTCACATCAATCCAGCGCAGGAGCGAGGATGTGCATCTCGCCTCCTTAAACAGGTGCCACGGTAAACCCATGGCGGGCCGTCGCGGCCGTCGGCGGGGACCTCCATGCCTTGTGCGGGCAACTGCGCGCGACAGGTTCCGCCGTGGTCGTCAGTCGTTTTGGACTGGACATCCACATTTTTGTCCGAGACGCGCGCTGGTTCTCGCGGCGCCGCAGAAGTTTGGCGCGGACGCGGTGAATGGCAGCTCCGCCCGGCGAAATTCCAGTGCGGCGCGCGGAAATTTCAAGGCGGACCTTCGGGATCGAAATCCGGCGTTCCTAAGTTTCGACTCCGCACTCGAAAGTTTCAAGTCTTCGCTCGAAGTTTTAAGTCTGCACGCGGCAATTCTAGGCCCGCACTCCGGAATTTCAACTCCGCACTCCAGGATGTCTGGCTTGGCAGAGTGCATCGCCAGCTTATTTTTTCGGATTGCCGATTTATCGGATGGCGGTTCAGAGCTCGCAATGCAGATTCCCGATTTTTTTCTGGCGAGTGCAAGCTTGACCGAGTGCATTGCCGAGTTTTTCTACCCGAGTGCGGGCTTGAAAAAGTGCCGTGCCGCCTTTTGCTTCAGGAGTGCGGGCTTGAAAAAGTGGACTGCCGAGTTTTTCTTCAGGAGTGCGGGCCTGAAATAGTAGATTGCCGACTTTTTCCGCCCCATCCAAGGGCCGGAACGCCGGCCGTACTCGATCGCCGCCCGGTTCCGGGACTGCCTCGCCGACTTTTTTCGCCGAAACGACCGATTTGCTCGATTTCTCGGAAACGGCTGCCTATCCTGATCGCGTGGGGCTGATCCCACACCTGTCTTCGCCACAGCGAAGGAGGATGTATGAGACAGAGACGGTATGCCGACATCGCGAACACCTGGAACGTCATGGTGGAGAACGCTCGCCCGATCGTGGAATCGCTCGGCCCGGCGGCCGAGCGGCACCAGGCCCTCGAGACCAAGGTCCAGGGCCTTGTCCGCTTCAACGAGCAAGCCGAGGCGATTCGCTCGGAGCTGTCGAGCGTCATGAAGCAGCGCCGGGAGTTGGCCCGCGAAGGTGCCAAGTCCTACCGGCGTTTCACGGCGGATTTGCAGGCGCACCACGGTTTGGACAGCGTCGAGCTGATCCGCTACGGCCTGCAGCCGAAGGGCCGGCCCCGCAAGGTCACCAAGAAGAAGGCAGAGGAGGCGGCGAAGGCGAAGTCGGTGGAAGCAGGTAAGGTCGACGTCGAAGTCGCCCCGGCTTGATCCCCGATCCACGTGTGTAGGTCCCGACGGGCGGTTGCAGCCGCCCGTCGTTTTTTTCCTCGCCCTCGCCGTCGACGGGGAAGCTACCCGCTCCGGCCGCTGGGCGCAAGCGGTGCCTTCAACATTTGCAACCACGAGTTCGTAGTTCTCTTCTGGCGGGCCTGGAGGGCGACGGTCAAAGGGCGCCAAGGCCGGAGGCGGCGTGTTCGAGCACCGATTCGGCTTGGTCTTTGCCGACTCCTGGGAACCACGCGAGGAATTCTTCCAGCCGGGCACCGGATTCGAGGTTCTCGAACAGCGCCGCGACGGGAACTCGGGTGCCGCGGAAGATCCAGGCGCCACTCACCCGGTCGGGAGAGCGCGTGACTTCGGGGCAATCGGACCAGTGAGCATAGGCGTCAGGCCAGCGAGAGATTGGTTCATCGGCAATGGTCGCCAGGTAGGCACCAGGCAGGTGCATTGCGCTGAACAACGGTGACGCCCTGGTACGCCAATATGAACGAACCGGGTTCGACGCTTGGTCTATGTGTCGGCAGCGGTTTGAACTGGCGAGTGCGCTATCCGGCGCCCAACGGCCGGGACTTTGCCAGCTTCCATGAGGTAGAATTCTCCAGTCGGGGGTCTTTGGGAGACAGGATCATGGCGCTGAGCATCGAGCATCACCAGGCGGAAGAGCTGGCCAGCCAACTTGCCGCAGTGACCGGCGAGACCGTCACTCAGGCGGTTATTCACGCGTTGGAGGAGCGGTTGCATCGGGTCAAAGAGCGTCCTAGCGGCCCAGCTCTAGCCGCGGCGCTGCTCGACATCTCTGAGCGGTGCAGCGCGCTGCCGGATCTCGACGCACGGAGTCCCGACGAGATCCTCGATTGGGATGAGCACGGCGGCTTCCGATGATGGTGATCGACACTTCCGCCGTCGTCGCCATCCTGCTCGGTGAGTCCGAGGCAGCCCTCTTCGCACGACGGATCGCTGCGGATCCCACGCGCTTGATGAGCGCCATGTCCGCCTTAGAAGCGGCGATCGTGATGCAGGAGAGAAAAGGCTCGGCGGGCATTCGAGAGCTCGATCTCATGGTCCAAACCGCCGGTTTCGACATCGTCAGCCTGGACGCCGCTCAGGTTCGGTTGGCTCGCTCGGCTTACGACGAGTTCGGCAAAGGCCGCCATCCGGCGAAGTTGAATCTCGGCGACTGTTGTTCTTATGCCCTCGCTCGGGCAACCGGGGAGCCCCTTTTGTTCAAGGGCAACGACTTTTCCCGGACTGACCTGAAAGCCGTGGTCGAAGAATCCGAACAGTTGTAGCCCGATGCGCGGCGGACCGTGGGGACGCGCCCCTACCCGCTCGAGATCTGCGCGTTCTCCTTCGCCTCGGGTCATTTCCACCTTCTCGTTCGAGTCGAGGACAGCGAGCGCTTGGCCCGCTTCATGGGCTATTTCAACTCGAAGCTCGCCCGCGAGGTTGCCCGATCGACCGGTTGGCGGGACAAGGTCTTCTCTCGTCGCTACCAGGCGATCCTCGTGAGCGACGAGGAAGAGGCCCAGGAGGGGCGCTTGGTCTACGTTCTGTCGCACCGCTGCAAAGAGAACCTAGTCGCCCGCCCCCAGGATTGGCCGGGTGTTCATTGCGTCACCGCTCTCCTTACCGGCCAACCGATCGAGGGGACCTGGTTCGACCGCACCAAGGAATGGGAAGCGCGGTTACGTGCCGAAGAGCTCGGCACTCGGCAGTTCACGGACACCGAGATCGTGAACCTCGCGCCCTTGCCCTGCTGGCGGGATCTTTCTGCGGAGCAGTACCGCGAGTGGATCGGGGAGTTGATCGAAGTGATCATCGCCCAAGCCGCCGCGCGGCGAGCGGCGACGGGAAGCGAGCCTCTGGGCTCGGCCGCGATCCTCCAGCAGCATCCATTCTCTCAGCCGGTGAAGACCAAGAGGTCGCCCGCGCCGCTTGTCCATGCAGCGAGCAAGCGGGTTCGGACCGAGATCAGGATCGCCTACGCCTGGTTCGCCAAGGCCTTCCAAGAGGTGGCCGAGTACCTGCGGGCCGGAGACCGGATGGCTCGGTTTCCCCGGGGGAGTTTCCCCCGGATTGCCGTTCGTTCGAGCGGGCCGGTTGGCGATCAGCCCGGCCACGTAGACCTGGGGCGGCCGCTCAAAACCCAAGAGCCTTCAGATAGTTACAACCGCCTTGCCTGGTGGCTGCGGTTCCACGCTCCGACATTTTGGCTCGACGCTCCGAAGTCTCGACCTGCTTTCTGCTGAAGGTCGGCTGCCGCTCGCTCTGCCGGCTGCCTTTTTCGGCCGGGAGGCGGTTGTTCTGTCCTCGTTCGCGGCACGAGGATCGGTCCACTTCCAATATTAGGCTGGCAGTGCGACACGAAAGGAGGTCCGACGTGAGCTGAGGAGTCCGAGTTTACGGGGAGACCTTCTGGGTCTCAAAGGCCAGCGGGTGCAAGTCCCGCCCGGGGAATTGTCGGTTCGCCCGGTAGCCACTGGAGCAGTCGAGGCGAGAGATCGTCCGCTGAAGCCTCCGGGGAAGTCCTTGGTGCAACCAAGGTGCAAGTGCGCAGGCCGAAAAGCAGGTGAACCCTGAGCAGGCCTCGATAGTTTTGTCGCTGGAGCCGACCCTCCTGTCAGATGGGGAAGGCCGTTGGAGGGCGGGGGAGCAACCGACCAGAGAGCTCGTCCTTTCCAGCCGGGGTAGTGGGGTCAGCATGCGCACAAGGTCATTGAGGCAACGTGCGAGATCCATGGCGGTGGTGGTGTCGCAACCATCAACCGGGTGGTCTGAAATGGCCAGCCTCGGGCCGCGTGGAAGTCGGAGGGGCTCATGGTACCGAGGAAGCCGGTCAACGCCGGTGGAGGGACGGAGCCCTGGTTCAGGCATGCTTCAGAACGAGGCGGAGATAGGGAATTGACGATGAGTCTAGAACCCGATCATGTCGAGCGACTCCGGAAGAAGCTCTACGAGAAGGCCAAGCGGGAGCCGGACTTCCG
>DASYKS010000090.1:0-128145 GCA_035995205.1 Thermoanaerobaculia bacterium
CTTCGATTCGCTCTCGCCGGAAGAGCTACATTCCGGCTACGTCGCCTACCTCGCCGCCAGCTATGAACGCCGCGCTATCCCGGCGAAGGAAGCCCGCTCTTCTGACCGCCGGAATCACGCCGTTTCTGACCGCCGCTAACATCCGCTCGCGGACAAGCATAGGATCCAACTAAGAGGCTCGCACCGGTACTCCGCAGCCTAAGGAGGGCGCCGTTTGGAGATAATAGTTGCGTGAATGGCTATAAGTCAAGATGGTTGACTATGGTCCGTTAAAAGTTACAATCTCGCGTATTCAGTCGATGAGGAACGGACAGACAACCATGGATAGTCTTGGTGTGCAGGGCGAGAAGCGCTACGGGTTCGACCTGAGGGCGTCTGGTCCGATCGGCAGGTCTCCCTTGTCACCTCTCCACCGGAGCACCACTCATCATTCGTCCAGCACTCCGTGCTCTGCCAAACCGGGCGCCCTAAAGAGGGCGCCCTTCTTAATGGGAGGGAAGGACTTGAGTGGATTTCGTTGGTTGGTTCTAGCGCTTCTTGTGTTTTCATCGGCTCTCGCACCCGCGATATTTAACAGGAATGACGGACAGCCGACAGATGCCAGCCCAAAGCCTCCCCTTTCCGATGGTGGTGGGGCTGTCGATCCGGTCGGTTAATCGACCAGAAGGGATCAAAGATGAACCTAGATGGAGGCTCTGGTCTCGACCCGGTCGGATTGGACGAAAAATGGAGTGCTCGCCGGAGTGATTTTCCGGCGTAAGGCGTAGAGGAAGGCTCTAGTTTTTTGCTACAAGAGGTCGAGGCAACCCTCGGCCTCTTTCGTCTGCCTTCGGTCCAAGTTTTTATTTTCTATTAGATCGTTGACCACCTCTTTTGCTTCGCGCCGTTGCTTTGAATCTTTGGAAAAGAGTGCGACAATTCTGCAGTATGTCAACTGGAGATGAATTTTGTCGTTTTCCTGTCCGACAGCAAGTAGCTCATCTACGTAGCGTAAGATGCTCGGATTCCCACTCTTGGGGTTGGCTAACGAGTAATAATAGAGATAGTTATTAATGCTCAGTAGTCTGGGCCCAGGGTCGTTCGAGTCTTTGAGACGGCGAAATCCTTCCTGGCAGTAATGCACCGAATCTCTCAGTAGATCCTCTCGCACTACGCGCATGCGCGCGCCGCTATAATCAATGCTGAGTTCACCTAGCATGAAGCCAATTAGCGAGGCCGAGCGACCTCGAAGCTCGTTCTCAATATCCGCAAATTTCTTTTGCGACTCAAGTTGGTAGTTCATTCCGTACTCGCGTACTTTCACATCGATATCTCTCTGGAGCTGCTGCCAACCAAAGATTGCGGCAATACCAACAAGCGATGAAAAGATGAAGAGAGCAAGTGATGCTGCCGACAGTAAAATCGAAGATGAGTCGCTAATTGGTGCTGGCTTTGATAGTGGTGAGTTGACGATTAGAGCAAGTGAGCCGCTAAAGAGTATCGCCACGAGGCCTACGACGCCCAAGATTTTCAGAATTTTGAGGCTTCGGTGTAAAAACTCTTCTTCACGGCCAGCCTGAACGCGTTCCTTCCCTTGGCTTGTCCCTCCACTTTTTGTGGGGTTCTTCGAATCGGCGCGGCGTGGTCTTGTTAGGAATACTGAAAAGAGAGCGAACAGGGTAAGTATGAAATTCCCGAGAGTGACGGCTGCTATTGAAATTGGCATGTTTCCCGGAGTTAATGAAAACCAAATAGTGGATGCGAGCAAAATTAAGGAAAGTGAAATCAATCGTATCTTGGAGAATACCGATCGGCCTGCTCTGGGCTGCAATCTCTCAGCCATAGTTAGCCTCCATTAAGTACAGCTATAACCTAGCACGATCTTGAGGTCTCGGCCATCGCCAAACACCCCTCTCCGCATACAATCCTCCTCACGCACCCCAGGAGGGATTCATGCCCAGAACAGCCGTCGCCGTCGTTTCGTTTCTCACGCTTCTCGCCCTCGCCGCCCCTCTCGCGGCCCATGCCGCCGAGGCCCCTCATCCGTTCACCGCCCGGGATCTCTGGGTGATGGACCGGATCTCCGATCCCCAGCCGGACCCACAGGGGAACCGGATCGCATTTTCGGTGCGGGTGACCGATTTCGCGACGAACGGCGCCAAGAACGACCTTTGGCTGGTCAATGCCGACGGTTCCGGGCTTCGGCAGTTGACCGCGGACGCCAAGCGCAACTCCGATCCGCGGTGGGCTCCGGACGGCAAGTCGCTCTTCTTCTTGTCCACCCGCTCGGGATCGTCGCAGATCTGGCGGCTGCCACTCGACGGGGGGAGGCCTTCGCAGGTTACCGACCTGCCGCTCGACGCCTCGGCTTTGAAAGTTTCTCCGGACGGCTCGCTCCTCGCGTTCAGCTTGGAGGTATTCCCCGATTGCGCCGATCTTGCCTGCTCCAAGAAGCGGGTCGACGACGCGGCGGCCGCGCAGGCGACCGGTAGGGTCTATGACCGGATGTTCACCCGCCATTGGGATACCTGGCAGGACGGGCGGCGGAACCATCTGTTCGTGATTCCGGCTTCCGGCGGCACGCCGATCGACCTGTCGAGGGGGATGGACGCCGACGTGCCATCCAAGCCGTTCGGCGGGGCGGAGGAGTTTGCGTTCACACCCGACGGCAAGGCCGTGGTGTTTTCGGCGCGGATCGCGGGGCAGACCGAGTCTTGGTCCACCAACTTCGATCTCTACCGGGTGCCGGTCGACGGCTCCGCGGCGCCGCAGAACCTGACGGCGAGCAACCTCGCGTGGGACACCCAGCCGAGCTTCTCACCGGACGGGAAGACTTTGGCCTACATGGCGATGGTTCGGCCGGGGTTTGAGGCGGACCGTTTCCACATTCGCCTGCGCGATCTTTCGACCGGTGCCGAGAAAGAGCTTGCTGCGGCTTGGGACCGGACGCCGGCTGAGCTGGTTTGGTCGCGCGACGGCAAGACGATCTATGCCTCAGCGAACGATCTCGGGCGTAGCCCGTTGTTCGCGATCGACGTGGCGACCGGCGCGGCTCGCAAGCTGACCGCCGAAGGTTCGGTTCACTCCCCGGTGCTGTTAGGCGAGCGGGGCGACCGGATCGTGTTCGGGCGCGACACCTTTCGCTCGCCGGTCGAGCTGTTCACGATTCATCCGGACGGCTCCGGCCTGACCCAAATTACCCGGATCAACGAAGCGAAGGTCGCGGCGGCCCAGATGACCCAGCCCGAGCAGTTCTCGTTCGTCGGCTCACATGGCGACACCGTCTACGGTTGGGTGGCCAAGCCGGTCGGGTGGGTGGCCGGCCAGAAGGCACCGATCGCGTTCCTGATCCACGGCGGGCCGCAAGGCTCGTTCGAGGAGAACTTCCACTACCGGTGGAATCCGCAGGTCTACGCCGGTGCAGGCTACGCGACGATCATGATCGATTTTCACGGCTCCACCGGCTACGGCCAGGCGTTCACCGACGCGATCTCCAAAGACTGGGGAGGCGGTCCGCTCGAAGACCTGCAGAAGGGGCTGGCCGCCGCGCTCGCCAAGTACCCCTGGCTGGATGGCGACCGCGCCTGCGCGCTGGGCGCCTCGTACGGCGGCTACATGATCAACTGGATCGCCGGGCGCTGGCCCGACGGATTCAAATGCCTGGTCAATCACGACGGGCTGTTCGACCAGCGGGCGATGTACTACACGACCGAAGAGCTCTGGTTTCCCGAGTGGGAGCAGGGGGGGCCGTACTACGAAAACCCCGAGGCCCACGAGAAGTGGAATCCCGCGAACTACGTCGCAAATTGGAAAACGCCTATGTTGGTGGCCCAGGGCGGCCTCGATTATCGCGTTCCGGAGGGGCAGGGCATTGCGACCTTCACGGCGCTACAGCGGCGGGGCATCCCCAGTCGCTTCCTTTACCTGCCGGACGAGAACCATTGGGTACTGCACGCGGCCAACAGCTTGCTGTGGCACGAGACCGTCCTCGGCTGGCTCGATCGCTGGCTGAAAACGAAGAACTGACCCCTCCCGCCGCCTACCAAATTGGGCGGGCGTCTTGGGGGCGTCCGCCCGTTTGGCCCATCTCGGCGTGCCTTCGTGGCCCGCAAGCCCCGGTTTACCACCTTCTTCGACGAAAGTTGTCCATTCGAGGAGGGGGAGCGGCAACATCCCTAGTAGAAGGCACTTTTCGTCATAGATTGAAAGAGATAGCTTCGAAAAGGACCTGCGAAATCTACATTGCGGAGGCGCCATGAATACTGCACAGATTCCAATGCCGGGAGCCCTGCGGTTGCGCAACATCCATGCTTTAGGCGCCGAGGACGGCTCATGCGATCTGATCTACGACCTGGAGCGGGGGATGGTGATCGAGGTACCGATCGACATTCAGTCTTATGTGGCGCTCGCCCTCGACCGCACCGAACCGACCGAAGAGATGCTCAGCTGGTTGGTGCGCGAGGATCTGCTCACCTCGGATCGATTCTCCGAGGGGGTGGGTGACGAAGATTTCGCGTCGTCGGGAAGTTGGTCCGGAACCCTCCCGGATCGCGAATTGGTGCTCGATCGACAGACCGAAGCGGAGGCGATCGAGCTGCTGGAGGGAATCTTCCGTCCGGGCGAGCGCCTGGCGGTGCGGATCCGATGCTACTGGGCGTACGGTTTTCCCGGGGTCGAAGCGCTGCACAAGATCGTCTTCGAGGCGCGGCGGCTCGCCGCGGAAAGTCGCCGGGCGATCGCGTTCGAGGTCACGCTCGCCCTGTCGGAGCTCGACGAGGCGACGGCCCGTTATTTCGCCGGCGAATCGTTTCCGGTGCGGGTCCTGGCCGGTCCGCTCACCGCGTCGTCCGATCTGGCCCCGGCCGTCGCGCCGGATCTTGCGGCGCTCGCCGCCCGCCTCGGCGATCGTCTCACCCTGGGGGTCGATCTGGCGCGCGGCGCCCGCCTGGGCGATGCCTGGCGCTTGGCCGAGACCTCGGGGATCAGCCATTTGGACGTGACTTGGGCGCCCGGCGCCGAGCCGCGGGCGAGCGCCGAGCTGCGCGATCTCGAGGCCGACCTTCACCACATCGCCGACGAAATCTGCGCAGGACTCCGATCGCGGAAGGCGCCGATCGACTTCCAACCGCTCACCCGGTTGGTCGGCCGCCTGCTGCAACGCGAGCCGATGTTCGATTTCGAACGGGAGCCGTCCCGTCGGCCGCTGTGGATCGGCGACGTCGATTCGAGCTTCGGTCTGCGCAACATGGAGCCTCCGGACGTCGCCCGGCTCTGGGGGAGCATCGATGAATTTTTCGCCGAGCCGGGCGAGGCGATGGCGTGCGAGAGCTGCTGGGCCCGCTACCTCTGCCCGGAGAGCCGTCTCCTGCCCACTTTCGCCGAGGCCTCCGCGCCGGACGAGAGGCGCTGCAACCTGTTGCGGGCGCAGTTCGAGGCGGGAGTCCGCCTGCACTATCGGCTGGCCCAAATGGACCCGCTCGCGACTCGGCCGTTCCTCGACCTGGCCCAGCGCGCCTCGTCCGAGCCGCGCCGCGGGGCGATCGGTCCGCGCAGCTTCGGCTAGCTTCAACCGGCGAGCAGGGCGAGGACCGCGAACGCGAGCGCCGCGAGCGTCACCGGCAGGCCGATTCGGGCGTGCTCGCGGAAGCCGAAGCGAATGCCCAGGCGGCTGGCCTGCTCGGCGACGATCAGGTTGGCGATGCTGCCGATCAGAATCGCGTTGCCGGCAAACGTGCTCGCCAGAGCCAAGGCGTGGCCGACCCTCGCGCCTTGGCCCACGAAAGGCAATAGCAGCATCACCGCCGGCACGTTGCCCACCAGGTTGCTCAGCACCGCGACGACCGGTACCAGAACCGCCGGGTGGGTGAGATCGGCACCGGCTTGGATCACGCGGTGGCCAACCCAGGCGGTCCAGCCCGACAGCTCGAACCCGCGCACGACGACGAACAGACCGACGAACAGGGCGAGAAGTTGCCAATCGACCAGGGCGAGCATGTCGCGCGTTTGCATCCGCCGGCTGGTGAGCACGACGCCGGCGATCGCGAGGGCGGTGAGCGGCAGAGGCACGGGCGATAGGAACAGGACGATCGCCGCCAGGGTGAGCACGATCGCCTTGATCGCCTGCCGGTGGTCGAGAGGCTCGTCGAGAGGAAGAGGGATCGGCGCCGCCAAGGCGCCCAGGGGGCTGCGTCGCAGGCGCCGCGCGAGCAGCAGGTAAAGGACCCCCAGGGATGCGACGACCGGCAGGGCACAAGCGAGCACGAACGGGATGAATGGCAGCGCGAGCCGCTGCGCGATCAGGATGTTCTGCGGATTGCCGATCGGCGTGAGCGCGCTGCCCAGGTTGGTGGCGCAGGCGAGCGCGATCAGATGGGGGAGAGGGTCGCGCCCGGAGGCGAGCAGGACGCTGCCGAGCAACGGCGCCAGCGCGAAGCAGACGACGTCGTTGGTGAGGACCGCCGCGAGCCCCGCCCCGGCCACGATGATCCCGGCGAGTAGGCACCGCTCGTCGGCGATCCCCGCGAGGCGTCGCCCGATCGCGCCGTAGAGCCCCGACAAGCGATATTGCGCGGACAGGATCATCATCCCGAACAGGAGCGCGAGGGTCGGGGCGTCAACCGCTTCTTTCGCTTCTGCTACCGTGATCGCCCCGGTCGCGAGAAACGCCACCGCACCGAGCAGGGCAAAGCCGGTCCGGTCGAGCCGGAACGGCGGAACGTGCCCGAGCGCGAGCCCCAGATAGGTGAGACCGAACAGCGCGAGCGGCAGGAGCGGCGGCGAGGCCGGCATTCGTCTCTTAAGGGTCGGCTAGCCGACCTGGCCGCCTTTCAGGTAGCGATCGAGAAACCGGAGGATCGCTTCATAACTCTTCGCCTGGTTCTCCTTTTTGGCGAAGCCGTGCCCTTCGTCGGGAATGACGACGTACTCGACCGGCACGCCTTTCTTCTTGACGGCGGCGACGATCTCGTCCGATTCGACCTTCAACACGCGCGGGTCGTTCGCGCCTTGCAGCACGATCAGCGGCTTCTCGATCCGGTCGGCATGGAACAGTGGCGAGATCTTCACCAGATAGTCGTGATCGACGGCCGGATCCCCCATCTCCTTGTAGATCGCCTGGCGTGTCGATTCCCACCAGGCGGGGATGCTTTCGAGCGTGCGCACCCAGTTCGAGACGCCGTAAACGTCGACGCCGACGGCGAACTCCTGGGGCCGGAACGCGAGCGCCGCGAGCACCATGTAGCCGCCGTAGCTGCCGCCGAGGATGCCGATCTTTGCCGGATCGACCCAGCCGGTCGCTTCGAGCATTTTCTTCGCGTCGACGCAATCGTCGAGGTCGGCCTCACCGTGCTTGCGGTCGTCCATCTGGAAGAAGGTCTTGCCGTAGCCCGAGCTGCCGCGGTTGTTGATCGCATAGACCGCGTAGCCGTGGTTCACCAGGTATTGAATCAAAGCGCGGTACCCCACCCGCGACTGGTCGCCGGGACCGCCGTGAACCCAGATCACCGCGGGCGCCGGGTGGGTGGGCGAAGCGCCTTTCGGCTGATAGAGGAGGCCGGGGATGATCACGCCGTCACGGGCGCGGAAGCGCACCACCTGGGCATCCACCAGCTGCGCCGGATCGATCCCGGCTTCGAGCGCCCGGGTGAGAGGGCGTAGCTCGCGGGTCGCGAGGTCGTAGACGTGCAGGTTCGCGGGCGAGCGCGCGGAGTCCGCGTAGAACGCGAGCTTCTTGCCGTCGGCGGAGAACGTGAGGGTCGAGATCTCGGCGTCGGGCAGCGCCGGCAACTGCACCGGTTTCATCCCCGGCATTTCGAACAGGCGGATCTCGGTGCGCGCGTCACGGTTGATCCAGACCGCGAGGTAGCGTCCGTCCTTGGCGAACACCGCGCCCGAGACGTCCCATTCGGGTGCGAGCACGGACTCGCGCCGGCCGGAGCTGATCTCGTAGCGCATCAGCTGCTGGAATTCGCGCCCCTCGTTCGTCCGGTAGTAGAGCCAGGCGCCGTCCCGGGAAAACGGCCCCGCGTCGTGCGAGCTTTCGCCCTCGTGGGGCGTCAGGAGCTTCGTTTCTTTGCGCGTCAGATCGTAAAGAAAGAGGTCGCTGTCCAAGGTGGTCTTCGTCTTGCTGAGCGCGAGCCAACGTTGATCGGGCGATACCCCGGCGAGGTCGTAGCCGCCGTCGTTTTGAAACACCAACTTGCGTTGATAGCCGTCGGTCGCTATCTGGTAGAGGTCGAAGAAGCTCGGGTCGCGCTCGTTGGTGATGACGAAAAACGACCGGTCGTCGGCCGCCCAGGCGCCGAATTCGGCTTTGACCTTCTCTCCCGGAGTGAGGTCCCGGACCGAGCCGTCGAGCTCGCGGACGTAGACGTGCGTCAGCTCGTTGCCGCCGTGGTCGGCTTGGAACAGGAACCGCTCGTCGTTCGGAAAGTAGCCCACGACGCGCACGGTGTCTTCGGAGCGGGTGAGCTGGATCGGCTCGCCGCCGGCCACCGGAAGCGCATAGGCGTTGAGCACGCCGCTCTGGTCGCTGCTTACGAGCACCTTTGAGCCATCGGGCGAAAACGAGCTGCCGAAGTAGGTCGTCGTGCCGAGAAACTGTTCGATCGTGTAGGTCGGGGCGGCGATGGCCGTAGGAGGAGGTGCGACCACCGCGGGCGGCTGTGGAGTCGCCGCCGCGGTGCGCACGGCGGGAGCGGAATGGCTCGATGTGCCGCAGCCGCAAGCGAGGGCGAGCAGGACGAGAGCGAAGCCGGGACGGAAGCGGAGGGTCGGCTCGGGCATGGTCGGGCTCCTTGGTTGAGTCGGGCGGCGGCCCGAGGTGCGAACTTTAACAGCGGAGCGAATTGAACGGAGTCAATGAGCGAAACAATCAGCGGGGAGGCGCCGCGGCCTCCGCGTAGCCGGTGAGCTCGACGTAGCCCTTGCCGGAGAGCGGTCGGCCTTCGCGACTGCCGGTCACCCCGACCGCACCCTCCCAATAGCGGAACGTTCCGTCCAACTCCTGGTCCGCGAGCAGCGGCCGGATCGTCAGGTCCAGGCGCTCGCCCGGAATGCGCAGGCGCCAGGCCGCGGGGTAGCGGGCGCCGCTCTTCGGGCTGGTCCAGGTGGCGGTCTCGGTGAAGCCCAAGTCCCGCCATTCGATCGCCCGGGTCGAGCCGTCGGGGGCGATCAGTGTGCCGCGGCTTTCCGGAGAAGCCCCGCCGTCCCGTTGGCGCAGGCGGTAGAGCATCAGCTCGTAGCCGTCTTCGAGCTGAAGGGCGAACCAATCCCAGCCGATCTGGGCGGGTGAAAGCGAGCTGGTGCTCCATTCGCGATCGAGCCAGGCGAGTCCGGAGACGGCGAAGCGCGTGCCGTCGATCCGGATCTCGCCGCGGGCGCTCATCCGCGGGAGCGAGTAGTAGTAGCTCGCGTTGCCCGGCGCGGCACTCTTCTGGGAAAGGCCGCGGTCGCCTTGCAGCACCGGGGGCGTTCCCGCTTCGAGGATCAGATCGATCGCGGTCCTCTCTTCGCCTTCTCCTGCGGTCGCCCGAAGGCTCGCCGGCCAGGTCGGTCGGCTCTCTCCGGTCGCCCCGCTTTCGAGCACCCAATCGTCGAGCGCCACCTTGAATGGCACGGCGGAGGCACCGGCGAGTCCCAACGCACCGCGGCGGAACCGTTCGAACGAGCGGAAGTGCCGGCCCGCCACGTCCGAGACCGCGAAGTGACCGAGATAGACGTCGCGGGCGCCCCACTTGGAAGCTCGCGCTGCGCCCCGCGACGCGAGGGCCTGGCGGAAGATCGTCCATTGGAAGCCGAACGGCCGCCCCTCCGCGGTGGCGAGGTTGCCGGTCACGTACCACCACTCGGTGCGAAACTCGGGATGCGGGCCATGGTCGGCCGGAAAGACGAACGTCCGCGGCGCGAGCGCGCGGGCGAAGCCGTCGTCGCTCCCGGAAGATCCGGCGGAGAGAACGGAAGCCACCCCCCGCGTTTCGGACCGCTGTCCTTCGGGCGGCCGATCCGCGCAGGCGCCGAAGGCGAAGAGGCCGCCGAGCGCAAGCAGGAGAGAGACGAGGCGCGTCATCGGTCTCACTCCTCGCGTAGCGCCTCGGCCGGCGAGGTGCGCGCCATCTTGATCGCCGGCACCACCCCGGCGAGCAGCGCGGCGGTCAGAGAAAGCGCCACGGCACCCAGGAAAACGCCGGGCGTGAGCACCAGGTCCATGCTCCACCCGAACGAGCGGCGATTGATCACCTCGATCAGGATCAGGGCAAGCACGAAGCCGACCGGGATCGAGAGGAGCCCGGCCGAGAGCCCGAGCAGGCCGGTTTCGGCGGCGACCAGCGCGCCGACTTCGCGAGTTGTCATGCCCAGCGCGCGCAGGACGCCGATCTCGCGGGTTCGTTCGAGCTGGAGCGCCAGCAGCGCCGAGAGCACTCCGAGAAACGCGACCAGCCCGGCGAGGAACCGAAGCACGCCGGTGATCTTGAACGTCCGATCGAACACCACGAGCGAACGGCGGCGCAGCTCCTTGTTGCTGCGAACGCCGAGTGGCGCCTCCGGGTCGAGCGTTCGGACGATGGCCGCGACACGTTCCAGCTCCGCATCGCTCGCGCCTTGGGCGAGATCGAGCCCAAGCCCGGAGACCCGGTCGTCGCGCCAGAGCCGCCGGTAATGAGCCCCATCGATCATCGCGATGCCGCGGTCGGAGGCATAGTCGAGATAGATCCCCGCGACGCGGAACGGTTTCACCCCTTCGGCGGTGGCAAGCGGCAGCGACGAGCCGACGCGAAGGCCCAGCCTGGCGGCGAGCGGTTCGGAGGCGAGGATCTCGCCGCGCGCAAAGCCCGCCCAGGCATCTCTTACGTTACCTTGGCGAATCACGGTGGCCGCGGGGTCCCCTTCGACCGCGATCAGACGGACCGTTCCGGCACCTTTCCGGGGCGAGGCCGCCTCCGCCCGGCGCAGCGGACGCACCCGCACGACGCCCGGGATCGCGCCGAGCCGGGCGATCAGGTCCCCCGGGCGCGACGCGCCAACGAACCCCGCCTCGCGCTCTGCCGGGCCGACGTAGAGGTCCGCGGTGAGCGACCGGTCGAGCCAACGCTCGACGCTGCCGCGGAAGCTCGCGATCATCGCGCCCACCCCGACCGTGACCGATACCGCAACCACCAGGGCCGCGACCGCCACCCCCGTGCGCGACAAGTTCCGTTCGAGCCCGGTGGCGGCCATCCGGCCGATCCACCCGACCCTGCCGGCGCGGCGCCCCAAGGCGGCGCGTAGCGCGCGGCCGAGGAGGACCGCGGCGCCCGGCGCGAGCAGGGCGAAGCCGATGATCGCGCAAAACATTACGACGAATGAGGCGAACAGGCCCGGCACCGGCAGGACGAGCGCGCCGAGCGCGAGACCGAGCGCGCCGGCTCCGGTCGCGCGGCGGAGCGCGCGCCCGCTCTTCGCTTCGAGCAACGAGCGGACCATGGCGCCCTGCGGCGGCGTGCCGGTCGCTTCGATCGCGGGCGCGAGCGCCGCGAGAAGGGTGACCCCCAGGCCCACGGCAATGCCGGTGACGAAGGTCCAAGGCGGCAGCGCCAGGTCTCGCACGCTCAAGGCGAAATAGAGATCGTTGATCGTGCCGGCGACCAGCCGCACCAGCCCGCGGCCGAGCACCACGCCGGCCACGAGCCCCAAGAGCGTGCCGACCGCGCCGATCGCCGCCGCTTCGCCGAGGACGCCGCGAAAGATCTCGCGCCGCGTGGCGCCCAGAGCGCGCAATAGCCCGAGCAGGCGCCGCCGCTCGACGACCAGAAACGTCATCGTGTTGTAGATCAGGAACGTGCCGCAGACCAGGGCGAGCAGCGACAGCGCCTTCAGGTTCATCCGGAACGCGCGGGTCATCTCGTCCCCCTCGCGCAGTCGGCCCGCTGCCTCCTGAATCTGCACACCGGCAGGCAGAAGGGTACGGACCCGGGTCAGCTCGCGCGCGCCGGCCGCACCTTCTGGCAGTACGAGATCGATCCGCGTGAGGTGTCCAAGTCGGCCGGTCGCCTCCTGGGCGGTGGCGATGTCGCAGATCAGCAGATCGGAGAGGGAAGAGGAGCCTTCTCCGGGCGCGGGTTCCAGCAGGCCGGAGAGCAGCAGGCTGCGTTCGAACGTCCCAAAGCGGGCGGCGAAACGCTTGCCGACCGCGACACCCAATCGCCCGGCCGTCCCGCGCGCGAGCAGGCACGCTCCGGGAACGGTGAGAAAGGTCTTAAGGTCGAGCCCGCCTCCGGCGATCCGACCGACCGCGGGACGGAACGGCGCCTCGGAGAATGGATCGATGCCGAGCAGCGGCAGCGCCTCGGGCTTTGCACCGCGGGCTTTGGGCGTGACGATCGCGGTCGCCTCGATCACGGGAGCCGCGGGGCGTACCCCCGCGCGGACCAAGCGGACGAAAAGCTCCTCAGGGATTCCTTCCGGCGCGCTCGCTACGATCTCGTGAGTTGCTTTCCCCTGGAGCGCGCCGAGCGATAGAGAAAGCGCCTTTTTCGCACTCTGATTCGCCAAGTCGATCGAGACGAACACCGCGACACCGAGCGCCACGCCGAGTACCGCGAGCGCGAGTTGCCAGGGGTGCCGCAGCAGGTGGCGCCGGCTCGCCCGCGCAAGAAGCGGTGCGTGCCGTGGAGAGGCCCGTCGGCTCACGCGACCTCGGCCGCGCTACGCTCGACCAGACGACCCTCGTCCAGCTGGAACAGCCGATCGGCGAGGCCGATCACCTCACGGCTGTGGGTCACCATGATCAACGTTTTCCCCGAACGCCGGGTCAGACGGTCGAGCAACTCCAAGACCTGCAAGCCGGTTTCGAGATCCAGATTGCCGGTCGGCTCGTCGGCCAACACGACCGCTGGGTCATGCACCAACGCGCGCGCCACCGCGACCCGCTGCTGCTCGCCGCCCGACAGCCGGTCGGGAAACGAGCTGCCACGGTCGGCGAGGCCTACTTCTGCGAGCAGATCCCGCGCCCGGTCGAAATCAGTCGGCGAGGTTTGCCCCGCCAACTCCAGCGGCAGGCGCAGATTTTCTTCGACCGTGAGCGTCGGAATCAGGTTGAAGAACTGGAATACGAAACCGATCCGCCGACGCCGTAAAAGCGTCCGCTCGTGCTCCGAAAGATTCGGCACCGAGACCCCTTCGAGCAACACGTCTCCCGCGGTCGGCCGATCGATCCCCGCGATCAGATGCAGCAGTGTCGACTTGCCCGAGCCGCTCCGTCCGATCAATACCGCGATCTCTCCGCGGTGGACGCTGGCGTTCGCGCCCCGAAGCACCGAGCGCGACTTTCCCCCCTCCTCGAACGTGCGGGTGACGTCGCGCAGCTCCAGGACCGGGATCGACGGAGGGGTTGAGGCGGGGGAGGTCACGGGTATGGCTAACCGCTCCGGGAGAGGCGGAATTTCTCGCCTATCTCAAGAGCATGAACGTCGAGAGCGGCATGGCGACGATCCGCGGATCGAGGGCGACTCCTTCGAAATCGGATTGAGTGATCAGCAAACCGAGGGGTGCATTGTTGACAGATTTTTCCAAGAACGTTCGTAGGCCCTCCGTATCGGCGAGTGGGTCGATCCGTCGCTGGTATTTCACTTCGAGGGGGATTCGCTTGGTGCCTACGGTGAGGATGAAGTCGACCTCCGGCTCGCCGACGCGGGCCGGCAGATGGGCGAGATCCAAATTCGGAATGGTGGCGAGTGTGGCGCCGGTCACGCTCTCGGCGATTCGGCCGGCCAGCAGGCTCAGATGAGGTTCCTTTTGCAGCGCGGTCGGATCGAGAGGTACGACCTCTTGGAGCCAGCTCGCGCGGAGGCCGTGATCCGCGAGACAGATCTTCGGCCCGCCAACACTCTTCTTGAGTCGGATTTCGAGCGCCGGCACGAGTCGCAGCAGCAAGGTGTCGCCGAGGAACTTGAGGTATTGGCCGATGCGGAGGGGCTGGATGCTGGCCGCCAGAGTTCTTTGGATCTCGCGAACGAAGACCTGTCGATCCGGGGCCTGCCCGACGTAACGGCAGGCAAGCCGAAACAGCTCTTCGAGCAAAACGGAATCTCGCTTCCTGCCTCGATCCCCGACCCGCAAATCGTGCTGAATCACCCGCTTGATGACGTTCTCGTTGAGTTGGTCCGCCAACTCGTTCCAGGAGCCTTCAGTCTGCTGATACGCGAGTGGATAGCCTCCCCGCTCCGAGAACCAAGAGAAGGCCTGGTCCCTCGACGAAGAGACGGCCGGATTACGGCCATGCTCGCGAAGGGCGTGCCAGAAATCAATTTCGGTCAGCGCCTTGAGTCCGTTGTCTGGCAGGAACGGAGGGCCCAGGTCGAGCCCACGAAATGAAGCGATCTCGGTAAGAGAAAGGACGCCGGCTTCAAGGGTCGTGATCCGGCCGGCGAGGCTGTCGCGTCCTTGCTCGATCCGTAACGCCGAGCTGCCCGTGATGACAGCCTGCGTTGCTGAATGATCGACCAGGAACTTAATCTGGGGTGCCCACGCCTTCAGGTTCTGGATCTCATCGAAGAAGAGGTACGTCTTCTCTCCGGCGTGGGCGGCTTCGTTGAGCGTCTTGCCAAGGATCGTTTCTTCGTACCAATCGGCGAGGCGGAGAATTGGCTCGAGAAAAGCCGACAACGCAGGTAACTCGTCAGCCTGAATGTAGAAGATGTGGGTCGGGAGAACCCCGGCGGCCAAGAGGTCGCCGATCACCTGAAGCAACGCCGTGGTCTTGCCGATCTGGCGGGTGCCGCGCACTACGACCGCGGGAGCCAGCCGCTTCTGAAGTCTCTGGTGGATCTGGCGGACGAGGTGACGCCGCGTCGAAGGCTGCGGGGGAACGGGATTTCCCTCCCACCACGGATTGGTTCGCCTCAGATCGCGTTCGAGATCCGGAGGGAGGACGACCGGGGGAAGGGGCGGAAGGAAACTCACGGGCGCAGTATAGATCGCGTTGCCAGCAGCCCCAGAAACGCCAAAAGCCCTCCAAAACTCGGAGGGCTCGTCAGTGATCCGTTGGATCGCCGGGAGTCTTTTAGGCCTGGAGGCCGGAGACGGCGCGGGTCAGGCGAGACTTGTAGCGCGAAGCGGTGTTGGTGTGGATGACCTTTTTCTTCGCCGTCACGTCGATCAGCCCTAGCGTCGCGGTGAGAAGCTGTTGGGCCGTCTTCGCGTCGCCGCCTTCGACCGCGGTGCGCAGCTTTTTGATCGCCGTGCGCATCTTCGAGCGGTGGCCGCGATTGCGCTCACGGTTTGCCACGTTCTGCCGATTCCGCTTTTCCGCCGACTTGGTATTCGCCATATCCTTCGTCGCATCCGTTCGCTAAGACCGGCGGAGCCGGTCGGTGGGGTTCAACCTGGAGAGGTCGGAGCCAAAAAGAAAGTCGCACCGCAGTGCGACTTCCAGGGTTTTTAGCACAACGGCCTGGGCGCGGTCAACCGCCGAGCTCGCGCAGCCGCTGGCGGGCGAGGTTCGCTTCGTCACTCGCCGGGAAATCGCGGACCACGCGCTGAAGCTGAAGCAGCCCCTTGGTCTTCTCGCCCAGCTCAAGGAAGCTGTAGCCCTTCTTCAGGGTGGCGCTCGCCGCCTTGTCGCTTTTCGGGTAGCGGGAGAGCATCTGGTCGTACTGCTCGACCGCCTGGCGGTACTTCTTCTGCCGGTACCAGCCCTCGCCGATCCAATAGGTCGCGTTGTCGGCGAGGTCGGTGTCCGGGAAGTTCTGCAGGTACTCCTGGAATTCCCGGATCGACAGGTCGTAGCTGCCTTTGAGGTAATCGTTGTACGCGGCATCGTAGAGCGCCTTCGGGTCGGCGCCGGTGCCGCTAGGAGGCGCCGGGACCGGCGCGGGAACGCCGAAGTTGGGGTCGTTCGGAGCGCCCGGAGTGCCCGGAGCCAGCGGCGCGGGCGCCGGGGCGACGCGGAAGCTCTTCAGCTCCTGGTTCGTCGCCGCGATCTGCTGCGACAGCTGGGACAGGCGGTAGGTCGTGTCTTCGAGCTTCGCCTGGAGCGCCTCGATCTGGCCGGTGAGATCTTGCAGCTTGACCTGCATGTCGGCTTCGGTCTTGAGCAGCGAATCCATCTGCTTGCCCATCGAGACTTCGAGATTGCCGACGTCGGTCTTGCTCGGCGCCAGTTGCTGCATTTGGAGCAGCTGCCGCTGGACGTCCGAGATCTGGGTCTGGATCCCCTGGATGTCCTCGGTGGAGACGCACCCGGTGGCGGCGATCACCGCCACCAGGATGCAGGAGAGCCGGATACTGCTCGCCGCTCTCATCGGCCGCCTCAGCCGTTCGAACGACCGGTGACGACCATGTGGGCGCGGCGGTTCTGCGCCCAGCAGCTCTCTTCGCTCTCGGTGCAGGCCGGCCGCTCTTCGCCGTAGGAGAGGGTACGCAGCCGGCTGTCGGCGACGCCGAGCGAGGTCAGGTAGTCCTTCGCCGCGTTGGCCCGCCGCTCGCCGAGCGCCAGGTTGTATTCGTTGGTGCCGCGCTCGTCGGCGTGCCCCTCGATGATCAGCACCAGCTGCGGCGCGCCCTTGAGCAGGTCGGCGTTCCGGGAGAGGTGGTCGCGGGTCTCATCGGAGAGCGAGGCCTCGTCGTACTGGAAGTAGACGTCGGGCGCGAAGCCGCGGCGGCGCAGCTCGTCGTTGACCACCTGGAGGTCCGCGGATAGCAGACGGTCCTCAACCTGGTCGTTGACCGCCGGTGCCACCGGCTCGGGAACGTCCGTGGCCGGGGAGGCGGGTGCCGTCGGCTGGACGGTCGTGGTGTCGACGTTCAAGTCCTGCGCGGGGGTGACGGGCTTCTTTTTCGGGCAGCCGTACAGCGGGAACATCGCTGCGGCCAGGATCAGGCAGGTAAGCGCTTTGCGGTTCATGTGGATTTCTCCTTGATGCGATGGCAGTGGCAAATCATTAGTCTCCCGAGTATACCGCTTCGAGCCTCGCCTTCGGCTCCGAGTGGTTTCGTTTGGAGCCGCTTCCCAGCCCAGGCCTCTACTTTGGCCGCGACCAGTCGGCCATGTCATTGCTCCCTTCGGTGGTCAACTGGCGTACGTTGGCGCCGTCCGCGGCGTCCAAGACGTAGATCTGCTTGGTGCCGGAACGCCGCGAGGTGAACGCGATCTTCCGGCCGTCGGGCGAGAAGGTCGGCGATTCGTTCTCGCCCGGGCCGGAGGTGAGCACCCGGGTCTCCTGGCTCACCACGTTGGTCACCGCGATCTGGAACCGCCCGTCGCGCCGCGTGGCGTAGGTGACTTCCGAGCCGTCCGGGCTCCACGCCGCGCCGTCGTTGTAGCTCCCTTCGAAGGTCAGGCGGCGCTGGCTCGCGCCCTCCTCGTCCATCAGGTAGATCTGCGGGTTGCCGGCGCGGCTGGAGGTGAAGGCGATCGTGCCCCCTTTCGGGCTCCAGGCCGGATTGGTGTCGATTGCGGCGGACTGGGTCAGCCGCCGCAGGTTGCCGCCGGACAGGTCCGCGGAGAAGATCTCGATGTTGCCCGAAAGCGAGCGGGAGATCGCGATCCGCCCGCCGTCGGGCGCGAACGTGGGGGAGATGTTGAGCGAGCCGGAAGTGACCAGCGGCCGTTTCTTGCCCGAGGCGACCTCGGCGAAATAGACCCCCGGCGGGCCGTTGACGAACGAGGTGTAGGCCACACCGTCGCCCGCCAGGTTCCAGGCCGGCGACATCGAGGTCGAGCGATGGCCGGTGAGCGGACGCGGGTTGCCGCCGTCGTAGTCCATCAGCCAGATCTCTTTGATCTTGCCGCGCTCGGAGACGTAGGCGATCTCGGACAGCGCAAAGCCCGCGCCGCCGGTCAAATAGCGGATCACCTCGTCGGCGAACGTGTGACCGATCCGGCGCGCGGTGGCGAAGCTGCCGCGGTAGCGCTTGGCGAGAATCGACTGGCCGCTTTTCAAGTCGAACAACCGCCCCTCGAACACGACTTTCCCTTGCTCTTCGCGCAGATCCCCGGCGAGCAGCACTTCGTTGCCCGTCGAGCGGTAGACGTCGCGGTCGCGCAGCAGATCGCCGGAGAGGGTGAGCCCGGCGAGCTGCTCGGGGCCTTGGATCTCGAAATAGCCGGAAAAATCGAGATCGCGGCGCACCGTCGTCTCCAGCTCCGTACCGGCCACGGAGCCGGCCGCCGCGACGAATCCGGTCGCCGCGTACTTCGGGATCGCCAGGCGGATCTTCGCCTTCTGGTTGCGAGAAAGCTCGAGCGTCACTTCGCTCGGTTGGCTCGGTGGGACGGGCGCCGCGGCCGAGGGCGGCTGAGGCGGCGGCGTCGGGCTTTGGGCTCGAATCAGCGCCGAGCCGAGAAGGACCAGCAGCGGCAGGGAGAGGGCGGCAAATCGGCGAGTCGTCATGGCACCTCGAATCAACGGACGATCAGGTTCACGTCGAGGAATGGATTACGGTAGCTCGCGGGCAGCGGCGGAAACGGCGAAGCGTTCTGGACCGCGCGCAAGGCGGCCAGGTCGAACGCGTTGATCCCGGACGATTCGGCGACGTCGAGTTGCTCGATATTGCCGCGGCGGAGGATGCGGAAGCGAACGATGGTCCGAATGTTGGTTCCCGCCTGCGGCGGCGTCCACTTGGCGTCGATCTGCCGCAGCAACTGCTCGATGTAATAGCCGTAGGTGAAATCCGGGTCGATCGACGCGATCCGATCGCCGAACGGGGAGGTTCCGGCCGCAGTGCCGGCTGAAGAGCCACGCGGTCCGGCCTCGTTCCCCTTGGCCACCTCGGCGCCCGGCCCGGGCGAACCGGCGGCGGATCCGGGTTTGGCGGGAGTCGGCGGCTTCGCCGTAGGAGGAGTCGGGGCGGCAGGTTTCGTCGGCGCGGGCGCCGCGGGCTTTGCCGGCACCGGCGCGGGAGCTGTCGGCACGGGGTCGTTCCAACCCTTCGGACGGGGAAGCGGCCCGGTGGGGACCGGTGGCGGAGTGGGTGCCGGTTTCGCGACCGGCTCGGGGGCCGGCGGCTCCGGCTCGGGTTCCGCCGCGGGCTCAGGAGTGGGGCCGGGCGGCTCCGGTTTCGGCGCCTCGGCGCGTTTTCGCGGTTTTTCCACCCCCAAAGCCTGGGCGGGGACGATCTGGGCGGCGACGTACTCGATCGGCTCGGAATGCGGTTTGAAGCGGGCGAGGCCGAACGCCACGGCGACCACTCCAAGATGAAGCAGGGCGGCGAACCCCAGGGCGGCCATCTCGGCGCGACGCGACCGCCCGGCGGCGTGGCCGCGTTCGGCGAGAACTCGATCGACGGCGTCCAGGGCCATGGGTCTGCGCTTTCCGTCAGCCCGTTCCGCCGCGACCCTTCGGGTCGCGGCCATTCGGTTCGGTCACCAAGCCGACGTTTTGGATGCCGCCGCGATACAGAAGATCGAGCACTTCGATCACCTGGCCGTAGGGGACGTCGCGATCACCTTTCAAGAACACCGAGGCGTCCCCTTTGGCGGCGATCTCGGCCTGCACCGCGGCGACCAACGCGTCTTTGGCCACGGGAGTCTCGCGCAGGTAGAGCAGGCCGTCGCGGCGGATCGACAGGATCAGCGGATCTTCCACCCGCAACGGCAAATTCTGCGCCGCGGCTTGCGGCAGCTTCACCTCGATTCCCTGGTGGAGCATCGGGGCCGCGACCATGAAGATGATCAACAGCACGAGCATCACGTCGACCAACGGGGTGACGTTGATGTCGGCCATCAGGCCGTCTTCTTCCTGTTCGCCGAGCTGAAAAGCCATTGCGGTCGGAGCCTCTCGCGAGTCTTTAGAACGGGCCTAGGTGAAATTCCGTTCCGCGAGGTTCAACAGCTCGAGGGCGAAGTCTTCCATCCGGGCTTTGAGCGAGCGTACGCGGCCGGCGAGATAGTTGTAACTGATCAAGGCGGGGATCGCGGCGCCGAGGCCGGCGGCCGTATTGATCAACGCTTCCGCGATGCCAGGGGCGACGGTGACGATCGAGGTCGAGCCGGTCGCGCCGATCTGGGAGAACGCGACCATGATCCCCCAAACGGTACCGAACAGGCCGATGAACGGGGTGGCGCCCGCGGTGGTGGCGAGAAACGACGTCCAGCGAGAAAGCGCCTGAACCTCGACCCCCGCGGCGCGCTTCAAGCTTCGTTCGAGCGAGGCGAGCGAGGTGATCTTCAAGCCGCGCCGGTCGCCGGTCGGACCTTCCGGGTTCGCCGCCTTGATCTGGCTGTCGATCTCCGCGTAGCCGGCCTGGAACAGGCCGACCAGTGGCGAGCCCTGCAGACGGTTCGCGGCGGCGTTGACCTCGCTGAATTTCTGGCTCTGGTGGAACAGGTCGAGGAACTCCCGGGTGTGTTTTTCCGCGCGGTTGAGTTGCGCGAGCTTGCCGACCAGGACCGACCAGGAGATCAGGGAAAATGTGAGCAGGATGGCGAGGACCAGCTTGGCGACCGGCCCCGATTCGGTGAAGAAATCGAACAGCCCCGGGCTGGCGGCGGCAGGGGAAGAGATCTGGAGGAAGGCGAGAATCATCGGCAAGATGGGGGTCGGGGGCTCGGGTTCATGTTGGTTGAAGGTGGGCGTTGCGGCCGGGGTGGCTGTGCGTTCGCGTCCCGCGTCCGAAGTCGCGGCAACGTAACACGCGCCTCATTGGCCTGTCCACGGCCGGCAAGCAAGGAGCGCGCCCGGGGCCGGTCGTTGCGTGGTCGCCGCGGGGCTTGCCTGAGCCACTACCGGCCCCCGTGGTACTCTTCTGCGCCGGTTCCGTCTGATTTCGGAGCAACCTTTAAAGGCGACGGGATCGGAACCGCACGAGGAGGATCTCCCGGCATGTCGAGAGTCGTGATCACGGGCGCCGCGGGCGCCCTGGGCAAAAGCGTGGTCTCGCGCTTTCTTGCCGGTGGCGCGCGCATCCTGGCGATCGACGCCAACGAGGGCGGGCTTGCGGAGCTTGCGCAGCTCGCGCCGAGCGAGACGCTCGCCGTCCGGCGGGTCGATCTGGCGAATTCCGAGGCGGTGACCCGGCTGTTCGACGAGGTGGAAGGCGCCTCCGGCATTCCGAGCGCGATCGTCCATCTGGTCGGCGGTTTCCGCTTTGCGCGTTTCTCCGACCTCTCCGATCGCGACTGGAGCTACCTGGTCACGCTCAACCTGGAGACCACGTTCCGCATCTTCCGCGAAGCCGCGCGCCGGTTCGAGCGCGCGAAAGCGGGCTCGCTGGTGGCGGTATCGGCTCCCGCGGCGTTCGAAGGGGCGGCGGGGGTGGGCGCCTACGCCGGCTGCAAAGCCGCGGTGCTCCGCATGGTCGAAGCGCTCGCCCGCGAGCTCGCCCCCTTCGGAGGGCGGGCGAACGCCGTGCTGCCGGGAACGATGGACACCTCCGCCAACCGCGCGAGCATGCCCGACGTCGATCCGGCGACCTGGGCGCGCACGGAGGACGTGGCCGAGGCGATCTGGTTCCTCACCACCGAGCAAGCGCGCGCGATCAACGGCGCGGCGGTCCGGGTTCCCGGGCCGACCCTGCCGTGACGCACGGATTGGAAACGCGCGAATGAGCCTACGACCGAAGTTGCTCTGGGATTCGACCGCCTCCGCTCCGCCCGCGGCGCAGGTCGAGCCGGTGGACGTGGCGACCGACGCGGAAGGCGCCGCGCTGCTCGCGCGGCTCGGCCTTTCGCGCGCCGACTTGCCGGTTCTGCTGGTCGTCGATGCGATAGGCAAACTTCGCGTCGTCGGCTCCCGGCTCTCCGCCACAGAGATCGGGTCGCTCGCCGAAGGCCACGGGGTGCCCACCTCCGCGCTTACCGTCTACGGCGCTTCCTGGTGCCCCGACTGCCGCGTCGCGAAACGAGTCCTCGCCGAGGCCGGCACGCGGTACGAAGAAATCGATATTGATCAAGACGCGGCGGCCGCCTCGACGGTGATCGCCCGAAGCGGCGGGCGCCGCGTGATCCCGACGTTCGCATTCGACGGCCGAATCTGGGCGTTCAACCCGCCGCCGCCCCAACTGCGACGGCTGCTCGAAGGCTCCGGTTCAGCCCCTTAGATTCCAAGCTCCGCGCGATAGGGAGGGCTTCGAACTCGCCCGGCCGACGCGGATCCCAAGAGGAGACTATTCGCGATGAAAGTCGCCGTATGTATCAAACAGGTGCCCAACGTCGAGGCCCGCCTGCGGGTGGCCAAGGACGGGCGCTGGATCGACGAGGAAGACCTGTCGTTCGTCACCAACGAGAGCGACCGCTACGCGCTCGAAGAGGGATTGAAGATCGCCGAAGCGACGGGCGGTGAGGTGGTGGTCGTAAGCCTCGGCCCTGAGCGCGTGAAAGACGCCCTAAAGAAGGCCCTAGCCGTGGGCGCCGCGCGCGCCATGTTCTTGAAAGATCCGGCGTTTGCGGGAGGCGACGCGCTCGCCACCGCCCGCGCGCTCGCCGCCGCGATCCGGCGCGAGGCTTTCGATCTCGTCTTGACCGGCAGCCAGTCCGACGACGTCGGCTACGGCAGCACCGGGTCTCTCGTCGCCGGCCACCTCGGCTGGCCGCACGCCTGGCTGGTGATCGGCCTGGAGATCGAAGAAGGCGGCAAGACCGCCCAGGTCAAGCGCGAGATGGAAAGCGGCATGAACGAGATCTTCCGCTTGAACCTGCCCGCCGTGATCGAGATCCAGGCGGGGATCAACCACCCGCGCTATGCCTCGCTCAAGGGGATCATGGGCGCGAACAAGAAACCGATCGAAGAGGTCGACGCCGCAGGGCTCGGGCTCGACCCGTCGGCCCTCGGCCTGGCCGGCTCGCGGCTGGAGATCGTCTCGGTCGCCTTCCCCGAAAGCGGCACGGGAGCGCAGATTCTCACCGGCGACGCCGCGACCGCGGCGCAGGCGCTGGTCGACAAGCTGCGCCAGGAAGCGAGGGTCCTCTAATGTCGAACAATGTTTGGGCGGTCCTCCAACTGCGCGAAGGCCAGGTCTCGCGCGCCGCGCTCGAAACGATCGCCGCGGCGCAAAAGCTCGCCTCGGCGATCGGCGGCAAGGCCGAAGCCGTGGTGCTCGGTTCCGGAGTGGGCGACGCCGCAACCGCCGCGGCCGGTCGCGATCTCGCCGCGATCCACGTGGCCGATCATGCCGACCTCGCGAGCTACACCCCCGGGGCCTTCATCGGCGCGCTCGCCCCCGCGCTTCGCGCCGCGCAGCCGGCGTTCGTGGTCTTCGCCCACACCTATCAGACGGTCGATTACGCGCCGCGCCTCGCGCACGAAATCGGCGCCGGGCTGCTGCCGCAGATCACCGGGTTTACCTCCGACTCCGGCGCGCTGCTCTTTTCCCGGCCGATCCTGGGCGGCAAGCTGCAAGCGAAGGTAAAGGTCCGCGGCGAAGGGACGGTGATCGTCTCGATCCAGTCGGGAGCGTTCGCGGCCGATTCGGTCGTCGCCGGTTCCGCCCCGGCGCCGATCCAGCCGCTCGCCGATCTGTCGGAAATCAAACCGGAGCGCGAGATTCTCGGCATCGAAGAAGTCGGCGGAGATCAGATCGACCTCACCAAATCCGAGATCATCGTCGCCGTCGGCCGCGGCATCGGCGGCGCCGACAAGCTGGGACCGGTCGAAGATCTGGCCAAAGCCCTGGGCGCCGAGATCGGCGCGAGCCGGCCGGTGATCGACAGCGGCTGGTTGCCCCGCGACCGCCAGATCGGCTCGTCGGGCCAGACCGTCGCGCCGAAGCTCTACATCGCCCTTGGCATCTCCGGCGCGATCCAGCACTTGGTCGGCATGAAAGCCTCGACCTGCGTGGTCGCGATCAACAAGGACCCCGGCGCGCCGATCTTCGCGGTCGCCAACTACGGCATCGTGGCGGACGTCCACGAAGTCCTCCCCCCCCTTACCGCGGCGGTCAAAGCGGCCAAGGGAGTATGAAGAAGGCAGCCGAGCGAACGGCCGAGCTGGTCGCCTCGCTCGGCCTCATCCCCCATCCGGAAGGGGGCTGGTTCGCCGAAAGCTACCGCGCTGCCGAAAGGATAAGAGCCCAGCACCTCCCCGCACGCTTCGGCGGCGGCCGGCCGTTTTCGACCGCCATCTACTTTCTCCTGAAGAGCGGCCACCCCTCCCACCTCCACCGCCTCCACGCGGACGAGCTCTGGCACTTCCACGAGGGAAGTCCGATCGCGATCCACGTCCTCGACACGGCCGGCCAACACCGCACCATCCGTCTGGGCGCTGCGATCTCGGAGGGGGAGACGTTTCAAGCTTGCATCCCCGCCGGCTGCTGGTTTGGAGCGGAGGTTGTCGCGCCGGATTCCTACGCGCTGGTCGGCTGCACGGTCGCGCCGGGGTTTGACTTCGCCGATTTCGAGATGGGGGAGCGGGGGGAGTTACTGGCTCAATACCCGGAGCATCGTGAGCTGATCGACCGGCTGGCCAGGTGATGCGGGTTGCACAAAACTAAACCCTAGGTTAATCTTCGTGCGTGATGGGTACGGCTATCTCGATCGCTTCTAGGCAAGGAAACGCTCCCGATTGGGGTGCGCTCTTCGGCGTCGCACAGGCCCAAAGCGGCTATTTCACGACTGGGCAGGCGGCTGAGGCAGGCTACTCTCCCCAACTGCTCCAAAAGTACCTCGGCAACGGGAAGGTTGCGCGAGTGATGCGGGGCATCTATCGCCTCGTTCACTTCCCGGCCGGTGAGCAAGAGGAACTGGTCTGGCTCTGGCTTTGGGCCGAGCAGGCTGGCGTCTTTTCTCATGAGACCGCGCTCGCGCTGTACGACCTATCCGACGTGCTGCCCTCCATCGTTCACATGATAATTCCGGTGAGCTGGCGGCACAGACGGCTGCGAGTACCTCAGGGGCTCGTTCTGCACTATGCCGACCTTCGCGATATCGATCGAGCGCAGTTCTCGGTCGTCCCGGTGACGTCGCCGCGAAGAACCCTGCGAGATTGTATTGAGTCTAACGTCTTTCCCGACCTTGTTCGCCAAGGGGTGCTGCAGGCTCGGCGTCGCGGTCTCATCTCGGAGAGGGATTCCGGAGAGCTCAACGCCGCACTTGAACGGGCGTCTGAAGGCACCTCTTGATCCATCGTTACCCGACGCCTCTTGCCTTCAAGCAGGCGCTCGAACAGCGGCTCAGATCCTCCTCGATCCACGGCGTCGATTTCTCTCGCCGCCGCCAGCTGCTCGTCTTCGATCGGTTTCTCGCCCGGGTTGTCTTGGGCGTTGGCGATGCGATGACGCTCAAGGGAGGCCTGGTGCTTGAAATGCGCCTGGATCGTGCTCGAACCACCAAGGACGTCGATCTGCACATGATGGGTTCCTCCGCCGACATCCTCGATCGACTTCAAGCCGCCGGTCGCCTCGATCTCGGCGATTCCATGCTCTTCGAGGTCCAGCCAAATTCGGATCATCCCGACATCCAAAACGACGGGTTGAAATACGACGGTTTTCGCTATCGCGCCGAATGCCGGCTTGCGGGAGCGCTTTACGGTCGGCCGTTCGGAGTCGACGTGGCTTTCGGGGATCCGCTTGTCGGCGAGCCCGATCTGGCAGTGGCCGACGATCTCTTGAGCTTTGCGGGCATCGCCCCTCCAACGCTCCGCTTGTATCCAGTGGTTTCCCACGTCGCCGAGAAATTGCATGCTCTCACTATGCCCAGGAGCCGTCCGAACTCACGCGTGAGAGATCTACCCGATATTGCCTTGCTCGCTACGACCGGCACGATCGAAGGGGCGAAGCTTCGCTTGGCACTCGAGAGGACGTTTAGATTTCGCGGAACTCATTCTTTGCCAGACTCCGTTCCTTCTCATCCTGCGTTTTGGGCAGAGCCCTACGCGAAGATGGCTACGGAGAACGACCTCCGCTGGACCACGCTCGTCGAGGTCACGGAAGCAGTGTCGGCATTTCTGGATCCTGTGCTCGCTTCATCCGACAACTGCGACACATGGGAATCAGGAGCTTGGCTATGGAGGTCCGCCGAGCGCGCGAGCGACTGAAATCCCTCACGGGCTCGCGGCCGACGGCCGCCTTGCACCACGTCCTATCCCCTCAAAACTCCCCCACAAACGAAATCTCCGGCCGCAGCCGATACCCGGTCTCCCGCTCCACCACCTCCTGCACATGCGCGATCAGGTCGCGTACGTCGGCTGCCATGGCGGCTCCGACGTTGACGAAGATGTTCGCGTGGCGCGGGGAGACTTGCGCGCCCCCGATCTGGAAGCCTTTCAGGCCGCATTGGTCGACCAGGCGGCCGGCTCCGATGCCTTCGATTTTCTGGAAGATGGAGCCGGCGGAGGGTTCGGTGTCGAGGGGCGGGTGTTTCTCGGCGCGCCAGGCGAGGTTCTCGATCGCGATCCGGCGCAGACTGAGGCTATCCGCGGGAGCTAGGGCGAACGTGGCAGCGAGCACGATGTCTCTTCGGTGGTGGAGGATCGAAGTGTCGTAGCCGAATTCGAAATAGGCGGCGGGGACGGTTTTGCGCTCGCCTTCGGCGGTGAGGATCTCGGCTTCGTGGGTAACCTCGGCGATGAACATGGTCCGTTCACGCGCCGGGGCGGGGGAGAGGAAGTGGAGGTTCTGCCAGAGCGCGCCGCCGACGGTGGACGGGATGCCGACGTAGTGCTCAAGCCCGGATAGTCCGGATTCGATTGCGGCCTCGATCAGGTCGGGGAAGACCCGGGCGCCGCTTTCGGCGCGTAGGAGGCCGGCGGTCTCGTCGATCCGGATGTCGCGCGCCCGGTTGCGGATCACCAGGCCGCGAAAGCCGCGGTCGCCCACGAGGATATTCGCGCCGCAGCCGAGCAGGAACCAGGGGACTCCGCGCTCGCCCGCGGCGCGGATCGCCGCGGCGAGCGCGTCGGCGCTCGCAGGCTCATAGAACAGATCGGCCGGGCCGCCGATGCGGAAGGTGGTAAACGGCGCGAGCGGCACGTCGAAACGCGCGGCGGGACCCAACGCGTGGGCGAGATCCTGAAGCTCCCCGAGCCCAGGCGCCGCGACCGTCAGCGCACCTTCCACACACTCCACACTGGGCTCACTCATCGAGCAGCTGAATGCGCCGGGCGTGGCGCCCCCCCTCGAATTCCGTGTCGAGGAAGGCGCGCACGATATCGAGCGCCAGCTCCAGCGGAATCATCCGCTCGCCGATCGAGATCACGTTCGCGTCGTTGTGCTGGCGGCCGAGGCGCGCGGTTTCGAGCGACCAGCAGAGGGCGCAACGGGCGCCTTTGACCCGGTTGGCGGCCATCGCCTCGCCATTGCCCGAGCCGCCGAGGACGATGCCGCGATCGACCTCCCCGCTCGCCACCGCCTCGGCGACCGGGCGGCAGAACAGGGGATAGTCGACCGGCTCGGTCGAGTGCGTGCCGAAATCGACGACGTCGTGACCGAGCGAGAGGAGCAGCGCCTCGATCTCTTCTTTGTAGCGAAATCCGGCGTGGTCCGAGCCCAGGGCGATACGCATCGCAATCTTCTCCTCGTGCCCCAGGCGGTGGTCGGGGGTCCCCGGATTGTACAATCCCGCCGACATGACCCGCCGGACGATTTCCCTGGTCGTACTTCTCCTCGCCCTCGGCCTGTGCGGCAACGCCGGCTGCGCCAAGCCCGCGCCGCGGCCGAACGTCATTTTCATCCTGCTCGACACGCTCCGGTCCGATCGGCTCTCCTCCTACGGCTATCCGAAACCGACGACGCCGAACCTCGACGCGTTCGCCAAAGAAGGGGTGCTGTTCGAACAGGCGCGCAGCCAGGCGTCGTGTACGTTCCCGTCGGTCAATTCGATCCTCACCTCGCGCTGGCCGCTCCATTTCCTCGGCCAGCCGGAGGACCGGATCGGCATTCCGAAAGAATACGTGACCCTGCAGGAGATCCTGGGGCAGTCCGGTTACCAGACGATCGCGGTCACCGCGAGCCCGATCGTGCGGCGGAGCCCGTCGCACCACAATCTGCACGGCGGCTTCGAGCGCGGCTTCGACGTCTTCGACGAGACCTGCCACATCCGCCGGGCGAACTGCGTCAACCGCCGGACCCAGCACCATCTGAACCGGCTGGCGAAGGGGCCGTTCTTCCTCTATCTCCACTACATGGACGTCCACAGCGCCTACATCCCGCCCTCGCCTTTCAAGGAGCGCTTCGTCGAGCCCTACCCGGAAGCGCGGCCGTGGATCTTGATGGGCAACCCCCGGCCGATCCGGCGCAGCCTCACCGGCGAGGGGCGGAGGGTCGAGATGTCGGCGCGCGACGTCGCCTACATGAGCGGCCTGTACGACGGCGAGCTTGCCTACCTCGACGATCAGCTCCGGCAGCTGTTCGCGGATCTGAAGGAGCGCGGTCTGCTCGATTCGTCGATCGTGGTCGTCGCCGCCGACCATGGCGAGGAGTTCATGGAGCACGGCCGGATGATCCACTGCGAGGTGCTCTACGACACCTCCGTCCACGTGCCGCTGATCGTCCGCTTGCCGCCCGAGCTACGGCCCCGGGGGGCGAAGGCGTCGCCACGGATCGCTGCGCTGGTCGAGAATCTGGATCTCACCCCGACGATCCTGGACTATCTCGGGATGAAGCCGCCGACGCCGCTCGACGGCGTGAGCTTGCGGCCGTTGATCGAGCAGGGCACCCCCCTTCACGACACCTCGTTCGCGCTCCAATACGCTTTGCGTAGCGCCACCGACGGCCGCTCAAAATTGATCTTCGATCAGGGCTCCGGACGATTCGAGCTGCACGACATGGCGACCGACCGCTTGGAGCAGAAAGACGTGCTGGCCGCACAGCGGCGAACCTATTTCGCGCTGCGGAAGAAGCTCGAAGCCCGAATGACGGCGCTCGAAGGAGGGTTCGCGACGGCCGGCAGCCTCGCCGCCGCGCGCGAAGGGGAGCGCCAGCTCAAGGCGCTCGGCTACCTCCAGTGAGGAGGCCCTTTCCGCACCGATGGGGCCGGGCGGTCGCGCTGTGCTCGGCGCTCGGGACTTTGGGAGGGTGGGGATGGGGCTGCGGCGCGCCGAAGGCGGAAGCGCCCAAGCCGCTGAACGTCATCTTCATCCTGATCGACACGCTGCGCGCCGACCGGTTGTCGTCCTACGGGTACAGTCGGGCGACGACGCCGAACCTCGACGCGTTCGCTGGTGAAGGGCTGCTGTTCGAGCAGGCCCGCAGCCAGGCGGCGTGCACGTTTCCGTCGGTCAACTCGATCCTCACCTCGCGCTGGCCGGCGCGCTTCTTCGGCCAGCCGCAGAGGCGCATCGGCATCCCCGACGGCTTTCCCGCCCTGCCCGAAATCCTTGGCGCCGCGGGGTATCGCTCGATTGCGATCTCGGCGAGCCCGATCGTGCGCAAGTCGCAATCGTCGTTCAACCTGCACGGCGGGTTCGATCGGGGCTTCGAGATCTTCGACGAGAGCTGCTTTCATCGCCGCGCCGACTGCCTGAACCGGCGCGCGAACCGCCACTTGAAGCAGACCTCCGAGCCGTTCTTTCTCTACCTGCACTATCAGGACGTCCACAGCCCATACGCCGCGCCTTCGCCGTACCGCGAAGAGTTTCTGCCGCCCTCGGCCGGCGACCCTGCGCCCGAATGGGTGCTCGCGGGCAATCCGCAGCCGCTGCTGTCGAGCCTGCTCGGCGAGGGGCCGAAAGTCGAGGCGAAGCCGGAGGATCTCGCCACGCTGAGCGCCCTCTACGACGGCGAGCTCGCGTACCTGGACGCCCAGCTCGGCGAGCTGTTCGCAAACCTGCGGGCGCGCGGCCTGCTCGACCGTTCGATTGTGGTGATCGCGTCGGACCACGGCGAAGAGTTCATGGAGCACGGCCGCATCCTGCATTGCGAAACACAGTTCGAGACCTCGATTCACGTGCCGCTGATCGTGCGGTTTCCACACGCCGAGCGCCGCGGCCGGATCTCGGCGCTGGTCGAAAATCTCGACCTGGTGCCGACGATCGTCGACTATCTCGGGCTCGACGTCGAGGTGCCGTTCGAGGGGGTGACCCTACGCTCGCTGATCGAGCAGGGCCGGCCGGTCCATCCAACCACCGAGACGCTGCAATACACCCTGCGCAGCACGACCGACGGCAAGGCGAAACTGATCTTCGATTCGGGCCGCGCCGCGGGCGCACAAGGCCGTTTCGCGCTTTACGATCTGATCGCCGACCCGACCGAGCAGCGCGACCTGGTCGCGAGCGACCCCGAGACCTACCGTCGCCTACGCGGGCACTTGGAGAAGCGTCTGAAGAAAGCCGAAGGCGACCTCGCCGCCGCTAAAACCCTCGCCGACGCCCAAGAAAGCGAGCGCCGCTTAAAGGCGCTCGGATATCTGCACTAGGCCACGCCGGTCGCTACTCGCCTTTCAGAGGCTTCGGTGGGCCCGGCATCCCGCCCACGACCTCGAAGACGGCGTCGGGATATCGGTCGACGACACGCAGCAAGACCCGAGCACTTCCTTCCGGTTTTCTCCGGCCTTGTTCCCAATTTCGCAGCGTCCCCACGCTGATCCCCAGGAGGGCCGCGAATTGTGATTGGCTCAAAGAATGCTTCTTACGGAGGCTCCGAATATCGGGGTCCTCAATAGGGAAAACCCGAGAGGGAGAAATCTCTCCACGCAGAATCGCCCCTCCTTCCTTCAAACTCTCGAAAAGGTCCTTGAAGAGGCTTTGCTTCATCGTATTCGGCCTCGAGGAGTCTTAACAGAACCTCGCGTTGAGTACTGGTCAGATCGTCCCGCTCATTCTTCCCATAGGCGAGGACCAGAAGAATCTTCCCCGCCTCCTCAGACCAGAAGTAGAGGATCCGTACGCCCCCTCTTTTGCCGCGCTCCGGGCTGGTCCAAAGCAGTCTTCGCAGCCCAGCCGCCCGATCGTCCATCGGCCGCTCGAAAAGCGCGAGCAGGAGAGCTCGATACTCCTCAAGCGGCAGAAGCTTGTCGATCTGCGCGGTGAAGGTTTTGGTCTCGACGATCACCACGGGGCCAAACTCTACGCCAGTGACGCACCCTGGGCAATAGTTTGCCGCCGGGCGATCTGGAAGCCCCTTGCGATACCATCCCGCCCATGAGTCAGGACACCCCCAGCGCGGTTTCCCTCGTCGCTACCGGCAAGAAGTTTGCGATCGTCGCCGCCCGGTTCAACGAACGGATCGTCGATCGCCTGGTCGAAGGGGCCGTCGACTGTCTTGCGTGCCACGGGGTGGAGGCGGCGGACGTGCGGGTGGTCCGAGTTCCGGGAGCTTGGGAGATCCCGCTCGCGCTCGACGAGCTGGCCCATGCCGGGGGAGTCGACGGTCTGATCGCGCTCGGTGCGGTGATCCGCGGCGGTACCCCCCATTTCGATTACGTCTGCTCAGGCTGCGCGAACGGGATCGCCGGGGTATCCGAGCGGCATCGGATCCCCGTCGGCTTCGGCGTCCTCACCTGCGACAACTCGGAGCAGGCGGAGGAGCGGGCGGGGGGCAAAGCGGGCAATAAGGGGTGGGACGCCGCGCTCGCGGCGCTGGAGATGGCCGATCTGATCGTTCGCCTACGACCGTAGGGGTCGGGGGGCACGGTTTGTAGACCGACGGCTCGCCGTTCCGCACCCGCTTTGGGCTATCATTCCCGGCGATCCGAACGGCCGGTTCTCCGCAGCATCCAAGATCGGCCTCATTCCTGGGTAAGTCCATGCGATTAACGCTCGAAGCGGGCGCTCCAGGGGAGCCCTCGTTTCATTCGTAGAGATCTTTGAGGCGCGCAACATGGCAGTGGGCAAGCGGCGCACGGCGCGGGAGATAGCGGTCCAGATGCTCTATCAACGGGATCTGGGGGGAAGCACTTTGCCGCAGATCTTCGCGGGCTTCGACCTCGCGGAGTACCTGGCGCCGGAGCGCGAAGAGGCCGAGGACGGCAGCAACGGCAGCGACCCGGAGCAGCGACCGCGGCCTGCCGTGCGAGCGAGCGGCAAGCCCTTGCTTTCCGACGCCGACCGCGCCGTTTCGGCCAAGCGGCGGCGGCAGCTCGAAGCCGCATTCAGCTACGCGCAGACGATCGTGCAGGGCGTCGCCGACCATCTGGACGAGCTCGACGAGCTGATCCGCTCGCAGGCCGACAACTGGCGGCTCGAACGGATGCCGGCAGTCGATCGGAATATCCTGCGCCTGGCCGTGTTCGAGATGCTCTACGAGCAGGACATTCCGAAGCTCGTCGTGGTCGACGAGGCGATCGAGCTGGCGAAGAAGTTCGGTTCGGAACAGTCGAGCCGGTTCGTCAACGGTCTGTTGGACGGCCTGCTCAAGACCCATGCATTTCCCGGCAGCTTGAAATAGCGCTCAGGACAAGACGGCCATGGCCAGACGCGACGAAACGACGACACAGACGACGATCAGCCCGTACGATCACAAGTCGATCGAGAAGAAGTGGCAGGACCGCTGGGAAAAGCAGCGCGCGGCGGAGGTCGATCTGCGCCACGCCCAGCGCAAGCACTACATGCTGATGATGTTCCCTTATCCGTCGGGCGACCGGCTGCACGTCGGCCACGGCCGCAACTACATCCTGGGCGACGCCCTCTACCGCTACCTGCGGATGCACGGCAAGCGGGCGCTCAACCCGATGGGCTGGGACGCCTTCGGCCTGCCGGCGGAGAACGCCGCGATCGCTCGCGGGGTCCATCCGACCCCCTGGACGTTCGGCAACATCAAGGTGATGAAGGAGCAGTTCCGGCGCTGGGGCATTCTCTACGACTGGAGCAAGGAGATCGCCTCCTGCACGCCCGAGTACTACCGCTGGAACCAGTGGCTGTTCCTGCGCATGCTGGAGCAGGGGATTGCCTACAAGAAGAAGGCGCCGGTCAACTGGTGCCCGAGCTGCCAGACCGTGCTCGCCAACGAGCAGGTAGTAGAGGGGGCGTGCGAGCGCTGCGGTACCGCGGTCGTCCAGCGCGATCTGGAGCAGTGGTTCTTCCGCATCACCGACTACGCCGACCGCCTGCTCGAAGGGCTCGACGGCCTTCCCGGCTGGCCGGAGAAGGTCAAGGTGATGCAGCGCAACTGGATCGGCCGCTCGGAGGGGGCGGAGATCGATTTCGGGATCGTTGCATCAGGAGGCACCGAGGCCGATCCGGGGCTAGGCAAGATCACCGTCTTCACCACCCGGCCGGACACGATCCACGGCGCCACCTTCCTGGTGCTCGCGCCGGAGCATCCGCGGACGGCGGAGTTAATCGCCGGCCATCCGGACCGGGCCGCGCTCGAAGCCTGGATCGAAAAGGTGCGCAACACGCCGCGGATCGAGCGCGAGGGGGAGGGCACGGCGAAGGAGGGCCGCGCGACCGGCCGCTACGCGATCAATCCCGCGACGGGAGAGGCGATTCCGATCTGGCTGGCGAACTACGTCCTGCCCGGCTATGGCACCGGCTCGATCATGGCGGTGCCGGCACACGATACCCGCGACCTGAATTTCGCGCGCCAGGAGCGGTTGCCGATCCGTCTGGTCTACGCGCCCGCCGATTGGCCGGAGGATCGCGATCCGGCGACCCTCGAAGAGCCGATCCTGCACGAAGGGGCGGTGCGCAATGCGCCGCCGTTCGATGGCGCGGAGGCGGGACCCGAGACGATCCGCCGGTTCATCGCCTGGCTCGAAGAGCAGGGTGTCGGCCGGGCGAAGGTGTCATACCGGTTGCGCGACTGGCTGATCTCGCGCCAGCGCTATTGGGGTACGCCGATTCCGATCGTCTATTGCCCGGAGCACGGGGCGGTTCCGGTGCCGGAGGCCGAGCTGCCGGTCGTCCTACCGGTCGACGTCGAGTTCACCGGTCGCGAGGGCAATCCGCTCGGCCGGGTGGCGAACTTCGTCGAAGCGACCTGCCCGAAGTGCGGCGGGCCAGCGCGGCGCGAGACCGACACCATGGACACCTTCGTCGACAGCTCCTGGTACTACCTGCGTTTCCTGTCGGCGCACGATTCGACCAAGATCTTCGATCCCGCGATCGCGGCGAAATGGGCGCCGGTCGACCAATACATCGGCGGCATCGAGCACGCGATCCTGCACCTGCTCTACGCCCGTTTCGTCTGCCGCGTGCTGCACGACTTCGGCATGGTGCCGTTCGAGGAGCCGTTCACCAACCTGTTCAACCAGGGGATGATCACCCGCTTTTCCGACAAAAGCGGGCGGATCGAGAAGATGTCGAAGTCGCGCGGCAACACCGTCTCGCCCGACGAGCTGATCGAAGAGATGGGGGCCGACACCGAGCGGGTCTACACCCTGTTCATCGGCCCGCCGGACAAAGAAGCGGAGTGGAGCGACGAGGCGGTCTCCGGCGCGCACCGGTTCTTGAGCCGGGTCTGGCGGATCGGCCAGCGGCTGAACGAGGCGCCGCCGATCGGCCCGGCCGATGGCGAGCTGGAGCGCCAGCGCCACGCGACGATCCAGCGTGTCACCCACTGCATGGAGCGGTTCGCCTTCAACACCGCGGTGGCGGCGCTGATGGAATTGACCAACGCGTTGACCCGCGCGCTGGAAGAGAAGACCGCCTCCCGCCTGGTCTGCGATCAGGCGTTCGACACCCTGCTGCAGCTGCTCCACCCGATGGCGCCGCACTTGACCGAGGAGCTGTGGGAGCAGCGCGACCACATCGAATCGCTGCTCGACACCACTTGGCCCGAGTATGATGAAGCGAAGATCCGTCGGGCGCGGATCGAGCTGGTGGTGCAGGTCGACGGCAAGCTGCGCGACCGGATCGAGGTCGACGCCGACGCCGACGAAAAAGAGATCCGCGCCGCCGCGCTCGCGAGCGAGAAGGCCCAGGAGCACATGGGCGGGCGCGAGCTGGCCAAGGCCGTGGTCGTGCCCGGCCGGCTGATCAATCTGGTGACCCGGAGGTAGGCGACAGAGCCATGAGAACCCTGAGAGCCGCTACATCTTCCCCCTCGTTCCGCGCCCCGATCGCGCTGTCTCTGCTGGGTCTCGTATGCCTCGCCCTCCTGGGCTGCGGCTACGCGCTGGTCGGTCGGGCGAGCAATCTGCCGCCCGGCATCAAGTCGGTCTATTTGCAGCCGCTCGCCAACCGGACGCCCCGCCAGCAGGTCGAGCAGGAGCTGACCCGGGCGATCGCCGACGAGCTGGTCACCCGCCAGCGCTTCTCGCTTGCTTCCTCGGCGACCGGCGCGGATTCGCAGATCGAAGGCACGGTGGTGGGCTTCAGCGTCACCCCGGTCACGTTCGACGCCACCGGCCGCGCGACCGCCTACGAGATCTCGATCGCCGCCGAGGTGAAGTTCAAGAACCTGGCCGACAACAAGGTGATCTGGTCCAACGACCGCTATACCTTCCGCGAGAGCTATCCGCTGGAGGCGTCGAGCGCCGCCTACGTCGACCGCGAGGACGAGGCGATCCAGAAAGCCGCCAAGCGCTTCGCCGAAGCGATGGTGAGCGATCTGCTGGAAGGGTTCTAGGGAGATATTTCACCGACGTCCGTAGGGGCGGCCCTATGTGGCCGCCCTTTTCCGCGACACGCGTTCGCGTCGGTAGGGGCGGCCCCCCGTGGCCGCCCCATGCGCGTATCAGGCGTTGGCGCAATTCGAGGGCGGCCACATAGGGCCGCCCCTACAAAGACATCGACCCGGTGGTCATGGAACCTCTCCTCATCGTCCTCGGTGCCACCGCAACGGGCAAAAGCGCCCTCGGTCTGGCGCTCGCCGAGGCGCTGGACGGCGAGATCGTCAACGCCGATGCGCTCCAGGCGTACCGGGGCTTCGACATCGGCACCGCGAAACCCTCCCCCGCCGACCGGGCGCGGATTCCACATCATCTGATCGACATCCTCGATCCGCACGAGCGCTGGTCGGCGGGGGAGTTCGCGCGCCAGGCTCGCGTGGCGATCGCCGAGATCGAGGCGCGCGGGCGTCGGCCGATCTTGGTCGGCGGCAGCGGGCTCTACCTGCGCGCGCTGCTGGAGGGGATCAGCCCGATCCCGCCGGGCGACGAGATCGTCCGGGCCGAATTGCGCCAGCGCCTGGGCCGGGATGGGCTGCCCACGCTACGCGACGAGCTCGCCCTGCGCGATCCGGCGAGCCATGCCCGGCTGATGGCGGGCGACACCCAGCGGATCCTGCGCGCTCTGGAGGTCGCGATCGTCTCGGGCAGGCCGCAATCGGAGTGGATCGCCGAGCGTCCGTTCGGGCAAACACCCTTATCTGCTTTGCGCATCGGTTTGACCCTTCCGCGAAGCGTCTTGTACGATGGCATCGCAGGTCGCGTGGCCCGAATGGTCGAGCAGGGGTGGGTGGCGGAAGTGGCTCGACGGCTCGATGAGGGGCTCGATCCTGGGCTTCCTCCCTTTCAGGCGATCGGCTACCGCCAGCTTGTCCTTCATGTGCGGGGGGAAATGCCCCTCGCCGAGGCGATCGAGGAGACGGTTCGTGCGACGCGCCGTTTCGCCAAGAGGCAGGAAACCTGGTTCCGCAAGGAGCCTCACGTGACCTGGTTTGCGGCCGATCCGCTCGAACGTCTCGTGCCTTCTGTTCTTGAATTCGCCCGAACCGGCTGGAGGTACCATGCCGAAGCACAACATCAACATTCAGGACGGTTACCTTTTCCAGAGTCTCAAGGAGGGGCAGACGATGTCCCTCGAGCTGATCACCGGACGCCAACTCCTAGGTCGGATGAGGAGATTTGATCGTTTCGCCGTCGTGCTTGAGACCGAAGGTAAAGAGATCTTGATTTATAAGCATGCCATCGCCACGATCGCGGCGGCCTCACCCGTTGCCTGAGGTCGTCGAGCGTCGCCTTGCGGCGGCCCTCGGTGTCCTGCTGCTGCCGTTCCTCGTCACCGCCTGCGCCTCGTCCCCGCCCCCTAAGAGTCCGGCGCCGATACGGCCGGAGGTGCGTTCGCTCGATCTGGCGCCGGAAGAAAAGGCGTTCCTGGTCGAGCCGACCGCCGGATTCGCGGGGCCGCTCGCGCCCGAGCGGCACGACGAGATCCTGGCGGCGCACCGGCAGCTGGTGCAGGAGGGAGACTTTGCCGGCGCGGAAAGCGTGGCCGTCCGGCTGCTCGAAGCGGAGCCCGACTTCGCGCCGGCCCGGGTGCTCGCGGCGCAGGTCGACTTTGCCCGGGGAGATCTCGCCGCCGTGCTTCGCCGGTTGGCCCCGAGCGGCTTGCCGGCCATGCCCGGGACTCCCGGCGTCTGCGCTCCCGACTACACCGCCTGCCAGCTGCTGATCGGGCGCGCCGCGGAGCGGAGCGGGAAGATCGCTCTCGCCTACGGCGCCTACCGCGGCGTCGCGGCACGAAGCCCGACCGCGTTTGGCCGCACCGGAGCGCTCCATTCCCAAGCGCTCGCCGGGACGCGCAAGCGGGTGGACGAGGAGCTGGCGCGCGGCGAGATCGACGCCGCGAAGGCGCAGCTCCAGTTACTCATCCTGTGGGCGCCGTCGGAGAGCGCGACGTTCGAGGCGGCGGCGGTCGTGGCGCATGCCGCCGCGGAGCCAAAGGCGGAGCTGTTCGCGATCCGCGAGCTGACCGAAAGGAAACCCGAAGACCGGTCGCTCCTGGAGCGGCGCGCCGACCTGGAGATGGACGTCGGCGATCCAAGCGCGGGGTTGGAGATCGTGAAGGAATTGTCCGCCCGCTTTCCGCGCGATCAGGGCCTCGCCGCGCGGTTGGAGGTGACCAAGTTCCGTTGGCGGCTCGCCGCGCTGCCGCCGGACGTCCGCGCCATGACGAGCGGGGAGAGCCTGTCGCGCGGCGAGCTTGCGGTGCTGTTTTATTGGCTGATCCCGAACGTCCGCTTTGCCCGGCCGACGGCGGGGCGGATCGCGGCCGACGTGCTCGACCAGGAGCGCCAGGAGGAGATCGTCCGGGTGCTCAACCTCGGCCTGATGGACGTCGACGCCGGCCTCCACCGGTTTTTCCCCACCAGCCCGGCGCGCCGCGCGGCGGCGCTCTCGGCTCTGGTCCGCGTGTTGACCCGCTTCGGCAAGAGTCTGCCGTGCGTGGAGGAGGACGGCGGCACCTGCTCGATCGCCGCCCGCTGCGGCCTCTTGACCACGGCCGACGATTGCCGCCCGCGCGATCCCGTCTCCGGGGCCGAGGCGGTCGAGATGATTCGGCTGGGGCTCAAGGCCTTGGGTGCTTCGTGAGCCTGACGATTCCGAACCTGCTGTCGCTTCTGCGCATGGCGCTGGTCCCGGTCTTCATCATCGCGGTGCGTTACGGCGAACCGAAAAAAGCGCTGCTGATCTTCCTGTTCGCCGGCATCACCGACGCGCTCGACGGGTTCATCGCGCGGATCGCCAAGCAGCAGTCGCTGCTCGGGATGTACCTCGATCCGATCGCCGACAAGTTGCTCCTCACCTCGGCCTGGGTCGTGCTCGCGATTCCCAACCTCGCGCAAGCGGCGCCGGTGCCGATTTGGGTCACCATCCTGGTGATCTCGCGCGACATCCTGATCGTGATCGTGGCGCTGGTTCTCTACCTCGCGCTCGGCGTGCGCAAATTTCCGCCGAGCGTGATCAGCAAGATGACGACCGTGGTCCAAGTGGCGACCGTGGGGGTCGTGCTGGTCGCCGGGATCGCCGCCAAGGATGCCCTCCGCTTCGCCGTGCCGCTCGATTTTCTCGCCGATTTCTTCATCTATCTGACGGCGGCGCTCACCCTGGTCTCGGGCCTCTACTACGTCTATCGTTCGGGCGACCTGGTGAGCCAAAAGGATCGCGCCGCCGAGTAGGGTCCCCAAAATGACCTACCGCTTGCGCCGGCTTTGCAGCGCCTTGAGCGCTTCGATCGGCCGCCGGTCCGGGGCCATCAGGCGGATCGCCTGGCGCAGCGCGGCCTCGGCTTCGTCGAGCTCCCCGAGCGCGCCCGAAACCTCGCCCAAGTAGAGCGCGGCGAGGCCGCAGCGGGGATCGACCCGCAGGGCTTCTTTCAAGTCGCGCTCCGCCTGCCGGGCGATCGAGGTCGCTCCGGGCGAGCCGCTGAATCGGGCGTACGCCAGCTCGGCCCGGTAGAGACCGTTGCCCGGGTCGCAGTCGGCGGCGAATTCGAGCAGTTGGATCGCCTCCTTGCTGCGGCCGGCCTCCAGATGCGCCTGGGCTTTGCGGAACTGCGCCTCCGGGTCGAGGAGGTTGGTCTTGATCTTGAACCGGTCCGGGTCGGGGCGCCGTTCGCGCTCCTCGCGCAACGTCCGGCGGCGGAACAGCACCGTCCCCCGGCTCTCGGCGTCGGCGAGCTGGGCATAGGCGCGGGCGCCGGCCGCGAAGAGCTCGCGCGCCTTCTCCTCCAGGTCGGTGCCTTCGAAGGTCCAGGGCGCCGAACGCTCCGCGAAGGCGAAAAACCGCGCGTCGATCAGCGGCGGCGCCGCGTCTTCGGGCAGGCCGAGCAAGTCGAAGGGGTCGAGCCGACGATGGGCGAGGTAGGCCTGCATCAGCTCGTTGCGCCGCTGCTCGCTCGCGCCCCTGCCGCCGACACCGCCGGAAGGGGGCGGCGCCGACTTCGGAGCCGGGGCGGGCGGCGGGGAAGGGGAAGGCGGCAGCGTCACGATCGGGACCTGGCGGGTGGCAAGCTCCGGAGCCGCCACGGCCACCGGTTCGAGCGTTCGTACGGCCGAGGTCCCGGTCGCGGCGGGGGCGAGGATCGGCACCGCGCCGGTCCGGCCGCCGGGCACGCGGTCGAGCGCGACCACCGAGCCCAGGACGGCCAGGGCATAAAGCAGGCGGGCGATCTCGTCGAGCGGCAGCCCGGCGGCCTCGACCAGCTCGTGCATCTGGCGCGGGGTCTTGAGCGCGTCGAACAACCGCTGTTGCGCCGCCGTCAGCTTCAGCTCCGCAACCCCGAAGAAGGGGTCGGGGGAGAGCGTCAGGTGCTTGCCCACCAGGGGGGCGATCGCGGCGTCGACCTCCTCCTGCGGCGCGAAGCGAATGATGCCGGTCGCGATCAGCTGCGGCACCTTCACCTTAAGCGGCGACTCCGCGGCCGGGACCTCCCCGATGATCCGAAACTCCCCTTGGCGCCAGGTGAACAGGTCGAGCAGCTTCTTGGCCAGATTCTGCTGTAGCAGCCGGTACAGCTCCTCGCCGCCGATCAGGCCCCGTGCGATCAGCACCTCGCCGAGCGGCAGGCTCTGGGCCACGGTCTGGGAGAGCGCGCTGTGGAATTCCTCCTCGCTGATCCGCCCGGCCGCGACCATGAACCGGCCGAGCGTTTCGTGCGCCAGGTTCGACCGGCAGTCGACCGGCACGCCCGCTTCGAGCACCAGCTTCTTGGAGACCGGCGGGCGCCGCAGCTCGATCACCGCGGTGTGGGCGTGGACCGCGTGGGCCAGGATCAGAATGGCGAACGGCGTCTCCTCGATCCGCCCCTCGGAGCAGCGGAGGAGCCGCTCCAGATCCTCGCGCCGGGGGATCAGCGGAGGAGACCTCGCCCGAAAGCTGCCGGGTGGTGAGCGAAAGAGAATTCTCTGAGCATTGGAAACGACCTAAGGAGGAGAGCGGAAAGGTAGCGCGGACCTCGGTTTTTCGTCAAGGCAATGGTTCCCTGGGAAGGGGGCCCGGGCGGGCTCCGGCGGGAATATGAAAGCCCGTTCCGGCATTGAGAGAGCCGAGACATGAAATTTGGCCGCGACGTTTCCGCCCGACAGCACGTACAATCTTGCGCCGTGACCTCGCCCCGACCCCTTTTCGCGCTCCTATTGCCGCTCGCTCTGTGCGCCGCCACGGGCGCCGCGCGCGCCGAATTGGTCGTCCTGGCCGACGGCAGCACGCTCAAGGTCGAGGGCTACGAAGTGACGGCCGACGACCGCGCCGAGCTGACGTTTTCTCACGGCGGCCGCCTGACCTTGCCGGTCGACCGCATCGAGCGGGTGGTGGACGACGAGGTCGAGGAGCCGGAGCTGCCGGTCGTGGCGATCGGGCCGCCGATGCCCGATCCTGCCGAGCCGCAGCTCGCCCTCGCCTTCGACGAGGCGCAGCAGGTGCCGGGGGGACCCTACGGCCCGCAGATCTTCGCCGCGGCCAAGAAGCACCAAGTCAATCCAAGCGTCGTCGCCGCGTTGATTCGCGCCGAATCGTCCGGCAACCCGCGCGCCGTCTCGCGCAAGGGGGCGCGCGGGCTGATGCAGTTGATGCCCTCGACCGCCAAGCGCTTCGGCGTCCGAGCGGACCGGTTGTTCGAGCCGGAGCAGAACCTCGAAGCCGGAGTCCGCTATCTCAAATTCCTGATCGAGCAGTTCCCGGGCGATCTCGCGCGGGTGCTCGCCGCCTATAACGCGGGCGAGCAGGCGGTCCAGCGCTACGGCGGCGTGCCGCCCTATCGGGAGACGCGCGGGTACGTTCGCCGGATCTACACCTTCCTCGGTCTCGCGGTCGGCAATCTCGACGCGGTTGCCACAGCCGGCGCCGGCTGAGCCCCGCCCGCCTCGTCGAGGCGGCCTCTTAACTTCCAGATCGTTTTCCGCCTCCGCGGCCGGTCAGCTCGCCGTCCGGGGGGTGCGTTCTTCGACCGCCCGGTGCAGGTGCCGCACCAGCCGGTGGCAGCCGGCGACGATCTCTTCCAACGCCCGCCGCTCTTCTTCTTCGAGCGCGCGGTCGATGCCGAGCAGCCGGCCGACGTCGAGCGGGTCGCCGCCTCCGCCGTTGCCCCACGGCTCGGCGATCTCCAGCCGCGGTCCGGCCGCTCCGGTCGGATAGGGCTCGAACGCGCCGAGGGTTCCCAACGAGCCCAGGCCGCCGAAAGTGGCGCGGCGAATCCCCTCCGGACGCTCGTTGACGATCTGAATCGCGTTGTGCAGGTCGTGGAGATCGCAGTCGAGCGCGGTCAGGAGCTTCTCCAGCGTTTCGAGGGAAGGCTTCTGCCGGCCGGTTTCGTAGGCGGAAAGCATGCCTTTCGTGACGCCCGCCGTGTCCGCCACGAGATACTGTTTCTTGCCCTGGCGCTCCCGCAGCCAGCGCACGGCTCGTCCGAGCCGATCGAAGAGAGGAGAAGTGCGGTCGCTCATTGCTTGGCCCCCCGCGAAGACCCGGCGCCGGATTGGTGTTGGCCTTCGCGACCACTGAACACTAGGCGTAACAGAGGCGTAAGTCAAGGCCCTGGCGACCGGATTTCTGCTCGATCGAGCGGACGATCCTCCAGTGTAGCCGTCTTGGGTGTAGCTTTCTTGTAGCGAGCGCAGCCAAAAAATTCGAAAGAAGGCCTCCGCCCTATTGGGGGGTAGGAGAGATCGCGCTCGTTCTTAGGAGGGTTCTTGCTATGCGTCATGGATTTCGTTGGGTAGCAGCGCTGTTGGTCCTCGCCCTCATGCTCCCCGCAGCGGCCGGCGCGCTTCCGGTTGTGAGGACGAGCCCGCCAAGCCAAGGCTGGAATCCCTGGACCAGCCTCGTCGCGTTCGTCTCGGCCCTGTTCGGCGCCGGTGAAAGTACTCGGAAAGCGCTTCCGATAAACGATGCCGGCTGTGGTGCCGACCCAAACGGAGTGATCAAATGCGGATAGTTGAGTGACAGGAACTGGGCGGGCGGGCGTCCGAAGTTCCGTTCGTCCGCTCTTTTCGTGTCCCAAAACCTGGGTTTCGCGCACTATCTGGAGTAAGGCATGGTCAATCTGCAAATAGAGGCGGAGGATGCGAGACATCCACCTGAGTCGTGAATTGTTGCGTGCGATCTCCAGAGGAGAGGTCGAGCCCCGAATCTTGGTCCGAATTGGTTTAGAGCATTTGCGTTGCTTGTGTCCAACCTGCGCTGCAGAGTGGGACGCCTGGGAGAAGGAGAAACAAATGATGGCGGAAGATCGCCTAGAGGCCCGCCTTCCCGGTTTCCTCGCGGACCAACTCAAACTCATCGAGTCGGCCGAAGAGCGAGCTGCCGAGGACTTTCGGCAACTGCTGGCAATCGAGCCGGCCCGGCGCATCCCGCGGATCGTGCGTTCCCGGGAGCGGTACCGAAGCGCGGCCCTGGTCCGGCTTTTGTTGGCCGAGGCACGGCGGGCTGTGCATCTCGGCCACGAGATGGCCTATCACTTCGCCGACCTCGCCTTTCACGTCGCGGATCGGCTCACGGGATCGGAATCGACCAACGGTTTGGTGCCCCTCGCCTTGGCGGAGATGGCGAACGCCTTGCGACTCAAAACGGATTGCCGCGGCGCTCGCGAGCTTTTTGATCGGAGTCGCGCTCTCACTCAACTCGCGGGAGTTACCGATCCATCGGTGATCGCACGAATGGACCACTTGGAGGCTTCACTTTTCTTGAATCTCCGCCGCTTTTCCGAGACGGAAAAGCTGCTGGATCGAGCGAAGATCCTCTATGGCCTGGTGGGGGCGTTGGCCGAGGTTGCGCGAGTCGAGATCACGCGGTCCCTGCTGTTCCTGGAATCGGCTCAGCCGCTTCGAGCCGCCCAGGCGGCGCGGGAAGTTTTGCAGAGCCCGGCGGTCGAGGACGATCAACGGCTGTATCTCTGGGCGCGGATCAACTTGGCCCGGGCGTTGTGCGAGACCAAGGATCTTCGCGCCGCGAAGCGGATTCTCGATCAGGACGAGCCGCGGCATTCGCAGGTCGGGGAACCGCTGATGCAGCTTCGCTACGGGTGGATCCGCGGGAGAATCGCCTCGGCGGAGCGAAACCTGGCGGTCGCGCGAGAGCACTTCTCGGCGGTGCGCGATGGCTTTATTGCCGGGGGGTTGGGTTACGACGCGGCCCTGGTTTCGCTCGACCTGGCATTAGCCTCTCTCCGCGCGGGCCAGCCGGAGCTCGTGCGGCGCCTGGCCGAGGAGATGCTGCCCATTTTCGCGTCGCAGGACATCCACGCCGAAGCTCTGGCAGCCCTGCGCTTGTTCCAGGAAGCGGTTCAGCAGGAAATCCTGACCGAGGCCTTGGTCCGCGATCTATCGATCTACTTGCAGGACGCTCGCTATTTGCCCGAAGTGCGGTTTCATCCCGGCGCGGGAGCGGGCAACTAGGATTCCCAGCTATCCCGGCGAATCCCAAGGCCGTTTCAGCAGACGTCGTCGAATCCTCGTCGCCTCGGCGTGGATCTCGTCGTAGCTCCCGCCGAACAGCTCGACCTGAGCGAGAACGACGCCGAACTCGCTGACCGGGTGGACGATGTCGTCGGGTGATCGATCAAGCGAGATTCCCGGTACTTCGCGCGCGGCGTCGAGGTCCAGAAGGTCTCCGAAGCGCCCTTCAGCGAAAGTGACCAGGTTGAATTGGCCCCCGACCGTGCCGTTGGGCGTAGGGAGCGTGGCCGGCTCATTCCCCCCCGCGGCCTCGACGATCGCCGCCCAGTGTGACGCGCCGAGGCAGCGCTCGTAGAGGCTCGAAAAGCTCGCCGCGGCCCGGGTGTTCACCTCGATCGGGATCGCCTCCCCCTCTTGCCACCAAAGCTCGACGTTCACGAACCCGCCGTCGAAGCCGATCGCCTGCACGGCGCGCTCCGCGGCCTCCGCCAGGCGCTCCTGGGCCGCCGCCGGCAGGCGGGAGGGGAGCGAGAAGTTGTCGATCGCGCGCGAGCCGGGGAAGGTGTTGGTGTCGGTGATCGCCCAGAGGTGGAACCGGCCGTTCTGGACCCAGCCCTCGACCGTCACCTGAGGTCCGTCGCGAAACTCTTCGAGCAGCATGACCTCGCGCCCGGCGAGCGGGTAGTGCGCGAGGTCGACGGTGGCGGAAAAGAGCGGCAGGTACTGGCGGCTCCAGGCCGGCAGCTCGCGCCGCGCGACGCTCCAGGCGCGCGCGAGATCCTCCGGGCCGTCGAGCCTAAACCCAAGCAGGCCGAGCTTTAGGAACGGCGCCTTCAAGAAGCAGGGGTAACCGAAGGCTTGCGGGCAGGCCTCTTCGAGGTCGAGCGCCTCGCAGCGAAGCGAAGCGAAGCCGGCCTGCCGCTCCGCCCGGCGCCCGTAGTACTTGTGCAGGCCGAGGAACACCGCCTCGGGAGCCGGACCCGGCAGACCCAGCTCGCGGACGAGTAGCGCAGCCAAATAGTCGCCCAGGTCGTGGGTCGAAACGACCGCGTCGACCGGTCCTTCCCGCGCCGCCGCTCGCGCTCGTTCGAGATAGGCGAGAGGATCGAAACCGGTCGGCCGCCAATGGTCGATTTCACGCTCGGTCTCGACGAAACGAAAGCGATGGCCGGGAACGGCGGAGAACGATCCCCGATCGAAGGCGTCGGGGAGCAGCACGAGGACGTCCATGGTTCGATCGCGAGGCGGTGGTCGGCGAATTTCAGCGATATTCTATCCGTCATGCATCCAAAGCTGTCGCGACTGGCCGAGCTATCGGAGCGAGAGTTTTCCGCCGGAGCGTCCGCGGCGCCGACGTTTGCCGCGGTCACGGCCGGGCTGGAGGCTCTCTCCTGCGTCGATCTGGAGGTCGATCTTTCAACGCTCGATCGCACCGCCCCATGGACCGAGCGGGTTCTGTTCGAGCGGCCGGCGATCCATGCGAGCCTCTTCCTCGTTCCGGCGGGCCGCGAGCTGCCGCTCCACGATCATCCGGAGATGACGGTGCTCCTGCGCGTGCTCGCCGGCCGGTTGGAGATCTCCTCGTTCGATTGGATCCCCGGCCGGCCCGGCTTCGCGCGGGCGCGCCCCGCGCGACGGTTGAGCCCCGGCGACCGGTGCGACGTTCTCGGACCCCGCGACGGCAACCTGCATCACCTCCGCGCGCTCGAAGACACCGCGTTCGTCGACCTTTTTTCGCCCTACTACGACGAGGCGGCCGGGCGGCCTTGCAGCTATTTTCGCCAGGACGGCGAGGTCGAGATCGACGGAGAGCGATGCGTCCGGATGGTCGAAGCTCCCGAGCTCGATCCGGAGTGAGCTTGATTTCCCTTCGGTCGAGAGCTGTTCCGTGACCCCCAGCGCCCTCCTCGTCGTCGAAGCTCGCGGCCAGGCGATCCACCTGCGCGAGGACGCCGGTCTCAACCTGACGCAGGCGGGGTATCTCGCCGAGCGTCTCGCCGCGCGCGGGGTCGAGCCGCACGTCCGGCTGGTGATCGACGCCGGCCAGTCGGTCGAGGAGTACAGCGTCCTCTATCACCGCTCCGAAGAAGAGCTGGCCGCGATCCGCCGCTCGATCCGCCTGGCGCCCGACCGGCGCGCGGCCCGGCGCGATGCGATCGCCGAGCTGCGCGCGCGCTGGCTGCCTTACGCCCTCGAAGCGGACGCCGCCCGGGCGGGCTGCCCGATCGCCGCCGAGCTGTTTTTTGCCGCGCTCGCCGGAGTGGTGGGGGAGGAGAACGAAGCCGCGCTCGCCGTCGTTCGAGAAACCGGGCCTCCGAGCGTCGACCTTTCCCGCCTCGACGAATGGCGCGAGCTGCTCGCCGAGCATCGCGGCGGGCGGGTGCTCGATCTTGAAGAAGCCATCGCGCGGCGTGCGCTGGCGCGGTGGAACGGCATCGCCTCGATCGAGGTGCTCACCCGCGTCGCGGCGGAGCCCGCCGCCTGGCTCGCCGAGCCCGGCTTTACCGCGCTGGTCGAAGCGGAGATCTCCGAGCGCGAGAGTCACGGCGGGCGCGAGCTGGAGGGTCGCCTGCTTGGGTTTTTCCCACCCGTCGCCGATCCGCTCTCTGGCCGCGACTATTTCAACTCGCCAACCAGCGTCCGCTCCGAGCACGGCAAGGTACGGGTGGGCGCGCGCGACCGTTTCGACCTGCTCGGATTCGAAGGGACGGAGCGCTGGACTTTCGCGGAGCTGAAAGAACGGATCGCCCGTCAGATCGCGGGACCGGTTGATCGGCCGTTCGTGCCGAAATACCCGCTCGCCGCCCGCCGTCTAGCCGAAGAAGCAGGGCAGGAGGCATCACGCCTTGCCGCAGAGGGACCGACCGTCATGATCTTCCTCGAAGGCGTGGTCGGTCGCGTCAACCCCGCAACCGGCGGCCTGGTCGACCGGCTGCTGCGCGAAAACACGCCCGAAGGCTGCCCCTACTTCCGCTACGCCGCGAGCGCCGAAGCGCGCGAGACGCTTCCCGATCTGCCGGGAGGGTTGCCACTGGTCGAAGCGCACCTCGCGCGCCTCGCGCCCGAGCTGTTCGTACCGGAGCTGGACGTCGACGCGATCGTCGCGGCCCTCGCCGGCTTAGCCGTAGTCGGCGCCGGGAGCTAAGCGACTCCCTCTGGGTGTTTCTCCCCGGGAACGCCGAGCACCAGCTCGGCACCGAATCGGCCGGGATCACCGGAGCTGTCGAGCCGCTGTCCGGCGCGCTCTCTCGAAGTTGTCGCCGCCCGATCCGAGGGATTCTCCGGACCGTCCGAAGACGTCTCCCGTTCGACCGAAGAGAACTCCGGACGGACCGAAGACGTCTTCCGACGGTCCGAAGAGAACTCCGGATCGTCCGGAAGGGTCCCGGGTGTTCGGGAGTTCTCTTCCGTCCATCCGTAGCGGATTCCGGAACGACCGTGAGCTTCTTCGGACCGACCGTGAGCTTCTTCCGACGATCCGGAGTTCCCTTCGGACCGTGCGGAGCGCTCTTCGGGCTCCGCGGAGTCGTGCGGCCCCTTTCGGTGAACGTTCCCGGTCGTCCGTGAAGATCTCCGGACGAGCCGGGGAGTCTCTTCGGTCGGCCCGGAGTTCTCTTCGGTCGGTCCGGAGTTCTCTTCGGTCGGTCGGAAGATCTCTTCGGCCCGACCGGAGACGTCTTCCGAAGGCCCGTCGCGGTGCGGTCGCCGCCCCCGGCCGATCGATAATTGGCGTGGGGCTTGCGGGCTCCACGCCCTTTTTTCGCGTGCCACCCGAGTGCCGGCCGCCGTTTAGGTCGCCCTACAATCGCTCGCCAAAGTGTGGAAATAGCCGGGGCAGACACGTAGGTCTGCCCCTACGATCGGGGGGGTTCTCCCCCGGGTGTGCTCATCCTGGGACCGCCGCCGTCTCGGCGGCGCTTTTTCGCCGAGCGCCGCGAGCGGGGGTATCTTTAGTAAGGGCGTGGATCGGAATGGATGAACGATCGTAGGGGCGCACCTGCGTGTGCGCCCTCGTTCGTGCCCCCCGGGACCGCCGGGCGCCGGCTCGGTTGCTGAGGCGATCTACGCCGCTTCGGTGCCGAGCTGGTGCTCGGCGCTCCCGGGGAAAAGCTCAGCGCCGTAGCCGGAGCCGTTCGATCGCTTGGGGGTCCCTCTCCAAGGTTTCACGGGTGAAGCGGTAGCCGAACTCGGCGAGGGCGGGTAGGGCGTCCATGTCGAACATGTCGTAGCCCTCCATCGGCAGGTCGAGATAGAGCTCCACGTCGGGCTTGGACTGTTTGGCGTAGACATCGCTCGCGAGCAGGGCGGAGCGTTGGACGATTCGCAGGATGTTGGGGAAGGGGCGGACCTTGGCGCGCCGGCGCAGGCGATCTTTTAGGATTTCCCAGGGACCGGGGGTGCGGCGGTAGCTCGGGTCGGTTTCCAGGTCGACCGTGGCGGAGACGTCGACCGCGATGATCGGGCCGGGGCCGTGGCTGCGCATGACCCCCGTCGGCAGGTTGTCGAGCACGCCGCCGTCGACCAGCAGGTCGCCTTCGGCGCCGAAGATCGGCGGGGTCACGCCCGGGATCGCCATGCTGCAACCGACCGCGAAGTGGACCGAGCCCTGGCGGTGGATGCAGCGCTCCGTCCTGGTCATGTTGGCCGAGACGCAGTAGAAACCGAGCCAGAGGTCTTCGATCTCGTCGTCGCCGTACATCATGTCCAGCATCTTGTGGGCGATGCGCGACGAGAGCAGCGAGATCAGCGGCAGGGTGTAGAGCTTGTGTGGCTTCATCTCCACCCAGCCGCGGCGGTTCAGGTCGAGCATCTCCTGCCAGGTGTAGCCGCGCGCGTACTGCGCCGCGATGATGCCGCCCATGCTGGTGCCGCCGATGCGGTCGATCGGAATGCCCGCCTCTTCCAGGGCACGGATCACGCCGATGTGCGCGAAACTGCGCGCCCCGCCACCGCCTAGGACCAGGCCAACCGGCCGGCCGGCGAGGAAACTGGCGACGCGATCGACGTCCGCGGAGCGGTCGAGGCGGACGTGATGATGGCGGCGAAACGGCCGGAGAGCGAGCCAGGCCGAGGTGCCGCGCGGGTTTTTCTCGCCGCTCCGGTGGAGCAGCACGAGGGTTTCGAGCTGCCGTCCCTGCTCGGTTTCCAGGCGCGCCAGCTCCGCGGCGAGCGGCCCGAGCGTCGGAGGGGAGACGGCGGACGGCGGGCTCGCTTGAGCGACCACCAGGACGCGGTCGGCTTGGCGCAGACAGCGGCGGGTCCATGCGGAGGTCGCCGCCTCGGCCTCGTAGAGCACCACCTCGTGCCGGGCCTCCTGCTCGTCCATCCAGGCGGTCACCTGGCGGTGTTCCGGGCTGCCGTCCGGGCTCTCGGCGGCGCCCGCGCCGAACCGCGCGTCGAGATCCCGAGCGTTTACTCGGAGAGTCGGTCCGAGCGCGGCGAGGCTCGCGGCGAGGCGGTCGACGAAATCGGCCAGCGGCACCTCCGGCCCGGCGGCTGCCACCGCCACGGCGACGCAGCCGAGGCCGCGGGCGGGTGCGTTCGGCTCGACGCGCAGCTGGGAGGCGAGCAGACGGGTGAGGGCGAACAGGACGTCGGGGTAACGCCGCAGCAGGGATTCCGAGCGTTCGCGGGAAAGCCGGGCGAGGACCGTGTCGCGCAGGGCGCGGACGGTCGCCGAATGGGGACTGCCGGTCAGGAGGGAGATCTCGCCCAGGCTGTCGCCCCGCCCTCTTTGGCCGACCACCGTCTCCTCGCCCGGTCGGAGCTCGCGGACCGCCACCAGCCGGCCGCTCACTACCAGGTCGAGGCCGCCGGCCGGATCGCCCTGCCGGCAGACGCGGGTGCCGCCCGGCACGAGGCACCATTCGAGCTCGCCGGCGATCTCGTCGTGAGCCGCCGCGGATAGGCCGCCGAAGAGCTTCGTCGCGGCCAAGAAGGCGCGCGCCTTGGACGGAGACGGAGCGGAGATCGAGATCATCGCGAGAGGTGGCGGGATTGTACGCCAAGAGTCCCGCGAAAACCGGCCTTGTTGGGAGCCCGTAATGGGAGCCCTGGGCGTTTTGCCCTGTCCCGTTTCCGCCTCTTTTGCGCACTTCTTGAGCCGGGGAGAGGCTCAATTTGGTTTCAAGATTTGTCCCGGACGCGGTCGCGCTTTCCGGAGCGCCGAGCGTGCCACGGGTTCATCATCTGGTCGAAGTTCTGCGCGAGCGGGCTCGACGACCGGATCAGGCTACTGCCTACACGTTTCTCGATGATGGAGAGGCGGAGGGCGGGAGTCTGTCTTGGGCGGAGCTCGACGCCCAAGCGCGGGCGATCGCCGTGCATCTGGCCGAGATCGCCCGGCCGGGCGATCGGGCGCTGCTGCTGTTCCCCGCCGGGCTCGATTTCATCGCCGCGTTCTTCGGCTGCCTGTACGCCGGGGTGGTGGCGGTCCCCTCCTACCCGCCGCGGCCGAACCCCGGGCAGCAGCGTTTGCGCGCGATCGTCCGCGACGCGGCACCCGCGGTGGTGCTGACGGGAAAGGCGCTGTTGCCGCGCGCCGCTGCGCTCGCCGAGGACGTGCCCGAGCTGGCCGCCGCGCGCTGGCTCGCGACCGACGACCTGGGGGATCTTGAGCAGGCCGCCGACGCCTGGCGGGACCCGGGGATCCGGTCCGACGATCTCGCTTTCTTGCAGTACACCTCCGGCTCGACCTCGCTGCCGAAAGGGGTGATGGTCAGCCACGCGAACCTGGTCGCCAACGAGCGGATGATCGCCGCCGCGTTCCGCCAGACCGAGGAGTCGGTGGTGGTGGGCTGGCTGCCGCTTTACCACGACATGGGGCTGATTGGTAACGTCCTCCAGCCGCTCTGGTCGGGCGGGCGCTGCGTGCTGATGTCGCCCGTGGCGTTCCTGCAAAAGCCGCTGCGCTGGCTCGCCGCGATCAGCCGCTACGGGGCGACCACCAGCGGCGGCCCGAACTTCGCCTACGACCTCTGCGCGCGAAAGATCGCGACGCCCGAGCGCACTGGGCTCGACCTGTCGCGCTGGCGGGTGGCCTACAACGGTGCCGAGCCGGTGCGGCGCTCGACGCTCGACCGCTTTGCCGCGGCGTTTGCCGAGTGCGGATTCAATCCCGAAGCGTTCTATCCCTGCTACGGCTTGGCCGAGGCGACCCTGTTCGCCGCGGGCGGTGCGCCGGGAACGGGGGCGCATGCCACCGCCTTCGCCGCCGACGAGCTGGGCCTGGGCCGGGCGGTTCCCGCGGAGCCCGGCGGGTCCGGCGGGCGCGCCCTTTCCGAGCTGGTCGCGTGCGGCGACGCGTGGCTCGATCAGCGGCTGGTGATCGTCGATCCCGAGAGCCGGCAGGAGCTGCCCGAAGGGAAGATCGGCGAAATCTGGATTGCCGGGCCGAACGTCGGCGGCGGCTATTGGGGCCGCGCGGAAGCGAGCGCCGAGACGTTCGCCGCGACGACCGCCCTGGGGGCGGGGCCGTACCTGCGCACCGGCGATCTCGGCTTCCGCCGCGGCGCGGATCTCTATATCGCCGGCCGGCAGAAGGATCTGATCATCCTGCGCGGCCGGAACCTCTATCCGCAGGATCTCGAAGCGACCGCTGAAGCGGCGCACCCGGCTCTGCGTCCGGGCTGCGGCGCGGCGTTTTCGATCGCGGCGACGGCGGCCGACGGCGGCTCCCCGGAAGGCGATGAATCGGAGCGGCTGGTCCTGGTCTACGAGGTCGACCGGCGCGCGGGACGAGAAGTCCACGAGGAGATCGCCGCCGCGGTGCGCGCCGCGATCGCCGAAGAGCACGAGGCGCAGGTCGCCGATCTCGTGCTGGTGAAAGTCGGCGGGGTGCCGAAGACGTCGAGCGGCAAGGTTCAGCGCCACGCCTGCCGCGACGGTTATCTGAAGGGCACTCTCGCGGTGGTCGCTCGGAGCGCGGCGGAATTTGCCGGGGGCGACCAGGACTCCGAAGAGGGAATCGAGACCGAGCTAAGCCGTGACGATCTGGCGGCGCTGCCGGGGCCGGTGCGCGGCCGGGCGCTCGAAGGCATGCTGCGTGCCTGGGCGGCGCGCGCGCTCGGGATTTCGTCGGCGCGGATCGAGCGCGACCGGCCGCTCTCCGGCTACGGCCTCGACTCGCTCGCCGCGCTCGAATTGCGCTCGTCGGTCGAGGAACGGCTGGGGGTGGCGCTGCCGCTCGCGACGCTGTTCGAAGGGGCGACGCTGGGCGATCTCGCGACGCTGATCGCGGCCGATCTCGAGCAGGCCGCCCCGTCCGTCGAATCCGGCTTGACGGTCTTCAAAGCGGCCGACGCAGAGATGGAGTCGGCCGATTTCCCGCTCTCCTACGGCCAGGAGGGGCTGTGGGTGGTCGAGCGGCTCGCTCCCGCGGCGGGGGCCTACAACCTTGCCGCCGCGTTCCGCGTCGAGGGGATTCGGGAGACCGCGGAGGCCGACTGGCCCGAGCGCCTGCGCGCCGCGCTGTTGGCGATCGTCGCCCGCCATCCCGCTCTGCGGCTGCGGCTGATCGTCGCGGACGGCGAACCGCGCCAGCGGCTGGCGGCGCCCGACCCGGAAGGCGACCTCGATTTTGCGGTCGAAGATCTCGGCGGCCGGAGCGCGGCCCAGGTGCTCGTCGATCTCGGGGCGGCGGCCTACCGGCCGTTCGACCTGGCGCGCGGGCCGCTGCTGCGCGTTCGGGTGATCCGCGGCGCCTCGGGGGCTGAAGAGGAACCGGCCTGGCTGCTGTTCGCGGCCCACCATTCGGTGGTCGACTTCACCTCGCTAGGCACGATTGCGCGCGATCTCGCTTCGCTCTGGGCCGGCGGGGTTCTGGCAGCTCCGGCGCCGGGGGGCGACTACGTCAGTTGGCTCCACTGGCAGCGCGATCGGCTGGCCGGGCCGGCGGGGGAGCGGCTGCGCGCCTTCTGGCGCGAGCGCTTGGGTGCGGGAGTGCCGGATCTTGATCTACCGGCCGACCGGCCGCGCCCTCCGGCGCAGAGCTTCAGCGGCGCGGTGGCCTCCGGCGTGCTCCCGCCCGGCGTCGTGGCGCGGCTCGAAGCGCTGGCCCGCTCGGCGGGAGCGACGCTGCAAGCGACGTTGCTCGCCGGCTTCGCCGCGGAGCTGGCAAGAACCAGCGGCCAGGACGGATTCGCCGTCGGGGTGCCGACGGCCGGGCGCTCGCGCTCGCGGTTCGCCGAGGCGGTGGGTTATTTCGTCAACCCGGTCGCGGTGCGCGCGCGGACCGAAAGCGATCCAAGCTTCCGCGAGTTGCTGGAGCGGACGCGCGACGAGCTGCTCGGCGCGCTCGAACAGGCGGACGAACCGTTTTCGCGGCTCGCGGGCGAGCTGGTGCCGGAGCGCGACGCCGCGCGGTCGCCGCTGTTTCAGGCGATGCTCGTCCACCACGTCGGGCGCGGTGCCGCAGACGTTCTCGGCGCGGCGCTCGCCCAGGTGGCGCTCGGGGAAGCGGGGGCGCGGCTCGATCTCGGTGGCCTCGCGCTCGTTTCGCTCGCGCTGCCCGAACGCCGGGCGCAGTTCGATCTCACCCTGAGGTCGGCGGGGGCGGGCGTGGGGGAGGCGCTGGTTCTGGCGCTCGAAGCGAATGCCGACCTGTTCGACCCGACGACCGCGGCGCGCCTGCTCGACCGGTTCGCGCTGCTCCTGTCGGCCGCGGCGGAGACCCCCGAAACCGCGCTGTCGGCCCTGCCGCGGCTCGCTACGCCCGAGCGCCACCAGTTGCTCGTCGAATGGAACGATGGGGGCGCTTCCGGCGCTTCCGGATGTTTGCACGAGCTGTTCGCCGCCCAAGCGGTGCGCACTCCGGAAGCCGAGGCTTTGCTTTCCGGCGAGGAGCGGTTGACCTATGCCGAGCTCCGCCGCCGGGTCGCCCGGCTCGCGGGCCGGCTGGTCGCGCGCGGAGCCGGGCCGGAGATCCGCGTCGCGGTCTGTTTGAACCGCTCGGTCGATCTGGTGGTGGCGCTGCTCGCGGTGCTCGAATCCGGTGCGGCTTACGTGCCGCTCGATCCGACCTACCCGCGCGAGCGGCTGGCGCTGATGCTCGGCGACTCCGCGGCGAAACTGCTGATTACCGAGCAGAGCTGTCTCGCCGCGTTGCCCGACGCCCTGCCCGAAACGCTGCGGCTCGAATTTGATCCCATGGAATGGCCAACCGCGGAGTCTGCCCGGTTAGGGCTCGTTGCGGCGCGGGTCGAACCGGGCAACCTGGCCTATCTGATCTACACCTCGGGCTCTACGGGCAAACCGAAAGCGGTCGCGATCGAGCACCGGAGCGTCGTGGCGCTCGCGCGCTGGGCGCGGAAGGAGCTGTCGGACGCCGAGCTGTCGGGAGTGGCGGCGGTTACTTCGGTCTGTTTCGACCTTTCGGTGTTCGAGCTGTTCGTGCCGCTCTGCTGGGGCGGCAGGACGATTCTCGCCGACGACGCGTTGGCGCTGCCGGCGCATCCCGCACGGACGGAGATCTCGCTGATCAACACGGTGCCCTCCGCGATGGCCGAGCTGGTGCGGTTGGACGTGGCCTTCCCGGCGCTGCGAGCGGTAATCCTCGCGGGCGAGCCGTTGCCCGGAGAGCTGGTCGAGCGGATTTATCGCATGCCGGATCAAAAGCGGGCGCTGCCGGAATTGACCGTGCGCAACCTATACGGCCCGTCGGAGGACACGACCTATTCGACCGGCGCGGTCATCCCGCACGGCGAGCCGCGGCCGTCGATCGGCCGGCCGATCGAGGGGAGCCGCGCGTACCTTCTCGACCCCACCGGGCGTCCTGCCGCGCGCGGCGTGCCGGGGGAGCTGTTCCTGGGCGGCGCGGGGCTCGCCCGCGGCTATCTCGATCGGCCGGAGACGACGGCCGGGCGCTTCGTGCCCGATCCGTTCGCCGATGCGAATTCCGGGGGCGGCGGCCGGCTCTACCGCACCGGCGACCTCGCGCGCTACCGCGCCGACGGCGAGCTCGACTTCCTCGGCCGGGCCGATCATCAGGTGAAGATCCGCGGCTTCCGCATCGAGCTGGGGGAGATCGAAACCGCGCTGCTTGCGCACCCCGAGGTCCGCGAATGCGTGGTGGTGGCGGCTGGCGAGCGGCTGATCGCCTACTTCGCTCCAAGCTCCGACGGTCTCGCGGAACGGCTGCCCGGGTTCCTGGCGGCCACGTTGCCGGGCTATATGGTGCCGAGCGCATTCGTTCAGCTGCCCACGCTGCCGCGGAGCGCCAACGGCAAAGTCGATCGCAAGGCGCTGCCCGCGCCGCGTTTCGGCACCGACGAGCCGGAGCGGCGGCCGGCCGACGACGTGGAGCAACTGCTAGGCGGGCAGTTCGCCGAGGTGCTCGGCGTCGAACGGGTGGGCCTCGACGACGACTTCTTCAGCCGGGGCGGCCATTCGCTCGCGGCGATGCGCCTGCTTGCGCGAGTCGGCCGGGCGTTCGGCATCGAGCTGCCGGCGCGGACCCTGTTCGAGGCGCCGACCATCGCGCGGCTCGCCGAGAATGTGCGGGCCGCCCAGGGAGACGCGGCGGTGGCGCGGGCGTCCGATCTGCCGATCGAACGGATCGCCGAAGAGGAGCGCGGGCAACCGCTGCCGACCTCGTTTGCTCAAAGGCGGATCTGGTTTCTAGAGAGGCTCGATCCGGGGCGACCGACCTACCATCTGCCCGGGCGCCTTGCGCTTTCCGGCGCGCTCGACGTCCCGGCCCTCACCGCGGCGCTCCGCGGGGTGGTCGCACGGCACGAGGCATTGCGCACCGGCTTTGCCGCACACCTGGACGGCCCGGTCCAGATCGTGGCGCCTGCGGTCGCGACGGCGCTCCCGGCGGTCGATCTCAGAGCGTTGCCCGGAGCGGTCCTGCGCGCGGAAGCCGACCGGGCGGCCGGGCTGGCGGCGTGCCAGCCGTTCGATCTCTCCCGGCCGCCGCTTCTACGCGCGCTGCTGCTCGCGCTCGGAGCCGGGCACAACGAGCTGATTCTCAATCTCCATCACCTGGTTTCCGACGGCTGGTCGCTCGGGATTCTGGCCGAGGAGATCGGCGCCGGTTATCGCGGTTTGAGCTTGGCGCCACTGCCGATTCAGGTCGCGGACGCCGCTTCTTGGGAGCGGCGACTCCTCGCCGAAGGATACCTGGAGCGCGAAGAGCGCTATTGGGCCGGCCGGCTCGCCGAGCCGCCGCCGCCGCTCGATCTGCCGGTTCGTCCGGCCATTTCTAGCGCGCGCGGTACGCGGATCGATCGCGCATTGGGAGCCTCCGCCGCCACGCTCGACGCCGCGGCGCGCCGGCTCGGGGCCACGCCGTTCATGCTGCTCGCCGCAGCCTGGGGCGCGGTGCTCGGCCGCTTCGGCGACGGTGCCGAGCTGCTGCTCGGCACGCCGGTCTCCGTGCGTACGCGGCCGGAGCTGGAGCCGCTGATCGGCTGCTTCGTCAACACGGTGGCCTTGCGCGTCGACCTGCACGGCGATCCGTCGTATGCCGAGCAGGTCGAGCGCCTCCGCGCCGTCTGCCTGGAGGCCTACGCCCACCGCCACCTCCCCTACGACCGGCTGGTCGAGCTGCTGCGCCCGGCCGGTGCTGCTCTCGCCGCCGCGCCGTTCCAGGCGTTCCTGGTGCTCGACGAAGGGCTCCCCGCGCCGCGCCTTCAAGGCCTCGAAACCCGCCTCGAACCGCTCGCGACCGAGACCGCGAAATTCGATCTCACGCTCGCGCTCGAACGGCGTGGCCTGGAGCTGACCGCGGCGCTCGAATACGCGCGCGACCGGTTCGAAGCCGACACCGCCGAGCGCATCCTCGCCGGCTTTGCGCGGCTGTTCGAGGCGGCGCTCGGCGAGCCGGAGCTTCGCCTGTCCGAATTGCCGCTGCTGGATGCCCAAGAGCGAGCGCAGCTGATCGCGTGGGGCGCCGGTCCGAAGATTTCCTTCGATGGCCAGTCACCGCTCTTGCTCGACGATCTCGTCGCCCGCTGGGAGCGCGAGACGCCGAACGGGCTCGCGGTGGTAGACCCGTCCGGCGGTATCACCTACGCCCAACTCGGTGCCCGTGCCAATCGCCTGGCTTGGCGCCTGCGCGCGCTCGGAGTGGTCGAGGACGAACGCGTCGCGATCTGCCTTGATCGCTCGGTCGACCTGATCGTCGCCGAGCTGGGAGCGCTGCGCGCCGGGGGCGCCTACGCGCCGATCGATCCGGCGTATCCGGAGGAGCGTCGCGCCGACATGGTGGCGGTCGCCCGGGCGCAGGTGGTGATCACACGTGTGGATCTGGTGGGCACCTGGTGCGGCGAGGAGCGCGGAGTTTCGGTGCTCACGCTCGACGCGCTCGATGGCGAAGGCGCCGCGCCGCTCGCGCCGCCGCCAACCCGCCGCGACCCCGAGCGGCTGGCCTACACGATCTTCACCTCCGGCTCGTCGGGACGGCCGAAGGGCGTCGCGATGAGCCACCGCGGCGCGGCGCACATCGTCTCCTGGCACCTCTCCCGCTTCGGCTGGACTCCCGCGGATCGCGGCACGCAGGTCTCGGGACCGAGCTTCGACGCCGCGGTGATCGAGATCTGGCCGGCGCTCAGCTCGGGCGCGAGCCTGCACATCCCGCCCGCCGACGTTCGACTCGGAGCGCCCTCGCTGCTTTCCTGGCTCGCCCGCGAACGGGTGACGATCGCCTGGGCGCCGACCGCGATCGCCGAAGGAATCGCGGCGATCACCGCAGAGGCGGCGCCCGAGGGGCTTGCGTTGCGCTTCCTGCAGACCGGCGGCGACCGGCTCCACCGTGGAGTCGCGCCGGATGCCGAATTCGTCCTCTGCAACCAGTACGGGCCGGCCGAGAACGCCGTCATCACCACGCAGTCGGAACCGATCGGTTCGGCGGAAGCGCCGTCCATCGGCCGGCCGATCGATGGCGTACGCGTACACGTCCTCGACCGCTGTCTGGACCGGGCGCCCGCGGGCACTCCGGGCGAGTTGGTCGTTTCCGGCGGCGGCTTGGCGCGCGGCTATCTCGACGATCCGGCGCAGACGGCGGAGCGCTTCGTGCCCGATCCGTTCGCCGCGGAGCCGGGGAGCCGGATGTACCGGACCGGCGACCGCGTGCGCTTCCGCGCTGGCTTGACGGATGGCGAGATCGAGTTCCTCGGCCGCCTCGACGCCCAGGTGAAGATCCGCGGCCAGCGGATCGAGCTGGGGGAGATCGAAGCGGCGCTCCTGGCGTTGCCCGAAATCCGCGCGGCGGCGGCGGGGGTATGCGAAGGGCTTGGCGGGGCGGGCGACCGGCGCCTGGTCGCCTACCTGGTGCTCGTTCCCGGCGCGGAAGCGATCGAAGACGGCGAGCTGATCGCGGCGCTCAAGGTACGCCTGGGCGACGCGATGGTGCCGCGCATTTTCCTCCGCCTCGCGGCGCTGCCGCTGACCGCGAACGGCAAGGTCGACGCCCGCGCGCTCGAAGCTCTCGCGCTGCCGGCGATCCCTTCCGGGGGCCTTCCCCCGCGCACCGAGTTGGAGGCGCGCCTCGCCGCGATCTGGGCCGAGGTGCTTAAGGTGGATCCGGTGGGGGTGGAAGACGACTTCTTCGCTCTCGGCGGCCACTCGCTGCTCGCGGGCAAACTTGCCTACCGCCTGCAGGAGGAGCTGGGCTTCGAAGTTCCGGTGGCGACGCTGTTTTCCGCGCCGACCGTGGCGCAGCTCGCCCGGGAGATCTCGGCGCTGTCCGTCACCGCCGCGCTCGCGGAGCCGATCCCGCGCGTCGATCGCACCGCGGCGCTGCCGCTGTCGGTCGCCCAGGAGCGGATCTGGTTCCTCGAAGAGCTGGAAGGGCCGAGCGCGCTCCACCACATCGCCGCGGCCTTCGACGGGAGCGGTCGGCTCGACGTGGCCGCCCTCCGGGCGGCGCTGTCCGGCGTCTGGTCGCGCCACGAGGCGTTGCGGGCCCGGTTCGCGGTGGTCGAGGGAGGGCCGGTCCAGAGCTTCGCGCCGCCGGGGAAGCTGCCGCTGTCGCAGATCGACCTGCCGGCGCTGCCGGTGGCGGCGGCCGCCGCCGAAGCCGATCGCTTGAGCGTGCGCGCGGCGCGTCTGCCGTTCGCGCTCGGGCAGGGACCGCTGCTGCGCGCCTGGCTCGTGAGGCTCGGGGAAGAACGATTCCGCCTCGCGCTGGTGGTCCATCACCTGGTGGCCGACGGCGTCTCGCTCGGCATTCTCGAAGGCGAGCTGGCCGAGCTGTACGCCGCGGCGGTCGAGAGACGGCCCGCCGCCCTGGCCGATCTGCCCTGCCAGTACGCCGATTTCGCCGCCTGGCAGCGCGCGAGGCGCGCGCCGGAAACCGCGGCCGAGATCGAGTTCTGGCGCACGGAGCTGGAAGGGCTGCCGCCTCTGGAGTTGCCGGTCGACCTTGCGCCTGCCGGGGCTCTCCGCCACCACGGGCGCACCCTGGTGTTCGGAGGAGGCGGTGGCTCCAATCTCGGCACGGCGCTCGCGATGCTCGCGAGCAAGACCGGGACGACGCCGTTCGTGGCGCTGCTGGCAGGATTCTCCGCGGCACTGGCGCGCTTCTCGGGCCAGGAGGAATTCGGCCTCGGCGTGCCGGAGTCCGGCCGGCCGCGGCGCGAGGCGGAACTCTTGGTGGGCCTGTTCGTCAACACGGTGGTGGTGCGGGTGGACACCGGCGGCGACCCGAGCGGCAACGACCTGGCCGGCCGCTTGCGCGAGCGGCTGGCGGCGGCCCTGGCGCACGCCAGGACGCCGTTCGAACGGCTGGTCGAGGCGCTCGCTCCGGGGCGCGAGCGCGAGAGCACCCCGTGGTTCCAGGCAATGGCGGCGGCGCGGCCGGCCGCGGCGAAGCGGCTGGTCCTGCGGGGCGCCGAGCTGACGCCCGTGGCGCTCGATACCGGGACCGCGAAGTTCGATCTCGCTTTGCTCGCGGATGCGACCGCGGGAGCCGACTGGCGCGGCGCGGTCGAGTACGACGCCGGCCGGTTCGAGGCGGTGACGGTGGAACGCTGGATCGGGCAGCTCGAACGGCTGCTCGCGGATCTCGCCGAGCGGCCGGCGACGCGTCTCTCCGAGCTGCGCCTGCTCTCCGACGGGGAACGCGCCCAGCTGCTCGCCGCCGCGACCGGGCCGGAGGAGAGGCCGATCGGTTCGGGCAAGGCGCTGCTCCTGGACGACCTCGTGGCGCATTGGGAAACGGCGACGCCCGCGGCTCTCGCGGTCGTGGATCCGAACGGCGAGGCGACTTACACGGAGCTGGGGGCGCGGGCGAACGCGCTGGCGTGGCGCCTGCGCGGTCTCGGGATCGCGGAGGACTCGGTGGTCGCGGTCTGCCTGGACCGTTCGATCGAGCTGATCGCCGCCGAGCTCGGGGTGCTGCGGGCGGGCGCGGCGTACGCGCCGATCGACCCGGCCTACCCGGCGGAGCGGCGCGCCGACATGGTGGCGGTGGCCGGAGCCTCCGCGGTCGTCACGCTCTCGTCGCTCGTTGGGGATTGGGTCGGCGGCCTGCCGGTCGTTCTGCTCGATCATCCGCCCGGCGGCACGGTGGCGCGAGACGACGCTCCGCCGCCGGTTTTGCGCGATTCCGAGCGGCTGGCCTACGCGATTTTCACCTCCGGCTCGACCGGCAAACCGAAGTGCGTGGGGATGAGCCACCGCGGCGCGTTGCACATCGTCGCCTGGCACCTGGAGTGTTTTGGCTGGACAGCGGCGGACCGCGGCACGCAGGTTTCCGGACCGAGCTTCGACGCGGCGGTGATCGAGATCTGGCCGGCGCTCGTTGCGGGCGCGAGCCTGCACGTGCCGGCCGCGGACGTGCGGCTGTCGGCGCCGGATCTCCTCGCCTGGCTCGCCCGCGAGCGGTTGACGATCGGTTGGGCGCCGACGCCGCTGGTCGAGCTGATGGTGGCCGAGGGCACGCCGCAAGACCTCGCGCTGCGCTTCCTCCAGACCGGCGGCGACCGCCTGCATCGGGGGGCGCCGGCGGGGTCCGGCTACCTGCTGTGCAACCAGTATGGCCCGGCCGAAAACGCGGTGATCACGACCCAGGGGGAGTCCGCCGCGACGGAGGCGGCGCCCGGGCCGGTGCCGACGATCGGCCGGCCGATCGCGGGCGTCCGGGCCTATCTGCTCGATGGCCGCCAGCAGCTGGCTCCCCCCGGCACGCCGGGCGAGCTGACGGCGGCCGGAGCGGGTCTCGCGCGCGGCTATCTGAACGATCCGCGCCAGACCGCGGAGCGCTTCGTGCCCGATCCGTTCGCGACGGCGCCGGGCGCGCGGATGTACCGCACCGGAGACCGTGCCCGCCTGCGCCCGGACGGCGTGCTCCAATTCCTCGGCCGGATCGACACCCAGGTGAAGATCCGCGGCCAGCGGATCGAGCTGGGCGAGATCGAGGCGGCGTTGGCGGCGCTGCCGGGGGTGCGCGAGGCGGCGGTCGCGGTGCGCGAGCAGAACATCGCGGGCTCGGTCGATCGGCGGCTGGTGGCGTTCGTGGTGGCCGCGGCCGACGTGGTCGAGCGCGATCTGATCGAGCCGTTGCGGGCGCGGCTGGCCGACGCGATGGTGCCGCGCGTCTTCGTCCGGCTCGATGCGCTGCCGACGACGGCCAACGGCAAAGTGGATCGCCGGGCGCTCGCGCGGTTGGCCGTGGCGGCGCAGAGCGCGGCGGGGGGCGCGGCTCCCGGGAGTCCGCTCGAACGGCGGATCGCCGCGGCCTGGTGCGACCGGCTCGGCCTCGCTCGGGTGGCGGTCGACGACGATTTCTTCGCGCTCGGCGGCCATTCGCTGCTCGCCGCGCAGCTGATCTATCGCCTGCGCGACGAGCTGGGCTTGGAGCTGCCGGTCGGCCTGCTGTTCGAGGCGCCGACCGTTGCGGGCCTGGCTTGGCGGATCGAACAGCTGCGCGCGGCGGGGGCGGGGCGGATCGGCGCGCCGATCCCGCAGATGGATCGCACGCGGCCGGTGCCGCTGTCGTTTGCCCAGGAGCGGCTCTGGTTCCTCGAACAGTTGGCCGGACCGAGCGCGCTCTACCACATCCCGGCGGCGTTTTCGCTCGCCGGCGCGCTCGACGTCGCGGCGTTCGCCGCGGCGCTCGAAGGTGTTCTCGCGCGGCACGAGGCGCTGCGCGCGCAGTTCGCGGTGATCGAGGGCCGGCCGGTGCAGAGCTTCGCGCCGGCCGGATCGCCGTTGTCCGAGGCGGATCTGTCGGCGCTCGGAGAGGATCGCGCCGCGGCGGAGGCCGGCCGACTGTTCGGCGCGGCGGCGCGCCGGCCGTTCGATCTCGTCCGCGGTCCGCTGCTGCGCACGCTGCTCGTGCGCCTCGCGGCGGAGCGCTCGCGGCTCGCGTTGGTGGTCCACCATCTGGTCGCGGACGGCGTCTCGCTCGCGATCGTCGAGCGCGAGCTGTCCGAGCTGTATGTCGCGGCGCGGGAGCGGCGCGCGCCCCGGCTCGCCGAGCTGCCGTTCCGGTACGCCGACTTCGCGGCCTGGCAGCGCGACGGCGAAGCGGAGATCCCGCGGCCGATCGACGCGGAGGATACCGAGCGCGAGGTCGAGTTCTGGCGCGCGGAGCTTCAGCACTTGCCGCCGCTGCTGCTGCCGTGGGATCGCGAGCCCGCCGCGGAGCCCCGGCGCCATCGCGGGCGGGCGCGCACCTTCGCGCCCCGTCCGGGGTTGTCCGAGGCGGTCGCGGCTCTCGCCGCGCGCGCCGGGACGACCCCGTTCGTCGCGCTGCTCGCGGGCTTCGCGGCGGCGCTCGCGCGCTGGTCCGGCCAGACCGATTTCGGGTTGGGCGTGCCCGAGGCGGGGCGCCGATGGCCGGAGGTCGAAGGGCTGGTGGGGCTGTTCGTCAACACCCTGGTGGTGCGGGTCGATGCCGGCGGCAATCCTGATGGCATCGAGCTCGCGACGCGTCTTGCCGCGCGCTTGAAAGGCGCGCTCGCGCACGCCGCGACGCCGTTTGCCCGGCTGGTCGAGGTGTTGGCGCCGGAGCGCGACCTCGCCCGCGGCCCCTGGTTCCAGGCGATGGTGGCGGCCCGGCCGACGGTCGGCCGCGGCCTGGAGCTGCCGGGAGTGGCGCTCGCCCCCTTGTCGATAGAGACCGGCAGCGCGAAGTTCGAGCTGACCCTGCTCGCCGCCACGGCGCCGGGTCTGGAGGACGATTTCGCCACGATCGAATACGACGCCGACCTGTTCGACGAGGCGACGGTCGATCGTCTGGAGCGCTGGCTCGAAGCGGCCTGGCCGGCGTGGAGCGAGCAGCCCGCACGACGGTTGTCGGAGCTGCCGCCGCTCGCGCGCGCCGAAGGGGCGCAGGTGGTGCGGCGGTCGGTCGGCCGGCCGGCCGGAGAGCCGGACCGCGGGGCGTCTCACACGCTCGAAACGGAGATCGCCGCGATCTGGGCCGATTTCCTCGACCTCCCGCGGGTGGCCAGGGACGACGACTTCTTCGTGCTCGGCGGCCACTCGCTGCTCGCGGCGCGCTTGATCTACCGCCTGCGCGAGGCGCTCGAAGTCGAGCTGCCGGTGGCGGCGCTGTTCGAGGCGCCGACCGTCGCCGGTCTCGCCCGCCGGGTCGAGGAGATGCGGCGCGCGGGCTCTGCCGCCCCGCTCGGCGCGCCGCCGATTCCGCGGGCGGATCGGGCGCGGCCGATTCCGTTGTCGTTCGCCCAGGAACGGCTCTGGTTCATCGAGCAGCTGGAAGGTCCGAGCGCGCTTTACCACATCCCGGCGGCGTTCTCGGTTACGGGTCCGCTCGATCTCGCCGCGCTCGGCCAGGCGCTGGACGGGATCTGGTCGCGCCATGAAGCGCTACGGGCGCGGATCGTCGATTCCGAGCTTGGGCCGGTACAGAGCTTCGCGGCCCCGGGCCGGGCGCCGCGGTTCGAGATCGACCTGTCGAGTCTCGCGGCGTCGCAAGAGCGACCGGCGGAGGAATCGGCCCGATTGCAGAGCGCCGCGGGGCGCCGGCCGTTCGACTTGGAAAACGGGCCGCTCCTGCGCACGCTGGTGATCCGGCACGGCGACCGCCGTTTCGATCTGGTGCTGGTGCTTCACCATCTGGTGGCGGACGGGGTGTCGCTCAGGAACGTCGAGCGCGAGCTCTCGGCGTTCTATACCAGCGCTCTGGGCCTGCCGGCCTCGCCTCTCGTGCCGCTCGCCTTGCAGCATGCCGACGTCGCGGTCTGGCAGCGCGGCCGAGCGACGGCGGAATGGCTGGCGCCGCTAATCGCCGTCCAGGTGGCGGAGCTGGCCGCCGACGACGGCGCCGCGATCGAGCCGTTGGCGTTGCCTACCGATCGGCCGCGCTCAGGCGTTGCGCGCCATCGCGGAGCGAGCCTCGCGCTCGCGCCCTACCTGGACGGCGCGGATGCCGCCCGGGCGCTCGAACGTTTGACCGGCCGCTTCGGCACCACCGCGTTCCAGGCCTGGTTCGCCGCGTTCGGCGCGCTGCTCTGCCGCCTCTCCGGCCGCGAGATGCTCGCGATCGGCTTGCCGGTCGCCGGTCGGACGGTGGAGACCGAGGCGCTGGTCGGCCTGTTCGCCGACACGCGGGTGGCGCGGGCTGGCCTGCCCGGCGATCCCTCCGTCGCGGACCTGTTGGCCACGAGCCGCGCCCGCCTGGTGGCGACCGAAGCGCGGGGCGAGGTGCCGTTCGAGCGCCTGGTCGAGGCGCTCGCTCCGGCGCGGGAGCGGTCGGTGGCGCCGCTGTTCCAGGTGGCTTTGGTCTCCCGCCCGACGACCGGCCTCGGTCTCCATCTGCCCGGGCTCGACCTTCGGCCAACGGCTCTCGCGATCGATACCGCGAAATGGGACCTGACGCTGTACGTCGACCCGCAGGCGCGCGCGGGCGCCGCCGCCGGGATCGAGTACGACGCGGATCTGTTCGATCCGGCGACGATCGGCCGGTGGCTGGGCCAGCTCGGGCGTCTGCTGGCGGACATGGGCGCGCGTCCGGCGGCGCGGTTTTCGGATCTCCATCTGTTCTCGGCCGCCGAGCGGGCGGAGCTGCTCGCCGCCGCGGCCGGTCCGCAGCGCCGGGCGGTGCCGGCGGAAGCGACTCAGCTGGACGACCTGGTGGCCCATTGGGAGGCGGCGACGCCCGAGGCGCTCGCGGTGGCGGATCCGAGCGGACGCCTGACCTACGGCGAGCTGGGCGCGCGGGCGAATCGCCTGGCCTGGCGGCTGCGCGACCTGGGTGTCGCGGAGGAGTCCCGGGTCGCGGTCTGCCTGGACCGTTCGGCTGATCTGATCGTGGCGGAGCTTGCCGCGCTGCGCGCCGGCGCGGCTTACGCGCCGATCGACCCGGCCTATCCGGAAGCGCGACGGGGCGACATGGTGGCGTTGTCGGGGGCGGCGGCGGTGGTGACGCTGTCGCATTTGGCCGGCCCCTGGTGCGGTGAGGCGGTGGTCCTGGCGCTCGACGCGGAGCCGGATCTCGCCGGTACCCTGCCGTCGACCGCGCCGCCGCGGCGGAAGAATCCGGAGGGCCTTGCGTACGCGATCTTCACCTCGGGCTCGATGGGTACGCCGAAAGGCGTGGCGATGAGCCACCGCGGCGCGTTGCACATCGTGTCGTGGCATCTGGAACGGTTCGGTTGGACGCCGGTCGACCGCGGCTCGCAGGTTTCGGGACCGAGCTTCGACGCGGCGGTGATCGAAATCTGGCCGGCGCTCGCTTCCGGCGCGAGCCTGCACGTGCCCGCGGCGGAGACCCGGCTCTCGGCGCCGGATCTGTTGACCTGGTTCGCCCGCGAGCGGTTGACCATCGCCTGGTCGCCGGGGCCGCTGGTGGAGCTGTTCGCCGGTGAGGCACAGCCGGCGGGGCTCCTGCTGCGCTTCTTGCAGACCGGCGGCGATCGCCTGTTGCACGGCGCTCCGGCCGGCGCGCCGTACGTGCTGTGCAACCAGTACGGCCCGGCCGAGAGCGCGGTGATCACGACCCAGGGCGAGTCGGCGGCGCAAGACGGCGAGGCGGGTGCCGTGCCGTCGATCGGCCGGCCGATCTCGGGGGTACGCGCCTACGTGCTGGACCGCTGGCAGGGTCTCGCGTCGCGGGGCTCAAGCGGCGAGCTGGGGGTGGCGGGCGAGGGCCTCGCCCGCGGCTACCTCTCCGACCCGGCCCAGACGGCGGAGCGTTTCGTGCCCGATCCCTTCTCGGGCGAGCCGGGCGGGCGAATGTACCGGACCGGCGACCGGGTGCGCCAACGGCCGGACGGCGCGCTCGATTTCCGCGGCCGGATCGACCGCCAGATCAAGATCCGCGGCCAACGGATCGAGCTGGGCGAGATCGAAGCGGCGCTCTCCGCGCTGCCGGGCGTGCGCGAGGCGGCGGTGTTGGTTCAAGAGGAAATGATGCATGAAGGCGGCGCGGTGGACCGCCGCCTGGTGGCGTTCCTGGTGCTGGAGCCGGGGGCCGGCCACGCGGATCGCGAGTTGATCGAGGCGTTGCGCCACCGGCTCGCCGAGGCGATGGTGCCGAAGAGCTTCGTCCGCCTCGCGGCCCTGCCGATGACCGCCAACGGCAAGGTCGACCGCCGGGCGCTGGCGCGGCTCGCGCCGGGCGCGGCGTCGCCGGAAGCCGCGGTCGTGGGGGAGGGGCCGCGCGGCGAGATCGAGGGCGAGGTGGCCGCGATCTGGGCCGATCTGCTCGGCCGGCGGCAGCTCGGGCGCGACGACAGCTTCTTCGATCTCGGCGGCCATTCGCTGCTCGCGACCCGGGCGGCGCAGCGGCTCCGCCAGTCGTTCGGCATCGAGCTGCCGCTCGCCGTGCTGTTCGACGAGCCGACGCTCGCCGGGCTCGCGCATTGGATCGCCGAAGCGGTGGATGCCGGCGCGCCCTCTGCCACCGCCGCATTCGCCCGGCCGATCCCGCGCGCGAATCGTGGCCGGCCGCTGCCATTGTCGTTCGCGCAGGAAAGGCTCTGGCTGCTCGACCGGTTCGAGCCGGAGAGCGCGACCTATACGATCCCCGCGGCGATCGCGCTGTCGGGCGAGTTGGCGGTTGGAGCTCTGCGCGAAGCGGTCGCCCGGCTCGCCCTGCGGCACGAGAGCCTGCGCACCACGTTCGCGCTCGCGGGCGACGCGCCGGTGCAGCGGATCGCGCCCAAGGGAGACCTCGCGCTGCCGCTGGTCGATCTCGGCGGTCTGGCCGCGGTGCCGCGCCCGGTCGAGCGCCAGCGGCTCTACGAGCGGCTCGCGGCGCTGCCGTTCGATCTCACCCGAGGGCCGCTCGCGCGCTTTCTTTTGGTGGCGGAGACGGCGCCCAGGGCGATTTCGGTTGCCTCCACGCTCCATCGGGCGCCTTCGGCAGCGGCCAGTCGCTGCGGGACAACCGAAATCGCCTCGTTGGCGCCGGTCGCCGCCGAGCACGCGCTGCTGTTCGCGCTCCATCATTCGATCGCCGACGGCTGGTCGATCGGCGTCCTGGTGCGCGACCTCGCCGCGTTGTACGCCGCGGCGGCGGCGGGAAGGGCGCCGAATCTCCCGGAGCTGCCGATCCAGGTCGCCGACCATGCCGCCTGGCAGCGCGGCGAGCTGGCCGGAGAGGGCCTCGCGCACCGCCTCGCGCACTGGCGCGAGCGTCTCGGCGGGGCGCCGCCGGCCCTGGAGCTGCCGCTCGACCGGCAGCGTCCGGCCTTGCGCTCGTTCTCCGGCGCCGCCGCGACGCTGGTGCTCGCGCCCGAGCTGGCGGACGGCGTGCGCCGGCTCGCGCGCTCCGGAGGTGCCACGCTGTTCATGACCCTGCTCGCCGCCTGGGCGCACCATCTGGGGCGCCTCGCCGGCCAGGACGACGTGGTGATCGGCACGCCGGCCGCGGAGCGCGACCGGCCGGAGCTGGAACCGCTGATCGGGATGTTCCTGAACACCCTCGTGCTGCGGCTCGGGGCCGGCATCACGACCGCCACGGTCGCCGAAGGTGCCGCGCTCGAAGCCGCGCCGAGCTTCCGCGAGCTGATCGTCGCCGCGCGCGCCCGGGTGCTCGACGCGTTCGCCCACGAGGTGCCGTTCGAGCGCCTGCTCGACGAGATCAACCCGGTGCGAGATCTGTCGCGGACGCCGCTGTTCCAGGCGTTCTTCAACATGGTCAACCTGCCGGAGGTGAGGCTCGCGGTCGAAGGGCTCACGATCGCCCCGCTCGCGGCGCCCGAGGCGTCGGCGAAATTCGACCTCACGGTCTACGCCGCCGAGGCGGAGCGCGAGATCCGCTTGACCTTCGTCTACAACTCCGACCTGTTCGAGCCGGCGCGGATCGCCGCGATGCTCGATCAATACCGGGAGCTGCTCGCCCAGGCGGTGGCGGAACCCGACCGGCCGGCGGCCGAGCTGTCGCTGGTCTCGCGTGCGGCGGCGGCGCTGCTGCCCGATCCGCGCCGGCCGCTCTCGGCCGCCTGGGTCGGCTCGGTGCCGGCGCGCTTCGCCGCCTGGGCCGAACGCGCCCCCGAGCGCCTGGCGGTCGAGGACCCGGAGGAGAGCTTCACCTACGGCGAGATGCTCGCGCGCGTCCGGCGGCTGGCGCGGCGACTCGGCCGCGACGGGGTGAGGAAGGGCGACGTGGTGGCGATCCTCGGCCACCGTTCGGCGCGCTTGGCTTGGGCGGTGCTCGGCGTGCTCGAAGCGGGCGCGGCGTTCACCATCCTCGATCCGGCGCATCCGCCGGCCCGCCTGGTCGACACCCTGCGTCTGGCCCGGCCGCGCGGCTTCATCGCGCTCGAAGCGGCCGGTCCGGCGGCGCCGGAGATCGAGGCCTGCCTCGACGAGTTGGACGTGACCGGCCGTCTTCTCCTGCCCGCGGCGGGATCGGGCCACGAGGACCCGGCCGCGGGCGAGCCGGAGCTGCCGGCCGGCGTCGAGATCGGTCCCGACGATCTCGCCTACCTGTCGTTCACCTCGGGCTCGACCGGCGTGCCGAAGGGAATCCTCGGCCGCCACGGACCGCTGTCGCACTTCGTGCCCTGGCAGGAGCGCCGGTTCGGTTTTGGTCCCGACGATCGCTACACCCTGCTCTCGGGGCTCGCGCACGACCCGTTGCAGCGCGATCTGTTCACGCCTTTGCAGACCGGAGCGGCGGTGGTGGCGCCATTACCGGCGGACATTGCGGTGCCCGGACGGCTCGCCGCCTGGCTGCGAGATGCGCGGATCACGGTCGCGCACCTCACGCCGGCGATGGGGCAGATCCTGTGCGAGCTGAAGGCCGGCGAGCCCGCGCCGCTCGCGCCCGATCTGCGCTGGGCGTTCTTCGTCGGCGACGTGCTGACCCGGCGTGACGTGGCGCGGCTTCTGGCGCTCGCGCCCAACGTCCAGGTGGTCAACTACTACGGCTCGACCGAGACCCAGCGCGCGGTCGGTTACCACCTGGTGGCGGAGCCGGAGCAGGCGGCGGGCGACCTGGGCCTCCGGATCGCGAAACAGAGCCTGCCGCTCGGCCGCGGCATCGAGGACGTCCAGCTCCTGGTGGTCAACGGCGCGGGCGCGCTCGCGGGCGTCGGAGAGGTGGGCGAGATCCTGGTCCGCAGCCCGCACCTGGCCGCCGGCTACCTGGGCGACGAGGCGGGGACGGCGGCGCGTTTCACCGCCAATCCGCTGGGTTCCTCAGGTGAGTTGGAGACGGTTTCGTTTGCCCCGCAGCGACTGGCTGCTGCCGAAGGCGCCCGAAGGAGCGAGGAGGCAAACGAAATCGCCTCCAACTCCGCGAGCGTAGATCGGGTCTACCGCACCGGCGACCTCGGCCGTTATCTGCCCGACGGCGAGGTCGAGTTTGCCGGGCGGGCCGACGTTCAGGTTAAGATCCGCGGCTTCCGCATCGAGCCGGGCGAGATCGAAGCCCTGCTGGGTCGCCACCCTGCGGTCCGCGAATGTGTCGTGGTGGCGCGCGAGCGGCAGAGCTTAGGGGGCGCGAGCGGGGAAAAGCGCCTGATCGCCTACGTGGTCCTCGAAACGTCCGCAACGACCGCCGAACTGCGCAGTTTCCTCAAAAACAGGTTGCCGGAGCACATGGTGCCGGCCGTGTTCGCCATCTTGGAGAAGCTACCGGTGAATCCCAACGGAAAGGTCGATCGGAAGGCTTTGCCCGAGCCGGTCGAAGAAGCACGGACGGGTGCGTTCGCCGCGCCGCAGACCGAGATCGAGCGGACGCTCGCGGCGATCCTGCGCGAGGTGCTCGGAGTCGAGAAGGTCGGCAAGGACGACAACTTCTTCGAGCTGGGCGGCAACTCGCTACAAATGGTGAAGGTGCATGCGCGGGTCCAGGAGACCTTCGGCACCGATCTGCAGGTGGTCCAACTGTTTACCCATCCGACGGTGGCGGCGCTCGCGGCGTTCCTCTCCCAAGGGGAGGCCGCGCCGCGGCCGGCGGCGGTGGTCGAGGATCGAAGCGAAAAGCTCGCCACCGGACGCGATCGATTGAAGCGCCGGCTGGTGCAACGCAAAGCGGAAGAGGAGCAGGGATGAACGAGCGCGACAACGATTGGACCGGCATGGAGGTCGCCGTGGTCGGCATGGCGGGCCGGTTTCCGGGCGCCAGGAACATCGAGCAATTCTGGGCGAACCTGCGCGCCGGGGTCGAATCGATCACCCGGTTCTCCGATGAAGAGCTGCGTGCCGCGGGCGAGGGCGACGCGCAGCTCGCCAACCCGAGCTACATCAAGGTCGGCCGGACCATCGAGGACGACGACCTGTTCGACGCCGCGTTGTTTTCCTACAGCCCGCGCGAGGCCGAGCTGGTCGATCCGCAGCAGCGGATGTTCCTGGAGTGCGCGTGGGAGGCGCTGGAGCACGCGGGCTACGACACCGAGCGATTCTCCGGCCCGGTGGGGGTCTATTCGGGAATCAAGCTCACCACCTATCTATGGAACATCTACAGCAACCCGGGGCTGCTCGCCTCGGTGGGCGAGCTGAACGCCCAGATCGCCAACGACCGCGACTACGTCGCGACCCGCGTCTCCTACAAACTCGGCCTCGGCGGCCCGAGCCTGAACGTCCAGTCGGCCTGCTCGACCTCGCTGGTGGCGGTGCATCTGGCCTGCCAGGGGCTGCTCGCCGGGGAGACCGACATGGCTCTGGCCGGGGGTGTCTCGGTGCGCACCCAGCAGACCGCCGGCTACTACTACCGCGAAGGGGACATCCTGTCGCCCGACGGCCGCATCCGCTCGTTCGACGCCGACGCGAAGGGGACGATCTTCGGCAGCGGCTTGGGGGTCGTGGTGCTGCGCCGCCTGGAGGACGCGCTCGCCGACGGCGACCGGATCTGGGGCGTGATCCGCGGCACCGCTGTCTCCAACGACGGCGCGGCGAAGATCGGCTTCACGGCGCCCGGCGCCGACGGCCAGGAGCGGGTGATCCGGGCCGCCCATGCGGTCTCCGGAGTCGATCCCGAGACGATCGGCTACATCGAGGCGCACGGCACCGGCACCCAGGTGGGCGACCCGATCGAGATGACCGCGCTCACCCGCGCGTTCCGCGCCAAGACCGACAAGCGCGGCTTCTGCGCGATCGGCTCGGTGAAGACCAACATCGGCCATCTGGCCTCGGCGGCGGGTGTCGCCGGCCTGATCAAGACGCTGCTCGCGCTCGACCGCGAAGAGCTGCCGGCGAGCATCAACTTCGAGCGGCCGAACCCGCAGATCGATTTCGAGTCGAGCCCATTCTACGTCCAGACCGCGCTCACCCCCTGGCCGCGCTCCGCCGCGCCGCGCCGGGCCGGAATCTCGGCGTTCGGCATCGGCGGCACCAACGCCCACGCGATCGTCGAAGAGGCGCCGGAAGCGGCGCCCTCCGGTCCCTCGCGGCCGTGGCAACTGCTGTTGCTCTCGGCGCGCACCGAGAGCGCGCTCGAAGCCCGGACGGCGGCGCTCGCCCGCCATCTGGAGAGCGCGCCGGAGATGGCCGAGACGCCGTTTGCCGACGTCGCCTACACGCTCGCGCTCGGCCGGCGCCAGCTGGAGCATCGCCGCGCGCTGGTCTGCCGCGATCGCTCCGACGCGATCCGGGTGCTCGAAGGCGGCGACTCGAAGCGGCCGCTCGTCGCGGCGCGGGAGACCGGCGCGCCGCAGCTCGCGTTCCTGTTCTCCGGGCAGGGCTCGCAGCACGTCGGCATGCTCGCCGACCTGTATGCCGGCGAGACGACGTTCCGCGCCGAGATCGACCGTTGCGCCGAGATCCTCTCGCCGCATTTCTCGCCCGCTCTCGATCTGCGGGAGGTGCTTTACCCCGCGCCCGAGAAGCGCGCCGAAGCGGAAGCGCTGATGGCCGAGACACGCCTCACTCAGCCGGCGCTGTTTACGGTCGAATATGCGCTCGCGCGCCAGCTCGCCGGCTGGGGGATCGAGCCGCAGGCGATGCTCGGCCATTCGATCGGCGAATACGTGGCGGCCTGCCTGGCCGGGGTCTTCTCGCTCGAAGACGCGCTCGCTTTGGTTGCGGCACGCGGCCGGTTGATGCAGGCGGTGCCGCCCGGGGCGATGCTCACGGTGTCGCTGCCGGCGGCCGAGGTCGAGGCGCTTCTCGGCGACCATCCCGAGCTGTCGCTCGCCGCCACCAACGCGCCGAAGCGCGCCGTGGTGGCCGGGCCGTTTGCCGCGATCGAGGCGCTGGAGGCGGCTCTTAGCGCGCGCGGCGTCGCGTTCCGCCGCCTGCACACCTCGCACGCGTTCCACTCGGCGATGATGGATCCCGCCCTCGCGCCGTTCCGCAAAGAGGTCGAGCGCGTGGCGCTTTCGGCGCCGAACAAAGCGTACGTTTCCAACGTCACCGGCGATTGGATCACCGAGGCCCAGGCGACCGATCCCGAGTATTGGGTGCGCCACCTGCGCGGCACGGTACGCTTCGCCGAGGGATTGAAGATCCTCTACGCCGAGCCCGACCGGGCGCTGCTCGAAGTCGGCCCGGGGACCAGCCTCGCGCAGCTCGCGCGCCAGCATCCGGACCGCGGCACGCGGCCGGTCGTCGCCTCGGCGCGCCAGCCGAAGGAGGAGCAGGACGATCTCGCGGTGTTGCTCGGCGCGCTCGGCCAGCTCTGGATGGCGGGGGTGGAGATCGATCAGAAGGCGTTCTTCGCCGGGCAACAGCGGCGGCGCGCGGTGCTGCCCACCTACCCGTTCGAGCGCCGCCGGTTCTACATCGAGCCGGCGACCGACATGCTCGCCGCGATGTCGTCGCAAGCGGGGGCCAAGAGGCTCGACTTCGAGGACTGGTTCTACGTGCCGTACTGGAAGCCCTCCTCTCCGGCGCTTCCCCGGCCGGTCGCGGAGCTGGTGGCGGAGCTGGGCGCGCCGCGTTTCCTGGTGTTCGAGGACGCGGCCGGTTTGGGCGCCGCCTTGTCCGAGCGCCTGCTCGCGGCGGGGGTGGCGGTCGCCACGGTCGTCGCGGCGGCCGCCGGGTCCGGCTTTGCGCAGACGGCGCCGGACCGCTTCGCGATCGACCCCGGGCAGGCGGAAGCCTGCGACCGCTTGCTCGAAGCGCTCGCCGCCGCGGGCGGGCTGCCGGCGCGCATCGTCCACTGCTTCGCGGTCGGCGGCGACGACACCTCCAGCCCGGCGCTTCGCGCGACGCTCGAACAGCGCTCGTTCTACAGCCTGCTCTATCTCGGCCAGGCGCTCGGACGCCAGCGGCTGGCGGAGAAAGTCGAAATCGCGGTGGTCGCCACGGGGTTGTTCCGCGCCCGCGGCGATGAGGCGGTGACGCCGGAGAAGGCGACGCTGCTCGGGCCCTGCAAGGTGCTGCCGCAAGAGAACCCGCGGCTCGGTGCCCGGGCGATCGACGTCGAATGGCCGGGTGACGAGCGGGCGCTCGATCGGCTGTGCGCCGAGATCTGCGATCCGCGCGCCGACGTGGGCGTCGCCTTGCGCGGCGACCGCCGCTTCGTCCAGGCCTGGGAGCCGATCAAGCTCGACCGCACGCTCGAATCCCGCCTGCCATTCGTCGATCGCGGCGTCTATTTGATCACCGGCGGCTTCGGCGGCGTCGGCTTGACGATCGCCGAATCGCTCGCCACCGGGTGCCGCGCCCGCCTGGTGCTCACCGGACGTAGCGCGTTGCCGCCGCGCGAAAGTTGGGACGCGCACCTGGCCGCGCAGCCCGAGGCGGAGGGGGACGCGCAGAGCCGGGCGATGCGCGCGGTCCTACGGCTCGAAGCTCTGGGCGCCGAAGTGTTGGTGGCGCGCGCGGACGTTTCGAACCTCGACGAGATGCGCGCCGCGGTCGCGGCGGCGCACGAACGGTTCGGCTCCGAGGCTCCGATTCGCGGTGTCGTCCACGCCGCGGGCCTGCCCGGCGGCGGCATCATCCAGTTGAAGGACCCGAAGGTCGCGGCGGCGGTGCTCGCGCCGAAACTGGCCGGCGCGCGGGTGCTGGAAACGGTGCTCGCCGAGGAGCCGCTCGATTTCTTCGTGCTCTGTTCGTCGACGATCGCGATCTACGGCAATTTCGGCCAGGTCGACTACTGCGCCGCCAACTCCTTTCTCGACGCCTTCGCCGAGGATCTTTCGAGCCGGCGCGGCATCACCGCCCTGTCGATCAACTACGGCGCCTGGCGCGACGTCGGCATGGCGGTCCATGCGCGCGTGCCGACGGCGGCGACCGCCGCTTCGCCCGCGGACCTCGCGCCCGCCGGGCCGCGCCTGCACCCGCTGGTCCACGCGCTGGTCGAAGACGGGCCGGAACGAAAAGTGTTCCTGTCGCGGCTGACGCCCGGCGATCTGTGGGTGATCGACGAGCACCTGGTGGCGAAGACCCCGGCGGTCCCCGGCACCGGCTGCCTGGAGATGGCGCGCGCGGCGTTTACCGCCGCGTTCGGCGATGGGCCGGTCGAGCTGTCGGACGTCTACTTCCTCACCCCGCTGATGGTTCCCGCCGGGCGCGAGCAGGAGGTCCGGATCGTGCTCGAAAGAGGCAAGGACGAGGCCTGGAGCTTCCGCATCGCGAGCCGTGCTTCGGCCGACGCGAAATGGCAGGAGCACGCCTTCGGCAAGGCGCGGGCGGGTTCCGCCGAGCTCGGCCGGCGCGATCTTTCCGAGCTGAAAGCGAGCGCCTCCCTGCGCACCAACGAGGTGACCGCCAAGCTGCTCGACGATCGGGAAGGATTGGTCTGGTGGGGGCCGCGCTGGCAGTCGCTCAAGCGCGTCCACCTCGGCGATGGCCGGGCGCTCGCGCGGCTCGAATTGCCCGAGGAGTTCGTCTCCGACTTGGCAACGATGCCGCTCCATCCCGCGCTGCTCGACGTCGCGACCGGCATCGTCGGCATGCTCGAAGAGGGGAGCCATCTGCCGTTCTCGTACCGGCGCCTGCGGTTCTCCGGCCGGATGCCGAAGAACCTCTGGAGCTCGATCCGGCGGGGCGAGGACGCGACCTCCGAAACGGTGACCGCGGACGTCTCGCTGCTCGACGACGACGGCCGCGCGGTGGTCGAGATCGAAGGCTTCACGTTGAAGACCGTCGGCGCCGCCGTCGCCCGCCTGGAATCCCAGGCCGAGGCGAAAGCGGCGCCGGCCTCGCCGAGCGCCGCTCCGGCGGTGATCGAAGCGAGCGCGCCGAAGAGCGCCACCGGCGACGCCCAGCGCGATGCCCTGCTTGCCCAGTCGGGCATGAGCCCGGCCGAGGGGGTGGAGGCGTTCCGGCGCATCCTCGCGGCGCGGGCGGGCCGCCAGGTCGCGGTCTCGCCGCGCGACCTACGGGCGCTGCTCGAACAGATGCAGCGGGCGCGGGTCCACGGGCCGGGCGAGGCGGCGGCCGCCTCGACGGTCGTCCGGGCGGCGCATCCGCGCAGCGTCCAGACGCCGTTCGTCGAACCGGCGACCGAGATCGAGAAGCGGCTGGCGGAGATCTGGCAGCGGGTGCTCGGCATCGACGCGATCGGCCTCGACGACAACTTCTACGAGATGGGCGGCGATTCGGTGCTCGGCATCCAGATCGTCGCCGCGGCGCGCGACGCGGGCGTCGATCTGCAGAGCAGCCAGCTGTTCGAGCACCAGACGCTGCGCGAGCTCGGCCGGGCGCTCGACGCCGCCGCGGGAGCCGCCGTCGAGCCGGCGACCGCCGGACCGGTGAGATTCGAGCTCGCCGGCCTCTCGGCGGAGGCGCTGGCCCGGCTCCTCGACGGCCGCGAGGAGACCGAGGACGCCTATCCGCTCTCGCCGCTCCAGGAGGGCTTCCTGTTCCACACCCTCGCCTCGGGCGGCGCCTCGGTCTTCGTCGAGCAGATCACCGCCACGCTGCTCGGCGACGTCGATCCCCGGATGATGGCCGCGGCCTGGCAGCGCGCGGTCGATCGCCATCCCGCCCTGCGCTCCTGGTTCGCCTGGGACGACCTTCCCCGGCCGCTCCAGATCGTGGCGGCGAAGGCGGAGCTGCCGATCCGGATCGAAGACCTCCGCGACCTGCCGCCGGCGCCGCGCGCGGTCCGGGTGGCGGAGGGCCGGCGGATCGACCGCGAGACGCCGTTCGATCTCGCGGCGCCGCCGCTCATGCGGGTGCGCCTGGCGAGGACCGAGGAGCGAACCTGGGAGGTCACCTGGAGCCACCATCACCTGCTGATGGACGGCTGGTCCTCGCCGATGCTGGTCACCGAGGTGTTCAACGCCTACGAGGTGCTGCGCGGCGGCGGTGAGCCGCAAGCGCCGCCGGCGCGCCGGTTCGGCGACTACATCGCCTGGCTCGAAACGCGCGACGCCGGTGCCGCGGAACGCTTCTTCCGCCGCTACCTGATGGGCCTCAACGGGGCGACGGCGCTCGCCGCCGACCGCCCGGCGGACGGCGTCGCGCGAACGCGCTCCGATTACCTGCGTCTGGGCGTGAGCCTGTCCGCCGAGCTCGATGCCGGATTGCGCGAGGCGGCCAAACGCGAGCAGGTATCGCTCTCGATCCTCGCCGCCACCGGTTGGGCGCTGCTGCTCGGCCAGGAAGCCGGGAGCGAGGACGTGGTCTACGCCGCGTCGGTCTCCGGCCGGCCGCCCGAGCTGGCGGGGGTCGAGGAGACCGTGGGTTGCTTCATCAACGCGCTGCCGGTGCGGGCGCGCCTCTCGCGCGAGGTCCCGCTCGGCGACTGGTTCCGCGCCTTCCAGTCCGAGCAGGCCGAGCTTCTCGGCTACTCGTACGCCTCGCTGGTCGAGGTCCGGCGCTGGGCCGGGCTGCCGGCCGACCGGGCGCTGTTCGAGGCCGAATTCGGTTTCTGGAACTTCCCGTTCGTGCGTCCCGAAGGGCGCCGGAGCTTCGATCTCGACATGCCCGACTACGACGTGGCGACGGACCAGCCGCTATCGCTCCGGGTGATTCCGTACGAGGGCTTCACGCTCCAGCTGACCTACGACCAGAGGCGTTTCGACGCCGCGACGATCGAGCACAAACTGCGCAAGCTCGAGCGGGTGTTGGCACTGATGGTCGAACGTCCGCGGGCGGTGCTCGGAGAATTGCTCGACGAGCTCGCCGAGCTCGACCGCGAACGGCTGCGCGCGACGGCCGCGGTGGTTTCGGACGTCGCCCGCGAGAAGCTCAAGGCCCGGCGCCGCGGCGCCGTGGCGGTGCCCGGAGTCTGACGTGAGCGCTTCGTCGAGCGAGGTGGAGATGCTGGGCGTCCGGCCGTCGCCGCAACAGGCGCGCCTCCGGCGGCGCATGGCGGAGACCGCGGATGCCGCCTATTGGGCCGCCCGCTGCCGGATCGAGATCGAAGGGCCGCTGGACGTAGCCGCGCTCGACCGGGCGTTCGGGCGCGTGGTGGCACAGCTGGAGATCCTGCGCGCGGGTCCTTTCGGTCCGGCCGGCCACGAACTGCCGCTCGCGCCGCTGCCGCGCCTGGAAATTCGCGACCTCTCCTCTCTCGGGCCGGTCGCGCGTGCCGCGGACCTCGCGGCGCTCGCCCGGCTCGCCGCGCTCGCCCGGCTCGCCGCGCCCGCCGACCTCACGCGCCCGCCGTTCCTCCGCGCGGTGCTCGCCAAGGTGGATCGAGAGCGTGCGGTGCTCGCGTTCGCGATGTCCGCACTGCTCGCCGACGAGGCCGCGCTCGACCTGCTCGCCGGCGCGCTCGCCCGCGCCTATGCCGCGGAGCGCGGGGCGGAGGGGGCGCCGGCCGAGGAGCCGTTCCAGTACGCCGACCTCGCGGATTGGCTGGGCGACCTCCAGGAATCGCCGGACACCGTCCAAGGGCGTGCCTACTGGAGCCGGCAGACGATCCCTGTCTGGACCCTGGAAGAGCTGGCGCTGCCGGGGAATGGAGACCCCGACGGGGGAGAGGTGGGCAGCGTGCCGGTGCCGCTCGCCGCGGCGGCCGCGGCCGGCCTCCCCGCGCTCGCGGCGGCCAGCGGCGCGACGGTGGGCGATCTGCTCGCGGCGGCCTGGGCGGCGCTTCTCGCGCTCCTCGCGGGGCGCGCCGACGCCGCGCTCGGCGCCACCTTCGAGGGGCGCAAGTTTCCCGAGCTTGCCGAGGTGGTCGGGCCGTGCGCCCAGCGCCTGCCGGTGGTTCTCGATCTGCCGGCCGACCTGCCGTTCGCGGAGGCGGTCGTCCGCGCCGCGGCGGCGTTTGCCGAGCGGCGCGGTTTCGAGGAGCTGTTCGCCGAGGAGCTGTTGCCCGTTGGCGTCGAGCCGCCGTTCGCGTTCTCCCTCCGCGCCGCGCCGCCGACGTTCGCGGCGGGAGGGGCGATCTTCCGGGTCGTCGCCCGCGAGGCTCTCTTCGATCGCCCGGCCTTCGAGCTCCGCGCGATGATCGCTCCGGCCGGCGTGGACCTCGAGCTCCGGTTCGACGGCGAGCGGGTCGCCGCGTTCGACGCCGAGCTGCTCGCCGCCCGCCTGTCCGCGCTCCTCGATTCCGCGGTCGCGGCTCCCGAAACTCCGCTCGGCGAGCTGCCCACGGTCGGCGAGGCGGAGCGCGATCGCCTGGTCCGCGGCTGGCGCGACAGCCGGCGCGACCTCGGTCCCGTGCATACTCTCGACGGCCTGTTCGCGCGCCAGGCGGCGGCGACGCCCGATCTCGTCGCCCTGGAGAGCGGCGACCAAGCGCTCACTTTCGCCGCGCTCGCCGCGCGTTCCACGGCGCTTGCCGCCGCGCTCGCTGGGCGCGGGATCGGCCACGGGTCGATCGTCGCGCTCTGCCTCGACCGCTCGCCGGCGATGGTGGCCGCGATGCTCGGCGTGCTCGGGACGGGCGCGGCGTTCCTGCCGCTCGATCCGAGCTATCCGATCGAGCGGCTCCGCTTCATGCTCGACGACGCGCGGCCGTCTCTGCTGCTTCTCGGCGAGGGCGCGCCGGCCGATCTCGGCACCGCCATCCCCACGCCCACGCTCGACCTGCGCTCGTTCGACGGGCTCGCCGGCCCGTTGCCGGCTCGGGCGGGCGCCGATCCGGACGACCTCGCCTACGTGATCTATACCTCCGGTTCGACCGGCCGGCCGAAAGGGGTGGCGGTCGCGCACGCGGCGATCGCCAACCGCCTGCTCTGGATGCAGGACGCGTTTCCGATCGGTCCGGGCGACGCGGTGCTGCAGAAGACGCCGTACGGTTTCGACGCCTCGCTGTGGGAGATCTTCGTGCCGCTGGCAACCGGCGCGCGGCTGGTGCTCGCCCGGCCCGGGGCGCACGGCGACGCGTCCTATCTCGCCACCGCGGTGGCGGCGCGCGGCGTCACGGTGCTGCAACTCGTGCCGTCGCTGCTCGGGCCCTTCCTCGATGCCGAAGAGTCGGCCGCCTGCCGCGGGCGCCTTCGCCGGCTTTTCTGCGGCGGCGAGGCGCTGCCGGCGGCGCTTGCCACGCGGGCGCGGGAGCGCGTCGGCGTCGAGCCGGTCAACCTTTACGGCCCGACCGAGGCGGCGATCGACGCCGCCTGTTGGGCCGAAGGCGCGCGCGGCGCGACATCGGGCATGGTGCCGATTGGCCGGCCGATCGCCAACGACCGGATTCTGCTGCTCGGCGAGCGCGGCCTCCTCGCGCCGCAGGGATCGCACGGCGAGATCGCGATCGGCGGCGTCGGGCTGGCGCGCGGTTATCTCGGCCGGCCGGACCTGACCGCCGAGCGCTTCGTGCCCGACGGCTGGAGCGGCGAGGCGGGAGCCCGGCTGTACCGGACCGGAGACCTCGGCCGCTGGCGCGCGGACGGGGCGCTCGAATACCTCGGCCGTACCGATCTCCAGGTCAAGATCCGGGGCGTCCGCATCGAGCTCGGCGAAGTCGAGGCGCGCCTCGCGCAACTCCCCGGGGTCGCCGAGGCCGCCGTGGCCTTGCATGCCGGAGCGGCGGGCGACCCGCGCCTGGTCGCCTATCTGGTCGGCCGCGAGGCGATCGATCCCGCCGCCTTGCGCGCGTTCCTCGGCGCCTCGCTGCCCGAGGCGATGATGCCTTCCTTCGTGGTCGCGCTGCCCGCCCTGCCCCGGCTGGCGAACGGCAAAGTCGACCGCGCGGCGCTTCCGGCGCCCGACCCCGGCCGGCCGGACGACCGCTACCTGGCGCCGCGCACGCCGACCGAGCAGATCCTGGCGGAACGGCTGGCGGAGCTGTTCGGCGTTGCGCGGCTCGGCGTACACGACAATTTCTTCGACTTCGGCTTTCACTCGCTCCTCGCGACCCAGCTCGGCTCGCGCCTGCGCCGCACGTTCGGCGTCGACCCGCCGTTGCGCAGCCTGTTCGAGCTGCCGACCGTCGCCCAGCTCGCGGCGCGGATCGACGCGGGGCTCCGTGCCGATCCGCGGCTCGAAGCGCCGCCGCTTTCGCGCACGGCTCGCGCCGAGACGGGCGAGCCGCTGTCGTTCGCCCAAGCGCGCCTCTGGTTCATCGATCAGATGCAGCCGGGCAGCCCGTTTTACAACATTCCGATCGCGCTCACCCTCTCCGGCCGGCTGGTGCGCTCCGCGTTCGCCCAGGCGATCGGCGAGATCGTTCGCCGCCATGATTCGCTGCGCACCACGTTCGCGGAGGTCGATTCCGAGCCGGTGCAGCGGGTGGCGGCGCCCTCGAACCGCGTCGCCCTCGCCGACATCGACCTGTCGGCGCTTTCGGAGCCGGCGAAACGGCGCGAATCCGCGCGCCTCGCCCGCGCCGAGGCGCTCGCGCCGTTCGACCTTACCCGGGGTCCTCTCCTACGCACGGCGCTGGTGCGGCTGGGCGTCCTTGAGCACGTCGCGCTGTTCACCTTTCACCACATCATTTCCGATGGGTGGTCCACCGGCATCGTCACCACCGAGCTGGCGGCTCTCTACACGGCGTTCGTCGCCGGACGGCCGTCGCCTTTGCCTGAGCCGGAGTTTCAATACACGGACTATGCGCGCTGGCAGCGCGGCTGGCTCGCCGGCGAGGCGCTCTCGGTGCTCACCGAGCACTGGCGCCGGGAGCTTGGCGATGCGCCGCGACGGCTCGATCTGCCGGCGGACCGGCCACGCCCGAGCGTTGCGAGCCACCGCGGCGGCGTCCGGATGCGCCGGTTGTCGCCCGCTCTCGCCGCGCAGCTCGACGGTCTGGCCCGGAACGAATCGGCGACGCTGTTCATGGTCGGCCTGGCGGCGGGGGCCGCGCTTCTCGGTGGGCTGACCGGGGTCGAAGACCTGGTGATCGGCAGCGACGTCGCCGGGCGCAGCCGCGCCGAGACCGAGGGCATCGTGGGCTTTTTCATCAACCAGTTCGCGCTGCGCTGCCGGCTCGGCGGCGATCCGAGCTTCCGCGAGCTGGTGGCGCGGGTGCGCGAGACGACGCTCGCGGCGTACGCCCACCAGGACTTGCCGTTCGACAAGCTGGTCGAGGCGGTCAGCCCCGAACGCAGCCGCGCCTTCGCGCCGCTCTTCCAAGCGAAGGTCAGTCTTCACAACCTGCCGGCGCCGCCGCTCGACCTGCCGGAGCTGTCCGTCGGATCGCTCGCGGCGACCCGCGAGACCGCGCAGTTCGACTGGGCGCTCAACCTGACGCCCTCCGGCGGCGGGTTCGAAGCCTGGATCGAGTACAGCGCCGATCTGTTCGATGCCGCCACGGTCGAGCGCATGCTGGCGCAGTACGAGGCGCTGCTGGTCGCGGTCATCCGGCGCCCGGCGCAACGTCTCTCCGAGCTCTCCCCGCTCGCCGTCGCCGAGCGCCACCAGCTGGCGTACGAGTGGAACGATCCGCAAGCGCGCTTCGCGGCCGAGACGCCGCTCCACCGCGGGTTCGAAGCCCAGGCCGCGCGCAGGCCCCAGGCGCCCGCGGTGATCTTCGATCTCGACGAGCTGACCTACGGCGAGCTCGACGCCCGGGCCAACCGGGCGGCGCGGCGCCTGGTCGCCCTGGGCGTCGTCCCGGGCGACCGCGTCGGCCTCTGTTTCGATCGCTCGCTGGAGCTGATCGTCGGCCTGCTCGCGATCGTCAAGACCGGTGCGGCCTATCTGCCGCTCGATCCGTCGTATCCGAGCGACCGGCTGGCGTTCATGCTCGGCGACTGCGGTGCGCGGGTGGTGGTGACCGCCGAGCGTCATCTGGAGCTGCTCGCGGGGCTTGAGGCTGGCGAGGGCTTCGCGGGGCTCGCGGGAATCGCGACCCTCTGCCTCGACCGCGACGCCGCGCGGATCGCAACCGAGAGCGGCGCGCCGCTCCGCTTCGTGCCCGACCTGCCCGACAGCCCCGCCTACGTGATCTACACCTCGGGCTCCACGGGCAAGCCGAAAGGGGTCGAAGTGAGCCACGCCCAGGTCGCGCGGTTGTTCCCGGCGACCGACGCCTGGTTCGGCTTCGACGAGCGCGACGTCTGGACGATGTTCCACTCCTTCGCGTTCGACTTCTCGGTCTGGGAGATCTGGGGTGCGCTGCTCTACGGCGGCCAGGTGGTCGTCGTGCCCTATGCGATCAGCCGGTCGCCCGCGGCGTTCCTGGAGCTGGTCCGCGCCGCGGGGGTGACGGTGCTCAACCAGACCCCTTCGGCGTTCTACCCGCTGCTGGCCGAGGCCGTGGCGGCGGGCCCCGAAGGGCTCGACGCGTTCAAAAAACTCCGTTACGTCATCTTCGGCGGCGAGTCGTTGGAGTTCGCGTCGTTCGCGCCCTGGTTCGCCCATTTCACCGGCGAGCCGCCGGCGGTGCCGCTCCTGGTCAACATGTACGGCATCACCGAGACCACCGTGTTCGTCACCCACCGGCCGGTCCGGCGCGCCGACCTCGCGCGGCCGATGAGCACGATCGGCGTGACCATCCCCGACCTTCAGGTGCACCTGGTCGACGCCCGCGACAATCTGGTGCCGCAGGGGGTCGTGGGGGAGATGCTGATCGGCGGCGCGGGGGTCGCCATCGGCTATCTCGGCCGCCCCGAGCTGACCGCGGTGCGCTTCCGGCCGGACCCCTGGCACGGAACGCCCGGCGCCCGTCTCTACCGCTCCGGCGACCTCGCGCGCCGGCCGGCGTCCGGCGACCTCGAATACCTGGGCCGAATCGATTTTCAAGTCAAGATCCGCGGCTTCCGGATCGAGCTCGGGGAGATCGAGACGGCGCTCGTCGTGCAGCCGGAGGTGCGTGAGGCGGTGGTCGTCGCCAGCGCTTCCGGGGACGGGGACGCGCGGTTGATCGCCTATGTCGTGCCGGCGGCGGCAGGTGCGCCGGAGGAGACGGTCGCGAGCATCCGCCGCGCGCTCGAAGAGCGGTTGCCGGCCCACATGGTGCCGGCGACGTTCATGCTGCTCGAACGGCTGCCCCTCACCCACAACGGCAAGGTGGACCGCAAAGCTCTGCCCGCGCCGAGGCAAGCGCGGCCGGAATCGGCCCCGGAGTACGTCGCGCCGCGCACCGCGACCGAGGAGATTCTCGCCGGTCTGTTCGCCGAGGTGCTCGGGCGCGATCGGGTGGGCACCGGCGAGGATTTCTTCGCCCTTGGCGGTCATTCGCTCTCGGCGACGAAGGTGACCTCCCGGGCGCGCCGGGTCTTGGGGGTCGAGCTTCAAGTGCATCAGCTGTTCGAGGCGCCGACGGTCGCCGCCCTCGCCCGGGAGGTCGAGCGTTCTCTCGGCTCGAGTGCGCCCGAGGCGCCGCCATTCGAGCGGATCTCCCGGTCGGACGGCGACCGGCTGCCGATGTCCTTCGCGCAGGCGCGGCTCTGGTTTTTAGAGCAGATGCGCCCGGGCACGGCAATGTTCAACATCCCCGACGCGGTCCGTCTGCGCGGCGCGCTCGACGTCGCGGCGCTGCAAGCCGCGCTCGCGGGGATCGTCGCCCGCCACGAGTCGCTGCGCACCGTGTTTCCGGCGGTCCGCGGCGAGCCGGTGCCGCGGATCCTGCCGCCGAGCCGTCCGAGCTTGCCGTGGATCGACCTCTCGGCGCTGGCGGGCGGGGCCGACGACTTGCGAGGGGGATGGGGAGGCGTGAGGAAGGCCGAGGTCGATCGCCTGCTCGCCGCGGAGGCCGCCGCTCCGCTCGATCTGGGGCGCGGTCCGCTCCTGCGGTTGCGGCTGCTGCGTCTGGCCGCGCGCGAGCATCTGGTGGCGTTCACCCTTCACCACATCGCGAGCGATGCCTGGTCGTCGGGCGTCTTCGTGCGCGAGCTGGCGTCGTTCTATCAAGCCGCGGTGCGCGGCGAGGCCGGGACGTTGGCCCCGCTGCCGTTCCAGTATGTCGATTTCGCGGCCTGGCAACGCCGCTACCTCGCGGGCGAGACGCTCGAACGCGAGCTGTCCTGGTGGCGCGAGCGGCTCGCCGGGGCGCCGCCGGTTCTCGACCTGCCCGCCGATCGGCCGCGCCCGGCGCGCGCGAGCGTTCACGGCCTGACCCGCTCGGTGCTCTTGCCTTCGGCCGTCGCCGACGGTTTGCGGGCGGTCGGGCGCCGGGAGGGGGCGACGCCGTTCATGGTTCTGTTCGCCGCCTGGCTGGTGGTGCTCAAAGCTCTGACCGGGCGCGACGACCTGGTCGTCGGCACCGACGTGGCGAACCGGAACCGTGAGGAGACCGAGGGGATCGTCGGGTTCTTCGTCAACCAGCTCGCGTTGCGCGTCGACCTGTCGGGCGATCCGAGCTTCGCCGAGCTGGTCTCGCGGGTGCGCGCGGTGGCGCTTTCCGCCTACGCCCACCAGGATGTCCCGTTTGACGCCCTGATCGATACTTTGAGCTTGGACCGCAGCTTGACCCACACGCCGTTGTTTCAGGTCAAGCTGTTTCTGGAAAACGCCTCCCGGCCCGCCGATCCGATGCCGGGATTGAAGGTCGAGCCGGTCGAGGTGGAGATCCGCGTCGCCAAGCTCGACCTGGTGCTCGCCTTCTGGGAGCTTCCCGAGGGTTTCGTCGGATGGGTCAACTACAGCACCGACCTGTTCGACACGCCGCGCGTCGAGCGCTGGATGCGCCAGCTGGGGACGGTTGCGGGGCATGCGGGGCAGGCCCCCGACGCGCCTCTGTCCGAACTTTTGAGCACGTTGGCCGAGATGGAACGAAAGGAACAGGCGATGGACAAGAAGGGCCTCAAGGAACTGAGCTTCAAATCATTCAAAGCGGTGCAGCCTAAGCCCGTATCGATCGCCGAGACGGAAGTGGTGCGCCGCGGCTATCTGGCGCCCGGCCAGAAGCTGCCGCTCGTCCTGTCGCCCGCGGTGCCGGATGCCGATCTCGCGGAGTGGGCGGCCGGCCATACGGCCGAGATCCAGGCCGATCTGCTGGCGCACGGCGCGATCCTGTTTCGCGGCTTCGCGATCGATTCGCCCGAGGCGCTCGAAGGTTTCGCGACCACCCTGTGCGCCGAGCTGTTCAACGAGAACGGCGAGCATCCGCGCGAATCGGTGACCGGCAAGGTCTATACGCCGGTTTTCTATCCGCAGGACCAACGGCTGCTCTGGCACAACGAAAACTCGTTCAACTGGCGCTGGCCGAGGAAGATTTTCTTCGCCTGCGCGCAGCCGGCGGCCGAAGGGGGCGAAACGCCGCTGGTCGACAGCCGGCGGGTCTACGACGAGATCCCGGAGGAGATCCGCGCCGCGTTCGAGGAGAAGGGCGTGCTCTACCAGCGCACCTACTCCGAAGGGCTCGGCCTGCCCTGGCAGACGGTGTTCCAGACCGACGACATGGCAGAGGTCGAGCGCGAAGCGCAAGAAACTCGGGTGGAGCTCTCCTGGCGCTCGGGCGATCGCCTGCGCACCCGCGGCGCGCGGCCGGCGGTGATTCCGCATCCGGTGACGGGCGAGAAAACCTGGTTCAACCAAGGGCAGCACTGGCACGTCGCCTGCCTCGACCCGGAGACCTCCGAGTCGATGCGCGCTCTGTTTGCCGACGACGAGCTGCCGCGCCACCTGTTCTTCGGCGACGGCTCGCCGATCCCCGACGAGTGGATGGCCGCGATCCTCGACGTCTACGCCCGCCTCGAAGTGGTGTTCCCCTGGCAGAAAGGGGACGTGGTGCTGCTCGACAACGTGCTGGTCGCCCATGGCCGCAACCCGTTCCGGGCACCGAGGAAGATCCTGGTCGCGATGGGCGAGATGACCACCTACGACGACGTTGCAAACGCGGGACGAGGAGAACGATGAGCGGGACGATGCAGGGGTTTCGGCTGTCGCCGCAGCAGCGACGCATCTGGCAGTTGGCGCGCGACAGCCGCGCGTTCCGCGTGCAGGCGCTGGTGACGCTCGACGGGCCGCCGGAGGTCGTGGCCGCCGAGACGGTGCGCGCGGCGCTTTGGGCCGTCGTGGCGCGGACCGAGATCCTGCGCACGACCTATCGGCGTTCGCCCGGCGTGCGCTTTCCGCTTCAGGTGGTGGTCGAGGATCTGCCGCCGCTCTGGCAGGTGGCGGAACCGGGGACGGAGCCGGAGGCCCTGTTCGCCAAGGCGCTCGCGAGGCCGTTCGACTTGGAGCGCGGACCGGTCGTGCACGCGACCTGGGTCCCGCTCGGGTCCGGGCGCGCCGCTTTGATCCTGGCGCTGCCGGCGATCGCGGCCGATCTGCAGGCGCTCGACCACTTGATCGCGAATCTCGAACGCGAGCTGGCCGCGCCGACAAGCGCGGAGGAACCGGTGCAGTACGTGCAGGTTTCGGAATGGGCCAACGAGCTGCTCGCGAGCGACGAGAGCCGCGCCGGCCGCGAGTATTTCCGTGCGCGGGACCTGTCGCCGCTGTTCGGCCTCACGCTGCCGCTGGAAGGCCGGGCGGCCGGCGGCTTCGCGCCTGAGCGCTTGGCGGTCGAGGTCGGCCCCGAGGTCTCCGCGCGCGCCGCGGCGCTAGCGGCCGAGTGGGGAATCGAGGAGCGCGCCCTGCTGCTCGCGGCCTGGAGCGCGCTGCTCGCGCGGATGAGCGGTTCCGGCGAGGTGGGCGTGGGCGTTCAGCTCGACGGCCGCAGCCATCCCGATCTCGCCGATGCGCTCGGCACGTTCGCGCGTACCGTGCCCCAGCTCGCGCGGATCGACGACGCCCGGACGCTGCGCCAGCTCTCCGGAGAGATCGCCGCGGCGCTTTCTGAGGCGGTGGATTGGCAGGACTGTTTCTCGACCGAAGAAGAAGACCGCTACGGCACCGGCTTCCCGGCGGCGTTTTCCTATCGCAGACCGGCGCTCCCCGGCGGCGGGCTCGTCGCCGTCGAGCGGCGGATCGGCAACCTCGAACGGTGGAAGCTCGCGTTGGAAGCGGAGCGCGGCCCGGCCGGGCTCTCGTTCGTCCTCGGCTACGATTCGCGGATCTTCTCGGCCGAGGCGGCGGCGACCCAAGGCGAGCGCTTCGGCGCCTTCCTCGGCGCGCTGCTCGCGGCTCCCGACGCGCCGATCGGCGACCCCGATCTGCTCACCGAGCGCGAGCGGGGGCGGCTCGCCGCGTTCAACGCGACCGCTGCGCCGTTTCCCGCCGGGACGGTGGCCGACCTGTTCGTCGCCCAGGCCCGTGCGACGCCGTCGCGCATCGCCCTGAAAAGCGGGAGCGATGAGCTGACCTATGCGGACCTTCTCGCCCGCACCCAAAGGCAGGCGAACGCGCTCAGCGCCGCGGGCGCCGGGCCGGGAAGCGTGGTGGCGATCCTCGCCGAGCGCTCGATCGAGATGGTGGTGGGGATCCTTGGGGCGCTCCGTGCGGGGGCCGCGTATCTGCCGCTCGACACGGCCTATCCGCGCGAGCGCTTGGCCTTCATGCTGGAAGATTCCGGCGCCGATCTGGTGCTCGCCCAAGAGAGCCTGTTCGGGCTGCTGCCGGCCGAGCGCGCGATCTCCCCGCGGACGCTCGCGCTCGATTCCCCGCCCGGCACCGACCCGGGAGCGATCTCCCTGCGGCCGGCCGGTCCGAACGATCTCGCCTATGTCCTCTACACCTCCGGTTCGACGGGCAAACCCAAAGGGGTGATGGTGCCGCACCGCGGCCTGGTCAACTACCTCCATTGGGCGATCGGTGCCTACGATGCCGGCGCGGGTGCGGCACCGGTGCACTCGCCGATCGGCTTCGACCTGACCGTGACCGGCCTGTTCGCGCCGCTCCTCTCCGGCGGTACGGTCGAGCTTCTCGCCGAGGATCGCGGTGTGGAGTCGCTCGCCGAGACGCTTCGGGCGGGAGCCGGCTATGCCCTGGTCAAGCTGACGCCCGCGCATCTCGCGCTGCTCGGTCCCCTGGCGGCCAAGGGCGAGCCCGCGGCGTGGGCGAAGACCCTGGTCGTCGGCGGCGAGGCGCTCGCGGGCGAGACCCTGGCGGCTTGGAGCAAGGGGGCGCCCGAGGTGCGGATCGTCAACGAGTACGGTCCGACCGAAACGGTGGTCGGCTGCGCGGTCTACGCCGCCCGGGCCGGCGACGTCGCGCCGGGGCCGGTGCCGATCGGCCGGCCGATCGCCAACGCCCGGCTGCATCTGCTCGATCCGCGCGGACGTCCGGTGCCGGAAGGGGTGCCGGGGGAGATCTACATCGGCGGCGCGGGGATCGCCCGCGGCTACCTGGGCCGGCCGGATCTGACCGCCGAGCGTTTCGTACCCGACCCGTTCGCGGCCGACGCGGCGGAGAGCGCCGAAGCTGGCGCCCGGCTCTACCGGAGCGGCGACCTCGCGCGCCTGCTGCCGTCGGGCGATCTCGAATTCCTCGGGCGCAACGATCATCAGGTGAAGATCCGCGGCGTACGGCTGGAGCTGGGCGAGATCGAAGCCGCCCTGGCGGGCGCGCCCGGAGTGCGCGAGGGGGCGGTGCTGGCGCGGGAAGACCGCCCCGGCGAGCGGCGGCTGGTCGCCTACTACACGACCGATCGCGAGCCCGCGCCGAACGTCGATGAGCTGCGGCGCCACCTCGCGGCCACGCTGCCCGAGACCAGCGTGCCGGCGATCTTCCTGCGTCTGCCGGCGCTGCCGCTCACCGCCAACGGCAAGCTCGATCGCGCGGCGCTGCCGGCGCCGGGCAACGCCCGGCCGGACCTCGAACGGGAATACGTGGCGCCGAGGAACGAGGCCGAAACCGCGCTGGTCGAGATCTGGGCGGAGGTGCTGGGGATCGACCGGATCGGCGTCGAGGACAGCTTTTTCGCGGTCGGCGGGGATTCGATCCGGAGCGTCCGGGTGATCGCGCTCGCCAAGGAGCGAGGCATCGAGCTTTCGGTCGAAGAGCTGTTCCGCCATCCCACGGTGGCGGCGCTCGCGGAGCAAGCGGCCAGGACGGCCGCGGCGGCGGAATCCGGCGCCGGTTCGACCGGAGAAGAGGAGAGCCTCGCGGCCCTGGTCGCCGAGCTCGAAGGGCTGTCGGACGAAGAGGTGGCCGCGCGCCTGAGCGCGGAGGGGGGCGAGCTCTTGATCGCGGCGCTCGATTCGACCGGCCGGGCGTCAGATCGGCCGGCGGCTCGCCCGGCACGAGGGAGGGTGTCTCGCGGATGAGCGAGCTTTCCCAGCGAATTTCGGCGCTGTCGCCGGAGCGGCGACAGCTGCTGGAACAGCTGCGCGGCAGGAAGCGGGGGCCGGAAAAGGTACCGCTCACCGAGCCGTTCGGGCTGATCTCCGCCGAGGACCGGGCGAAGCTGCCGCCCGATGTGGAGGACGCCTATCCGCTCACCTCGGTGCAGCTCGGCATGCTCTACCACATGGAGCTTTCGCCCGACGACGCGACGACGCCGGTCTACCACAACGTGAACAGTTTTCACCTCAAGTCGAGGTTCGATCCTCAAGCGTTCGAAACGGCGGTACAGCGGGTGGTCGCGCGCCATCCGATCATGCGCACCGCGTTCGACCTGACCCGCTACGGCGAGCCGTTGCAGCTGGTCTATCGCACCGCCTTCTTGTCGATCGAGGTCGACGACCTGCGGGGTCTTTCGCCGGAGGAAGGGCAGAAGCTCCTCGACGAGTTCATCCGCGCCGAGAACCTTCGCCTGGTCGATCTATCGAAGCCGCCGTTGATCCATTATCGCGTCCACCGCCGGACCGACGACACGTTTCAGCTCACGCTCACCGAGCCCCACGCGATCTCGGACGGCTGGAGCACCATGTCGACGCTGGCCGAGATCTTCGAGAACTACGCGGCGCTTACGCGCGGCGAAGCTCCGCCGGAGCGGCCGCCGCTCGCGACGACCTACCGCGATTTCGTGTTCCTCGAGCGCCAGGTTCTGGCCTCGGCCGAGGCGCGCGATTTCTGGCGGAAGAAGCTCGACCAGCTGGAGCCCGAGCGCCTGGTGAAGTGGCCGCGCCTGCCGGGCGCCGGCCCGCATGCCGAGCCCCCGGGCGCCGACCACAAGCCGACGGTGACCTACGAGCCTCGGCTGCTGGTCGGCCTGGAACGGCTCGCCCGCGAGGCCGAAGCGCCGCTCAAGAGCGTTCTGCTCGCGGTGCACTGCAAGGCGATCGGGATCTTCGGCGGGCGCACCGACGTGGTCACCGGCCTCACCACCCACGGCCGGCCCGCGGAGGCCGACGGCGAGCAGGTGCGCGGCCTGTTCTTGAACACGCTGCCGTTCCGCATCGACCTCGGCGCCGGAACCTGGGTCGATCTGGTCAAGCGCATCTTCGCGAGCGAGCTGGAGCTGATGCCCTTCAGGCGGTATCCGCTGTCCGCGATCCAGCGCCTGCGCGGCGGGCAGGTGCTGTTCGAATCTTCGTTCAGCTATCTCCACTTTCATGCCGTGCACAACGTCATGCGGACGGGTTCGGTCGACGTCTTCGCCGAGGGCAGCAGCGACCTGTCGGTCACCCATTTCCCGCTCGCCGCGATTTTCTCGCGCGATCCGATCAGGGAGGTGTCGATCGGCCTGGTGCTGGAGAAGAACGACCCGGAGATGACCTTGGAGCAGGTGGACCGGCTCCATGGCTATTACCTCCGGGTGATCGAGGCGATGGCCGCCGAGCCCTTCGCCCACCACGACGCGCTCTGCTATCTGAGCGCCGCCGAGACCGAGCAGTCGCTCCGTTCGAGCCGGCCGGTCCGGCTGCGGGTCGAAGACCTTCTCCACCGGCGCTTCGCCGCGCACGCGGCGGCGGATTCGAGCGCCGTCGCGGTCGTCGATCCGGAAGCCGCGGCGCCGGAAGGACGCCTCGCCTACGGCCGGCTCGACGAGCTTTCGAGCCGGCTCGCCGAACGCCTGCGCGCGCTCGGCGTCGGCCCGGAGGTGCGGGTCGGCATCCTGCTTCCGCGCTCCGCGGACATTCCGGTCGCGATCCTCGGCGTGCTCAAAGCGGGCGGTTGCTACGTGCCGATGGATCCGGCGTATCCCCTTTCGCGTCTCGAATTCCTGCTCGCCGACAGCGGCGCCAAGGTGCTGGTCACGCGGCACGATCTGGAGGCGGCCCTGCCGCTCGACCGCCTGGGCAAAGAGCTTGCGATCGTCCGGCTGGACCGGGGCTTCGAGCGCACGCTTCCGGCGGGGGCTTCGGGCGAGCGGAGGGAGAGCGGCGTGTCGCCCGAAAACGCCGCCTACGTGATCTACACCTCCGGCTCGACCGGCCAGCCCAAGGGCGTGGTGGTCACCCACGCCTGTGCGATCCGCCTGTTCGATGCGACCGACCCCTGGTTCGGCTTCGACCCGCGGGACGTCTGGACGCTGTTCCATTCGTTCGCGTTCGACTTCTCGGTCTGGGAGATCTGGGGCGCGCTGCTCTACGGCGGGCGCTTGGTGGTGGTGCCGTATCTCACCAGCCGGTCGCCGGCCGCGTTCCGCGAGCTGCTGGCGCGCGAGAAGGTGACCGTGCTCAACCAGACGCCGTCGGCGTTCCGCCAGCTGATCCGCGCCGACGGCGAAGCGGGCGACGGGGCCGAGCCGCTCGCGTTGCGCACCGTGGTGTTCGGCGGCGAGGCCTTGGAGATCGGCACCCTGGCGCCCTGGTTCGCCCGCTACGGCGACGGTTCCGGCAACCGCGGACCGCGCCTGATCAACATGTACGGCATCACCGAGACGACGGTGCACGTCACCTACCGGCCGATCGGCGAGCCCGATCTGGCGGCCGGGAGCGGCAGCGCGATCGGCGGGCCGATCCCCGATCTGTCGATGGTGCTGCTCGACCCGCAGCTCCATCCGGTGCCGGTGGTCGTTCCGGGCGAGCTGTTCGTCGGCGGCGCCGGGCTTGCGCGCGGCTACCTCGACCGCCCGGCGCTCACCGCGGAGCGCTTCGTCCCCGATCCCTTCGGGGGCGAGCCGGGGGCCAGGCTCTATCGTTCCGGCGATTTGGCGCGCCGGATGCCGAACGGCGACGTCGAGTACCTCGGGCGGATCGACCACCAGGTGAAGATCCGCGGTTTCCGCATCGAGCTGGGAGAGATCGAGGCCGCGCTCGCCGTCCAGCCCCAGGTTGCCGAGTCGGTGGTGGTGGCGCTTTCGGACGATGCCGGCGGAGCCCGTCTGGTCGCCTACGTGGTCCCGGCGGAGCCGGAACGCCCGCCCTCGGTCGCCGATCTGCGCGCCCATCTGGCGGCCAGGCTGCCCGAGCATGAGGTGCCGGCGGCTTACGTGATCCTGCCGAAGGTTCCGCTCACCGAGCACGGCAAGGTCGATCGGCGGGCGCTGCCCGCGCCCGACGCGAGCCGGCCCGATCTCGGACCGGGGTACGTGGCGCCGAGCACCGCGCTCGAAGGGCTTTTGGCCGAGATCTGGATCCAGGTGCTCGACCTCGACCGGGTCGGGGTGACGGACAATTACTTCGCGCTCGGCGGCGATTCGATCCGCAGCATTCAGCTGATCGCCCGCGCCCGCCATCGCGGCATCGAGCTGAGCATCCCGCTGCTCTTCGCGCACCCGACGATCGCCGAGCTGGCGAGCGCCCTTGAGAGGATGACCGGGGAGGCCGGGGCGGACGATGGAGCGGCGCGGGGAAAGACCTCGACCCGGCCGTTCGAGCTGGTCACGGACGAGGACCGGCGGCTGATCGTCGAGGACGGGATCGAGGATGCCTATCCGCTCGCGCGGCTCCAAGCGGGAATGCTCTTTCATATGGACCGGCTGGCGGACGACGCGGCGTATCACTTCGTCAACAGCATCCATCTGGCGGGGACGCCGTTCGATCCGGTCCGCTTTCAAATCGCGGTCGACCGGACCATCGCGCGTCATCCGACCCTGCGCACCTCGTTCGATTTCGCCCGCTTTTCCGAGCCGCTCCAGCTGGTCCACGCGAGCGCGCCGCTCAAGGTGGAGGTCCACGACCTGCGCTCCTCAAGGGCGGCCGAGCAGGAGCTCGTGGTCGACGACTTCGTCGAGCGGGAGAAGCACAACCGTTTCCTCCACGGCCAGGCTCCGCAGCTGCGCCTCCACGTCCATCGGCGCGCGGAGGACGCGTTTCAGCTGACCGTCACCGTCAACCACGCGATCGTCGACGGTTGGAGCCTGCTCTCGACGCTGGCGGAGATCTTCGGCCTCTACGCCCGGCTGCTGGCGGGGGAAAATCCGCCGATCGAGCCGCCGCCGGTGGTCCCGTACCGCGATTTCGTGGCGCTCGAACGGACCGAGGTCGAGAGCGAAGCGGCGCGCGCCTACTGGCGGCGCCAGTTGGCGGACCTCCCGGTTTTCGACCTGCCGCGCTGGCCTTTGCCCGCGGGATGGAGCGGCGCGCGCATCGAATCGATCGCGCCGCCGCTGCCGGCCGCGACCTCGGACGCCCTCAAGCTCCTGGCGGTACGGGTGGGCGTGCCGCTCAAAACCATCTGCCTTGCGGCGCATGTCAAGGTGCTGTCGCTGCTCGCCGCCGCCGAGGAGGTGCTGTCCGGCGTGTCCGTCCATGGCCGGCTCGAGGTCGAAGGCGGCGAGGAGACCCGGGGCCTCCTGCTCAACACGCTGCCGTTCCGCTTCCGCCTGCCCGGCGGCAATTGGCACGAGCTGGTGCGCGCCACCTTCGCGGCCGAGCAGGAGATGATGCCGTTTCGCCGCTACCCGCTGTCGGAGCTGCAGAAGCAGTTCGGCGCCCGGCCGCTGATCGACGTGATGTTCAACTTCACCCACTTTCACGTCGTGAGCGACCTGCTGGAAGAGGGCGGGCTGCGCGTCCTCGGGTTCAAGAAGGCCGAGGAGACCGACCTTTCGCTCCGCGTCGGCTTCTCGCAGGATCCGCTCACCGGCGACCTCGGGCTCGACCTCGCGCACGACCGGACGTCGATCCCGCGTAGCGAAGGGTGGATGATCCACGGCCTCTACGCGCGCACGCTCGCGGCGATGGCCGCCGACCCGGAGGCGTGGCACGAGGGCGTCGCTCTGCTCGCTCCCGCCGAGCGCCACCAGTTGGTCTACGAATGGAACACCCCCGACGCGCGCATCGCGACCGGGCCGTCGCTCCACCGCCGGTTCGAGGCCCAGGCCGCGCGCCGGCGAGAGGCGCCCGCGGTGATCTTCGATCTCGACTCGCTCACCTACGGCGAGCTCGATGCCCAAGCGAACCGGCTGGCGCGGCGGCTGGCCGCCCTGGGCGTTGCTCCCGGGGACCGCGTCGGCCTCTGTCTCGACCGCTCGGTGGGGTTGATCGTCGGCCTGCTCGGAATCCTCAAGGCCGGGGCGGCCTATCTGCCGCTCGACCCGTCGTATCCGGGGGAGCGGCTGGCGTTCATGCTCGCCGACGGCGGCGTGCGCGCGCTGGTGACCACCGAGCGCCTTGCGGAGCTGCTCTCGGGTCTCGAAGGGAGCGAAAAGCTCGAAACCGTCTGCCTCGACCGCGACGCGGCGGCGATCGCTCGGGAGAGCGGAGCGCCGCTCGCATTCGTTGCCGATCTGCCCGAGAGCCCCGCCTATGTGATCTACACCTCCGGCTCGACGGGCACGCCGAAGGGGGTCGAGGTGAGCCACGCCCACGTCGCCCGGTTGTTCGCGGCGACCGACGCCTGGTTCGGCTTTTCCGAGCGGGACGTCTGGACCCTGTTTCACTCGTTCGCGTTCGATTTCTCGGTCTGGGAGATCTGGGGCGCGCTGCTCCATGGCGGCCAGCTGGTCGTCGTGCCCTACGGGGTCAGCCGCTCGCCCCTGGCGTTTCTCGATCTGGTCCGCACCGAGGGAGTGACGGTGCTCAACCAGACCCCTTCGGCATTCCGCCAGCTTCTCTCCGAGGCCGCGAGCGCCGAGGGGCTCGACGCGCTTGCGAAGCTCCGTTTCGTCGTCTTCGGCGGCGAGGCGTTGGAAATCGCTTCGCTTTCGCCCTGGTTCGACCATTTCGCGAGCGCGCCGGAGAAGGCGCCGCTCCTGGTCAACATGTACGGCATCACCGAGACCACCGTGCATGTCACCTACCGGCCGATCGTAGCCGCCGACCTCGCGCGGCCGGGCGGCGCGATCGGCGTGCCGATCCCGGATCTCCAGGTGCACCTGGTCGACTCCCGCGGCAATCTGGTGCCGCTCGGCGTCGCGGGCGAGATCCGGGTCGGCGGCGCGGGTGTCGCCCGCGGGTATCTCGGCCGTCCCGAGCTGACCGCGGAGCGCTTCCGGCCCGACCCCTGGCACAGCTCGCCCGGCGCGCGGCTCTACCGCTCGGGCGACCTTGCGCGCCGCACCCCCAACGGCGACCTCGAATACCTGGGCCGCATCGATTTCCAAGTCAAGATCCGCGGCTTCCGGATCGAGCTGGGCGAGATCGAGACGGCGCTCGTCCGGCAGCCGGAGGTGCGCGAGGCCGTGGTCGTCGCCCGAGCCGCCGGGGCCGAGGGAGCGCGTTTGGTCGCCTATGTCGTGCTGTCGACGGACGGCGCGCCGGAGGCGGCGGTCGCCCGGGTCCGCCGCGCTCTGGAAGAGCGGTTGCCGGACTACATGGTGCCGGCGACGTTCATGCCGCTCGAACGGCTGCCTCTCACCCAGAACGGCAAGGTGGATCGCAGGGCTCTGCCGGTACCGAGCGAAGCACGGCCGGAATTGACCCAGTCGTTCGTCGCGCCGCGAACCCCTACCGAAGAGCTGATCGCGGGCTTGTTCGCGGCGGTGCTGGGCGTCGATCGGGTCGGTGCCTTCGACGGCTTCTTCGACCTCGGCGGCCATTCGCTGTTGGCGACCCAACTGGTGTCGCGGGTGCGCCGGGCGTTCGGCGTCGAGCTGCCGCTCGCCGAGCTGTTCCGCTCTCCGACTCCCGCCGCGCTCGCGCCGCAGATCGATCGCTTGCTCGGCGGCGGGGTTGCCGGCGGGCAGATTCCCATTGCCCGCCGGGCGGAGGGTGCCTCCCTGCCGCTTTCGTTCGGCCAGGAGCGGCTCTGGTTCCTCGATCAGCTGGAGCCGGGCAACCCGGCCTACCACGTCCCGGTGTCCCTCGACCTGGTCGGACGGCTCGACGTGCCGGCGATGGGCAGGAGCCTCGCCGCGGTCGTGGCGCGTCACGATTCGCTGCGCACCACGTTCGCCTTGAAAGACTCCCTGCCGACGCAGCGCATCGCGCCGCCGGCGGCCCGCGGCGCCGGCTCGCTCTTGCCGACGATCGATCTTTCGGGGTTCGCCGAGGACCGGCGGGGACGGCTCGCGCGCCAGCTGACCCAGTCCGAGCTGACCCGCCCGTTCGACCTGGCGAACGGTCCGGTGGTGCGCGCGGCGCTGTTGCGGCTGAGCCCCACCGAGCACCGGGTGCTCTTCACCCTGCACCACATCGCCTCCGACGGCTGGTCGATGGGCGTCCTGGTGCGCGAGGTGGCGGCCCTGTACACGGGCGAGGTTCTCGGCCGGCCGGCCGACCTGCCCGAGCTGCCGATCCAGTACGCAGACTACGCGGCCTGGCAGCGGGAGCGGCTGGCCGGCGAGGTCTTGGAGCGGGAGATCGGGTTCTGGCGCCGCGAGCTGGCCGGCGTACCCTCGGTGCTCCCGCTGCCGTGGGACCGGCCGCGCCCGGCGGCGCAGAGCTTCGCCGGCGCCGTCCGCACGGTGCGCCTCTCGGCCGAGCTTTCGGCGGCGCTCGAACCGTTCGCGCGGCGCGAGGGGGCGACCCTGTTCATGGTCCTGCTCGCCGCGCTCCAGGCGCTGCTGGCGCGCTGGTCGGGAACCGCCGACCTCGCGATCGGAACGCCGATCGCCGGCCGCACGCGGGAGGAGACCGAGGGTCTGATCGGCCTGTTCATCAACACCTTGGTGCTGCGCGAACGGCTGGCCGCCGACGCGACGTTCTCGGCGCTGATCGGCGCGGCGCGCGAGCGTTCGCTCGCCGCGTTCGCGCACCAGGAGCTGCCCTTCGAGCGGTTGGTGGACGCCCTTGGTGTCGAGCGCTCGTTGGCGTTCAATCCGGTGTTCCAGGTCATGCTGGCGCTGCAGAACACGCCCGCCGGAACGCTCTCGCTCCCCGGCCTTACTGTCTACGCGGGCGGCTTTGAGGAGACCGCCGTCCAGCTCGATCTGGAGCTGGCGCTGGAGGTGAATCACGGGCTCGTGGTCGGCTCGCTCAAGTACGCCTCGGCGCTGTTCGATCCGGCGACCGCCGCCCGCCTGCTCGACCGGTTCGAAACGCTTCTCGCGTCGGGGGTGGAAACGCCGTTCCTGCGGATCGACGAGCTGCCGCTGCTCTCCGCCTCCGAGCTGCATCAGGTCACGAACGAGTGGAACGACAGCGCGGATGCGGTTCCGGAGCGGTCGATTCTCGCATTGTTCGAGGAACAGGTCGCGGCGCGGCCGACGGCGATCGCGGCGTCTTGCGGCGATCGGGCCTGGACCTACGCGGACCTCGCGGAGCGTTCGTACGCCGTGGCCGGAGCGCTCGCCGCGGCCGGCGTGACGGCGGGCTCCGTGGTGGGCCTCCTGGCGCGGCGCGATCTCGATTTTCTGGCGGCGATCCTCGGCATCTGGGCGGCCGGCGGTGTCTATCTGCCGTTCGATCCGACCCATCCGGCGGAGCGCATCGCGCAGGTCGTCCGCGGCGGCTCTCCGGCCCTGCTGCTGGTGGGCGAGGGCGCTCTCGCGGGCTCCGTTCTCGCGCAGCTGCCGGCGGCCGGCCGGCCGGCGCTGCTCGCGCTCGCCGACGCGGTTCGGGGCTTCCGAATCCGAGCGGCCGCGCCGCGCGCGCCGCACGCTCTCGCTTACGCGATCTTCACCTCCGGCTCGACCGGCACCCCCAAGGGCGCGATGGTCACGCATCGCGGCATGGTCAACCACCTGTTCGCCAAGGTGCGCGCCCTCGGCCTTTCCTCCGCCGACGTGGTGGCGCAGAACAGCTCGGCGACGTTCGACATCTCGGTCTGGCAGTTCCTCGTGGCGCTGCTGGTCGGCGGGCGCACCGAGATCTTCGGCGACCCGATCGCGCACGATCCGGTCCGCCTGCTGGCGGCGGTCGAAGCGCGCGGCGTGACGATTTTGGAGACCGTCCCTTCGCTGCTCTCGATCCTGCTCGAAGATCTCGCGCGCGGCGGCGCGGCGCCCGCGCTGTCGCGGCTGCGTTGGTTGATCCCCACCGGCGAGGCGCTGCCGCCGGAGCTCGCCCGCGACTGGTTCCGCCGCTATCCGGCAATCCCCCTGCTCAACGCCTACGGTCCGACCGAGTGCTCGGACGACGTGACGCACCAGGTGATTTCCGAGCCTCCGCCGGCCTCCGCCTGGACGATCCCGATCGGCCGGCCGGTCGCCAACATGCGCCTCTACGTCGCCGATCGCGCGCTTCGCGCGGCGCCGCTCGGCGTCCACGGCCAGCTGTTGGTCGGCGGGCCGGGCGTCGGTCGCGGCTATCTGGGGGACGGCTCCCGCACCGCCGAAGCGTTCCTGCCCGATCCGTGGAGCGAACGGCCCGGCGCGCGCCTTTACGCCACCGGCGACCGGGCGCGCTTCCGCACCGACGGCGCGCTCGAATTCCTCGGCCGAATGGATTTCCAGGTCAAGGTGCGCGGCTTCCGCATCGAGCTGGGCGAGATCGAGGCGGTGCTCGCGGCCCACCCCGCGGTGCGCGAGGTGGTGGTCGTCGCGCGCGCCGCGGCCGAAGGTACGCGGTTGGTCGCCTACCTGGTGGGCGACGAGGAGGGCGGGGAACCTCTCGCCGACCGTCTGCGCGAGTACCTGGCGGGCCGGCTGCCCGACTACATGGTGCCGTCCGCGTTCGTCTCGCTCGGCGCGCTGCCGCTGTCGGAAAACGGCAAGATCGATCGCAAAGCGCTGCCCGAGCCCGATCGCGCGGATTTCGCCGCGGAAGGCGAATACGTCGCGCCGGCGACGCCGTCCGAAGAGCTGCTCGCGGGCGTTTGGGCCGATCTGCTCGGGCTCGGCCGGGTGGGAATCGCGGACGACTTCTTCGCGCTCGGCGGCCACTCGCTGCTCGCGGCGCAGCTGGTCTCCCGCGTGCGCGAGCTGTTCGCCGTCGAGCTGCCGCTGCGCGACGTGTTCGAACGGACGACCGTGGCACAGCTCGCGGCGCGGATCGACGCCCTGGGCGCGGCGGGCGGTGCCGCCGCGGCGCCGCCGATCGTTCCCGTGCCGCGCAACCGCGAGTTGCCGCTGTCGTTCCAGCAGCAGCGGCTCTGGTTCCTCGATCAGCTCGAACCGGGGCAGTCGGTCTACAACATTCCCGTGGCGCTTCGCCTCTCCGGCCGGTTCGATCTCGCGGTGATGGAGCGGGCGTTCGCCGAGGTGGTGCGCCGCCACGAAATCCTGCGCACGACGTTTGCGGTCGTCGACGGCCGGCCGGTCCAGGTGATCGCTCCGGAAGGGCGGTTCTCGATCGAGCTGTCCGACCTCTCTCTCCTCGCGCCGGACGAGCGCACGGCGCGCATGAAGCGCGAGGCGGGGATCGAGGCGGCGCGGCCGTTCGATCTCGCGGCCGGCCCGCTGTTCCGCGCCCTGCTCTGGCGGCTCGCCGAGGACGACCACGGGGTCCTGCTCTCGGCGCACCACAACGTCTCGGACGGCTGGTCGACGGAAGTGCTGATGCGCGAGGTGGCGGCGCTCTACGAGGCGTTCGCGGCGGGGCTGCCCTCGCCTCTGCCGGAGCTGCCGATCCAGTACGCCGACTACGCGATCTGGCAGCGCGAGCAGCTCGCGGCCGAGATCGAAGGGCAGATCGAGTGGTGGAAGACCGAGCTTGCCGAGCATCCGACGCTCGAAGTGGCGACCGATCGGCCGCGTCCGCCGGTGCCGAGTTATCGCGGCGCGGTCACCCGGCCGTACCCGCTCGATGCGCCGTTCGTCGAGCGGCTGCGCAAGCTCGGCCGCGAGCGCGGGGCGACGCTGTTCATGACCCTGCTCGCGGCGTTCGACGCGCTGCTCGCGCGCACCTCGGGCCAGGACGACGTGATGGTCGGCACGCCGGTCGCCGGGCGCAACCGCCGCGAGGTCGAGCCGTTGATCGGCTTCTTCGTCAACACCCTGGTCCTGCGCGGGCGGCTGGGCGGAGACCCCCGTTTCGCCGAGCTGCTCTCCAGCGTGCGCGAGACCTCGCTCGGCGCCACGGCGCGCCAGGACGTGCCGTTCGAGCGGTTGGTGGACGTCCTCGCCCCCGAGCGCGACATGAGCCGGAACCCGCTGTTCCAGGTCATGTTCCTGCTCCAGAACGAGGCGACGGAAAACATCCGGTTCGCCGGCCTCTCCTCCTCGCCGCTCTATGCCGGCAGCGGCACCGCGAAGTTCGACTTCACGCTCGCGATCACCGAGTCGGCGCACGGCCTCGCGGTGTCGTTCGAGTACGCGACCGATCTATTCGATCGCACCACGATCCAGCGGTTCGGCGAGCGGTATCGCACGCTGCTCTCCTCGGTGGCGGTAAATCCCGGATCGCGGCTCGCCGAGATCGGATTCGCGAGCCCCGCGGAGCGCCACCAGCTCCTCGCCGAGTGGAACGACACCGCCCGGCTCGAAGATCCGGCCGGTCCCGGTCTGCTCCAGCAGCTGTTCGAGCGGCGGGTGGACGAGGATCCGTCCCGGCTCGCCGCGGTCTGCGGCGGCTCCACCCTCTCCTACGGCGAGGTCGAGGCGGCGGCGAACCGGATCGCGCATCGGCTGCGTTTCCTCGGCGTCGGCCCGGGCGACATGGTCGCGATCTACCTGTCACGGGGTCTGCCGATGATCCCCGCGCTGCTCGGCGTGCTCAAGGCGGGGGCCGGCTACCTGCCGCTGGAGCCCAGCTTCCCGCGCGACCGCGTGCGCTTCATGCTCGACACGCTCGGGGTGCGGGCGGCGCTCACCGCGAGCGGGCACGTGGCGGCGCTCCAGGACGTGGCGGCGCTCTATCCCGCGCTCTCCGAGCTGATCGTGCTCGATGAAGCGCCGGATCTCTCCGAGAGGATTTCCGGGCCGGCGCGGGTGACCTCGCTCGCCGAGCTTTCGGCTCTGCCGTCCGGGCGGCCGGCCGCGATCGGCTCGCCCGACGACGTCGCCTACGTGATCTTCACCTCCGGCTCGACCGGCACTCCGAAAGGGGTGGTGCTGCGCCACCGGCCGGTGCTCAATCTGATCGATTGGGTCAACTCGACCTTCGCGGTCGGCCCGGCGGACCGGGTGCTGTTCGTCACCTCGCTCTGTTTCGATCTCTCGGTCTACGACGTCTTCGGCCTGCTCGCGGCGGGCGGCTCGATCCGGGTGGCGACCGAAGAGGAGATCCACGATCCGGAGCGGATGGTGGCGATTCTGTGCGACGAGCCGATCACCTTCTGGGATTCGGCCCCGGCGGCGCTGCGCCAGGTCGCGGGTTTCTTCCCCGGCGGCGGCGATCCGCGCGGCTCCCGCCGGCGCCTGCGGCTGGTCTTCCTGTCCGGCGATTGGATTCCGGTGACTCTCCCCGACCGGGTGCGCGCATCGTTCCCCGCGGCGCGGGTGATCGCGCTCGGCGGGGCGACCGAGGCGGCGATCTGGTCGAACTTCTTCCCCGTCGGCATCGTGCCGCCGGCCTGGACCAGCATTCCCTACGGCCGGCCGATCCAAACCGCGCGCTACCACGTGCTCGACTCCCGGTTCGAGCCGAGCGGGATCGGTGTGGCGGGCGATCTCTACATCGCGGGTCCGGTGCTCGCCTCGGGCTATGCCGCCGAGCCCGCCTTGACCGCGAACAAGTTCGTCGCCGATCCGTTCGCGGCCGAGCCGGGCGCGGTGATGTACGCGACCGGCGATCGGGCGCGCTACCTGGCCGACGGCAACGTCGAGTTCCTCGGCCGGCGTGATTTCCAGGTCAAGGTGCGCGGTTTCCGCATCGAGCTGGGCGAGATCGAATCGGTCCTGGCGCAGCATCCGGCGGTGCGCGAAGCCGTCGTGCTGGCGCGCGAGGTCGCCTCCGCCGAGCGCGGAGCGCGACCGGATCGGCGCCTGGTCGCCTACGTCGTCTTCCGCGAGGGGCAGGCGGAGCCGACGGTGGGCGATCTGCGCGACTTCGTCCAAGCGCGGCTTCCCGAGTACATGGTGCCCGGGGCGTTCGTCGCGCTCGCGGCGCTGCCGGTGACCGCCAACGGCAAGCTCGACAGGAAGGCGTTGCCCGCGCCGGAAGACGCCGCGCGGCCGGCGCTCGCAAGCTCCTATCTGGCGCCGAGGAACGAGACCGAGGAGAAGGTGGCGGCGATCTGGCGCGAGCTTCTCGGCGTCGCGAAGGTGGGCGTCCACGACAACTTCTTCGAGCTGGGCGGCGACTCGATCCTGTCGATCCAGCTGATCTCGCGCGCGGCCCGCGAGGGCTTGCACCTCACCGCACGCCAGGTGTTTCAATACCAGACCGTCGCCGAGCTGGCGCAGGTCGCGGGCCAAGGGATGGAGGTCTTCGCCGAACAGGGGCCGGTGGCCGGCGATTTCGAACCCGCCCCGATCGCGCGCTGGTTCTTCGATCTCAAGCTGCCGCGGATGCACTGGTGGAACCAGGCGGTGCTGCTCGAAGTGGTCCGGCCGATGCGCGCCGATCTGTTGGCCGAGGCGGTCGAGGCGGTGTTCCGCCACCACGACGCGCTGCGCTCGCGTTTCGAGCGCACGCCCGAAGGGGCGGTGCGCGCCTGGATCGGTTCCGCGGAACCGTCGCGGGCGTTCTCCGTCGTCGAGCTCTCTTCGGTCGCGGCGACGGAGCAAAGCCTGGCGGTCGAAGCGGCGGCGGCGCGGCTTCACGACAGCCTCGACCTCGCGCGCGGTCCGATCGCGCGGGTGGTGCTGTTCCGCCTCGGAGAAGGCGCGCGCGACCGGCTGTTCGTGGTCGCCCATCACCTGGCGATCGACGGCGTCTCGTGGCGCATCCTGTTCGAGGACTTGGAGGCCGCGTACGACGCTCTGGAACGCGCCGAGGCGATCGCGCTGCCGGCGAAAACCACCTCGATCCGCGCTTGGGGCGAGCGCCTGGCCGCGCACGCGGCAAGCGCCGAGGTCGCGGCCGAGATCCCCTATTGGGCCGAGCGGGTCGCCGATCTCGACGAGCGGCCGCCGGTCGAATTCCCGGCGGGAGAGAACCGGATCGCCGACGAAGATGCCGTTGGTCTGCGCTTGGACGCCGAGGAGACGCGCGCGCTGCTCCAGGAGGTGCCGCCGGTCTATCGCACCCAGATCAACGACGCGCTGGTCGCCGCCTTCGGCCGCGCCTGGGCGGGTTGGACCGCCGGCCTCGGCGCTCCCGCGCGCCGTCTCCGCTTCGATCTCGAAGGGCACGGGCGCGAGGAGATCGCGGCCGATCTCGACGTGTCGCGCACGGTCGGCTGGTTTACCTCGATGTATCCCGTGACCCTCGATCTCGCCCGTACCGGTACGCCGATCCAGGCGCTGGTGGACGCCAAGGAAGCGCTGCGCGCGGTGCCGAACCGCGGTTTCGCATTCGGCCTGCTGCGCTACCTCTCCGGCGACGACGGGCTCGACGATGCGGCCCGCGGCCAGCTCGACGCGATCCGCCGCGCGCCGCGCTCGGCCGTCAGCTTCAACTACCTGGGCCAGCTCGACCAGGCGCTCGCCGCGGCGAGCCGGCTGGGCGGCGCGCGCGAGAACCCGGGCGCCGACCATGCTCCCGAGCAGCCGCGCACCCATCTCCTGGACGTCTCGGCGAGCGTGCTCGGCGGGCGGATGGATCTGACCGTCCTTTACGGCCGCAAGCTCTACGCGCGCGAAACGATCGAGGCGCTGGTTTCGGCGTTCCGCGACGAGCTGCTCGCGCTCGTCGAGCAGTGCCGCCGGCCCGACGCGGGAGGCGTTACGCCCTCCGACTTCCCCGTCGCCCGCCTGGACGCCCAGGGGCTCTCGCGCGTGCTCGCGGCGGTGCCCGACCTTCCTCCGCGCGAGATCGAGGATCTCTATCCGCTCTCGCCGCTCCAGCAGGGGCTGCTGGTCCACACGCTCGAAGCGCCGCAAGGCATGTACTCGCAGCAGTTGCGCGTCACGCTCTCGGGTCCGTTCGACCTCGCCGCCTTCGCCCGCTCCTGGCAGCGCACGGTCGACCGCCATCCGATCTTCCGCACCGGCTTCCTCTGGCGCGATCTCGACCGGCCGCTCCAGCTGGTGCGCCGCACGGTGCGCGTGCCGGTCGAGCTGATCGACTGGCGGAACCGTCCGGCCGCGGAGCGGACCGACGCGACGGCCGACGCCTTCCTGCTCGGCGAAGGGGAGCGGCCGCTCGATCTCGCGGCCGGACCGTTGATCCGCCTCGCGGTGGTGCGCCTCGACGAGGATCGCCATCGCTTCGCCTGGATCCATCACCATCTGGTCTTGGACGGCTGGTCGCTGCCGATGGTGCTCGACGAGGTGATGGCGTTCTATCAGGGAGAGGCGGCCGGGCAGGGGGGCGACCGCCCGCGCCCGCGGCCGTTCCGCGAGTACATCGAGTGGCTGGAGCGCCAGGACAGCGCGGCGGCCGAACCGTTCTTCCGCGCCCGTCTCGCGGATTTCGAGCGGCCGACGCCGCTGCTCGGCGACGGCGAAGAGGTGGCGCCCGGCGAGGACGCCCAAGGGCTGCTGGAGATCGCTCTGCCCGAGGTGCTGTCGGCCCGGCTCGAAGCCGCCGCCCGCGCCCTCGCGGTGACCGCGAACACGATGCTCCAAGCGGCGTGGGCCGTGTTGCTCTCGCGCCGGTCGGGCGAAGAGCGGGTGGTCTACGGCACCACGGTCGCCGGCCGCCCCGCGGATCTGCCGGGTGTCGAGACAATGGTCGGCATGTTCATCAACACCCTGCCCGCCGCGATCGCCGTGCCCGGCGCGATGGCGCTCGCCGACTGGCTGCGCGGCATTCAGGTCGATCTCGCCGAGCTGCGCCAATACGAGCACGTGCCGCTGGTCGAGATCCAGGGCTGGAGCGGCGTGCCGCGCGGCACAGCGCTGTTCGACACCGTCCTGGTGTTCGAGAACTACCCGTACGACAACTCGACCGGCGGCGGCGGACGCGCCGAGGTCGGCGGGCTCGCGCTGTCCAACGGCTCGTTCAGCTACCGCACGCACTTCCCGCTGATGCTCATCGTCAAGCCCGGCGAACGGCTGATCTGCGAGCTGACCTGGGACCGCCGTCGTTTCGCGAACGCGGAGATCGAGCGGCTCGGCGGTCATCTCGAATCGATCCTGGACGGCCTCGCGGGCGGCGGCGAGAAAGCTCCCGCCACCGTCTCGGAGCTGTCGCTGCTCAGCCGCGCCGAGCGCGCGCAGGTGGCGGCCTGGAACGCGACCGCGTCGGCGCTCCCCGCGGCGGCCGGGGTCTCGGCGCTCCACGAGCTGTTCGAGCGGCAGGCTGAGGCGACTCCCGATGCGATCGCGGTCGAGACGGGGCAGGCCGCGCTCACCTACGGCGAGCTGGCCTCCCGCGCGCACCGTCTCGCGCGCCGCCTGCGCCGTCTCGGCGCCGGCCTCGACGAGCCGATCGGCGTCTGCTTCGACCGCTCGCTCGAAATGGCGGTAGGCGTGCTCGCCGCTCTTTCGGCGGGGGGCGGCTATCTGCCGCTCGACCCGCGCTACCCGGCGGATCGCCTCGCGTTCATGGCCGAGGATTCGGGGCTCCGCTTCCTGCTCACCGCGGGGAGCGCGCTCGCCTCGCTGCCGCCGCTTCTGGGCGTGAAAGTGATCGATCTCGGGTTCGAAGCCGGAGCGGGCGCCGCCGCGCCGCTGCCGGTCGCCGCGACCGGCGCGGGACCCGACAGCCTCGCTTACGTGCTCTACACGTCGGGCTCGACCGGCCGGCCCAAGGGTGTGGCGATGCGCCACGGGCCGTTGGTCAACCTGATGGCCTGGCAGCTCGAACAGAGCGCCCGGCCGTTGCGCACGCTCCAGTTCGCGTCGCTGTCGTTCGACGTGTCGTGCCAGGAACTGTTCTCGACTTGGGGATCGGGCGGCACGCTCGCGCTGGTCGGCGCCGAGCTGCGCCGCGATCCCGAAGCTCTGCTTGCGCTGCTCGCCGAGCGGCGGATCGAGCGGCTGTTCCTGCCGTTCGTCGCGCTCCAACAGCTTGCCGAGGCGGCGGTCGAGCGAGGGCCGTTGCCGGACGCGTTGGTGGAGATCGACACCGCGGGCGAGCAGCTCCAGAGTACGGCGAGCCTGGCCGAGCTGTTCCGGCGCCTGCCCGCGGCGCGGCTGCATAACCAGTACGGCCCGACCGAGGCGCACGTGGTCTCGGCGCACGACCTCGCGGCCGACCCCGCGGCCTGGGCGACGCTGCCGCCGATCGGGGCGCCGATCGCGAACCTGGCGCTCCACGTCGTCGATCGCGAATTCCAGCCGCAGCCGGTCGGCATCCCGGGCGAGCTGCTGCTCGGCGGGGCGGGTTTGGCGCGCGGCTACCTCGGCCGTCCCGAGCTGACCGCCGAGAAGTTCGTGCCGAATCCGTTCGCGCCCGCCGAATCCACGGCGGGAAGCCGCCTGTATCGCACCGGCGACCTCGCGCGGCGACGCGCCGATGGCGAGATCGAGTTCCTGGGACGCGCCGACGCGCAGGTCAAGATCCGCGGCTTCCGCGTCGAGCCGGGCGAGGTCGAAGCGCTGCTCGCCGGGCACCCCGCCGTGCGCGAGGCCGCTGTCGTCGCCCAACCCCTCGTGCCGGGCGGGCGCGAGCTGCGCCTGGTCGCCTACGCCGCCCTTAGCGACGGGCGCGAGGCGTCGCCCGCCGAGCTTCAGCGCTACCTCGCCGAGCGCCTCCCCGAGCACATGGTGCCGTCGCTGGTCGCGGTGCTCGCGGCCCTGCCGCTCACGCCGAGCGGCAAGGTCGATCGCCGCGCGCTCCCCGCTGCCGAATCGTTCGGCGCGCCGCGCGGCATCGCGCAGCCGCGCACGCCGATCGAGGAAGTGACGGCCGGGGTCTGGGCCGAGGTTCTGGGGGTGGCGCGGGTCGGCCGCCGCGACAACTTCTTCGAGCTCGGCGGCCACTCGTTGATCGCCACCCAGGTGATCTCGCGCCTGCGCCGGGTGCTCGGGATCGAGGTGGGGTTGGCCGCGCTGTTCGAGGCGCCCGACCTCGCGACGTTCGCCGCCGCGGTGGAGCGCGCGCTCTCCGGACAGGTGGCGCGCGAGGCGCCGCCGATCCTCGCCCTGCCGCGCGACGGCCGCACGTTCCCGCTGTCGTTGCCGCAGCAGCGCCTGTGGTTCTTGGAGCAGCTCGAACCGGGCCGCGCGATCTACAACATCGTCTCGCCGATGCAGCTTGCGGGCTTGGTGCGCACCGACCTGTTGGCCGCGGCGCTCGGCGAGATCGTGCGCCGCCAGGAGGTCATGCGCACCGCGTTCGTGCAGGAGGCCGGCGGGCCGGTGCAGGTCGTGGCGGCGCCGGACGCGGTCGCGGTCCGCGTGCCGACGGTCGACCTTGCGGCGCTCGCGCCCGAGCGTCGCGCCGCGTCGGTCCCCGCGCTCGCAAAGCGCGCGGTGCGGCAGCCGTTCGACCTCACGCGGCCGGGCCTGTTCCGGGCGCTCCTGCTCACCACCGCGCCGGCCGAGCACCTGCTGGTGTTCGTCATGCACCACCTGATCACCGACCTCTGGTCGATCGACGTGCTGCTGCGCGAGATCACGACGCTCTACGGCTTCCTGGCCTCGGGGCGAACGGGCGCCGTCCCGCTTCCCCCGCTGCCGATCCAGTACGCCGACTACGCGGTCTGGCAGCGCGAGCACCTGGCGGGAGAGCGGCTCGCCGCCGAGCTCGATTACTGGCGCACCGAGCTGGCCGGGATCCCGCTCGGCATGGATCTGCCGATCGACAAGCCGCGTCCGCCGTTCCAGACCTATCCGGGCGAGCGGCGGCGGCAATTCCTCCCGGCCGATCTCTCCGCCGAGATCCGCGAGGTCGGACGCCGGAGCGGCACCACGCTCTACATGACCCTGCTCGCCGGATTCCAGGCGCTGTTCGCGCGCCTGACCGGACAGAGCGAGGTGGTGGTCGGCTCGCCGATCGCCGGCCGCACGCGCGAGGAGACCGAGCCGTTGATCGGCTTCTTCATCAACACCCTGGTGCTCCGCGGCCGGGTCGGCGTCGACCCGACGCTCGCCGAGCTGCTCGGGGAGGCGCGGCGCGCGGCGATCGGCGCCTACGGCCATCAGGACGTGCCGTTCGAGATGCTGGTCGACGCGCTCGATCCCGAGCGCGACATGCGCCGGAACCCGCTGTTCCAGGTGCTGTTCGTGCTCCAGAACACGCCGCAGCAGGAGGAGCGTCCGGGCGAGCGGATGGCGATCCATACCGTCCCGCTCGACGAGGAGGTCGCGAAGTTCGAGATCAACCTGTCGCACGTCGATCAGCAGGCGGAGATCCTGGCCGAGTGGGAGTACAACACCGACCTGTTCGATCCGACCACGATCGACCGGATGCAGCGCGGCTATGCGCGCACGCTCCGGGCGCTCGCCCTCAGTCCCGAGCTGCGGATCTCCGAGGTCGCGCTGCTCGACCCGGCCGAGGTCGAGCAACTGCTCGGCGAGTGGAACGATCCGCGCGCCTCGTTCGCCGCGGACCGGCCGCTCCATCGCCTGTTCGCCGAGCGCGCCGCGGAGCGGCCGACCGCGCCGGCGGTGATCTGGGATCTCGACCAGATCTCCTACGGCGAGCTGGCGCGCCGCGCGCACCGGATCGCGCGGCGCCTGCGGGCGCTGGGCGTCGCGCCGGGCGACCGCGTGGGCCTTCATCTCGAACGTTCGATCGACCTGATCGCCGCCCTTCTCGGCATTCTGGAGGCGGGCGCGGCCTACCTGCCGCTCGACCCGGCCTATCCCGCCGAGCGCCTGGCGTTCATGCTGGCGGACGCCGGCGTGCGGGCGGTGGTCTCCACGGAGCCGCTCTTGGCCCGGCTCCCGGCCCTTGACGAGGGACGAGAGGTCCCCGCGCTCTGTCTCGACCGTGACGCCGCCGCCGTCGCGGCGGAGAGCGACCTGCCGCTCGGCTCGTCGGAAGTGCCTGACCTGCCTGACACGGCCGCCTACGTGATCTACACCTCGGGCTCCACGGGCACGCCGAAAGGGGTCGAGGTGAGCCACGGGAACGTCGCGCGCCTGTTCGCCGCGACGAATGGTTGGTTCGACTTTTCGCCGCGCGACACCTGGACGATGTTCCACTCGTTCGCGTTCGATTTCTCGGTCTGGGAGATCTGGGGCGCGCTGCTCTACGGCGGGCGCCTGGTGATCGTTCCCTACGAGATCAGCCGCTCGCCCGCGGCGTTCCTCGACCTGGTGCGCACCGAAGAGGTCACTGTGCTCAACCAGACGCCGTCGGCGTTCCGCCAGCTGCTCGCCCAGGCCGAGGCGGAGTCGCAGGATCTGTCGTCGCTCTCCCGTCTGCGCTACGTGATCTTCGGCGGCGAGGCGCTCGACCTGCCCTCGCTCGCGCCGTTCTTGGCGGCTTTCGGCGACGGCCCGCCCAAATTGATCAACATGTACGGCATCACCGAGACCACGGTCCACGTGACCTACCGGCCGATCGTCGCCGCGGACCTTTTGCGCGGCGGCAGCCCGATCGGCGTGCCGATCCGGGACTTGCAGCTCCATCTGGTCGACTTGCAGGGCAACCTCGTGCCCCTGGGCGTCGCGGGCGAGATGCAGATCGGCGGCGCGGGCCTCGCGCACGGCTACCTCGGACGCCCCGAGCTGACCGCGGCGCGCTTCGTTCCCGACCCCTGGAGCGCCGCCCCCGGCGCGCGCCTCTACCGCTCGGGCGACCTGGGGCGGCGGATCGGCAGCGGCGAGCGGCGCGGCGAGATCGAGTATCTCGGGCGCATCGACAGCCAGGTGAAGATCCGCGGCTTCCGCATCGAGCTCGGCGAGATCGAAGCCGAGATTTCGCGCCATCCGGCCGTGGGGGAGTGCGCGGTGCTGGCGCTTGGGGCGGGCGAGGAGCGGCGGTTGGTCGCCTATCTGGTCGCCGCGCCCGAGCGCCTTCTGCCGAGCGCCGCGGAGCTGCGCGAGCGGCTGGCCGCCCGCCTGCCCGAGTACATGGTACCGGGCGCGTTCGTGGCGCTCGACGCCCTGCCGCTCGGGCCGACGGGCAAGCTCGATCGCCGGGCGCTCCCCGCGCCCGACGCGGCGCGGCTCGACGAGGGCGCCGCGTACCTGCCGCCGACCAGCCCCGCGGAGCGGCTGCTCGCCCAGCTGATGGGGGAGATCTTGGGGCTGGAGCGGGTGGGCGCGAACGACGATTTCTTCGCGCTCGGCGGCCACTCGCTGCTCGCGACCCGGCTGCTCAACCGGCTGCGCGAGGTGGGCAAGGTCCATCTGCCGCTACGCGAGCTGTTCGAGTCGCCGGGCGTCGCGGCGCTCGCGCGGGCGGTGGAGAGCCGGTGGATCGATCCGGCGGCCGCCGGATCGCTCTCCGCGCTCTCGCCGATCGTTGCCGCCCCCGAGCTGCGCTTCGAGCCGTTCCCGCTCACCGATTTGCAGCAGGCGTATTGGATCGGCCACACCTCGGCCTACGAGCTGGCGGTCGCCTCGCCGCACTCGTATCAGGAGATCGAGTTTCCGGCGCTCGATACCGCGCGGCTCGAAGTCGCTTGGGGCCTGTTGGTCGCGCGCCACGACGCGTTGCGTCTGCGCATCCTGCCCGACGGCCGGCAGCAGGTACAGAGGCCGCAGCCGGTCGAGAACCCCGAGATTGCCCTTTACGATCTGTGCGATCGGACCGCGGAAGAGATCGAAACCGAGCTGCTCGGAGTGCGCCGGCGGATGGCCGAAATGGGACCGGACATCGAGGCGGGGCCGCTCTGGGAGCTGGCCGCGTCGCTGCTGCCCGGCGGGCTCGTGCGCCTGCACATCTCGCTCTCGCTGCTCGCCTGCGACGCGCGCAGCTTCGCCGTCCTGGCGCGCGAGCTGACGGAGTACTACATCGATCCGGCCGCCGACCTGCCGCCGCTCGAAATCGGCCTGCGCGATTACGTCGCGGCGGTGGCGGAGATCGAAGGGAGCGCGGTCTACGAGCAGGCCCTCGCCTATTGGCGCGAGCGCATGGCGAGCTTGCCGGCGGCTCCCGAGCTGCCGCTCGCCCAGGCGCCCTCGGCGGTGCGGAATTCCCGCTTCGTCCATCGCGAGGCGCGGCTCGGCCGCGAGAGCTGGCGGCGCTTGGAGGAGCGGGCGCGCAGGGCGGGATTGACCCCCACCGCGGTGCTCGCGACCGTCTACGCCGAAACGATCGCGGCCTGGAGCCGCAACCGGCATTTCGTGCTCGACCTGCTCTATTTCAACATCCTGCCGCTCCACGCCCAGGTGGGCGAGGTGGTCGGCAACTTGAGCTCGACCCTGCTGCTGGAAGTCGACGTCACGGCGGGCGGCGGCTTCGAGGAGCGGGCGCGCCGGCTCCAGCAGCAGGTCTGGCGCGACATGGACCACGCGCTGGTTTCCGGCATCCGCGTGCTGCGCGAGCTTTCCCGCCGGGAGGGAACGGGTTCCTCGGCGGCGGGGCGGGCCTCCGCGCCGGTCGTCTTCGCCAGCACCCTGGGCGTTCGCGGGCCGGCCGAGCCGGTCGTCGAAGGAGCGGCCGAGCGCCCGCCGAGCGGCGAGCGTGCGGTTTACGGCTATCTCCAGACGCCGCAGGTGTGGATCGACGCGCAGGTCCACGAGGCGGACGGCGAGCTGGTGTCGAGCTGGTTCGTGGTCGACGAGCTGTTCCCGGCGGGACTGGTCGACGAGATGTTCGGCGCCTACCTGCGGCTGATCGAGCAGCTCGCGACCGAGGATTCGGCGTGGCACTCGGCCGTGGGATCGCTAGCGCCGCACGCCGATCTCGCCCTGCGAGCAAAGGTGAACGCGACCGCGGCGCCGGTCCCCGCCGGAGCGCTGCACGAAGAGTTCTGGCGGCGCGCGGCGGAGACGCCCGAGGCGCCCGCGGTGATCGGCGCGGAGCGCGGCGTCACCTACGGCCGGCTCGCGGCGACCGCCTCGGCGCTCGCCGCCGAGCTGCGCGCGATGGGTGCTCAACGCAACCGCCTGGTCGCGATCGTGATGGACAAGGGATGGCAACAGGCCGCCGCCGCGCTCGCGGTGGTCGAATCCGGCGCCGCCTACCTGCCGATCGATCCGCATCTGCCGGCGGAACGGCTCGCCTATCTGTTGGAGAACGGCGGGGTGGAGATCGCGCTGACCGAGCCCGCGCTCGTCGATGCGCTCGCCTGGCCCGCGGGGATTCGGCGCATCGCGGTCGGCGATTCCCCGGCGGCCACCGGGGGACCGTTCGAACGCCCCGCGCCGATTGCTCGCGGCGACGAGGATCTCGCCTACGTCATCTTCACCTCGGGCTCGACGGGCCAGCCGAAGGGGGTGATGATCGATCACCGCGGCGCGAAGAACACGATCGAGGACGTCAACGCGCGCTTCCGGGTCGGTCCCGCCGATCGGGCGTTCGCGATCTCGGCGCTCAACTTCGACCTTTCGGTCTGGGATCTGTTCGGCCTGCTCGCCGCGGGGGGCGCGGTCGTGATGCCGGACGCCGCGGCGCTGCGCGAGCCCGCGCTCTGGCTCGACCAGGCGCGGCGCGCCGGAGCAACGATCTGGAGCTCCGTTCCGGCGCTGGTCGAGATGCTGGTCGATCACCTCGAAAGCCGCGGCGAGGCACTCCCCGCGTCGCTGCGCCTGATCCTGATGTCGGGCGACTGGATTCCCGTCTCGCTGCCGGAGCGCATCCGCCGTCTGGCGCCGAATCCGTCGGGGTTGGAGATCGTGAGCCTCGGCGGCGCGACGGAGGCGTCGATCTGGTCGATCCTTTATCCGATCGGTACCGTCGATCCGGCGTGGCCGAGCATCCCGTACGGCCGGCCGATGACGAACCAGACGTTTGCGGTCCTGGACGACGCGCTCGCCGCGCGGCCGACCTGGGTGGCGGGCGATCTCTACATCGGCGGAGTCGGCGTCGCCCAAGGGTACTGGGGCGACGAGGAGAAGACCCGCGCGGCGTTCGTCACCGACCCGCAGACGGGCGAGCGGCTCTACCGCACGGGCGACGTCGGCCGCTACCTGCCCGACGGCGACATTGAGTTCCTCGGCCGCGAGGACGCGCAGGTGAAGATCCAGGGTTTCCGCATCGAGCTGGGCGAGATCGAGACCGCTCTCGCCGCGCACCCGCAGGTCAAGGCCTCGGTCGTCGCCGCGATCGGACCGCGGCGCGGCGACAAGCGGCTGGTCGCCTACGCCGTGCCGGCCGAGGGGAGCCCGGCCGATTTGGACCTGGCCGGGATCCGCGAGTTTTTGGCCGCCAAGCTGCCGAGCTACATGGTGCCGGCGACGATCGTCGGCATCGACGCGCTGCCCCTTACCGCGAACGGCAAGGTCGACCGCGGCGCGCTGCCCGATCCGGAGGCGCTGGTGGCGGCGCCCGAGCACGTGGCGCCGCGCACCGAGACGGAAGCCGCGCTCGCCGCGCTGTTCTCCGAGCTGCTGGGAGTGGAACGGGTATCGGTGCGCGACAGCTTCTTCGCGCTCGGCGGCCATTCGATGATCGCGGTGCGCCTGCTCGGCCGCATCCGCGCCGCGTTCGGGCGCGATCTGCCGCTCGCCACGCTGCTCACCGACGGTACGGTCGAGGCGCTCGCCACACGGCTGGATTCCGCCGTCGCGGCGGCGGAATCCGCCGGCTCCTCCGGCGGACTGGTGGCGATCGAACGGGCGCCGGGGTCGGATCGGCCGCCGCTCTTCTTCGTCCATGCGGTCGGCGGCGGCGTCTTCTCGTACGTCGGTCTCTCGCGCGCCCTCGGTGCCGGCCAGCCGTTCTGGGCGCTCGAAGCGCCGAGCGCGGAGGCCTTGCCGCAGGCGACCCTTCCCGAGCTGGCGGCGCGCTACCTCGCCGCGGTGCGGAAGGTGCAACCGCACGGTCCGTATCACCTCGGCGGCTGGTCGATGGGCGGCGCGGTCGCGTTCGAGATGGCGCGGCAGCTCCAGACGGCGGGGGAAGAGGTGGCCGGGGTGGCGATGCTCGACGTCGGCCCGCCGCGGGGCGCGGTGGAAGGCGCGGTGGAAAATGCCGGCGGCCCGATCGACGACTCGACGCTCGACGCCTGGTTCGCCCGCGACCTCGCGGCGCTCGGCGCGGACTCGTCGGCGGATCTCGCGCCCGACGATCTGGCGCGGCGCCGTGCGATGTTCCGGCGCAACTACCGCGCCCTGCTCGGTTACGTTCCGGCCGGGTACGCGGGGCCGGTGACGCTGTATACGGCGAAGGAAGGGCTCGGTCCGGCCGGCGCCTCGTTCTGGCGCGCCCTGGCTCCGGAGGCGGAAGTCGTGCCGGTCGGCGGCGATCACTACACGCTGCTCGGGCCGCCGCATCTCGCGCGCTTGGCCGCGGAGATCGGCCGCCGTCTCACCATCGCGGAGCCGGCGCCGGAACCGGTCGCCGCCGGAAGGGGAGAGGCATGAAGCTCGAAGAGGTGCGGGGCATCGTAACCGGCGCGGCGCGCGGCTTGGGCAAGTGTTTTGCGCTTCAGCTCGCCGCCGCAGGGGCGCGCGTGATCGCCGGAGACATCGACCGGGCGGGGCTGCGCCAGCTGAAAGCCGAGGCCGAGGCGCTGCCGGGATCGTTGACCGTCGCCGGGCTCGACGTCGGGGACGAGGAATCGGTGGCGCAGTTCTTCGCCGCGGCCGACGCCCAGCTCGAAGGGGCGAACGCCCTGCTCAACAACGCCGGCATCCTGCGCGACGGCCTGCTCGCCTCCGGCGCGGGGGCCGAAGTGATCCGCTATCCGACCGTGCAGTGGAAGAAGGTGCTGGACGTCAACCTCTACGGCCCGTTCCTGATGGCGCGCGAGTTCGTCGCCCGGGCGCTCGAACGGGGGACGCGCCCGGCGGTGATCGTCAACATCTCGTCGCTCGCCCGCGCGGGCAACGCCGGCCAAGGAAGCTACGCCGCGTCGAAAGCGGGGCTCGACGCCACGACCCGGACCTGGTCTCTGGAGCTGGCCCCCGCCGGCATCCGGGTCGCCGGGGTCGCCCCGGGGGTGATCGACACGCCGATCCTCGACGGCATCTCCGACGAGGCGATGGCGACGCTGCGCGCCGCGATCCCGCTCGGCCGGATCGGCCGGCCGGAAGAGGTTTGGCAGGCGGTGCGCTTCGTGCTCGAATGCGAGTTTTTCACCGGCCGCACCGTCGAGGTCGACGGCGGCGCCGCGATGGGGGGAGCATGACCCCGAACCCCGCGCACTTCCGTTCCCGTTCCCAGGAGATCCGCGATGCTTCATGACCTCCGAATCGCCGTCCGCCAGCTGCTGCGCCAACCCGGCCTCACCGCGGCGTTGATCGCGACGCTGGCGCTCGGCATCGGCGCCACGACCGCCATTTTCAGCCTGATCAACGCGGTGCTGCTCCAGCCGTTGCCTTACCCGAACCCGGATCGCCTGGTGCGCATCTGGGGGCGCTTCACCCAGCCCGACATTCCGCGGCTCCGGGCGTCGGAAAAAGAGGTGCTCGACTATCAGAAGAATTTCGGCTCGTTCGCGGCGGTCGCCGGCTTCGCCTATCGGGACGCGAATCTCACCGCGGGCGACCAGCCGGAACGGGTGCGGGTCTATTACCTGACCTACCAGTTTTGGCAGGTGATGGGGGTCAAGCCCGTGATCGGCCGGACGTTCGACAAGGCGGACGACCAACCGGGCGCGTCGCCGGTGGTCGTGATCTCGTACGGTCTCTGGCACCGCCGCTTCGGCGGCGATCCGGGGATTTTGGGCAAGGACGTCCAGCTCAACCTGACCCCCCGGGCGGTGATCGGCGTGATGCCGCAGGGCTTTTCCTTTCCGGACAAGGCGGAGGTCTGGGCGCCGTTCGGCATCGATCCGGCGAACCTGCCGCCGCGCCAGGTGCATTATCTGGAGGTCATCGCCCGGATGATTCCGGGCGTCTCGATCGAGCAGGCGAAGGCGGCCGTGCGTGCCCAGACCCGCAGATGGCCGAAGTTGTGGGCCGGGGTCTATCCGGACGACGGCGGCTGGGACACCGACGTCATCTCGCTGCTCGAACAGGAGATCGGCGACGTCCGCCCGGCGCTGTTCACCCTGCTCGGCGCGGTCGGTTTCGTCCTGCTGATCACTTGCGCCAACGTCGGCAGCATGCTGCTCGTCCGGGTCGAGGGGCGCTCCCGCGAAATCTTGGTCCGTTCCGCGCTCGGCGCCGGCCGTCGCGCCCTGGTGCGCCAATTCATGCTCGAAAGCCTGATCCTGTCGGCGATCGGCGGCGTGCTCGGACTGTTCGCGGCGTCGTGGGCGATCCGGGCCGTCGTGCTGCTGTTCCCGACCGCGATTCCGCGCGCGCAAGGGGTCGGCCTCGACGCCCGGGTGATGGCGTTCGCGTTCGGCGTCACACTGATCACCTCCCTGTTCGTCAGCCTGCTGCCGGCCTGGCACGGCTCGCGGCCCGATCTCTCCCAATCGCTCAAAGAGGCCTCCGCGACGACTCAGGGCGCCGGCAAGCAGCTGAGCCACCGGCTGCTGGTGGTGCTCCAGGTCGCCTTGGCCATCGCCTTGCTGATCGGCGCCGGCCTGTTGATCAGCAGCTTCTTCCGGTTGCAGAACGAAGCGGTCGGCTTCACTTCGCAGGGCGTGCTGTCGATGCAGATCTCGCTGCCGCGGGCGCGCTATCCCGACGGCGGAGCTCAGACCGCCGGTTTCTTCGCCGATCTCGACCGGCGTCTGGCGAGCGAGCGGGGGATCGCCGCCGCGGGCGTCATCACCCATCTGCCGCTCGGCGGCACCAATTTCACCGCCACCCTGGTCGGTGAGGGGCGGCCGACGGGGGTCGACGCGGCGCAGCCGGAGCCGGGGCTCCGCTCGGTCACCCCGGGCTATTTTTCGGCGTTGCGGATCCCCGTCCTCAAGGGACGGGCCTTTAGCGATTCGGACGACGCGCACGCGCCGCTGGTCGCGATCCTCGACCAACGGCTGGCCGCGAACCTCTGGCCGGGCAAGGAGGCGCTCGGCCGGCGAGTACACCGCGGCCCGCCGGACGGCGGAGAAGCGGACTTCCCCTGGCGCACCGTGGTGGGGGTGGTCGGCAACGTGCGGGACGACGGGCCGACGGCGCTGCCGAGCACGGAAGGAAACGTTTACTTTCCGATGGCTCAAGAGCCGGACCGGGGGGTCTACCTCGCCGTCCGCGCCGCCCAAGGCGATCCCGCCAAGCTGGCCGGCACGGTGCGCGCGGCGGTCCGCGCGATCGACCACGACCAACCGGTAGGGGACGTCGCGACCATGGACCAGCGGCTGGCCGACGTGCTCGCGCGGCCGCGCCTGTCGGCGATCCTGCTCGCCTCGTTCGGCGGCCTCGCGCTGCTTTTGGCCGCCGTCGGCATCTACTCGGTGGTGGCGCAGATGGTCGTCCGGCGCACCGGGGAGATCGGGCTGCGCATGGCGCTCGGCGCCGACCGCGGGACGATTCTCGCTCTGCTGGCGAAGCGGGGTCTGGGGCTGGTGGCGATCGGCGTGGCGTTGGGCCTGGGGCTCGCCTTGGCCTTGACCCGCCTGATCTCGAAGCTGCTCTATGGGGTCGTGGGGGGGTCGCTCCTCACCTATCTGTCGGTCTGCGGGCTGCTGGTGGCGGTCTCTCTGGTCGCGGTGCTCTGGCCGGCGCGGCGCGCCTCGCGTCTCGATCCGATCATCGCGCTGCGCCAAGAATGATCCGCCAACCGTTCGACGTGGAGAAACTATGCTGCTGCTGCTCCGAGTCTTCAAGTTCGTCCTCGTGCTCTCGCGCGAGGTTCGCGGGTCGCGTCCGTTGCTCTGGCTGGTGGTCGTTGCCGGTCTGTTGAGCGGCATCGCCACCACCGGGCTGATCGCGTTGATCAACCGGGTGTTGACCGGCCCGGGCGGCCCCGGCGCCGGCTTGACCGGAATCAACCTGACCTATGCCTTCGTCGGCCTCTGTTTCGGCTTGCCGCTGCTGCGCTTCGGCTCGACGGCGCTGCTGGTCAACCTGACCCAGAAGACGCTCTACCAGATGCGCCTCGTCTGGTGCCGCCAGATCCTTGCGGTGCCGATCCGCCAATTGGAGCAGCTCGGGCCGCACCGCGTGCTCGCGAGCCTGACCAACGATCTGGGCGCGATCACCGAGGCGCTTTTGATGGTGCCGCAGATCGTCATGCACTTCGGCGTCCTGGTCACCTGCCTGCTCTATCTCGGTTGGCTGTCGCCCCTGCTGCTCGGCTTCCTGCTCTGTTTCATGGTGCTCGGGCTGGTCAGCTACCAGATCCCGCTCGCCAAGGCCTTTTCGATCGGGCGCCGCTCGCGCGAGCTGTGGGACGTGTTGGTGGGACAGATCCAAGCGGTCACCCACGGAGCCAAAGAGCTGAAGATGCACCGCGGCCGGCGCGAGGCGATGCTCGACCGGCAGATCGAGCCGACCGCTCGCATGCTCAAGCGCCTGATCACCGTCGGGACCTACGTCTGGTCGGCCGCGTCGAGCTGGGGGCAGGTTCTGTTCTTCGTCGCGATCGGCTTGCTGCTGTTCGTCGTCCCCGCGCACCGGCCGATGCCGACCTCGGTGCTGCTCGGCTACAGCGTCACGCTGATCGCCATGATGACGCCGCTCGAAGGGATCCTCGCGGGGATCCCGCGCCTGACCACCGCGAGCATCGCGATCCACAAGATCGACGAGCTCGGCCTGTCGCTGGGCGCCGCGGCGGTCGAACGGGATGCCGATCCCGCGGCGGTGCCCACGTCCTGGCGCCGGCTGGAGCTTGCCGGGGTCGAGCACACGTACAAGAGCGAGGCTTCGGGCGAGATGTTCGCGCTCGGTCCCGTCGACCTGTCGTTTACGCCGGGGGAGCTGGTCTTTCTGATCGGCGGCAACGGCAGCGGCAAGACCACGCTCGCCAAATTGCTCCTCGGGCTCTATACGCCGGAGCGCGGCGAGCTGCGCCTCGACGGCGAAGCGATCACCGACGCCAACCGCGACGCTTTCCGCCAGCTGTTCGCCGTGGTGTTCTCGGATTTTTACCTGTTCGACACCCTGCTCGGGCTCGACAACGCCAACCTCGACGCCGAGGCGCTGCGCTACCTGCGCGAGCTGCAGCTCGATCGGAAGGTGAAGATCGAGCAAGGGGAGCTATCGACGGTCGACCTCTCCCAGGGCCAACGCAAGCGGCTCGCCCTGCTCACCGCCTACCTCGAAGATCGGCCGATCTACCTGTTCGACGAATGGGCCGCGGACCAGGACCCGACGTTCAAGGAGGTCTTCTACCGCGAGATCCTGCCCGCGCTCAAAGCCCGCGGCAAGACCGTGTTCGTGATCAGCCACGACGATCACTACTACGACACCGCGGACCGGATCGTGAAGCTGGACTACGGGCGGGTGGAATCGGACCGGCGGAAGGTCCCGGCGCCGATGGCGGTGGCCTGAACCTCCGACCTCCGACTTGTGGGGGACCGCGGTTGAAACGACGGGGCGACCGATCCGACCGGTCGCCCCGAAAACCTGTCAGACCGTAACCTTCTCGCCGTTGAAGCGGGTGAGGGTAAACCCGGAGAACGACGGCTGGGGCACGGTCGCCTTCTGTTCCGCCAGCGTGCGCAGGGCGCATTCCTCGCCGAGATGGTTGCCCTGCTCGCTGTCGACGCGGTAGTGGACGCCCAGGCTGTTGCGGCCGAAAGTGATGTTGCTGCACAGCTTGTTCAGCTCGCCGCCGATCGTCAGCGGCGGGCCGTCTTTGCCGGCGACGTACGGGATCAGCTCGGTGCCGTCGGCGTTCGGCTGCACCGGTTCGGGCCATGGCACGGTCTCGTCGTACCAGGCCTTGAGGATCGTGATGCAGGCCCCGGCGAACGTGGCATGGACCGAGACGTACGACGGATGGGTCGGCGCGCCGTAAGTCATCTGCGGCAGCAGGTAGGAGCCCTGCTCGATCCCGAGCCGGTCCTTGTTGACTTTCTGGTTCGCCTCGAACCGTAGGTCGAGCACGGGCGATTTCATCAGGTCGTCGTGGATCGGGTATTCGCGCTTGCCGGTCTTCAGGAAGTGGACCAGCCCACCCCCCTGCTCCGGGCGCAGATAGCGATGCACGTTCCACTTGACGTAGAACGCGTTGCGCGCGACGTGGACGCCGCCCAGCAGCTGCGCCAGGTGGGCCGCGCCGAAGGTTGGGAAGCCGAACTGGCGGTTGCTTTTCATGTAGGGATTGGCCTGCGTAGTGCGCACGCCGGCCACGCCCGCGAGGACGATGAAGGAGCGCAGGTAGAGGGAATAGATGTCGTCCTGCGCCGACAGGCGCGCCAAATCACGTCCGTTCCTGATGAACCGCGAGACCGGATCGCGCGGCTCTTCCTGCGGCGGCCACTTGACGAAGCCATTGAGCGCGTCCAGCCACTCGGCCGGATGGGTGAGGAAGTCGCCGCCCGCCAGGTTGGTGCTGATCTTCGGGTTGATCGGGATGCCGTCGTAGCGGAACCGCTGGAGCAGGATCTGCGAGACCGGCGGGCCGTCGGTGACGCCGGGGTACGGCGCGCGGAACAGCGTCTGCGGCGTGACTTTGCCGGTCGTCGGATCGCGCGGTCCGGGGTTGCCGGAGAGGCGCGAGAGATCCTCGCAAGCCTGCTTGACCAGCGGGCTGCTCGGATATTCGAGGTGCGGCACGTCGTGGAGCACCGACATCCAATAGAGCTCCGCGAGCTGGGTCGCGTACTCGCGGCTGGCGATCGGCGGCGGCGGCGGCGTTGCGATCGCGGCCGAGTCCGGACCGTCGAGGTTGAACGCCAAGCCGCCGATGGCATCCTGAAAGCCGAACCGGCCGCCCCCGGGCACCGCGTCCAGCGCCTTGAAGTCGCCGGTCGCGATCGCCTTGTGCATCATGTCGTAGGCGGCCTTGTCGACCTCGCCGAACTCGTTGTGGGGGAGCGTCTTGTGGAAGTTGCCGATGCGGGACGGGTAGAGCTCCTCGTCGCCGTTGGTCGGATGCTCGGGGATGCCGAGCTTCCGCTGGCGCTCGGCCGCCTCGACGCGGACCTTGTAAGCCGCCTCGGCGCGCTGGGCACCCTTGGCGGGGGCGATCTCCTCGGCCCGCGCGGGCTGGCCGCCGAGAGCCGCCAATCCGAGCCCGGTGATTCCGGCCGCTCCTCCGGCCAGGGCTCCCGAGAGTCCGACGGCGGTCAAACCGCTCACGCCGCCGAGGAACTGGCGGCGGTCGAGGCCTCGCTCAACGGCTTCTTCCGAGTCGGTCTCCGGCTTCTGGGTCTCTTTCAGCATCAGTGTCTCCATGGAGCGCGCGCCGGGCGTCTAGGATCTGCGCCAACTCCAAAATCAGGGGTTCTCGATGCCTCGGCGGCCGCGCGGTCGCCCAGGTTGGGAAGGGGCGGAAGGGAGGCTGAATCATAGCGCACCGACCGATGCAGTAGGGGCGCACCTGCGTGTGCGCCCCCGTGGATCGGAATGGATGTACATCCCCCGATCGACAGGGGCAGACACGCAGGTCTGCCCCTACATCTGCGGTCGTATCGGCGGGACGTACATCGACGGGTAGGGGCGCACCTACGTGTGCGCCCTGGTACATTCCCCGATCGCCAGGGCAGACACGCAGGTCTGCCCCTACATTTGCGGTCGTATCGGCGGGACGTACATTGACGGGTAGGGGCGCACCTACGTGTGCGCCCGGTGCATCCCCCGATCGCCAGGGCAGACACGCAGGTCTGCCCCTACATCTGCGGTCGTATCGGCGGGACGTACATCGATGGGTAGGGGCGCACCTACGTGTGCGCCCTGTTGTTCGAATTCGGTCAGATTCGCCATGCATCCCCCGGTGCCGGAGCTGCTGCGTTTGGGTTTTCGCGGTCCCACGCCCAACGCGCCGGATTGTCAAGGATGTATTGTCGGATGCTAGCCAGAGATTCCTCATCGCGAACGATGTGTTCGTAGTAATTGCGCTGCCATAATTTACCGGCAAACGGTTGCCATCCCAGGGTTTTCACCCCGCGAATGTATTCGTTCGTCGTCATCGTTTTGAACCATTGCACGAACGTGGGTAGGGGCGCGTCTGGTAGGGGGGCACCTATGTGTGCGCCCCGTTTTGCGCCCGGGTGTTCATCCCGATCACCGGGGCAGACACGCAGGTCTGCCCCTACGTTTGTGGTGGCGTCGGTGGCGACAGGGCAGACACGCAGGTCTGCCCCTACATCTGCGGGCGTATCGGCGGGACGTACCTCGACGGGCAGGACCGTAGGTAGGGGCGCACCTACGTGTGCGCCCTGTTGTAGGTGTGCGCCCTGTTGTACCTGTGCGCCCTGTTGTACCTGTGCGCCGGGTTGTTCACCGCCCCGGTACTCACCGCGATCGGTGTCCGCGCCGACGATAACGATGACACCGTGAAAATGATTGGGCATGACGACATATTCGTCCGTTTCCGCGGTCGGAAATTTACGGTCCAATTCCAACCACCACCGTTCGACCATCCTTCCGGCATCGTTCAGATGCATTTCCTCATCAGCCACATCTCCGAATAGGGACAAGCGATCTTGCGCGCAGAGAGTCACGAAGTACGCCCCCTCCTGACGGTAGTCATATCCCTTCAGGCGGATGGAACGGCGGTGATGCCTGTCGGAATTAAACGACATCACATCTCCCTCTCGATGAGCCTTTCTGGAAGATTCAAAATTAACTCCACCTGGGCACGCTGATGACTCTTTGAATTTCCGTTGCCGAAAGTATGTCTCAGATTTCTCTCCAACGATCCGCTACGAAGAAGTGGCTTTTCCCCAGGACCGCCGAGCACCAGTCCAGCATCGAGGCGGGGAGATCGTCACAGCCATCCTACAAGAAAGGGCATCGGTGGCCGTTTGTAGGGGCGCACCTATGTGTGCGCCCCGTTTTGCGCCCGGGTGTTCATCCCGGTCACCGGGGCAGACACGCAGGTCTGCCCCTACATCTGCGGTCGTATCGGCGGATTTCGACGACGGTGCCGTCCGCGTTGACCGCGACGGAGGGCTGCATGCCGTTGATGTACCTGACGCTATTGCCGAACCGGGCCAGACCGCCGGTCAATGTTCCAACTTGGTAGAGCAGTCCTTCCCCCACCCCTCGGACTCGATCTTGCGATGGAGGTGATCGCCGATGCGCCAATAGAGGCCGATCAGCTCGGCGTACACAGCTCGCACGGCTTGCTGGCGGGCAATCCGGATCAGCTCGACGATCTCGTCGAAACCGCTCTCGACCGGCGGCACGACCAGGGCTTTCGAGCGAACCGATGTCGCCTTCCGTGCGGGCTTCTTGTTCATGATCGATCCCCCACCTTCAACAACCCATCCAGTGCCGAAAGTATGTCTCAATTCCTCTCCAGGCCTCGCTGATGCTTTCGCCCACTCAGCGCCTGGGAAAGTGCTCCTCCAGACTCACGCACCCCCGCCGTCACCGGAAAAAAAGGGCGGCCCGCGACCGCGGACCGCCCCGAGACGGGGGAGACGAGGATTAGGCCGCGGGTGCAGGTGCGGCGGTAGTCGTAGCGGCAGTCGCGGCGGCCGCAGCGGCCTCCGCCGCCTTCTTGGCTTCCAGATCCTTCTTCGAGCGCCGGCCTTTCCGGTTCGCGTTGTTCTCCGGGTTGATCCCGTAGCTCACGAGAATCGGATTGGCGAAGCCGACATGAGCGGCGACCAGCGCCGACAGCCGGCGGTGGATCTGCCCGCCGCGGACGGCGAGCTCCCGGCGCGTCTGGACGGCGACCCGTTGATTACCGCGTTGCGCTTCCACCGTGTTGTGCGCCGGCCGCAGTTCGGTAAGGAGCACCCTCAGCTCGTTGAACAGGTCGGAGACTCCCGGATACCGCGCAAGATCCGGTTCGAGGTTGTCGATCGTCGTCTGGAACGCGTCGATTTTGTCGGCGTAAGAGCTGGCGTTCATGGTTTGAATCCTCCACGTTGGGTGGCATGATTCCGGGCGCGATCACGGTCGCCCCGGGTGCAGCTGTCGTTACGGCCCTGGATAGCGGCTACCTGGCCCGGATAGCCGCTATTTGCTTCGTATAGCCGCTCCCCGGCCTCGCGAGCGGCTATACGTCCTGGATAGCGGCTTTCTGGCTCGGAACGCCGCTATCTGCTTCGGAGGGCCGCTATCTGGCCTGGATAGCGGTTCTCCGCCCTGGATGGCGGCTATCTGGCTCGGATAGCCGCTTGCTGCGCCGGATGGCCGCTATCTGGCCCGGATAGCGGCTCTCCGCCGTGGATGGCGGCGATCTGACCCGGATAGCCGCTTGCCGCTTCGGATAGCCGCTCTCTGGCCTGGATAGCGGCTGTCCCCTCTGGATAGCGGCGATCTGGCTCGGATGGCCGCTATCTGGATGTCGATGCGCACTTCGTCCGCCAAATTCCGCTTGTCGCCGCTACGCCGCCATGGCGCCCGGCGATTGCGCCCAGCGGGAGCCGCTGAGCGCTTGCGCCGCCAGAAGGTCGGCCGCCGTCACGCCGGCGGCTCCGCCGAGGCGGACGACCACCAGGTTTTCCCGTACGGACATCTCGACGACCGCTCCCTCCTCGCGGCAGGTCGCGAGCACGAACGGCACGAAGCGATCGGTCTCGCCCGGGGCGGACAGGCGGAAGAAGGCTTCGACCCGCTGGCGCGGCGGACCGAGCGCCCAGCCAGGCAACGAGGCGAGGGCGAGCTGGATCCGTTCGGCTTTGAGCTGCGTCGGCGGCTGCTCGGTGGCGCGGGGCGGGGTGGTGAGTTTCTTCGTGGCCATCTCTTGCATCTCCTTGTCCGTCGAGACGACGGCGATATGCCGCCGTACATCTACCCTTGTACAGACCAAAATCCGAGAAATCGAGCAAATCGGCCCGAAGACCTAAAATTGTTTGGCGATTCCATACCGCTGGACGGCGGAAGCCCTTCGAGGACGTACCCAGGGGGGCCAGGGGGTATCTAATGTCGAAATTTTGGCATCGTGCTATGATTCTTCGGGAAACTCGCGAACACGACGAAGCGAGGAATGCGGCCGGGTTTGCCCCGCTTTGGCGTACGAGATGCACCCTATGTGGTGAAGCACCTTGCTCCAAGAGGATCTAGACCATGAACGTGGCGCACATCCGCGAACCTCACACCGACGATTCCGACGAGCTCTTGGAACCGACCTCGGCCCCATCCGGTCGATTGCGTCTCGCCCTGGAAGCCTTCTTGGCCCGGGAGTCTCGCGCGCAAGGCCCCGAGGGAGAGTGGCGCGAAGGGCTCTGGTTTCCGTCTTCGAACGAGCGCCGGCCCTGCTGCGAGGGGCTCCAGCCGACCCCCGCCAACAAGCAGGCGCTGGAGAGTCATTGCCGGTCCGCCGCCCACGTGGCGGCGCTGTTCGAGGTGCCGGTGCTCGACCTCCGGCGCGCCCTGAAGAGAGCGCGCGTCACGCACGAGGCGTCGCCCAACCTGCCCGCCGGCTCGCCGGTCCGGTCGATGACGAACACCGAACGGCTAGCGCGGGTCAGCCGGGCGGCGCTTTCCGAGGCTCTCGAAATCCTGCGCGCGGAGGCCCGCCTGGGCGCAGGAGTCTTGGAAGAGCTGGCTCACCTCGACGAGGAGTCGGCGGGTGATCTGGCCGCGACCTTGAAGGCTGCCGGCGAGCGCTTGAAGGTCGTCACACAAAGTCTGGACAGTGCTTCCCAGATGGAGCTGGTTTGCCGGGTCTCCGAGATGGCGCTGGGGAAGGTTCGCGCCTTGGAGCCATAAGTCGGTCGTGCCGGCGAGGTCCGGTTCCGCCGGGTCGGAAAGATCCTCCCTTTCGAGCTTCGCGACCAGGGCATTTTCGATTTCCCAACGAGAGGCCCGCAGCAAGTCTTCGAGGAAGGGATTGACCGGATGCGTCGGGCGAGGCTTTTTTTCGAGCACCGCCTCCAGGAGGGAGAGAGCGACGCAAACGGCGACGGATTCGACCAGCTCGACCTCGACCGAGGGGGTATCTTGGATAAACCGTCCCTGGAGGACTCTCGCAGCCATGGGGGCGCTCTCCGATGTCACATCTCCGGCAGTCTATGTACGTGATCAATCTTAGACCATCTGCGATCAATCCGCATCCCCTTCGAAAGAATCTTCTCCATCTTCGTCCTCCTCGTAGCGGTATGTGACGCCTTTCTCCTTCGCCTGGCGCCGGAAGGTTCCAGAAATTCGACGCTCCTCGGTCAGCTGGATGGCCAGCGCGGGGAGAAACGCCAGCGCCTCTCCCAGCCGGCTGAGAATCGGGAAAGCCTTCGCCAGATGTGCCCGAGCTTCCCGTACGCTCGGGATTCTCAAGGGAACCTCGGCGGTCGCGGACTCCGCCGCCCGGATGTTCTTCTCCAGCGCCGCATAGGCATCGACGCCATCCTGGTAGGCCCGAACGCACTGATCGATGGCCGTGCGCTTCCTCATACCGCCTCCTTCCAGTGCCGGCGAAAGTCGATTCCGCGGAGCGCGGGGACCTCGGCGCCCGCCAGCAGGCGCGAGACCAGCGGCACCCCGTAGCGAAGGGAAAGCTCGCGCTCGCTGGCGTTGGTGGCGAAGGCGAGCCGCTCGCCCTCGCGCTCGTCCAGCAGGCCGACCAGGAACGCGGCGGTGATCGGCGCCGCGGTCTCCTCCTGGCCCAAATCGTCGAGGATCAAGGCTTCCGAGCGGCGCCACTTGGCGACCGCGATCTCGGCCGCTCCGCGCTCGGTACCGTCGTAGAGCGCTCGGCCGCGCACCGTCCGGGTGAGATCCGGCGCGGTGACGTATTCGACCCAGCGTCCCGCCCGGGCGAGGGTCCGTGCCGCCGCGCGAAGCAGGTGCGTCTTGCCGCAGCCGGAGCTCTCGGCGATCGCGTCCGGACGAACCAGCGCGAGGGTGCGCCGGCCCTTGGCTCCAGCGCTGGCTCCAGCGACACTCGAACCGGCCCAGCGCCTGGCCGCCTGAAACGCTTCGTTTTCCCGCAGCTGCTCGAAGCTCTCGAAAGTCTGCGCGCCGGGGATCTCCGCCGCCGCAGCAGCGGCTCGCGCGGCGGTCGCCCGGCCGCAGCGGGCAAACGCGGTGCCCTGCCCGGCGTCCTCGCGCCAGTGCCAGCCGGAGGAGCAGTGCTGGCCGCGTGGCAGCGCGCACCGCGGACGCTCGCGAGCCGCCAGCTCCTCGGCCGGCAGCGAGGCGAAGCGCCGCTCCAACTGCGCCAGCACGCCGCCGATCTCACGCGGCATGTTTCGCCTGCCATTCGGCGCGGATCTTCGCCAGATCGCGGAGGCACTTGGCCAGCTCCGCGGGGTCGGAGATCCCCGTGCGAAGCTCGGCCTCCCACTCTTCGAACGAGTCGCGCCCGTAGGCCTCCCGGAGCGAGCCCTTGGGCGGCGGCGCTGGCCGGTCGATCGGCGGGCTCCAGCCGCCCCCGCCACGCCGGGCGCCCCCGGGAGCGCCGGGGGCGCCCGGCGCTTCCCGCCGGCCGAACCGGCCCCCGTCGTTGGCCCGCTCAAGCCACGAAAAAAGGAACCGCGCCATGCCGCGGTGGGTCTTCCAGCGCCCTGGATTGGCCTGCAACCAGGCCTCGGCCTTCCGCGCCTCGGCGAGCACGTCGAACCCCGAAAAAACCGCCTGCCAGCGATCGGTCTGGTCCTGCGACAAGCCCCAACCGGGAGGGTCGCCTCGACGGGACGCCCGGCAGGGGAACCACAGCACGGCAGGCGCCGCGACGGTCGGCTCGGGATCGGGAACCTCCGGGGCCGAATTCGGCCCCTCGTCGCCCCCCGGCCTCGCGTACGCGGGCGCCTCGCCCGCGCGCCCGGTAGATTCCAGACTTAAGGGATCTACGAGAACAGAAGCTTTTGCTGTTGCTTTTGTCTCTTCGGGTAAACCTCTACCTTGAGGTGATGGGAGGGGTATGGGGAGGGAAGCGGAGCGGCGAGACGGGCGCTCGGCCGTCGGGGCCGAATCCGGGCCCATTT
>DASYKS010000091.1:0-297193 GCA_035995205.1 Thermoanaerobaculia bacterium
GGGTTCCAAGAGCGAGTCCGGAAACAACCAAGGAGAACGCACTCCATGAGATCCAAGCCCAAGAAACTGGTGCTCCATCGCGAAACCCTCTCCGACCTCGATCGCGCCCAACTGGGCCAAGCCGCCGGAGGGACCTCCTACCAATACAACTGTCCGTCCTTTACCTGCTATCCGGACAACTGCCAATACAGCGGCTACAACACCTGCTTCACCTGCGAGATGACCTGCACGACGAACTACTGCTAGGCGTCAGGTCCTCTAGTGAGGCGGCGTACCCAACCTATTGGGAACGCCGCCTCCGCCGCCTCACTTCGGCCCAAAGGAAAATCTGCTTAGCCAAGATACGCCGGGCTTGCGGGATGCCGGAAGGGTGCTCGGTAGGGCCAACGGCCCGTCCTATGACAGCCTAGGGCAACGCCCTAGGTGCCCGTTCAACCCATGGATACCTAAGGGCTGAAGGCCCGTACTAGGTTTTTGAGCGGTCGCTCGGGCGTGCGGCAACACCCAGTCCAGCCTGTGCCTCCGAGGAGAGTTAGAATCTTCCATGCGCTTCCATTGGGACCCGGTGAAGGCAAGAGCCAACCTGAGGAAGCACGGAGTATCCTTCGAGGAGGCGACGACCGTATATGGCGACCTGCTTGCCACGACGGTCCAAGACCCGGACCACTCGGACCAGGAAGCTCGGTTCGTCACCGTTGGATTATCCCGGCCAAGCCGTCTTCTGGTCGTTTGTCACGCCGAAAACAAAAAAGGGATCCGGATCATTTCTGCCAGAAGGGCGAACAGTCATGAAAGAAAGCGCTACGAATCCTAAGAGAGTCCACGCGGCGAGCGATCCCGAGATGAGAGACGAGTACGATTTCTCGGGAGGAGTTCGCGGAAAGTACTACCAGCAGTACACCGAGAGCACGAATATCATCGTCCTGGATCCAGATGTGGCCGTGGGATTTAAGAACGCCGAGGCGGTCAATAGCGCTTTACGTGCCTTGATGCGCGTCGCGCTCGACAGTCAGGGAAGCGCGCCGCGGAAGCCCAGGCGGGCGCGGAAATCTCCGGAGAAGGAAGCAGGAACACGAGCACCTCGCCGCCCTCTTTCGGCGCGGGCGAAGTAACCACCCCCGCTTTATTCTGCGGAGGCGAACCCCAAAGGGGCTATTCCATGAATTGCGCCCTAGCCTCGTTTATGACTCGTCCAATGACATGTCGATCAACATCGCCTCTACAGGCATCCCACCCTACCAAAAGGTTTTCTCCCCAGTTGCAGCCAGTCTCGTCAGAGTCGCGAAGCCGTTCCGGCAATGCATCGACAGTTACATCCGACCGTCCGGTCTCGTTCCTCAGTCTGTCGGTAAGCAACTTCCTTAGTGCGCTGTCATCGATCACCTGCCTCTGTTGCATATACAACTCCTTATCGACACAGCTAATTGTAGCATCCGAGCATTGAGTCCGCCACCTTGCCCACCCCTCTCCAATCCTTTAAGCTTCAAACGTCTCGACCACCGGAAAGGCGGCTTCCCCCATGGCTACCGCGGAGTCCTCCCCTCGCTCGCTCGCCGGGCGGCATGCTTTGGTGACCGGGGCTTCGCGGGGGATCGGGGCGGCGATCGCCCGGGGGCTGGCGGCGGAGGGGGCGCGGGTTACTTTGCTCGGGCGCGACGAGACCGCGCTTCGGGCGGAGGTGGAGGCGGGCACGGGCGAAGGTTTCGTCACCGCGGATGTGACCAACGCCGAAGCGCTCCTTGCTGCTCTCTCCGAGGCGGTGGCGGTGCGCGGGGCGATCGAGATTCTGGTCAACAACGCTGGGTCGGCTTCGACCGCTCCGTTCTTGAAGACGGACGCCGCGACGTTTCAGCGGATGTTCGAGGTGCACGTGCTCGCTGCGGTCCATACGTCCAAATTCGTGCTGCCGGGGATGCTCGCCGCGGGGTTCGGGCGGATCGTCAACATCGGTTCGACCGCGTCGCTCAAAGGCGCCCGCTACATCGCGGCGTACGCGGTGGCCAAGCATGGGCTGCTTGGCCTGACGAGGACGCTGGCCTTGGAAACTGCGAAGACGGGAGTGACGGTGAACGCCGTTTGCCCCGGGTATACCGAGACCGACATGGTGCGCGGCAGTCTGCTGAAGACGGGAGCCAAGACCGGCCGGCCGTACGACGAGCTGCTCGGCGAGATCCTGGCGGAGAACCCGCTCGGGCGGTTGGTGAAGCCGGTGGAGGTAGCCGCCGCGGTGGTCTGGCTGTGTGGCGAGGCGGCGGCTTCGGTGACGGGGCAAGCCATCGCAATCGACGGTGGGGAGACTGCCGGGCGATGAATTCGATCTCGACTCCGGACGCCGAAACGCGGCTCGACCAGGCGCCGGCGGCGGATCATCCGGAGCTGCGGCTGTGGCTTCGCCTGTTCACCTGCTCGACGCTGGTCGAGACCACGATCCGCCGCCGGCTGCGGGCCGAGTTCGGCGAAACGCTGCCGCGCTTCGATCTGCTCGCGCAACTCGCGAAAGTGCCCGGCGGGCTTGCGCTCTCCGAGCTGTCGAAGCGGATGATGGTTTCGAACGGCAACTTGACCGCGCTGGTGGAACGGCTGGTCGAGGCGGGCTGGATCGAGCGTCGGACCTCCGCCACCGACCGACGGGTGCAGGTCGCACGGCTGACGACTGCGGGGCGCGCCGCGTTTCGCAAGATGGCCGCGGCGCACGAGCGGTGGATCGTCGAGATGACCGGCGGCCTCGCGCCGCACGAGACCGAGCAGTTGATGGAACTGCTCGCCAAATGGAAAGCCTCGGCGCGCCGCGCCTTCGAAGGGGAGACCGCCGCATGAGCACACCCGCCAATCGCGTGACCTTGCCTCTGGGCGAATATCAGGCGGAGCACTTTCGGTTCGCGGTCGTGGATCGCGTCGCCACGATCACGCTCGACCGGCCGGAGCGGAAGAACCCCCTCACGTTCGGCAGCTACGACGAGCTGGCCGAGCTGTTCCGGGCGGCGGTAAAGGATGCAAACGGCGTACGGGCGTTCGTGCTCGCGGGGTCCGGCGGCAACTTCTGCTCGGGGGGCGACGTTCACGACATCATCGGCCCGCTGGTCGAGATGGACACGGCCGGCCTGCTCGAATTCACCAAAAAGACCGGCGAGCTGGTGAAGGCCATGCGCGCCTGCCCGCAGCCGATCGTCGCTGCTATCGACGGCATTTGCGCGGGGGCCGGGGCGATCCTCGCGATGGCGTCCGATCTGCGCTTCGGCACCGCGCGCGCCAAAGTCGCGTTCCTGTTCAACAAGGTGGGACTCGCCGGTTGCGACATGGGGGCTTGCGCGATGCTGCCGCGAATCATCGGCCAGGGGCGCGCTTCCGAGCTGCTCTACACCGGCCGGCCGCTCCCGGGAGAAGAAGGGGAGCGCTGGGGGTTCTTCAACCGGCTGGTCGAGCCGGACGATCTTCTCTCCGCGGCGCAAGCGCTTGCCCACGAGATCGCCCACGGGCCGAGTTTCGCCCATGCGATGACCAAGCGGATGCTCCAGGTCGAGTGGGCGATGTCGGTCGAGGACGCGATCGAATCCGAGGCGGTGGCGCAGGCGCTCTGCATGACGACTGAAGATTTCGCCCGCGCGTTCCGGGCGTTTGCGGCGAAACAAAAGCCCGTGTTCGAGGGGAACTGACGCGTGCCCGTCGTCCCCGATCGCTCGTTTCTCGATTGGCCGTTCTTCGGGCCGGAGCACCGCGCCTGGGAGGAGGATCTTTCCCACTGGGCGGATCGAGAGCTGCCCGCGCTGGTCGATCATGAGAACGTCGATACCTCCTGCCGCCGGCTGGTGAGTGCCCTCGGCGACGCAGGCTGGCTCTCCGCCGCGGTTCCGGGCGACCAGGGGTACGACGTGCGCTCGCTCTGCCTGGCGCGCGAAACGCTCGCCTACCGCGACGGGCTCGCCGATTTCGCGTTCGCGATGCAGGGCCTGGGCAGCGGGCCGATCGCGATGTTCGGATCGGACGAGATCAAGCGCCGCTACCTGCCGCGGGTGGCGGCCGGCAAGGCGATCGCGGCGTTCGCGCTCTCCGAGCCGGACGCAGGGTCCGACGCCGCGGCGATCTCGACCAGCGCCACCCCCGCCGGCCCGGAGTACGTTCGGCTGGACGGCACGAAGACCTGGATTTCCAACGGCGGGATCGCCGACTTCTACGTCGTCTTCGCGCGCACCGGCGATGTCCCCGGGGCGAAAGGCGTCTCCGCGTTCCTGGTGGACGCCGACACCCCTGGATTGGAAATCACCGAGCGGATCGAGGTGATCGCGCCGCATCCGCTCGCGACTCTCAAGTTCGAGGGGTGCCGCATTCCCCTCTCGAACCGTCTAGGCAATCCGGGCGAAGGGTTCAAGGTCGCGATGGCCACCCTCGACGTGTTTCGCTCGACGGTCGGCGCCGCGGCGCTCGGCCTCGCGCGGCGCGCGTTGGACGAGGCACTCGACCGCTCTTCCACCCGGCAGCTGTTCGGCGCGCCGCTCGCCGATTTGCAGCTCACGCAAGCCGCGTTGGCCGACATGGCGACCGAAGTGGACGCCGCCGCGCTCCTGGTCTATCGCGCGGCGTGGACCAAGGATCAAGGGGCACCGCGCGTCACGCGTGAGGCGGCGATGGCGAAAATGTTTGCCACCGAAGCGGCGCAGCGCGTGATCGATCGCGCGGTCCAGATCTTCGGCGGTCTGGGGGTGAAGAAGGGAACGAAGGTCGAGCAGCTCTACCGCGAGATCCGCGCGCTGCGCATCTACGAGGGGGCGACCGAAGTGCAGAAAGTCGTGATCGCCCGGGAGACGCTGAGGAGTCGCACATGATCTCCGCCTACACCGCGCATGCCGATCCGTTCGTTCGGGAGAACCTTCCCGCGGCCGAAGACCGGCCGGATTTTCTCTTCACGCTCCCCGACCTTCAGTATCCGGAGCGGCTGAACGCGACGACCGCGTTCATCGATTCTCACGTCGCGGCGGGGCACGGTGGCCGCCCTTGCCTGATCTCGCCGTTCGAGCGTTGGAGCTATCGCGATCTGCAATCCCGCGTCGATCGAATCGCTCGAGTTTTGGTCGAGCGGCTGGGGCTCGTTCCCGGCGGGCGCGTGCTGCTCCGCGCTCCCAATACTCCCATGCTCGCCGCGGCGCATCTCGCGGTTTGGAAGGCGGGAGGGGTCGTCGTCGCGACCATGCCGCTGCTGCGCGCGAAGGAGCTTTCGATTCTGATCGGCAAGGCGCGGATCGCGCTCGCGCTGTGCGATGGCCGGCTGCTCGCCGAACTGGAGAAAGCTCGCGAGGTGGCTCCCCTCCTCGAACGAATCGTTTCGTTCGGTCATGGCCCGAGCGAATCGACCGGCGAGCTGGAAAGCCTGATGGCGGAGGTTGCGAGCAATCCATTTCCCGCCTGCGATACCGCGGCGGACGATCCTTGCCTGGTGGGTTTTACCTCCGGCACCACGGGCGAGCCGAAAGGCACGATCCACAACCACCGTGACCTGCTCGCAACCTGCGACAGCTACGGCAAGCACGTCCTTCACGCCCAGGAGAACGACATCTTCATCGGCTCGCCGCCGCTCGCGTTCACGTTCGGACTCGGCGGGCTCCTACTCTTCCCGCTCCGGGTGGGCGCCTCCACGGTGTTGCTCGAACGGGCGACCCCGGACGAGTTGCTCCCCGCGATCGCCCGGCATCGCGCGACGATCTGCTTTACCGCGCCGACCGCCTACCGGGTGATGTTGGGCAAGCTCGCCGAGCACGACATCTCATGCCTCCGCATAGGAGTCTCGGCGGGCGAGACGCTGCCCAAGGCGATCTGGGACGCGTGGTACTCGGCGACGGGCATCGAGCTGATGGACGGCATCGGCTCGACCGAGATGCTCCACATTTTCATCGGCTCGCCGCAAGGCGAAATCCGCCCCGGCGCCACGGGCCGCGCGGTCCCGGGATACGAGGCGAAGGTGGTGGACGAGGAGGGAAACGAGGTACCGCCCGGCACGGTCGGCCGCCTTGCGGTGCGCGGTCCGACCGGTTGTCGCTATCTGGCGGACGACCGTCAAAAAGCCTATGTCCACAACGGGTGGAATTTCACCGGTGATTCCTACTCGATGGATGAGGATGGGTATTTCTGGTACCAGGCGCGATCGGACGACATGATCGTTTCGTCGGGCTACAACATCGCGGGGCCAGAGGTCGAAGCCGCCCTCCTCTCTCATCCGGCGGTCGCCGAATGCGGCGTGGTCGGTGCGCCCGATCCGGAGCGCGGGCAGATCGTCAAGGCGTATGTTGTGCTGCGGCCAGATCAGGAAGGAGAACCCGGGCTGGTGCGCGCCCTTCAGGATCACGTGAAGGCGGAGATCGCCCCCTACAAATACCCGCGCGCCGTGGCGTTCGTCGAGAGCCTGCCGCGAACAGGGAGCGGGAAGCTCCAGCGCTTCCGCCTGCGCGAGATGGCGCGGGCCGAAGGGAAGAATTCGTGAGCGATCCGCAGGCGCTGCTCCCGCCCGGCTGGCCTTCGCCTAAGGGTTACGCCAACGGCATGGCCGCGAGCGGCCGGATCGTGGTGACCGGAGGGCTGATCGGCTGGGACGAGAGGGAAGTGTTTGCCGAAGGCTTCCTCGCCCAGGCGCGCCAGGCGCTTTTGAACTTGTGTGCCGTGCTCGCCGCCGGAGGCGCCGAGCCGCGGCACTTGGTGCGGCTCAACTGGTACGTCGTGGACATGGACGAATACCTGGAGAGCCGTAAGGCGCTCGGCCCGATCTATCGCGAGATCCTCGGGCGGCATTTTCCCGCGATGGCCGTGATGCAGATCGTCCGGCTGGTCGAGCCCGCGGCGCGGTTGGAGATCGAGGGGACGGCGGTGGTAGAGGAATCTAGAATCGAGGAATCAAGAATCAGGAAATTGGGAGTCGCCGAGGAGCTACCGTGAAAGTCACCGTCCTCGGCGGCGGCCCCGGCGGGCTGTACTTCGCGCTCCTCACCAAGAAATCCCGCCCCGATTGGTCGATTGAGGTGTTCGAGCAGAACCAGGCGGACGACACGTTCGGCTTCGGCGTCGTCTTCTCCGACGAGACGCTTGACGAGTTCCTGTCGCGTGATCCGGAATCGTTCGCCCGCATTCGCGACGCGTTCGCCTATTGGGACGACGTGGCGATCCACTACAAAGGCCACGAGATCCGCTGCGCCGGCAACGGCTTCGCCGGGATCTCGCGGATGCGCCTGCTCAACATTCTCCAAGAGCGCTGTCGCGAGGTGGGCGTTGCGCTCCACTTCAGCGAGCGGGTCGAACCTTCCGAGATCGACGAGCGCTTCGCGGATTCCGATCTGATCCTCGCGGCCGACGGGATCAACTCGCCCGTGCGGGAGCACTTCCGCGAGGCGTTCGAGCCGACGGTGGTTTGGAAAGCGAACCGTTTCTGCTGGATGGGCTCGACCCGGCCGATGGGGGAGTTCAACTACTTCTTCCGCGAGACAGAGCACGGAATCGTCTGCGCCCACACTTATCAATACGAGCGCTCCGAGACGAGCCGCTCCACCTGGATCTTCGAGATGGACGAAGCCTGCTGGCGCGGCCACGGCTTCGATGCCCTCGACGAGGAACAGAGCCGGATCGTCCTCGAACGGATGTACGCAGAAGAGCTGGCGGGGCATCCCCTTCTTCTCAATCGGTCGCAATGGCGCCGTTTTCCGCGCGTTTCGTGCAAGCGGTGGAGCCACGGCAAGATCGTCCTCTTGGGCGATGCCAAAGCCTCCGCGCACTATTCGGTCGGCTCGGGAACGAAGCTCGCGATGGAGTGCGCGATCGCGCTATCCGAGTCGGTCGTCGCCCACGGGGGAAAAGATGTGGCGCTTGCCTTCGCCGAGTACGAAGCCGCTCGGCGCGTGCCGTGCGAAGTGATCCAGCACAACGCGGACGTTTCGCTCGCCTGGTTCGAGCACATGGGACGCTCGTGGGACATGGAGCCGATGCAGTTCGCCTCGGTCGTCATGTGCCGCGCCAAATCGGTCACCTACGACAACCTGATCCTTCGCGATCCGGTGTTCGTCGCACAGGTCGATACCGAATGGTACGAGCGGGCGTATCGTGAAACCGGCTACGATGCGCGCAAGAACCGCCCGACGCCGATGTTCACGAAATTCCGCCTACGCGGGATGGAGCTGATGAACCGGGTCGTGATGTCGCCGATGGCGCAATACTCGGCGGTGGAGGGCGACCTCACCGACTGGCACTTCGTTCACTATTCTTCCCACGCGCTCGGGGGCATGGGTTTGATCTTCACCGAGATGACCTGCCCGTCGACCGAGGCGCGAATCAGCCTCGGCTGCACGGGCCTCTGGAGCGACGCCCAGGAATCGCAATGGCGGCGGATCGTCGAGTTCGTCCACGCCCATTCGCCCGCGAAGATCGCGCTCCAGCTCGGCCACTCCGGGAGGAAGGGATCGACCCAGCTCGGCTGGGAAGAAGCGGACGTGCCAATCGTGGAGCCCGAAGCGAACTGGCCCGTGGTCTCGGCTTCGCCAATTCCCTACTATCCGCAAGTCTCGTCGATCCCGATCGAGCTCGACCGGGCGGGGATGGACGAGATCCGCGATCAGTTTGCCTCAGCGACCGAGCGCGGAGCCCGCGCTGGGTTCGATCACCTGGAGCTGCACTGCGCCCACGGGTATCTCTTCGCCTCGTTTCTCTCGCCGCTCACCAACCGGCGCGGTGACGAGTACGGCGGATCGATTGAGAATCGCCTGCGCTTTCCGCTCGAAGTGTTCCGCGCCATGCGCGCCGCCTGGCCGGAGGAACGGCCGATGTCCGTGCGCATTTCGGCCTCCGACTGGCTGGAAGGCGGGATCACCGAGGACGACACCTTCGCGATCGCCGAGGCGTTCCGCGCTGCGGGCTGCGATCTGATCGACGTCTCCGCGGGTCAGACCGTGCCGGATCAAAAACCGATCTACGGCCGGATGTTCCAAGCCCAATTCGCCGAGGCGATCCGCAATGTATCGAAAATGGCGACCATGGCGGTCGGAGCGATCACTGAGCCCGCGCAGGTCAACACCCTCCTTCACACCCGCCGCGCCGACCTCGTGGCGCTCGCGCGCACGCATCTCTGGAATCCCACTTTCGCCAACCAAGCCGCAGCCTGGTACGGCGCCCGCACGGGAACCTGGCCGCCGCAGTACCTGAGTGGAAGGGACCAGGCGTTCCGCGAGCTGGCCAAAGCGCGGATGGATCGGCTGGCACTCCAGCGAAAAGCTCGCCCGGCCCGGCATCGGGCGAGTTAGCCGGGGACGCGACGCGCTTGCCGACCCTGCCCGCCGCCACTACAATCGACCCCGCCGAGATTCGAGATGGACGCGCTCAAGCTGAGGCAGATCTTTGAAAAACTCGACGAAGTCCTCGAGCACCCCACCGAGCTGTTGATCCGAGGAGGAGCCGCCGTGGTGGCTCATGGTTTGGAGCAACGGGTCACAATGGACATCGACGTGCTCCCGGCCTCTAGGTTCATCGAAGCGGATCTTCGCCGGGCTTGTAGTGCGGCGGGCATCGGCTTCAATCCGTCGGAAAAGGATTTCGCGGAGACGGACTATCTAGAGGTCGTTCCCGAGGAGACGTTGATCCTCCCGCGGCCTGATCCGGAGCGGGGCTATAACACGATCTTCCGCGGCCTCAATCTCACCGTCAAAGCGCCCCCCGCCGCGGATCTCGTGATCAGCAAGCTGAAACGGCTCGATCCGGAGGATCTGGCCGATATCGACTTTCTCATTGAACACTTCCGGCTGACCGAAGTCGACCTCAGAGAATCCTTCGGCCGATTGCCGCCACGGTTCAAAGCCGACTCGGTGGTACAGGACAACCTCCGCTTCATCGTAGAGGATCTCCAATGAACGAGAAGCCGGGTAATCCATCGCGCTGGCAGGCATTGCTCAATCGAATGTTTGAGGAGCTGCGTTCCGGAGAACCACGAGCGGAAACCTATTGGGCACAGCAGCTCGCGTTCGGCCCCGTGTTCTTCTATGCCGTTGTTCTCGCAGTTCGCGAAGGTTCCATCGCGCCAGGCGACCTGGATCTCCTTCGTCATGTGATTCCCTTGGCTCTCGCATTGCTCGGGGCTTTACCCGATGGGGGCGGCGGTGATCCAACCCGACTGCTCTTGCTCGCGCGCCGACAGGCAGTGGCTCTGGCTTCGGGTCGTCGTCACCGTCTCACTCGACTCGCCGCCCGTCTCGGGTTGGAGGCCTCGAAGGTGCTTTATGACCCGGTGCCAAACCGGCTGCAACGGCCCTATGAAGTGATGGGGTGGTGTCCGCCCCCGGTACGCCTGGAGGCGGACGATCCGTCTTCGCCGAGTGCTTCGGCGTAGTCACTCTTTCCCCTACCGCCCCCCCAGCGCCGCCGTCGCCTTATCGATCTGCGCGGCGTAACCGCGCAGCGTTCCCGCTACGAGCTCGACTTCCTTGGCGGTTAAGTCCCAATTCCGGGCTTCGATCGCTTCGCGGATTCCGGGCAGGGTTTTGACGCCGTAGCCGGTGTAGAAGCCCGGGGCGTAGATCTGGTGGATGAACCAGGGGCGGCCGGGCAGGCCTTCCGGCCGGGTGAGGGCGCGCTCGCTGTCGATCAGCAGTTTGCCTAGGTTCTCAAGCTCCGCCGCCTCGTAGGGGCGGCCCGAGCGGGCGCGATCCGCGGCGGCGGCGGAGAAAGCCTTGGCGCTCTTCTGCACTGCGGCGACCGCGTTCTGGAGCGGGGCGAAGTTGAGGTAAGGCACGGGATCTTTCGGCTTGGGCGCGACGTAGGTTTTCTTGGGATCGAACACCTGGGCGTAGGCGCCGTCGGCGATCAGGCGGTTTTGGTCTTCCGCCTCGGTGCGCAGACCATCGGCCAGCTCACGGACCTGGTCGGCGTAGAGCGCGAGGTTGTCGGCAAAGCCGGTGAACTCGAAGGGTAGGACGTCGGCCTGGGCGAGGCGTAGGACCGTTCGGCTTCCCGTCTGGGCGAGCGCCACGCCGTAGGTGAAGTCCGGATCGACGAAACGGACGAAGTGATCGAAGCTGTCGTACGCCGTGTGGTACTGACCGTACTCGTCTTCGCCGCCGTAGCCGACGTCGACCGACGCGATGCCCAGATGCTGCAGGAACGGCGTGTAATCCGAACCGGAGCCGAGCGCGTTGATCCGCAGGTTCGCCCGATCGCGCGCCTCGCGCTTCTCGTCCGGGGTGCCGTTCAAACGTTGATAGGAGCGAGCCCGCTCGAAGGCGCTCACCCCTTTTTCCGGATCGACCACGTCGCGCGCCACGTCATTCAAGAACGCTTCGAGCGAGTGCGAGCCTCCGAGACCGAGGAAGCCCCGCGCGTTGCTATCGCTGTTGATGTAGGCGACCACCTTGGCCTGAAGCTCCACGGCGTGAGTCTCCGCCCATTCGACCGAGCCGAGCAGCCCCGGCTCTTCGCCGTCCCACGAGGCATAAACGATCGTTCGCCGTGGTTTCCATCCGGACTTGGCGAGAGCGCCGATCGCTTTCGCCTCGGCGAGCATCGCGACCTGGCCCGAGAGCGGATCGGTGGCACCGTGAACCCAGGCGTCGTGATGGTTGCCGCGGATCACCCACTGGTCGGGCAGCTCCGCGCCGGAGAGCGTCGCGATCACGTCGTAGACCGTGGCCATGTCCCAGTTGAAGGCGAGCGCGAGATGGACCTTCGCCGGCCCCGGGCCGAGGTGATAGGTCATGGGCAGACCCCCGCGGTACGACTCGGGCGCCACCGGGCCGCCGAGCGCGCGGAGGAAGGGGAGAGCGTCGGCATACGAGATCGGCAGGACGGGGATCTTGGTGAGCGTCGCCGCGTCTTTGCGGTCGATCCGCGGCGCGTCGGCCGTGGCGCCGATCCCGGGGGTGAGAGGGTCGCCCGAGCGCAACGGTCCGTCGGACACCGAGCCGCGCTGGACCGCCTGGTCGCTCCGCCAGCCCCCCTTGGGGTACACGTCGCCCTGGCCGTAGCCGTCGTCGGCCGGATCGGAGTAGAGGATGCAGGCGAGCGCGCCGTGCTCCGCCGCGACCTTCGGCTTGATTCCGCGCCAGGAGTGGCCGTAGCGGGCGATCACGATCTTGCCCTTGACGTCGATGCCGCGCCGGTCCAGCTCCTCGTAGTCCGAGGGGATGCCGTAATTGACGTAGACCAGCTCGGCCGTCGCGTCGCCGTCGATCGAGTAGACGTTGTACGGAGGGAGCATCTCGGCCGTCTGGCCGGAGGTCGAATCGCCCGGGATCGCCGGCTCGGCGAGCGAAGCGGTGAAAGAGGTGGGCGCCACCAGCTCCAGCTTCCGCAGTTTCGGGGTGGGGAAGAGGACGCGGAACTCCTCGATTCGCGTGTCGAAACCGAACGAGCGGTAGAGCTCGGCGATGAATTCCGCGTTCTGCTTGCCGTACGGCGAGCCGAGGTGGTGCGGGTGCGCCGAGAGCCGCTTCATCCACTCGCGCTGGTCCGCGGCGCTCATGGAGCGGTCCAGCTGCTGCTCGATCGCGCGCTCGGCGGTCGAGCGCTCGGTGGAGAATCCGAGCAGAGTGGCGGGCTCAGGCGCATCGGCATGAGCAAGACGAACGGCGAAGAGCAGGGCCAAACCGAGCCGGAATGTTCGACGCATGAAACCTCCGAGGCGAGCGGGTGAAAGGGCCGCGAAAAACCGCGGCGACCCTAGCACCGCAACTCCGGGGGTGTAAACGCTCCCGGTCCCCTTTCGCGCCCGCCGAAGAACATAAGATGGAGAAAATCCAGGAGCCTCCGATGCGCATTGAGACCCTCGCCATTCACGCCGGACGCCGGATCGAGCCCGCTTCCGGCGGAGTCGCCGCTTCGCTTCATCTCGCCACCACGTTCGAGCGGGCGGAGGACGGTTCCTACCCCAAAGGCCACATCTATTCGCGCGAGAGCCAGCCGAACCGCACCGACCTGGAGCATTGCCTCGCGGCGCTCGAAGGGGGAACCGAAGCCGCGGCGTTCGCCTCCGGCTCGGCGGCCACCGCGACGCTGCTTCAGGCGCTCGCCCCCGGCGACCATGTGATCGCCCCGGACGACGTGTTCTACGGCACGCGCACTCTGCTCACCGAGACGTTCGGGGCCTGGGGCCTGGAGGCGAGCTTCGTCGACATGGCGAACCTGGATGCGATCGAACAGACGATCCGTCCGACGACGCGGCTGGTCTGGCTCGAAACCCCCTCGAACCCGCTGCTCGGCATCGCCGATGTCGGGTCGATCGCGGAACGGGCCAAGGCGCGCGGCGCGCTCACCCTGGTCGACAACACCTGGGCGACCCCGGTGCTCCAACGACCGCTCGCCCTCGGCACGGATCTCGTCCTCCATTCGACCACCAAGTATCTCGGGGGTCACTGCGACGTCCTCGGCGGCGCGCTCGTCGCCCGCGAGGAGAATTCGCTGTTCGCGCGGGTCCGCCGGCTCCAGGCGAGCGCCGGGGCGGGCGCTTCGGCGTTCGACAGTTGGCTGGTGCTCCGTGGCATCCGCACCCTGCCGGCCCGAATGCGGGTCCAGGGCGAGAACGCGGCCCGGCTCGCCGCGTTCTTGGCCGCGCATGCGGGGGTCGAGAAAGTCTTCTTCCCCGGCCTTCCCGAGCATCCCGGTCATGAGATCGCGAAGCGCCAAATGTCCGGCTGGGGCGGCATGCTCTCGTTCGTCGTGCCTGGCGGGCGGGCGCGCGCTTTCGAGGTCGCGTCGAAGGTGCGGGTCTTCACCCGGGCGACCAGCCTGGGCGGAGTCGAGAGTCTGATCGAGCACCGCGCCTCGGTCGAGGGGGCCAACACCCGGGCGCCCGAAGGGCTGCTGCGCGTCTCGGTCGGCCTGGAGCATCCGGACGACCTGATCGAGGATCTCGCGCAGGCGCTCAAGTAGGGCGGTAGCGGTTTCGTTTGCCTCCTCGCTCCTTCGGGCGCCTTCGGCAGCAGCCAGTCGCTGCGGGGCAAACGAAACCACCACCTCTGGGACACGCCGGGCGAAACAACTCCGCTTCGGGCTCGTAGGGGCTTCTCAGGAAGTCTTTGTTTGCTCCGGATTCCGAGGAGGATCGCCCCGTGAACAGCCTGTTGCGCGAAATCCGTTACGCCCTCGGGATGCTGGGCAAGAGTCCCGCCACGACGATCGCAGCCATCGCCTGCATCGGTCTCGGGATCGGCGCCACGACGACCATCTTCAGCGTGGTCAACGCGATCCTGCTCCGGCCGTTTCCGTTCGCCGATCCCGATCGCATCCTCGCCATCCATTCGAACCAGCCTCAGAACGACATCGAGCACGCCTCGCTCTCGTATCCCGCCTACCGCGAGCTGGTCGACCGGGCCGGCAAGACAGGCGCTTTTTCCGAGGTTGCCGCTTACACCATGCGGAGCTTGACCCTCACCGGCAAAGAAGAGCCGGAACGGGTCGTCGGTCTCGAAATGTCGGCCAACCTGTTTTCTCTGCTCGGCGTCGAACCGGTGCTCGGCCGGCTGTTCCGTCCGGACGAAGACCAGCCCGGAGCGCCGGGATCGATTCTGCTTTCGCACGACCTCTGGCTGCGCCGCTTCGGCGGCGATCCGAAGGTCGTCGGGACTTCGATCCTGGTCAACAATCGCGCTTCGACCATCGTGGGCGTGATGCCGCCCCGCTTCCTGTTTCCCGAACGCAACTTGGCCTGGGTGCCCTTGGCGCTCGACCATCACGACGACCCGCGAACCGAGCGTACCCTCGGGATCCTCGCCCGCCTGAGCCCCAACGCTACCGAGGGACAGGCGCGCGCCGAGATCGAGAGTTTCGCCGCCAAGCTCGCCACCGATCATCCGGAGGAGAAGGGCTGGGGGGCCGAGGTTCGCACGCTCCGGCGCGACATGGTCGGCGAAGGCATGAACCGGATGGTGCTCACGCTGATGGGCATGGTCCTGTTCGTCCTGCTGATCGCCTGCGCCAACGTGGCGAACCTGTTCCTCTCCCGGGTGAGCGCCCGGGGCCGGGAGCTTGCGGTGCGCGCGGCGATCGGCGCGGGGCGCCATCGCTTGGTGCGCGGAGTGCTGATCGAGAGCGTGCTGGTGGGGTTGGGCGGCGGCCTGCTCGGGGTGGGGCTGGCGCAGTTCGGCGTCCGCTGGATGATGTCTTCGATTCCGGCGGACAACCAGCCGCCGTTCTGGATTCATGTCGTGATCGACGGCCCGGTCCTCGCGTTCACCGCCATCGCCGCAATCGGTACGGGCATCCTGTTCGGCCTCGCCCCGGCGTTCCAGGCGACCGGCAAGAATCTGCAAGGGGTGCTCAAGTCGGGCGGGCGCTCGGAGGCTGGCGGACGATCCTGGTTGCGCGGCGCCTTGGTGGTCTTCGAGCTTGCGCTTGCGCTCGTCCTCCTGGTCGGCGCGGCCCTGATGATGCGCAGCTTCTTCGCGGTTCAGCACGCGGACCCGGGTTTCGACCTGGAACGGGTGATGACGCTGCGCATCTACCTGCCCGGAGAAACCTACGCCGAGCCCGCCGCCAAAGGACGCCGCGTCGAGGAGATCGTGAGCCGGCTCGAATCCCTCCCGGGGGTCGAGGCGGTCGCGGCCTCGAACTTGATCCCGCTCGGCGGCGGGGGCGGCGGCGGCGCGATCGAGATCGCCGGCCATCCCGCGGAGCCGGGCCAGGAGCCCCGCACCTATTGGGCTGGCGTCACCGCCCATTTCTTCGACGCGGTGGGCGTCAAGCTGGAAGCGGGACGAACGTTCACCGACTCCGAGGGCGCGGCGAAGGCGCCGCTCGCGGTGATCAACCAGGCGTTCGCCAAGAAGCGCTGGCCGAAACAGAACCCGATCGGGCAGCGCTTCCGGCTGCTGGAGGAAGAGGGCCAGCCATGGGTCACGGTGGTCGGCCTGGTCCCCGATTTTCACTACGACGGCTTCGACACCGAGCACGAAGGAGTCGAGACGGCCGCGTTCCTCCCCTATGTCTGGAACGCCACTCCGAACACCGGCTTCTCGATTCGGACCAGCGGCCCGCCCGAGATGGTGACGCTCGCCGCGCGCCGGGAAATTCGAGCGGCCGACCCGGGCCTGCCGGTGTTCGACGTCCAGAGCCTCCCCAATCTGTTCAACGCGCGAATCTGGGATCAACGTTTCTTCGGCGGCATGTTCTCGGTCTTCGCGGGCATCGCGCTCGCCCTCGCCGCGATCGGCGTCTACGGCGTGCTCTCCTATCTGGTCGGCCAACGCCGGAGGGAGATCGGAGTCCGGGTGGCGCTCGGCGCGCGCCGCAATCAGGTGCTGAGGCTCGTCGTCGGCCAAGGGACCAAGCTCGCGCTGCTCGGCCTCGCGATCGGTATTCCCTTGGCCCTCGGCCTGTCGCGCGTCCTCTCGAAGATCCTCTACGGCGTCGAGCCGTACGATCCGGTCTCGTTCGCGACGATCTCGATCCTCCTAGCGGGCGTTGCGATCCTGGCGAGCTACCTGCCCGCGACCCGCGCCACGCAGGTCGATCCGGTGGAGGCGCTACGGAGCGAGTAGGGAAGTCTCGTAGTTCGAGGAATAACCGCGTTGCAGAGCAGTAGTCGAGGTGGGGTGAGGAGCCCCGCCTCGGTTTCGAGTTGGCGCCGAAGCTATACTTGACACGTCAACCATTGATCTGCAATGATCCGCCCGTGAACGAGAGTGTGCTCCAGCGGGAAATCCGCCAGAACCGGCCGTTTCGCTCGCTTGCCCAGGAAGCCATGCTCGGATTGATGCGAACGACCGACCTGGTTCGCCGCACGTTCGGCCGCGTGCTGGAGAGGCAGGGAATCACCCTGCAGCAGTACAACGTTCTCCGGATTCTGCGCGGAGCGGGCGATTCCGGCCTGCCGACCCTGGAGATCGGGTCGCGGATGATCGAGGAGTCGCCGGGCATCACGCGCCTGATCGACCGGTTGGAAGCGAAGGCTTGGGTGCGCCGCGAGCGCTGCCCGCACGACCGGCGGCAGGTTCTCTGCTGGATCACCGCCTCGGGGCTCGCACTGCTCGACTCGCTCGAAGAACCGATGGCCGAGGCGGACGATCGCGCTCTTTCCATGCTTTCCGCCGAAGACAAAAGCCACCTGATTCGGCTGCTCGACGCCATCCGTGCCGACAGCCGGTGAAATGACCGACCCCAAAGACGCAAACCTCTAGACCAGGAGATGGACATGAAGAAGCTTCTCGCAGCCGTGGCACTTACCCTGCTCGCCGCCGGAATCCCGGCCTTGGCCGCCGATACCTACAGCGTGGACAAGAACCACTCGGAGGTCAGCTTCCGGATCAAGCACCTGCTCGGCAAAGTCCCGGGACGATTCGACGATTTCTCGGGCACGATCCAGTTCGACGCCGCGAAGCCGGCCAACTCGTCGGTCGAGTTCGCGATCAAGGCGACCAGCATCGACACCGGCAACGGCGATCGGGACAACCACCTCCGCACTCCCGATTTCTTCGACGTCGCGAAGTTCCCCGAGATCACCTTCAAGAGCACGGCGGTCAAAGAGGTGGCCAAGAACCGCTACCAGGTCACCGGCGCCTTCACCCTGCACGGCGTGACCAAGACGATCACCCTGCCGATCGAGTACCTGGGAGAAGCGAAAATGGGCGAGAACGTCAAGGCCGGCTTTTCGACCGAGACGATCATCAACCGCAAGGACTACGGCATCGTCTGGAACAAGGATCTCGACAGCGGCGGCACGCTGCTCGGCGAGGAAGTCGAGATCTCGATCAACATCGAAGCCGGCAAGGCGAAGCCGGCCGAAGCGGCGAAGAAGTAAGCTTCCCCAAAGTGCCGTAAACGACGAGAGGCGCCCGCGGGCGCCTCTTTTGCCTTCCGTCGAGATTGGGGAGTTACCCGTCCGAGTCAGCCGCGGGTAAGCGGCTTGTACTTGATCCGGTGCGGCTGGTCGGCCTCGGCACCCAGGCGGCGCTTGCGATCGGCCTCGTAGCCTTCGTAGTTGCCTTCGAACCAGACGACTTTCGAGTCGCCTTCGAAGGCGAGGATGTGGGTCGCGATCCGGTCGAGGAACCAGCGGTCGTGGGAGATCACGACCGCGCAGCCGGCGAATTCGAGCAGCGCGTTTTCGAGCCCTCGGAGGGTGTCGACGTCGAGGTCGTTGGTCGGCTCGTCGAGGAGCAACAGGTTGCCGCCGGCCTTGAGCGTGCGGGCCAGGTGGAGCCGGTTGCGCTCGCCGCCCGAGATATCTTTGACCCGTTTCTGCTGGTCCGCCCCCTTGAAGTTGAAGATCGAGGCATAGGAGCGCGCCGGGACCTCGCGGTTTCCGAGCATGACGATGTCGCGCTTGTCCGAGATCGCCTCCCAGACCTGGGCCTCGGGGTCGAGATCCTCGCGGCTCTGGTCGACGTAGGCGATCTTCACCGTCTCGCCGATCCGGAGCTTGCCTCCGTCCGGATCTTCCTGGCCGACGATCATCCGGAACAGGGTGGTCTTGCCGGCGCCGTTCGGGCCGATCACCCCGACGATCCCCGCGGGCGGCAGGTTGAAGTCGAAGTCCTCGAACAGGAGCTTGTCGCCGAATGCTTTCTTAAGGCCTGTAGCCTCGACCACCAGGTCGCCCAGGCGCGGCCCGGGGGGAATGCGGATTTCGTTCGGGTCGGCCCGCTTCTCGTATTCGTTCTGCTCGGCGAGCAGCTTCTCGTACGAGGTCAAGCGCGCCTTGCCCTTGGCCTGGCGGGCTCGCGGGCTCATCCGGACCCATTCAAGCTCCCGTTCAAGCGAGCGCCGCTTGGACGATTGCTGCTTTTCTTCCAGCGCCAGTCGTTGTTCCTTCTGCTCCAGCCAGGAGGTGTAGTTCCCCTTCCAGGGAATCCCCTCGCCGCGGTCGAGCTCCAGGATCCAGCCGGCGACGTTGTCCAGGAAGTAGCGGTCGTGGGTGATCGCGACCACCGTTCCCGGATACTCGGCGAGGTGGTGCTCCAGCCAGGCGACCGACTCGGCGTCGAGGTGGTTGGTCGGCTCGTCGAGCAGCAGCAGGTCGGGGCGGGAGAGGAGCAGGCGGCAGAGTGCCACGCGACGACGCTCGCCGCCCGAGAGAGTGTCCACCGCGGCGTCGGGCGGCGGGCAGCGCAGGGCGTCCATCGCGATCTCCAGGGTGCGATCGAGCTCCCAGGCGTTGGCGTGATCGATCGCGTCCTGGACTCGCGACTGCTCGGCGAGCAGTTTGTCCATCGCGTCGCTCGACATCTCTTCGCCAAAACTGGCGTTGATCTCATCGAAGCGGGTGAGCAAGGCGCGGGTTTCGGCCACCCCCTCTTCGACGTTGCCGAGCACGTCTTTCGTCGGGTCGAGCTGCGGCTCCTGCGACAGGTAGCCGATCTTGGTTCCCTTCGCCGGCCAGGCTTCGCCACCGAACTCGGTGATCACACCCGCCATCACCTTGAGTAGCGTGCTCTTGCCGGCGCCGTTGCCGCCCAGGACGCCGATCTTCGCGCCGGGATAAAACGACAGCCAGATTCCCTTCAAGACCTCGCGGTTGGGCGGATACATCTTCCGCAGGTCCTTCATGACATAGATGAATTGATCGGACATCAGAGCTTGAGCACCATTTTGGTCATGTCGTGCTGATTGCCGTCCGGGTCGGTGCCGTAGCCGGGGACGACAAAGCTCCGGAAGCCGAGGCCTTCGAGGGTCTGGACCGCGTCGGCTTCGAGATCGGAGATCAGCATGCAGGTAAGGTGGCGCAGGCCGTTGCCCCGGGCGATGCGAATGAAGTCGTTGACCAGGACGGTGCCGAGGCCATGGCCGCGGTGCTCGGGGTCGATCAACCACTTGATCCGGCCGACCAGGCGTAAGGGTCCGCCGTCGCGAAAATGGAGCGTCGCGTCGGCGACGATCTTCTGGCCGTCGAACGCGAGAATCGGTAAGACCTTCGAGTAGTCGAGCTCGGTCGCCCAACGCTCGACCAAAGCCCGGCTGTCGATCCGGTCCCAGGCAAAACGGCGGACGTCGACCGGAAGCCGCTGAAAGAATTGAAACAAGGCCTCCGCATCGCCCGCCTTGAACAGGCGTAAGAGCAGGCGTGTGCCGTTGCGCAGCACGACCTCCTGAGGAAACGTTTCCGACATGTCACCCCTCCTTGGGACAGACCCACAATGGCTTATTGCGAGCGTAACACAGGGATTGGGAGCCCGAGCCGAGGGGGGACCTCGCCCCTCCGGCCGCCCTTCGGCTAAACTCCGCTTGCGTTCATCGAGAAACAACTATGAGCCTGCCCCGAGCGCCCCGCGAGATCGCTGACCGCTACCGCCTGGAGAGAATCCTCAAGTCGGGTCCTCAAACGACCCTGCTCCGCGCCATCGACACCGAGGCCGGACGCCCGGTGGTGGTCAAGCTGCTCAATCCGGGCTCCGATCCGGCCGGTCTCGACCGCTTCGCGACGTTCGCCACGGCGGTCGAATCGATCGAAACGCCGACGATTCCGCAAGTCGGGGACTGGGGATTCACCACCGACGGATTCGCGTTCCTGGCCCTCGAGCTGATCGACGGCCGCAGCTTCGCCGGGCTCGCCGGCACCTCGCACCGGCGGATCGTCTCGCTCGCGGCGCAGGCCCTCGGCGGCCTCGAAGCGCTCGCCGCATGCGGCGTGGCGCACGGCAACCTGTCGCCGGAGAACCTGCTGGTCGAGATCCCGCCGGGCGCCTCCGGCCAGCGCCTGCGGCTCGCCGGTCTGGGCACCGCCTGTTTCCGGCGCGCCGGCGTAGTCGACACCTCGCCGGGCGCACGCTTTCGGGCTCCCGAGGAGGTCGCCGGGGGGCTGCCGTCCCTCCGCGGTGACCTGTTCGGCCTGGCGCGCTCGCTCGCCGAGGTGCTGGGCGCGGAGATCTCCGAGCCCGAAGGCCCGGCCCCCCGGGTGACGCTGCCGTTCAGCTTCGAGATCGAGCGGACCGACGTGCTGCAGAACATTCTCGCGACCTGTCTGCGGGCCAATCCCGCAGAGCGTCCCGGCTCGGCCGACGAGGTCCGCCGCGCGCTCCGGCTGGCGTTGGGCAAAGGCTTCGAGCCCGAGCCGGCCTGGACGCCGCGACCCCGGCCGCAACCCAAGCCGCAGGCGAACCCGCAAGCCGACCTCGCCGAGCCGATCGTGCCGCCCGAGCCTCTGTTGTCGGCATTCGAGGCCGAAACGGACACCGAGTCGCTGCTCGACAAGACCCAGCCGGTCGAAGCCCGGCCGCTGCCGGAGCCGCAGCCCGCGCTTCAGCCCTTGGCGGTTCCGAGCCCGATGCCCGCGCCGGCTTCGCCTCCGGCCGTTCGGCCCGCACCCCCCCCCCTACCGCCGCCCATGGCGAGCGAGCCGCTCTCCCTGACGCCTCAGGCGCCCGGTCCGGCGTCCGGCGACGGAGGCGAAGCCCCGGCGGGCAGCCTGCTTTCCGACATCGACTTCGAGAGTTTGGGTCCGCCGGCAGCGCTGGGCAACTACACCCCCGCTCCGGCCCCGATCCCGGCCGCGGTTGTGACGGCGGCCGCCACGGCGAGCCCCGCCGCCCCGCCGCAGACGGGGGGGCCGTTCCGTTCCGCCGCGGTTGCCGAGAAGGCGAAGCTCACGGTTCCGCGTTGGGCCTGGGCGGCGGGCGGCGCCGCGGTTCTGCTCGCGGGGGGCCTCTTCGCCTGGCGATCGCTGCCGAATTCCCAGCCCCCGCAACCGGCGACCTCCGCCGCTCCGATCACCCCTCAGGAACCGGCGAAGGAACCCGCCGCGGTCCGGCTGGAAGCGGCGATACGCGCATTCGTCGAACGCGACGACTACGGCCAAGCCAACGAGCTGGTGGCATCGCTCGACACGGCCGACCAGGCCTCGCTTGGTGCGGCAGGTTGTCGCGAGCTGCAAGTGCTGGCCGAGTCCATTCCATTGTTCGCAGCCAAACAGCTTCCGGACGATTTGAAGAGCGGTCTCGAAACCGGGAGCATCGAGCTGTTGCGGCGCATCCTCGCCGCCGTGCCCGACCCGGCCGCGCTTCCCGATGCCGGTCCGGCGTTCGCCGCCGACGTCGCCCGGGCGCGCGAGATCGTCCGCATGTTTTCCGAAGTGGAGGCGGCTTCGAAAGCGGGTCGATCCGCGGAGGTGCTCGAACGGTTTGCCCCGCTCGCCGTGCTGCTTCCGGCCGACAGCCCCGCGTTCGGCCTGCGCCAGCGGGCGGCGGAGGCGATCGAGCGGGAAGCCGAGAAACACGCCGAAAACGGCGAATACCCGCAAGCGCAGGCGGATCTATCCCCGCTGTTCAACCAGTGGCCGAACCGCGCGGGTTTGCGCGAGCGGGCGGCCGGCTATCAAAAGGCGCAGAGCCTGGAGGCGGGCCAGGCAGCTTTTCTCGCCAACGTGCCGCGCTACCTCGCGCGCCGCCGGCCGGATGAGGGACTGGTGGAGCTGCGCAAGTTTGCCCCCACACCCCACCTCGCGGCGCGCTTCGCCGAGTCCGAGAAAAAGCTGACCGACCTGCTCACCCGGCTCGATGCCAGCCCGCCGGTGGTCGAGCCCTCCGGCGGCTCCGACACCCGCTTCTTCCGCGGCACGGTGGCCAACGTCGGGTTTCACGTCACGGACGACTTCCGGATCGCCAACGTCGAGATCTTCGCCGGCAAGCGCCGTTTGAAGGCAGAAAAGATCGGCCTGCGCTACGAGGTCGAGATCCCGCCGAGCCTCCACCACAACGAGGCGATCGAGGTCGTCGCCGTGGCGACCGATTTCTCCGGCCACGAGGCGCGAGCTTCGGTTCGCCTTACACGCGTCGGCGCCACCGAGCGCCTGGTGCGTTAGAAGCGTTCGCCGCTACACCCTGCGGAATTTCTTCGCCAGCTCATCCAGCGTCGGGACAGGCTTCGGTGGAGCCGACCGGCTCGGGCTTCCGGTCGCCATCCGAGCCTCGCGGACCGGCGGCGGCTGGAGCGCCTTGATCGACAGACCGAACCGCCCGCGCGGCTTGTCGACCTCCATCACCTGGACCTTGACGACCTCGCCGACCTTGACCGCCTCGCGCGGATCGGCGACGAAGCGGTGGCATAGCTCGGAGACGTGCACCAGGCCGTCGCGCTTGATGCCGACGTCGACGAAGGCGCCGAAGTTGGTGACGTTGCTGACCCGCCCTTCGAGCACCATGCCGGCGACCAGATCGTCGATCGACGTGACGTCGGAGCGCCATTCCGGGACTTGAAACTCCGGCCGCGGATCGCGGCCCGGGCGCGAGAGCTCGGACTGAATGTCGGCGAGGGTAAACGTGCCGAGGCCGCGCTCGGCATCGGCGAAATGAGCGAAGTCGACTTTCGCCACCAGCTGCGGGCTGCCGACCAGCTCGGCGAGCGGCACGCCGAGCTCGGCCGCCATCTTGGCCACCGTCGCGTAACGCTCCGGATGAACGCCGGTTCGATCGAGCGGGTGGCTCCCCTCGCGCACCCGCAGGAAACCGGCGGCCAGCTCGAACGTCTTGGCGCCGAACCCGCCGACTTCGAGCAGCTGCCGGCGGGACGAAAACGCACCTTGCGCGTCGCGGTAGGCGACGATCGATCGCGCCAGGCGCTCCGACAGGCCCGAGACCCGGCGGAGCAGCGGCGCCGATGCGGTATTGAGCTCGACCCCCACGCGATGGACCGCCCCTTCGACCGCGGCGTCGAGCTCCGTATCGAGCGCCCGCTGGTCGACGTCGTGCTGGTATTGGCCTACCCCGAGCGACCGGGGCTCGATCTTGACCAGCTCGGCGAGCGGGTCCTGAAGGCGGCGGGCGATCGACACCGCGCCGCGGAGCGAGACGTCGAGGTCCGGCAGCTCCTCGCGCGCGACCCCCGAAGCCGAGTAGATCGAGGCGCCGGTCTCGGGGACGATCGCGACCGTCACGCCGGAGATCCCGGCCTCGGCGATCGCCGCGCGGGCGAACAGCTCGGTCTCCCGGCCCGCAGTGCCGTTGCCGATCGCCACCGCCTTGACCCCGTGCTTCCTGACCAAGCCGACCAGCGTCCGCGCGGAGCCGGCAACGTCGGCCTGCGGCGCCAGCGGACGCAGGACGTCGGTCGCGACGACCCGCCCCGTGCGGTCGACCAGCGCGAGCTTGCAGCCGGTCCTTAAGCCGGGGTCGAGACCGAGCACCGGCACCTGGCCGAGCGGCGGCTGGAGCAGCAGGGATTCCAAGTTCGCGCGAAAGACCGCGATCGCCTCGGCTTCGGCTCGCTCGCGCAGCTCGGAGCGGACCTCGTTGGTGAGCGACGGACGCAGCAGGCGCTTATAGCCGTCCGCGGTGGCGGCGGCCACCTCGCGACCGCACGGCGTATCGAGCGCCACGTTCCAGGAGCGGCCGAGCTGTTGGATTTCCATGTCGTCGTCGATCGCCAGGTCCGAGATCAGGAAACCCTCCCGTTCGCCGCGCAGAATCGCCAAAAGGCGATGCGACTTGATGTCCTTGGCGGCCTCGGTATGGGCGAAATAGTCGCGGTAGACCGCGGCTTCCTCGGTCTTCTCCTTGCCCGGCAGAACCTGGACGTGCAGCAGCCCGTCGCGGGCGAGCGTGCGCCGGAGCCCGGCGCGCAGCGCCGCCGTCTCGGCGAGCCGCTCGGCCAGGATGTCGCGTGCTCCGGCGAGCGCCGCCGCCGCGTCCGGCACCTCTTTTTCCGCGTCGACGAAAGCCGCCGCCAGCTCGGCCGGCGGAATCGATCCGGACGCCGCGGCGAGGAGGGCGTCGGCGAGCGGCGCCAGCCCTCGTTCGCGGGCGATCTGAGCGCGGGTGCGCCGCTTCGGCCGGTACGGTAGATAGAGGTCTTCGAGCTCCTGTTTCGCCAGCGACGAGCGGATCGCGGCTTCGAGCTCCGGGGTCAGCTTGCCTTGCTCCGCGATGCTGCCGAGGATCGCGTCCCGCCGCGCGGCGAGATCGAGGAAATAGTCGCGCCGCTTGTGGAGATCCTCAAGTTGTTGGTCGTCCAGGCCGCCGGTCACCTCTTTCCGATAGCGGGCGACGAACGGCACCGTCGCCCCTTCGGCGAACAGCTCGGCGGCCGCCGTTACCTGCTGCGGTCGGCAGCCGATCTCCCGGGCGATCACCGCGACGAAACGATCCTCCAACCGGACCTCTGTGCTCATCGACGCTCCTTCTAAGCGGTTACCGTGCGCCTCGCGCACCGGGCGCGGGGCGCTATCCTCTCAGGAAGCGAGGACGGCCGCGAGGCCTCCAGCGAAGGGTGAGACGGCCCTTGACTTACGCTTAATTAGCGCCTATTCTTCCAGCGATCGCCAACCTCCCGGAGAAACGCGCATGAGCCGCCCAGTCCAACAGGCCCCGCACCCGGCCAACGCCTTCGACGAATCGTTCCTCACCGAGCTGGACCGTTCCGATGAACCTCTAAGCGCCGCCGAAGCCGAGGCGGCCGGCCCTTGGCACGTCGAGGAGTTGAGTCTCCGAGGGGTCGAGAGCTGGGGAGTCTTCCACGCCGCCGCCGGACCCGAGCGGGGCGGCCATCCGGTCGCCCGGTTCGAGCGCCGAGAGCTCGCTCTGCTCGCCGCGGCGGTCATTCCGGCGACCGGCCGCGATCCGCTGCTCCGCCTCGAACCCGACGACTCGTCCGCGGGCTTCACCCTCCGCGGTCCGAGTGGCGAGGTCGAGGGGTACCTGCGGCATTTCGACCAGCCGCTCGAAGAGGCGCTGCACGTCGCGGCCTACCTCACCCGATCGCCCGCGAGCCTCGCGCTGCTTCTGGAAGCCGCGGGCAGTTGCGCGTTGCGCGATGCCGGTCGCCTCCTGCGCCGCGCCACGGAGGCATAGGGGGTCACGGCAGACCCGCGGCCGGCAGCGGGGAACAGAGGATCGAGATCGAGGGAACTCGCGGGCGCCAGCCGCGTTATGTTCGGTATTGGCGGGCGTATGAACGAGACGAGCTTTCGACCTGAGCCTTTTCCGAGCGACGACGAGCTGATGGCCCGGTCCGTGGCCGGCGACCGGCACGCTTTCGCCGATCTGGTCGTGCGCCACGAAGATGCCGTCGTGGGCTACCTTTCGCGCCTCGCCGGATCGCGTGACCGCGCGGAGGATCTCGGTCAAGAGACCTTTCTGCCTCTGTACCGGGCTCGCGCACGCTATCGATGCGAGGGGCATCTGCTGGCCTACCTGTTCCGCATCGCGACCAACCTTCTCCGGAGCGAAGAACGCCGCGAGCGCCAGCGGCGCCTGCTCTCGTTTCTCTTCGCGCCCGAGGAGCATGAAGAGCCGGCCGCCCCGCGCGGCTTGCTCCGCGACGAGGTGCAGGGCCAGGTCGCCGCGGCAGTCGCCGATCTGCCCCTGCGCCTGCGGGTGCCACTCGTCCTTCACGAGATCGAGGGCGGTCGATTCCACTTGGGACGTGCAGCGGCAAGTGCGCGGCAAGGATGCGGGAGAGACGGCGCCGGTCGAATTCTGGCGCGACGGGAAGGTGCGGACCACGACCGTGACGATCGCCGAGCGCGAGCGGGCCGAGCTCGATCTGGCGCCGCTGTTCATGAAGCGGCGCGACGGCAAGGACGTCCTGATCGAGATCGATCCCGAGCGTCGCGGTCGGCGGGAAGAAAGGATCGTCGCTCCGCTCGACCGCGGGCGCGGAATGTCGTGGCGCCCGCGCGAAGCCGAGCTCGAAACCCGCCTGAAGGAGCTTGAAAAGCGCATCGCCGAGCTGGAAAAGCAGTTGGAGAAAAGATAGGGTCTCCCCTTCCTCTATCTCTCTCCCGAAGGAGGCACGACATGAGCACAGTTCAATTGGCAAGCAAGGGCATCGCTCCGGGGCTCACCGTGAATGACATGGCGGCGAGCTTGCGGTTCTACACCGAGGCGCTCGGCTTCGAGATCGTGAGCCGCGACGAGGCGGACGGCGTCCTTCGCTTCGCGATGCTCAAGGCGGGTGACGGTTACCTGGGGTTGGGGCAGGACGATTTCGCCAAGGGGCGGGATCGCGCCAAGGGCGTGGGCTTACGCTTCTGGCTCGAGACCGAGCAGGATCTTCAGGCGCTCGCCGATCAGATCAAAGCGGCCGGCTACGCGCTCGACTCCGACGTCCAGAAGCTCCCCTGGGGGCCGCAGGGTTTCGCCGTGACCGATCCCGACGGGTTCAAGTTCACGATCTCCGAACCGCAGAACGTCGCGTAGGGGCGGGTGTACCGCCCTTGAGTGCTCAGGACGTCGACCGCCTGCTCGCCGGGTTTTCTTTTCTCGTCGAGGACAGGCCGTGCGCCCTCCGCAAGATTCTGCTCGCGAGCGTGCGGCGGACACTCGAAGATCTCGACGCGCTGGATCGTGATCACCCTGTCTGGTCGCTGCTCGCGATTCAAACGGTCAATGCGTCGCGGCTGCGGTGCTTTACCGGCTGGCAGCTTCGCAACGGTCTGGCGGGAGAGGCGACATGAACCTCTCTACAGGCCCCGCCCTGATCGGCTGGCAGGACTTCGGCGTCCTGATCGTGCTGCTGTTGACGATGGTCGCGGTCGGGGCATTCTTCGAGCGGCGGCAGACTTCGACCTCCGAATTCTTTCTCGGCAAACGGAGTATCCCAGCGTGGGCGGCGTGCCTGGCGTTCGTGGCGACCGAGGTGAGCGCGGTCACGATCATCGCGGTGCCGGCGACGGCGTTCCGTGAAAACTGGCAGTACCTGCAAATCTTCATCGGCTCGATCGCCGCACGCCTTGCGATCGCGTTCCTGTTCATTCCGGCGTTCTACAAGTTCGATTGCACCTCGATCTACCAGTTTCTCGGTCGCCGCTTCGGCCGCCTCACCCAGAGCACCGCGGCGATCTTCTTCTTCGTCACCCGCCTGCTCGGTTCCGGCGTCCGCCTGATGGCGGCCTGCCTCGCGGTGTCCGTGCTGCTCGGTTGGCCGATCGCTCCGGTGATCGGGGTGTTCATCCTGGTGAGCATCCTCTACATGGGGCTCGGAGGCATGCGGGCGGTCATCTGGACCAATGTAATCCAGGCCCTGGTGATCGTGGTGGGCGGCCTCGCTACGCTCGCGTTTCTGCTGTCCCGGATCGACGGAGGCTTCTCCGGCGTGGTGGCGCTCGCCGGGCCGGCCGGCAAGCTGAGCCTCTGGAACTGGGGTCCCGCACTCTCGGACCCGGCCTGGGCGCGGAAGTTCTTCTCCGATCCGAATATCGTCTGGATCGCGCTCTTGAACGGTCTGTTCGGCTCGATGGCGGGATTCGGGACCGACCAGGATCTGATGCAGCGCTTGCTGACGGTCGAGACCCGGAGGTCGAGCCAGCGGACGATGCTCTGGACGACCGTCGTGAGCCTCGGCGTGCTCGTGATCCACCTGTCGATCGGCACGGCCCTGTTCGCCTTCTATGGCCAGCATCCGGCCCAACCGTTGCCCGCGAACCTGGAAACCATCTTTCCCCATTTCATCGGCCACGTCATGCCGAGCTGGCTGCGCGGGCTGCTGCTGTCGTCGATCGTGCTCGCGAGCATCGACTCTCCCCTCGCCGCGCTAGCCACCTCGTTCGTCACCGACATCTATCAGCCGCTGCGCGATTGGCTCGGCCGACCCGCAGGGGACAGTCACTATCTGCGGGCGTCGCGGGTGAGCATCGTCGGCTTCGGCTCCATCCTCGCCCTGCTCGCGTTCTGGTTCAGCTCGTTCGACAAGATCCTCTGGCTCGCCTTCAAGATCGGCGGCGTCACCTTCGGCTCACTTCTCGGCGTCTTCCTGCTCGGCCTGACCACCAAGCGGCGGGCCAACCGCGCCAACCTGGTCGCGATGACCGCGAGTGCGGCGATCATGCTCGCCCTTCTAATCCTGTCGGAGAAGAAGATTATCCCCCTTGGCTGGACCTGGTTGGTCGTGCTCGGCACGGTCGTCGCCTACGGCGGCGCCTGGCTGCTCGCCCCTTGGCTCGACCGCCGTGAAGAGCGCCTCGACGGGACGATCGTCCCTGAGGCGAAGGGGTAGGGTAGGGATCCAGCGAAGTTCTGCACAACTCCGTCCGAAAGTTTTTGGCCGAACTGCAAGGTCCATAGCCGTGTTTTCCGTCTTTGAAGCGGCAGGAGGTACGTGCCGCTATGACCAGCCACGACCAGTTATGGAAGAACCTGTTTCGCGCCTTTTTCCCCGATTTGCTGTTTCTGCTCGACTCCGACCTCGCGGCTCGCTGGGTTGGGGGTCTCGGCCCGGATTGAAGTTGGAGCTGCTGCGGAAGATCGCCAGCGCTCGCGTGAGCGAGGTCGAGCGATTTTTGTTGGCCAACGGCGTGGAAACTTACCTACAATTGGCAGGGCGCGAGGCGGAAGCATACGCCGTCTTGCGCCTCGCCCAAGAGAACCCGGAGGTTGAAGCGATGGAAACGACATGGGCCGAGCGGATGGCCGCTGATTACCAGAAGAAGTTTCGGGAGGAGGGGATTGTCCTCGGCCTGGAGCAGGGTCTTGAGAAAGGCCTCGGCCAGGGTGCTGAGCGTCTTCGCAGCACTTTGCTGCGCCAGCTAGGGCAGCGATTCGGGAAGATCCCGCCCGCGGTTCGCGCCCGGGTCGAATCGATCGACTCGCTCGAAGAATTGGGCGGTCTCACCGATCGGATCTTGGAAGTGAAGTCGCTCGACGAGTTGGGCCTCGGAAGCTAACCGAATGCGCATCGCACTTCTCGGCACCGGGCTGATGGGCTATGCGATGGCCGAGCGCCTGCTCGAACAGGGGGCGGATCTGTCGGTCTGGAACCGCACCCGCGCGAAGGCCGAGCCGCTCGGCGAGCAAGGCGCTCGGGTCGAAGATTCGGCGATTGGAGCGATCGAATCGGCTGGCGTCGGCGGTCTCGTGCTCGCCATGCTGCGTGACGCCTCGGCGATTCGGAGCGCGCTGGACGGGGCGCTCCCGGCGCTTTCGGGCAAGACGTTCGTCCAGATGAGCACGATCGCGCCGGGTGAGAGCCGGGCGCTGGCGGCCGAGATCGAAGCGGCCGGCGGGGCCTATCTCGAAGCTCCCGTGCTCGGCAGCACGCCCCAGGCGCGGGGCGGCACCTTGCAGGTTCTGGTGGGAGGCGATCCGGAACTTTTCTCGCGGTTCAAAGAGACGCTCGCGCTGCTCGGCCCGCCGACGCTGGTCGGGCCGGTCGGTCAGGGGGCGGCGCTCAAGCTCGCTCTCAACCAGTTGATCCCCAATCTGATCGCGGCGTTCTCGCTGTCGCTTGGGCTGGTCCGGCGCTCCGGCGTCGATCTTGATCTGTTCCTCGGCATCTTGCGGAAGAGCGCGCTCTACGCGCCGAGCTTCGACGGCAAGCTGCCGAAGATCCGGATTCGAGATTTCAGCGAGCCGAGCTTCCCGGCCGAGCTGATGCTCAAGGATCTAGACCTGATCCGCGCCGAGTGCGAAACCCTCGGGCTCGATGCCACGGTCGCCGACGCCGTGCGCGACGTCCTGGTGCGGACGGTGGAAGGCGGCCAGGGCGGAGCTGATTACTCGGCGCTTTACGAGGTGATCGACCCGCGGGATTGAGGCTACCGCAGCTCTTCGCGGATCACGTCGATCAGGTGGCGCAGGTCGACCGGCTTGGTCAGATGGCGGGCGAAACCGGCGGCGAGGGCGCGTTTGATGTCCTCGTCCATGCCGTAGCCGGAAAGCGCGATGCCTTTCAGGCCGTGGCGTTTGGACAAGACCCGCATCAGGTCGCAGCCGTCGCCGTCGGGCAGACCGAGGTCGCTCAAGACGAGATGGAAGTTTTCCTGATCGTCGGTATGCGCCTGGAACGCGGCGGCGAGAGCGTCGGCCACCGAAGAGGCCCGAGTGACGCGGAAGCCCGAGTCATGAAGCAGCACCGCGAGCGCTTCGGCCGTGTCGTCGTGATCCTCGACCAATAAGAGATGAGGCGTCGCGTCCGACGGGCGGGCGCGGTCCGGGCGTTTGCCCGCGTCCACCGATTGGGCGACCGCCGAGCTGGTCCCCTTGGAGAGCAGGTCGTCGATCAGCCGCACTTCGAGCTCCAGATTGCGCCGGATGCGTTCGAGCATCGGGGCGAAGCGCTCGGGCAGATCGGACGCCCCCTGCATCGCCGAAAGGGTGAGCATCACCGGTGCGAGGGGAGTGCGCAGCTCGTGGGAAAGCGCGGCGAAAAATCGATCCTTGGCGTCGACCGCGTCGACCGCGAACAGGCGCGCCTGTTCGAGGTCGCGGCGCACGCGGTGGAGCTGCTTTTCCGGCCGGAGATCGCGGGCGAACGCGAGGTGGAGCCCCGGGGCGACCCGCGGCCGGAAGCGCCACTCGACCTCGACCAGTGAGCCGTCGGCTGCAAGAACGGGAAACTCGCCTTCGAAACCGTGTCGAGATTGCAAGCCCGCAAGCGCGGCATCGCCCAAAGTTTTGGCGCTGGGGAGCAAGAAAGAGGACAGCGTCTGGCCGATCAGCTCGGGTCGATCGAACTGCAGTAGGCGGCAGAAGGCGGCGTTTACCTCGCGCAAAACGGCATCGTCGTCGAGCAGGGCGACCGCACCGAACCCCTCTTGATAGAGGCACTTACCGAGCGAGCCGAGAAGCTCGGCGAGAGCGGGCAATGAGGTGTCTGAGGCGTCGCTGCTCATGATGGCGTCCGAACGACGGAGAAATTCTCCGAGTTGGGATTACGAACAGAGAAAGCAAAACAAATGCCGCCGTGGACCTTTCTTTATGAGTCGTCGCCGCAGGGGATCAGCAGGCGCTCGATGCCGCGCGCCTTGCCGGTCGCCTCGTCGATGTCGACCACGGCTCCGGCGAGCCGGACGTCGCGCTTCGCGACTTCGAGCGGCACGGAGGTCTGGAGCAGGAAGCGGCGCAACACTTTGTCCACCTTCATGCCGATAATTGACTCATACGGGCCGGTCATGCCGACGTCGGTGAGCAGGGCGGTTCCCCCCGAGAGCACGCGCTCGTCGGCGGTCGGCACGTGGGTGTGAGTACCGAGCACGGCGCTCACCTTGCCGTCCAGGTAGAAGGCGAGCGCCTGCTTCTCGCTCGTCGCGTCGGCGTGGAAATCGACCAGGATCACCTTGACCTTCGGGTCGAGCGACGCGATCAACCGGTCCGCCGCGTGGAACGGCGAGTCGAGGTGGCTCATGAAGACGCGCCCTTCCAGGTTGATCACCGCGACCGGAATGCCCGCCGCGGTTTCGCCGACGTAGAGCCCCTTGCCGGGGTTGCCTTCCGGGTAGTTCGCCGGACGTAACAGGCGCGGCTCGCGGCTGAGCAACTCCACCCCTTCTTTTTTGTCCCAAACGTGGTTGCCGGTCGTATAGCAGTCGATCCCCAAGCTCTCGAATTCGTTCAGCACGTCGGGGGTGACCCCGAAGCCGCCCGAGGAGTTTTCGACGTTCACCACCGTGTAGTCGATCCGGTGCTGATCGACCAGGCGAGGCACCAGGGTCTTCACGGCCCGCCGCCCGGGCTTGCCGATCACATCACCGACGAACAGCAGCTTCATCTGGCGTACTCGATCGAGCGGGTCTCGCGGATGACGGTGATCTTGATCTGGCCGGGATAGGTGAGCTCGGCTTCGACCTTTCTCGCGATGTCCTTGGACAGCCAGAGCGCCTGATCGTCCGACAGCTTGCCGCTGTCGACGATGATTCGCACCTCGCGGCCGGCCTGGATCGCGAAGGTCTTCTGTACTCCCTTGAAGCTGGAGGCGATCTCTTCCAGTTTTTCCAACCGTTTGACGTAGGTTTCGAGCACCTCGCGCCGGGCGCCGGGGCGGGCGGCGGAGAGCGCGTCGGCCGCGGTGACCAGCACCGCCTCGACCGTCTGCGGGTCGTAGTCGCCGTGGTGGCAGGCCATGCCGTGGACGACCTCCTCGGTCTCGCCGTACTTCCGCAGCAGCTCGATGCCGAGCTGGAGGTGGGTGCCTTCCATCTCGCGGTCGATCGCCTTGCCGATGTCGTGCAGGATACCGGCGCGCCGCGCGACCTGGACGTTCGCCTTCAGCTCGGCGGCCATCGCTCCCGCCAGGAACGCGACCTCGCGGCTGTGGTGCAGGACGTTCTGGCCGTACGAGGTGCGATAGCGCAGGCGGCCGAGCAGCTTGATCAGCTCGGGATGGAGATCCGGAATGCCCAGCTCCAAGAGCGCCGCCTCCCCTTCGTTGAAGATCTTCTGCTCGAACTCGGCCTTGACCTTCTCGACCACCTCTTCGATCCGCGCCGGATGGATGCGGCCGTCGGTGATCAGCCGTTCGAGTGCCACGCGCGCGACCTCGCGGCGGAACGGATCGAAGCCGGAGAGGATCACCGCCTCGGGCGTGTCGTCGACGATCAGGTCGACCCCGGTCGCGGTTTCCAGAGCGCGGATGTTGCGCCCTTCGCGGCCGATGATCCGCCCCTTCATCTCATCGTTCGGCAGCATGACCACCGAGACCGTCGCCTCCGACACGTAGTCGGAGGCGGCCCGCTGGACCGCCATGCCGATGATCCGTTGCGCCTGCTTGTGCGCCGTCTCGCGCGCCTCGTCCTCCAGGCGCTTGACGATGTTGGCGGCCTCCATGCGGGCGTCCTGCTCGAGCGAGCGGACCAGCTCCTCGCGCGCCTGCTGGGCGGTCAAGCCCGCGATGTGCTCCAGCTTCTCGCGCTCCTCGGCGAGCAGCCGCGCCACCTCGGCCTCCTTTTCCACCACCGTCTGCTCGCGGCCGCCGAGGGTGCGCTCCCGCGTCGCCACCTCGCGGTCGCGCTGCGAGAGGTCTTCGGTCCGCTTGTCGAGGGTGTCTTCCTTCTGGGTCAGGCGGCGCTCGACCTGTTCGAGCTCGGACCGGCGCTTGCGCGAGGCGCTCTCGAACTCGCCGCGCGCCTGGAGCAACTTTTCCTTGGCGGCCAGCTCGGCCTCGCGGACCTTGGTCTCGCCCGTACGCTCGGCGTCTTCGAGGATCTGTTTGGCGCGCTGCTCAGCTTCGAGACGAAGACGCGCCGCTTCCCGCTTGCCCCAGCGGAGCAGGAAAAAGGAGATGGCAATCGCGACCAGGACCAGGGCCGCGATGAAAACCAACAGATTCGTGCTCAATTCGACCTCCCCGTCAAAGGGAGGGTCGGGGGCGATTCCTCGAGAGTGCGTGCGGCGGATTAAAAATGCGCATCCCCCGCGGATACGAGTGGACTGTGCGTTTTAGAACCTGTAACGAAAACAGGTGGGTGCCCTCTCCTCGAGCCGTTAGCGTCCTCGTACGAGCGAGGCTGGCACGGGCCACGCGGAATCTGAGCTCCCGGGGGTATAACGTTGGTTCTACGATCGTTAAGCCCATCTCGCACCATCCAGGGGATGCGCACGCAAAATCATATCTCAGAAGGACTCGGTCGCCGTCCCCGCCGGATCCTCGGCGAGGGCCTCGTCCAACTCCTTCACCAACTCGAACACTCTCTCTCGAACTTCGACCCGTTCCCCTTCTTGCCGTCTTTGCAGCTGCGAGAGCTCATCGGCCAGGTTGAGCGCGGCGAGAATTGCGATCCGCGCCGTATCCTGCGTCCGCACCTGCCTTGCGATCTCGCGCATCTTGCCATCGACAAGATCCGCGAGCGCCTGGACATGGCCGCCCCCGTCGCTGCCGCGGATGTTGTACGCGGCGCCGAAGATCCGCACCTCGGTGGTGTCGATTCCCGTGCTCAAGCGTCGTCCTCCGCGCTGTCCATGGGCCGACAAGTGGTTTGAACCCATAGACTTGGCCAGGACTATAGCACAGGTCGCCCGCTCGGCTCGGACGCCCTACGGGAGCCTGTCCGAGGCAGCCCGACCCGCGGGCGCCGCCTCCCGTTGGTAGGGCGAGGATTCCCGGCTTTCGCAATTCGGACGGGAACGTTTGCCGCCTCATCAGGAAGGATTCCCGTAGAAACGGTAAACAGTCCCGCATTCAGGGGTTTGATTGCCGTATCCACTGGAAGGATTCCCGTCTACGCAGGCATACTACCCGCACAAAAGGGAAAGGCAGCCCAAAAAACAGTGATTTTCCCCTACTTCAAGGGCCTGGTTCCCGTCGCTACGGCTGTAAATGCCGTAAATCCGGTGAATAAAGCCGCCTGGATCGCGATACTATCCTGTTTCACGGGAGTCATTCTCCTCTGGACGGCAAAGAGTGCTTCCTCTACGGGAATCGCCCCCTCCTGCCAGGGAATCAGAAAGGAGCTGAATCATGACCAAGAAAGCAGCCTTCGCAGACCTCCTCCTGGAGTGGGACCAACTGCTCGACGCGGCGAACGACAACGGAGAGGCGATGGCTCTGGCCGCGTCCCTGCGGGCGGAATTCGCACAGACGGTGGAGCGGGCTCGGGAGCTCAAGGCCCGTCAGGACTCTCTTTCCGCGAGCCGCCAAGAGGCGACCCAGCGACTCGCCGAGACCGTGGAAACGGCGGTCGACCAAGCCCGCCGCCTGCAGCAGATGGCCAAAGCGCTGCTCGGCCCGTCCAACGAGCGGCTGGTGCAGTTCCTGGTCGCCCCCCTACGCGGTCGACGGCGCATTCCCGCACGGCCCGTCTCGTAAGCGGGATCGAAGGGTGGGGGGGCGCCTGACAATCCGGGCGACCGATCGGTCGAACCTCGTAGAATGCCGATCCTCGTGGGCCTCTACCCGCTGCTTCGTCCTCTTCTCTTCTGCCTCGATGCCGAAACCGGCCACGAGGTCGGCCTCGCTGCGCTCCGGGCGGCGCAAACGCTGCCGGGCTGGACGGCATTGGGCGTCCGCCGTAGCCGTGCGGCCGATTCGCGCCTTGCGCGGCCGCTGCTGGGAACGACTTTTCCGAACCCGATCGGCCTCGCGGCCGGATTCGACAAGGACGGCCGCGCCGTGCGGGGTCTCGCCGCGCTCGGATTCGGCTTCGTCGAGATCGGCACGGTAACGCCGCTGCCGCAATCGGGCAACCCGCGCCCCCGGATGTTTCGGCATCCGAAGCTTGGCACCCTGCAAAACGCGCTCGGCTTCAACAACCGGGGGATGGCCGCGATGGTGGCTGCGCTCGCCGCGCTCGAACGGCTCGGGCCGCCGCCGGTGCCGCTCGGCATCAACCTGGGAAAAAACAAGGCGACGCCGCCCGAGCGGGCGATCGACGACTACGAGATCCTCCTCCGCGGCCTAGAGCGCTTCGCCGACTACCTGGTGATCAATCTCTCCTCGCCGAACACGCCCGGCTTGCGCGACCTCCAGAACGAGAGCTTCCTGCGCGAGCTGTTCCGCCGTGCGGAAGCAATCACCGCCAAGCCGATCCTGGTGAAGATTTCCCCCGACCTCCTCCCCGCCGCCGCGGCCGAGCTCACCACCGCCGCGCTCGACCAAGGAGCTGCCGGCCTGATCGCCACGAATACGACGATCGACTACGACCTGGTGCCGGGCTGCGAGCCGCGCGGCGGTCTCTCCGGCCGGATTCTCCGCGCGCGAAGCTTCGCGATGCTCCAGGCAATCGCCCCCCGCATCCGTGATCGGGGAGTATTGATCGCCGTCGGCGGCATCGACTCGGGAGAAGAAGCCCTCCGCCGCCTGGACGCGGGGGCTCACCTGGTCCAGCTCTATACCGGAATGGTCTTCGAAGGCCCCGGTTTGCCGCGGAGGATGGTGCGCGAGATGGCGGCAAGGACGGCCGAGAAGTAGGTCGAGTCCTGAGCGAACTCGAAGAACCACGACGCGAACATGAACGAAAAGCGAGGCCGAAGCCCGCTATCGCGCCGGGACTCGGTCGTGTTCGACCAACCTTGCGGGATTCAAGCCGTTCGAAGACGCCTACGAGTCCAGGAAGAGCTCCGCCTGCAATCCAACACGGAGCGGACGCGGACAGTGTCCGCCTCGACCGTGTAGTAGATCGCGTAGGGGAAGCGCTTCGAAAGGGCGCGGTGCTTGTCGTAAACGACACGATGAATCCCCGCATACACGAGGAGGGAATCGATGTCCGAGTACAGGGAGTCGAGAAAGTAGTTGCCTAAGCCGGCAGCTTGCCGCTCGTAGAAGTGGTAGCCATCCACGAGATCCTCCGTAGCGGCCGAGAGGATCTCGATCTTCATGAAACGCGTTTGCGGATGTCCACTTTGGCCTGATCCCAATCCATGAAGCTGGCCTCGCCGGTTTCGAGCTGCCGCTCTCGCTCGATCAGAACCTCTTCATGCCAGGCGGGAGACTCTAGTTCGGCGTTGCGGCTCAAGTCTTCCCACAGCGCCTCCATGGCTTGAAGCTTCTCTTCGATGGACATCTCGCTCAGGGGGAGGACTTGAGCTAGGTTCATGACGGGATCGTAACCCACGGAGCCCAAGGTTGCTCAGCTCTGCCGAAGCGCCACCACCGGATCGAGATCCGCGGCCCGGCTGGCGGGGAGGTAGGCGGCGAGGAGTGCCGCGGCGGCCAGGAGGGCGGCGGAGAGCGCGAAGGTGGCCGGGTCGGTCGGGCTGACTTCGAAAAGGAGGGACGCCATCGAGCGGGTGAGCGCGTAGGAGGCCGCGGCGCCGAGGGCGATGCCGAGCAGGGTCGCGAGCGTGTTGTGGCCGACGACGAGGGCGAGAACGGAGCCGCGCCGCGCGCCGAGGGCCATGCGGATACCGATCTCCCTTCGACGCTGGACGACGAAGTAGTTGGTGGCGCCCCAGATCCCGACCCACGCGAGGGTGAGCGCGAGGAGCGCGAAGGAGCCGAGAAGGAGGGTGCGGAACTGCGGCTGGGCGACCGCGTCTGCTACCAGGTCGGACATCGGTCGCGGGCGGATCACCGGCAGGGTCGGATCGACCCGGGCGAGCTCGCGACGCGCGAGGTCGGCGACCAGGGCGGGCTCGGCCGAGCTGCGGATCACCACCGAGATTCCGCGCGCCCAGTTGGAGGTAAATCCGGGGTCGAGTTGGACGTACGGAAGCAGAACCTCGGGCTTCGACGCCGCGTCGAGACCACGGTGGCGAACGTCGGCGACGATGCCCACGACCGTTTGCCAGGGACCCTCCGGCCCGTCCACTGAGATCCGCCGGCCGATGGCGTCTCGGCCCGGCCAGTAGCGGCGCGCGAACGCCTGGTTGACCAGCGCCACGGGGAGCGCGCCGTCTCGGTCTCGGCCGTCGAAGCTCCGACCACGCAGGACCGGAATGCCCATCGCCTTGAGGTAGCCCGAACTGATGCCGTGCAGGCTGGCGGTGGGATCGCCGGCTTCGGCCGGCGGCGTGTACCCTTCGATCGAGAAGCTGTTTTCCAGATCCTGGCCGGAGAGCGGCAGATGGGTCGTTGCGCCTACGCTCTCGAACAACGGCTGCGCCGCGAGCTGGTCGAGCAGCCGGCGCTCGAAGCTCCGCATCGCGATTGCGTCGGGAAATCGCGACGAGGGCATCACCACGTCGAACGTCGAAGCGCCGTTTGGGTCGAATCCCAGCTCGACCCCGCGCAGGTTGGCGAAGCTCCGCACGGCAAGCCCCGCGCCGGTCAAGAGCACGAGCGAAACGGCCACCTGGGCGACGAGCGTGGCCGCGCGCAGCCGCTGATGACGCCGGCCCGTGGTAACCGAACGTCCTCGAAGCTCGGCAAGGCCTCCCGCGTCGTCCGCGGCGCGGCCGGCCGTGTCGAGCGCCGGAGCGAGACCGAAAACCAGTGCGGCGGTAAAGGAAACCAAGGTGGCGAACAGCAGCACGCGGCCGTCCAGGGCCGCCTGGTCGAGGCGCTGCAAGTCGCTCGGTCCGAACGCCTGGACCGCGCGCAGCACGCCTTGGGCGAAGACCAGCCCGGCGAGCGCGCCGAGCCCGTACAGCACCAGGGTTTCCGTCAGCAGCTGGCGGACCAGGCGGAGCTTGCCGCCGCCGAGCGCGGCGCGGGTCGCCATCTCGTTACGCCGCGCTCCGGCGCGCGCGAGTTGCAGGCTGGTGACGTTGGCGCAGGCGACAAGCAGCACGAAGCCCACCGCGCCGAGCAGGAGGTAGAGCGCGGGACGCGCGGCCCCGACGTATTCTTCGGTGAGCGAGGCCATGACGATCCCGGTATGACCGTCATTTTCCGGAAACCGCTCGGCAAGCCCACGGCCGACGGCCGAAAGGTCGGCCTGCGCCTGCTCGGGTGATACCCCCGGCTTCAACCGCCCGACCACCTGGAGGTAGCGCGACGAGCGATTGATCGGCAAACCTTCGCTCACCCCGCGGAACGGGAATGGGGTCCACAGCTCGTAGTGCTTGTCCGGATAGGAGAAACCGGGCGGCAGCACCCCGATCACCACGAACGGTTTGTCATTGGCGATGACGGTCCGGCCGACGATCTTGGGATCGCTTCCGAAGCGGCGTTGCCAGAGCGAGTGGCCGAGCAACATCACCTGGTCGCGGCCGGTCTCGTTCTCCTCCCGGCGGAAGCGGCGGCCGAGGATCGGCTCGACGCCGAGCACGTCGAACAGCTCGGCCGAGACGACCTGGCCGAAAACCCGTTCCGGCTCCCCGCCGCCATCGCCCGCGCCCCCGGCGAGATTGAATCCGGTGCCGACGTGCGCCGCGAGCGCCGAAAACGTTCGGTTCTGGCTCTGCCAATCGAGAAAATCGAGCGGCGCCGCGCGCGTGCGCCCGACCTCCGCGGCCTCGTGATCCTGATAGAGGGCAAAGAGGCGATCGGGCTGCGGATAGGGAAGAGGGCGAAGAAGGACCGCCTCGACCACGCTCGATACGGCCGTGTTCGCCCCGATCCCGAGCGCCAAGGTGAGCATCGTGGCGAGCGCAAACCCGGGGTTCCGCCGCAAGGTTCGCAGGCCGAGCCGGGCGTCCTCGACCAGGGTCTCTAGGAACACGAAGGTGTCGGCGTCGCGCGTCCGCTCGCGCAAAACGAGCGCGTTACCCAACGCCCGCTCAGCCCGCCGGCTCGCCGCGTCGGAAGCGAGCCCTTCGGCCTCGTGCTCGCGGGCTCGCATCTCGACGTGGAACGCCAGCTCCTCATCGATCTCGCGCGCCAGGCGCCCGGGACGAATCAAATTGCCGAGCCGACCGAGAAAGGACATGGCGTCTCCCCTCAAGCGAATTCGAGCACCGCGGCCACACCGCGCGCGAGCCGTTGCCATTTCTCTTCTTCGACCGCGAGCTGCCTCTTGCCCTTAGCGGTCAAGCGGTAGACGCGCGCCCGGCGGCCCTTCTCCGACTCGCTCCATTCCCCTTTGAGCAGGCCCGCCTGCTCCAGCCGATGGAGCGCCGGATAGAGCGAGCCCTCTTCCACCCGCAGCAGATCCCCCGACGCCGCTTGAATATGCACCGCGATCCCGAAGCCATGAAGCGGCCCGCGTTCCAAAGTGCGCAGCACCAGTAGGTCGAGAGTTCCCTGGAGCACGTTGTCGCGCTTGCTCATCGTTTCACCTAGACGGCTAGGTTAGCGCGAAGGAGGCCTAGATGTCTAGGTCGTCCTTGGATCTCATCTCGAGCCGTCCTTCCTTTGGTCGTCGTTGACACCTAAACAGCCGTCAGCTAGCCTTCGAGAGTCCTGATTCCTCCGTATCGCTTGGGCCTGTTTCCGTTCTTTTCCTAAGGAAAATAGCAATGAGATGGACGCCTTGGTTCCTCGTTATGGTTCTGGTCTCTTCTTCTGTATTCGCGCAAGTCGAAGTCGATCAGTGGAAAAATCTCGGTCGCGGCACGACGCTCTGGCCACAGGTCGGTCCAACCTGCTCTGGCGGGACGGCGCTAGATGGAAGCCTCGAAAACGGATATCGGGCTCTTTCTACAGCCGATGCGCGATTCGTTCAGCGCCTGACTCCGCCCACCTATCCGTCCGGTCTAACCCGTGTCTGTGCATGTTGGATCGGCCGCGATCCTATAGATATGCCATTCAACTTTTTGATTTATGATGACGATGGACAAGGGGGAATCCCAGGCAAGTTGCTCGGCTCTGTTCCCTCAGTCGTCTCAATCCCAACGATATTCGGTCAGGAGTTCGTCGGCGAGAGTTGCGCTTTTCTCGACCTGCGTACCGAGTCAGGAGGTTTATACATCGGCGTCCAGTGGGACGCGGAAGCGTACATTGGTTTCTTCACCTGCAGCGACGAGAGCCTGACTACCCCACCGGCGAAAATGTATAGATCTAGCAATGGAGGACTGAACTGGCTTCCTGTGGCTGGTACCGTTTTCCCGAAAGCCAGAGCCCTCAGTTTTCGTGGTGAATTCGTCACTCTCGTCGATCCGGCCCCCCCTGCGGGACCGTGGTTGACCACCTCCGCGCTTCCGGGCTATCAGTTCAAATCGCAGATCGCCGGAAACCGCGCGGCGACCCTGGTCGCGGATTGCGTGCCGGAGACGCTATGCCTCGCGGGGGCGATTCCCACCCGTGCGGAAGCCTTCGTGCGGATCATCGGCCCCCGCGGAAACGGTTTCCTGTGGCCGGAAGTGATTCGCTTCACCGTGGCCCAAGTCGAGCTCTGGATTCAGAAGACGCCGGCAGGCCCGATCAACTACTACAAACTGGCTGGAGTTTCCCAGGACAGCGACGTCCTGAACGGCCTGGTCGATCGCGAAGGTTTCTTGCCTTAGGCGCGGGACGACTCGCCCGGCGAGCCACCTGCGCCAGGTGACTCGCCCCTCAATCTCTATACCTACTGGTCGTAAGTATTCAGAAAGGCGAGCGCGTCGGCGTCGTCTAGACACTCGGCGCGGGCGTCGGGGGGGTGACCGGCCAAGTCAAGCACGGCGCGCGCCGCATCCGAGCCGCCGGCACGGCTCTGGGGCCGGCGACAGGCGGTAGCATCCTCAGTGAAGGCAGGCGTCAACCAAGTCGAGGACGTCCTGAAGAAACTCGGCCGGCGCCCGCTCGACGAAACGGGCGCGGCGGCTGAGGTGATCGACGGACTTGACCTGCTCGACCATGACAAAACCGGTCAGCGATGAAGAGTCCGGGAGGGGGAGGTGAAAGGGAAATCCGCGGTTTGTGTTGGTGATCGGGCAGACGATCGCCAGCCCCGTGTGCTGGTTGAAGAGATCTTTGCTGACGACCAGAGCAGGTCGGCGCCCTTTCTGTTCATGACCCGTTTGGGGGTCGAAGGAGAGGGTTACGAAATCGCCTTGCCTCGGCGTGTAGCGGGGCACTTACCACTCCTCCCGCCCTACCGGAGGGCCGAATGAGATCTCCTGTGGCTGATAGTCCTTCGGGATTCGCGCGACCAAATCGGCGAGGTCGAACTTGGGTCTCGCAATCTTTCGGACGACGATCTCCCCCGCGCTCACGGTGATCTCCACGTCGTCTCCTACCGCGAGCGTGGCCAGCTGGAGCACCTGCTTTGAGATCCGCAACCCCTGGCTGTTTCCCCACTTCTGGACCTTCGCGACCATTGGCGATTTCTCCCATAATCTTGTATAGCCGATGTATACACGTCCGAGCCGACGGTGTCAACGTTGTACTGCCGCTTCCAACTATTACAAGCTGCCCGGAGTCTCCCAGGACAGCGACGTCCTCAACGGCCTGGTCGATCGCGAAGGTTTCTTGCCGTAAAAGTTCGCGCGGCGAGTCGCTTGAGCTGAGACGACTCGCCACGTCGATCCGCCTCCGGGGGCGTTTGAGACCAGGTCCCCAGCCTTTCGTCCCTGCGCGTGCTCTCATTTTCGCCGAGCGTGGAATCATGCCCTCGTCGCACCATCCTCGACATTTCGTCAGTTTCGAGAGAGCACTAGCGGAGGTTCGTCATGCCCCGGCATTTATCGCGGCGTTGGATTGCATACGTGGGTCTTCTCGCTCTTCTTGGGGCATCGACCGCCGTGGCGCAGCCGCATTTGGTGACCGATCTCAATCAGGGGCGGGTGCCGGCCAATTTGCAACCCTTGCCGTCCGCGGGGATCGAGCAGGACGGAGTGCTCTATTTTCCTGGGCAAGATCCGCAGCACGGCTACGAGCTCTGGCGGACTGACGGCACGCCGGAAGGCACGTACCGCCTGGTCGATCTCTGCCCGGGAAGCTGTTGGGGCGGGGGCAACGGTCTAGGTTTCTTCCACGGTTTTCTCTACTTTCTGGGCAACGACCGGGAGCACGGTGTCGAGATCTGGCGCACGGACGGCACGGTAGGCGGGGAGGAATTGCTCGGGGATCTCTGCCCGGGCGTTTGCGGGACGACGCCGGGCGGGTGGGTCGAGCGGGACGGCGCTCTCTGGTTTCTCACCCAAGAGTTCGGCAAGACCCCGATCCTTTGGACCAGCGACGGCACCCCGGCGGGGACGAGGCCGGTCGCGAACCTCTGCACCGATCTCGGCATCTGCGGCTTCGTCGATTATTCATACGCGTTCTTGGCCGGCCCGGACCCCTCCGGGCAGGGCTTCGCCCTCTGGACGTCGACCGACACCTCCGCCCTGTACCGCACCGACGGCACCGCGGCGGGTACCGTCCTCCTGCATCGCTTCACGAACGCGTTTCTCGCCTCCAAGGCGGGCGCGGACAAGCGGCTCGAAAGCTTGAAAACCTCCGTCGGACCGATCGCGCGGACGGCGGCCGAGGCCGCCGAGTCGCTCTTCTTTCTCGACGGGTTCGATCTCTGGACGAGCGACGGAACGCCCGCCGGCACCCACTTCGTGCGCAACGTCGAAGGGCTGATCGGCCTCAGCCGCTACATCCAATCGGTGCGTGTGATCGACGGGATCTGGTACGCGATCTTCGACTACGGCGATTGGCTGCGTTCGGACGGGACCGCGGAGGGGACGTTCCTCCTGGCGAAGGTGGATTCCCAATTTCGTCCGACGCTCGCGCGGATCGGCAACGCGGTATTCGCGATCACCGTGCACGGCATCTGGCGCGCGGGCGCCACCCCGGAGACCACCGTGCGCTTCGACGGGCCGGTCGGCGACGTCCTGACCGTCGTCGAGCGGCCGGGGCGGCTGTACGTCATGGGCTGGGACCGGGCCGGTTTCGTCTGGAGCACCGACGGCACCCCGGCCGGCACGCGGCGCCACCATCTGGACGGCCCGCCGAATCCGGATCAGTACGAGATGGGCGGATTCGGCGACGGCGTCTTGATCTCGGTCGGTTACCGCGAGCTTTGGCGGATCGATCTGTCCGGCGCGGAGCGGCTGCATGATTTCCAGCCGGCCAACGGCGGTTCCGGCCCGGTCGACCAGATCGTCCTCGACGATCGCCTGCTGTTCATTTCGCTCCCCGACGCGCAAAGGGCGAAACTGTTCTCCTCCGACGGCACGACGGCCGGCACGGCGGCGATCAGTCCCTATGTGGACGGGAACTTCGGTTTCGAATTCCAGCCGGATGTCTATCGGCTCACGCGGGCCGGTCACCGCGCGTTCTTCACCACGTTCGGTCGGGTCTGGACGAGCGACGGCACGGCCGCGGGAACCCGGTCCTTCCGCCCCTCGTACAGCTCTTCGACCCACGTGATGACCGCGCCGATCGGCGTCGTGGGCGACCGCTTCGTGTTCGGCGCGAACTTCAAGCTCTACCCGTTGCGCTGCGAACCGGGGGACACCGAGCCCTGGGTGAGCGACGGCACGCAACGCGGCACGAAACAGATCCTGGACTTGAATCCGTTCTTCCGACCGACCAACAGCTCCCAGTGCGAGACCGTGGCGGTCTCGTCGTCGCCGGGTCCCGGCGTCTCGCTCGGCTCGTTCGCCCTGTTTGCCGCCAACGATCTTGTGCACGGCCGCGAGCTGTTCGCGACCGACGGCACGAAAGAGGGCACCCGCCTGGTCGCGGATCTGAACCCGAAGTTGATGCCGAATGCGATCACCGATCCGCCCTTGCCGGCGCTGATCGGCGTCGGCTCCGATCCGAGCGACCTGGTCCGGGCTGGGAGCCGCGCCTTCTTCGTCGCCGACGACGGGACGACCGGCCACGAGCTCTGGGTGACGAACGGCACGCGCCGCGGCACCCGGCGGGTGGTAGACCTGGTGCCTGGACCGGCAAGCTCCACGCCGCGCGACCTCGTGGCGGTCGGCGACGCGGTCTACTTCTTCGCCGCGCACGGCACGGGCGAAGGGCTTTTTCGCAGCGACGGCACGCGCGCCGGTACGGTCCTCGTGAGCGACCTGGCCGGCGCTTCTCAGGCTCGCGACCTTACCGTCGCCCGCGGCAACCTGTTCTTCGTCGCGTTCCTCCCGGAATCGGGCACGGAGCTGTGGACCTCCCGGGGCACGGCTGCCACCACCCGCGAGGTGGCCGACCTGCGCCCAGGGCCGCTCGGCTCGCAGCCGCAAAATCTGAAGGCGATCGGCGATCGGGTGGTGTTTGCGGCCGAGGACGGCACCTCCGGCCTCGAACCGTGGAGCAGCGACGGCACCGCGCAAGGCACGCTCCGCTGGGGGGATCTCGCCCCGGGCTCTGCCGCGAGCAGCCCGGGACCGTTCAGCGTCGCCCGGGGGCAGATCCTGTTCGGCGCCGACGACGGCGAGCACGGCCGCGAGCTGTGGGCGATCCCGGTCGCCGACCTGCCGAAATGAGATCGAGAACCCAACGGAGGGCGTGATGCGAATTCAATCCTGGCGCGCGGCTTGGAGCTTCGTCTTTCTCGCTTTCGCGGGAACTTTGGCCGTCGAGGCCCAGCCGCACCTGGTCGCCGATCTCAATCAGGAAAGGGTGAATACCGCCTTGTCCTCCGCTTTGTCTGGAGGAGTCGAGCACGACGGCGTGGTCTATTTTGCGGGTCACGATCCGCAGCACGGCTCCGAGCTCTGGCGGACGGACGGTACCTCGGAGGGCACCTATCGCCTGACCGATCTCTGTCCGGGGAGCAGCGGGGGCTTGGGCGAGCCCCTGGGGTTTTTTGCCGGGTACCTCTATTTCCGCGGCGACGACTGCGAGCACGGATTCGAGATCTGGCGCACGGACGGGACGGTGGGCGGAGAGGAAATGCTCGCGGAGCTCTGCACGGGAGACTGCGTGATCGAACCCAGGAGCTGGCTCGAATGGCGAGGGGCGCTCTGGTTCCTGCTTCGGGATGCCGCCGGAACGGCGCAGGTTCTGTGGACCAGTGACGGAACCGCGGAGAACACGAGGCCTGCCGCCGACCTCTGCGCCGATCTCGGAATCTGCGACTTTGTCCCGGACTCCATTTTCCTGGTCGGGCCGAACGCGACGGGGGAGGGTCTGTTCCTCTGGGTCTATTCGACGGACAACCCCATGGGCGCGCTTTTCCGTACCGACGGCACCGCTTCCTCATCTCCCGGCCCCGGTGTCGTGGTCGGCCGGATCGCCCTGTTCCCCGCCAACGATCTGATTCATGGCCGCGAGCTGTTCGCGACCGACGGCACGAAAGAAGGCACCCGCCTCGTCGCCGACCTCAACCGGAACCTCGAACCCAATCCGAAGTTTTATCCTCACCATCCGGAGTTCGGACCGGAGCAGGCCGGCGTCGGTTCGGATCCGAGCGATCTGGTGCGCGCGGGAAGCAATGTCTTCTTCGTTGCCGACGACGGCAGGACCGGGCGCGAGCTGTGGGTGACGAACGGCACGCGCCGGGGCACGGGTCTCGTGAGCGACCTCTCGGGCGGCTCCCAAGCGCGGGAGCTGACCCTCGTCCGCGGCAAACTGTTCTTCGCGGCGTTCCTCCGGGAGACGGGCGCCGAGCTGTGGACCTCGAAAGGCACGGCGGAGACCACCCATAGGGTGGCCGACCTGCACCCCGGACCGTTCGGCTCGCAGCCGCAGAACCTCAAGGCGGTGGGCGATCGGGTGGTGTTCGCGGCCGAGGACGGCATCTCCGGGCTCGAACCCTGGACCAGCGACGGCACCGCGGAGGGCACGCTCCGCTGGGGCGACATCGCGCCGGGCAGCGCGTCGAGCAACCCGGGGCCGTTCAGCCTGGCGAACGGCCAGATCCTGTTCGGCGCGGACGACGGCGAGCACGGGCGCGAGCTGTGGGCGATGCCGGTCGCCGAGCTGCCGCAATAGAAGCCCTACCGAGAAGACGAACGGAGACGCGATGAGAATCCTGCAATCCTGGCGCGCGGTGTGGTCCGTCGTCCTTCTCGCCTTCGCGGGCGCCTTGTCCGGGCTGGCCCAGCCCCGCCTCGTCCTCGATCTCAACCGAGAGAGGGGGCGATCCGTTTCGCAGCCTCGGCTGGGCTTCGAGCAGGACGGCGTCGTCTATTTTTCGGGCAACGACCCGCAGCACGGCTACGAGCTGTGGCGGACCGACGGCACGGTGGGCGGCACCTATCGTCTGACCGATCTCTGCCCGGGACGCTGCGACGGCGGAGGACAGGCCCTCGGCTTTTTCCAGGGGTCGCTCTATTTCCTGGGCAACGATTCCGAGCACGGCACCGAGATCTGGCGTACGGACGGAACCGTCGGCGGGGAGGAGCTGCTCGCCGACGTCTGTCCGGGAATCTGTGATCTCCAGGTGAACGGCTGGGTCGAATGGCACGGGCGGTTTTGGTTCCTCGCCCAAAGAGTCTTCGGCACAGTCCTCGTCCTCTGGTCGAGCGACGGGACGCAAGAAGGAACCCGACCGGTGGCGAGTCTCTGTCGCGACCTTTCGATCTGCGAGGGCCAGGACCGCTACACGTATTTGACCGGCTCCGACCCGTCCGGACAGGGCCTCGTCCTGCGGGTGTGCGACGGCTGCGACGCGAGCTCGCTTTATCGCACCGACGGCACCGTGGGCGGCACCGTGCTCCTGCATCGCTATGCGGCAAGAGGGTCCGACTTTGGGGAGAAGGCCACCGTTCCGCTCTATTTTCTCGACGGCTCGGACCTCTGGACCAGCGACGGAACGCCCTCCGGCACTCGCTTCGTCCGCAACCTGGACGCCCTGGTGGATTACGTCCCGTTGCGCTCTTCCGCCCAGGTGATCGACGGCACCCTGTACCTCGCGTTCGACGGCGGCGAATGGCTGCGCTCCGACGGCACGGCGGAAGGCACCGTCGTGCTGGCCGATGTCGGCCCCGGCACCGACCCGAAAATCGAGCCGATCGGCGACGCCGTCTTCGCCGTCACGTCGGAAGGAGTCTGGCGCACGGGAGGCACCCCGGAGACCACCGCCCGGCTCGATTTTCCGTTCGGCTTGATCCAGACCGTGGTCGCGCGGCCGGGCCGCCTGTTCGGCTTGAGCTACGAGGGGCAAGGGGCCTTCGTCTGGACCACCGACGGCACGGCGGCCGGCACGCGACGGGTCCATCTTCCCCGCGGACCCAAACCGGATTTGTACGGTTTGGTGGGGTTTCTCGACGGGGTGTTGTTCTCCCGCGGCGCGCGCGAGCTGTGGCAACTGGAACCGATCGCCTCCGGCCAGGGCGGCACGGGATTCGTCGCCGAGCGGCTGCACGAGTTCCAGCCCGAAAACGGCGGCTCCGGCCCGAGCGATCAGATCGTCTTCTCCGGCCGGCTGCTGTTCGCGTCGCTGGCCAACCCGGAAAGCCGGTGGCTGTACTCCTCCGACGGTACCGCCGCCGGCACGACCGCGCTCCGCGCGATCGAGAACAGCCCGTATCTCGCCCCCGGCGGCGCCTACGAACCGGGGACCCCCTTGATCGCCCGCGCCGGCGCGCGGGTGTTTTTCAACACCGCGGGAGCGCTCTGGTCGAGCGACGGAACCCGCAAAGGCACCAAGGCCTGGCGCGGTTCTTCCTTCCCGAGCTTCCGGATGAACGCGCCGATCGGTTTCCTCGGCGGCCAGCTCGTTTTCTCCGCGACGGTCGACTTGGACCTCTACCCGCAGCGCTGCCCCCCCGGAGAGGCCGAGCCGTGGGTGAGCGACGGCGTTCGAAGGATGGAACGGCTGGTGAATCTCAATCCCTTCTACTACGAACCCGACGGGTTCTGCCTGAACACGGCGTATTCTTCGTCGCCCGGGCGAGGAGCCCGGATCGGCCCGATCGCGCTCTTCGCCGCGGACGATCTGGTGCACGGGCGCGAGCTGTTCGCGACCGACGGCACGAAGGACGGAACCCGGCTGGTCGCCGACATCGACCCGCGGGTGACGCCGGTCGACGGTTCGGAGCTCTTGCCGCGCCCCCTCCACTTCTTCGGGATCGGCTCGGACCCGAGCGACCCGGTGCGGGCGGGGAGCCTCGCCTTCTTCGCCGCGGACGACGGGACGACCGGCCGCGAGCTTTGGGTGAGCGACGGTACGAGCCGCGGCACCCGTCAGGTGGCGGACCTGATGCCCGGCGCCGGCAGCTCTTCCCCGCGCGACCTCGTGGCGACCGGCGACGCGGTCTACTTCTTCGCCGCCAACCCCCCCGGGAGCGCCGGCACCGCGGGCGAGGGGCTCTACCGGAGCGACGGCACCCGGAGAGGCACGGTCCGGGTCGGCGACCTCGCGGGCGTTTCCGAAGCGCGGGGGCTCCAGGTCGCCGACGGCAAGCTTTTCTTCGTCGCCTACCGCCGGGAGACGGGCACCGAGCTGTGGGTCTCGGAAGGCACGGCGGAGACCACCCACGAGGTGACCGACCTGCGCCCCGGCCCGCGCGGCTCGGCCCCTCAGAACCTGAAAACGGTGGGCGGAACGGTGATTTTCGCCGCGGACGACGGCGTCTCCGGGCTCGAACCGTGGAGTAGCGACGGCACCGCGGCGGGCACGCTCCGATGGGGCGATATCGCGCCAGGGCGCGACGCGAGCGTCCCCGGTCCGTTCAGCGTCCTCGGCGGCCAGCTTCTCTTCGGTGCCGACGACGGCGAGCATGGGCGCGAGCTGTGGGCAATTTCGCTTGCTGAGCTGTCGCAATAGAGCCAGGAACGAGGAGGAGGACGTGATGCGAATTCAATCCCGGCGCGCGGTGTGGATCGTCGTCCTTCTCGGTTTCGCGGGGGCCTTGGCACTCTCGGCCCAGCCGCACCTGGTCGCCGATCTCCATTGGGAACGGGTGCCGGCCGACTTGCAGCCTCGCCTGTCGGGGGGTGTCGAGCACGAAGGCGTGCTTTATTTTTCGGGTCACGACCCGCAGCACGGCGCCGAGCTTTGGCGGACCGACGGCACTCCGGAGGGTACCTACGCCCTGGCCGATCTCTGTCCGGGAAGCTGCGGCGGCTTGGTCGAGCCCTTGGGGTTTTTTGCCGGGCACCTCTATTTTCGCGGCGACGACCGCGAGCACGGAATCGAGATCTGGCGCACGGATGGGACGGTGGGCGGCGAGGAGCTGCTCGCCGATCTCTGCCCGGGGGCCTGCGGGACCGAACCGAGGAACTGGCTCGAATGGCGAGGGGCGCTCTGGTTCGTGATCGGCCAGGCTCTCTGGACGAGCGACGGAACCGCCGAGAACACGAAGCCGGCCGCCGACCTCTGCGGCGATCTTAAGATCTGCGGCGTTTCGCCGGAGTCCATCGTCCTGCCCGGACCGAACGCGACGGACGAGGGCCTGTTTTTGTTGCTCTATTCGACGGACAACCCTCACGGCGCGCTCTTCCGCACCGACGGCACCGTCGCGGGCACCGTCCTTCTGCATCGCTTCGCGAACCCGATTCTGACGGCGGCGGAGGCTTCCGGCCGATATTACTTCGTGGACGGATCGGCGCTCTGGACGAGCGACGGAACGCCTGCCGGCACGCGGTTCGTTCGAAACTTGAGTGAGCTGGTGCCCGGATTTGTCTTCGGCGTCCTGTCCAGGGTTGTCGATGGGATCTTCTACATGCTTTACGACATGGGCGACTGGTTGCGCTCGGATGGGACGGCGGCGGGCACGATCAAATTGGCGCGGTTGGATTTCTCGTACCCCGGTCGGTTCCTCATCGCGCAAATCGGCGGCGTCGTCTTCGCGGTCACCGAAGACGGGATCTGGCGCACGGAGGGCACACCCGAGACCACCGTCCGGTTCGATGCTCCCCGCAGCCAGTTCGGTCTCGTCGTCGAACGGCCGAACCGTCTCTTCGTCCAGGCCTACGACGGCAATGACTTCATCTGGAGCACCGACGGCAGCGCCAACGGCTACCGGCGGCTCCACCTGAACGGTCCTCCGGTCCCGGATCCGGAGATGGCCGGGTTCGGGGAGGGGGTGCTGATCTCGCGCGGCTATCGCGACCTGTGGCGGGTTGACGGCGCGGGGGCGGGCGCCGAGCCGGTGCACGACTTTCAGCCGGCAAACGAGGGGTCGGGACCGAGCGCGCAGGTGGTGCACGAAGACCGGCTGCTGTTCTTTTCGCTCGTCGGCCACGAGCGGTCGCAGCTCTTTTCCTCCGACGGCACCGCGGCCGGCACAGCCGCGATCGGTCCGCCGGGCTACGAATCGCCTTTCGATACCGAGAGTCCCTTCTTTCGGCCGCAGTTCCACCGGCTGACTCGCGTAGGGAGCGAAGCCTTCTTCAATGCCTTCTACGCGTCCCGGTTCTGGGCGACCGATGGAACCCGCGAGGGAACCCGGACCGTCAAGCCTGGAGCTTCGTCCTATGTGAGCTTCGGCATGACCGCGCCGATCGGCCTCGTCGGCGGTGGCTTTGTGTTCGGCGCGAACCTACGGTTCAATCCCCATGCTTGCGATTACGGGGACGCCGAGCCTTGGATTCGCGACGGCCGCGGCACGAGACAACTGGTGAATCTCAATCCTTTCAAGTACGAGAGCAGCCAGCCGCAGTGCGACAAATTGGACGCTTCCTCCTCTCCCGGCCCCGGCGTAGGGGTCGGCCGAATCGCCCTGTTCCCGGCCGACGATCTCGTGCATGGCCGCGAGCTGTTCGCGACCGACGGCACGAAATCCGGCACCCATCTGGTCGCCGACATCAACCGGAACCTCGAACCCAATCCGGAGTTCTTTCCTCCCCATCCGGAGTACGGACCGGAGCTGGCCGGCGTCGGTTCCGACCCGACCGATCTGGTGCGCGCGGGAAGCAACGTCTTCTTCGTCGCCGACGACGGCAGGACCGGGCGCGAGCTGTGGGTGACGAACGGCACGCGCCGGGGCACCCGGCGGCTCACGGATCTGGTGCGCGGACGGGCAAGCTCCTCGCCGCATGACCTGGTGGCGGTCGGCGACGCTCTCTACTTCTTCGCGCCCAACCCCGGGGGCGCCGCGAGGGATGGCCTGTACAAGAGCGACGGCACGGAGGCCGGCACGATCCTGGTGAGCGACCTTTCGGGCGGCTCCCAGGCGCGGGATCTGACCCTCGTCCGAGGGAAGCTGTTCTTCGCCGCGTTCCTGCCGGAGACGGGCACCGAGTTGTGGACTTCCGAAGGCACGGCGGCGACCACCCGCAGCGTGACCGACCTACGCCCCGGGCCGCGCGGCTCGCAGCCTCAGAACCTCAAGGCGGTGGGTGCGCGGGTGGTGTTCGCGGCCGAGGACGGCACCTCGGGTCTCGAACCCTGGAGCAGCGACGGCACCAGGGAGGGCACGGTCCGGCTGGGCGACATCGCTCCCGGCGTCGCCGCGAGCAGCCCGGGGCCGTTCAGCGTCGCGAACGGCCAGATTCTGTTCGGCGCCGACGACGGCGAGCATGGGCGCGAGCTGTGGGCGGTGCCGGTCGCCGAGGTGGACCCTTGAAACCCGGTACATAGGTAGGAGGACGCGATGCGGAACTTTCGGTCCTGGCGCTTTTTGTGGGTCGTCGTCCTTCTCGTCTTCGCGGGAGCTTTGGCCGGGCGGGCTCAACCCCACCGGATCACCGATTTCAATCGAGGACGGACGCGATCGTTTTCGACGCCCTTCCCGGAGGCGGGCACCGAGCGCGATGGCGTTTTGTACTTTCCGGCTCGCGATCTGCAGCATGGCTACGAGCTGTGGCGAACCGACGGCACGCCCGCGGGCACCGGCCGTCTGACCGATCTCTGCCCGGGCCTCTGCGACGGCACGAGCGGGACTCTCGGCATTTTCCAGGGTTGGCTCTATTTCCTGGGCAACGATTCCGAGCACGGCACCGAGATCTGGCGCACGGACGGCACCGCCGACGGAGAGGAGCGGGTCACCGACGTCTGTCCGGGATCCTGCAGCCCCCTGCTGGACGGCTGGACCGTGTGGCGCGGGCAGATCTGGTTCCTGGCCCAGAAGACCTATGACGCGATCCCCGTCCTCTGGACGAGCGACGGAACCCGGGCGGGAACCCGGCCGGTGGCGAGCCTGTGCCGCAAACTTTCGATCTGCGACTTCGGCCCCTACACCTCCGCCTTCCTGGCCGGGCCGGACCCGTCCGGACAGGGCCTCGTCGTTGGGGTCTTCGAGAGCTACGATGCGAAGAGCCTCTATCGGACCGATGGCACCGCGGGCGGCACCGTGCTCCTGCACCGCTTCGCGGACCAAGGGTCGGGCTACGGGGAGGCCGCCACCGTGCCGCTCTATTTTCTCGACGGCTCGGATCTCTGGACGAGCGACGGGACCCCCTCCGGCACGCATCTCGTCCGCAACTTGAGCGGTCTCGTGGATTTCGTCCCTTTGCGGTCTTCGACCCGGGTGATCGACGGCATCCTGTACATCGCGTTCGACGGCGGCGAATGGCTGCGCTCGGACGGCACGGCGGAGGGCACCGTCGTGCTGGCCAACGTCGGCATAGGCTCGAACCCGACGGTCGAGCGGATCGGCGGCTCGGTCTTCGCCGTCGCGGAGGAAGGAATCTGGCGCACGGGCGGAAGCCCGGAAACCACCTCCCAGATCGCCTGGCCGTTCGGGTTGATCGAGACCGCGGTCGAGAGCGCGGGCCGGCTGTTCGGGCTGAGCTACGGGCCAGGAGGCTCGGGCGCCGCCGTCTGGACCACCGACGGCACGCTGGCCGGCACACGGAAGATCCATTTCGACGGCGGACCCCAACCCGATTCGTACGTCCTCGCGGCCTTCGGCAACGGCGCCTTGATCTCCCGCGGAGCGCGCGAGCTCTGGCGGATCGACGGCACGAGCCCGGGCGGAGAGCGGCTGCACGCATTCGAGCCCGAAAACGGCGGCTCCGGCCCGACCGACCAGATCGTCGTGGGCGGGCGGCTGCTGTTCCTGGCGCTGGCCAGCCCGACGAGCCGCAAGCTCTTCTCGTCCGACGGCACAGCAGCCGGCACGACCGAGATTCTCGCGACCGCGCGGAACCCTTATGCCGAGCAGGGCGCCACCTACGATCCGGCGTACAGCTCGCTCACGCGCGCGGGAACGCGCGCGTTCTTCAATGCCCGGGGGCGGGTCTGGTCGAGCGACGGGACCCGCGAGGGAACCAGGATCTGGCAGCCCAACCCCTCGTATGCGGGGTTCGGGATGGCCGCTCCGATCGGTTTGTTCGGGGATCAGTTCGTCTTCTCGGGGATCCGCGACCTCGACTCGAACCCGCATCGCTGCCCTTCCGGCGAGAGCGAGCCGTGGGTGAGCGACGGGGCTCACGTCATGAAACGGCTGCTGAATCTCAATCCCTTCCACTATGAGTCCTACGGGATCTGCGAGAACGTCGGCCTTTCCTCGGCGCCCGGGCGCGGCGTCCCGCTCGGCCGGATCGCGCTCTTCGCCGCGGACGACCACGTCCATGGGCGCGAGCTGTTCGCGACCGACGGCACCGCGGCAGGCACCCGGCTCGTCGCCGACATCAACCGCAAGCAGAGACCGATCGACGATCCGGAGCTCATACCGCGCCCGCCGAGACTCATCGGCCTCGGCTCGGACCCCGAGAATCTGGTGCGCGCGGGAAGCCGCATCTTCTTCACCGCGGACGACGGCGACCTTGGGCGCGAGTTGTGGGTGACGGACGGCACGTACCGCGGCACCCGGCAGGTCGTGGACTTGACGCCCGGCCCCGGCAGCTCCTCGCTGCACGACCTGGTCGAGGTCGACGGCGCGGTCTACTTCTTCGCGTCCTTCGGCAGCGGCGAAGGCCTCTATCGGAGCGATGGAACGCGCAGCGGCACGGTCCTCGTGAGCGATCTTTCGGGCGCTTCCCAACCGGCGGGGCTCGCGCTCGCTTCCGACCGGCTGTTCTTCACGGCGGCCCGCCCGGAGACGGGCACCGAGCTTTGGATCTCTCACGGTACGCCGGAAACCACCCACCTCGTGACGGATCTGCGCCCCGGCCTGCGCGGCTCCTCGCCGCAGAATCTCAAAGCGGTGGCGGACAAGCTGGTCTTCGCGGCGGACGACGGGACCTCGGGGCTCGAACCCTGGATCAGCGACGGCACCGCGGAGGGAACGGTCCGCTGGGGCGACCTCGCGCCGGGGCGCGACGCGAGCACGCCGGGGCCGTTCAGCGTCGCGAACGGCCAGATCCTCTTCGGCGCCGACGACGGCGAGCACGGGCGGGAGCTGTGGGCGATGCCGGTCGGCGAGCTGCTGAAATAGGAACGAAGGGGAACGGAGGAACCGATGCGATTCCAGCAATTCTGTCGTGTGAACGGGGCAGTGGCCCTGTTCATTTTCGCCGGGGCCTGGGCTGGAGAGGCCCAGCCGCACCTGGTCGTCGACCTCAATCAGCAGAGGGTGCCGGCCTTGCTCCCTTCCCAACTGTCGCGAGGTGTCGAGCATGGCGGCGTGCTCTACTTCTCCGGGCAAGATCCGCAGCACGGCCGCGAGCTCTGGCGGACGGACGGCACCGCCGAGGGCACCTATCCCCTGGTCGATCTCTGTCCGGGCAGCTGCGGGGGCTTGGGCGAGCCGTTGGGTTTCTTTGACGGACACCTCTATTTTCGCGGCGACGATCGCGAGCATGGTGTCGAGATCTGGCGCACGGACGGGACGGTGGGTGGGGAGGAGCTCCTCGCGGATCTCTGTCCAGGGGCCTGCCCGACCGAACCGGCCGACTGGCTCGAATGGCGTGGAGCGATCTGGTTCCTGACCAAGGATCAACCCGGTTCGACCTACCTCCTCTGGCGCAGCGACGGCACCGCGGAGAGCACGAGGCCGGTCGTCAACCTCTGCACCGATCTTTCGATCTGCGGTCTGAGCCCGCTTGACTACCCCTTTTCCCGGCTCAGGCCCGACCCGTCAGGCGAGGGTTTTCTTCTGCAAGGCTCATCGCCCGATAGCGCTTTCACCTCTCTCTTCCGCACCGACGGCACCGCCGCGGGCACCGTCCTCCTGCATCGCTTCGCGCACGAAGTTCAGACGGCCGCCGAGCCTTTCGGGCCGCTCTATTTTCTCGACGGGCTCGATCTGTGGACGAACGACGGGACTCCCGCCGGCACCCGGTTGGTGCGCAGCTTGGACGGGCTGGCGGAAGGCGTCGCTCTCTCGGTCAGGGTCGTCGACGGGATCTTCTATGCGATCTTCAGCAGCGGCGACTGGCTGCGGTCGGACGGGACGGCCGAGGGCACGATCCAGCTTGCGCGATTGGATCTCTCCTTCTCCTACCCGCGGATTGCGCGCATCGGCGGCACCGTCTTCGCGGTGACCGGGACCGGGGTCTGGCGCACGGGCGGAACGCCCGAGACCACCCTCCGGTTCGAGGGGCCGCGAGGCGAAGTCGAGAGCGTGATCGAACAGCCGGGCCGGCTGTTCGTCATGGCCCGCGACGGAAGGTATTTCGTTTGGACCTTCGACGGCACCGGCGGAGTCCGGCGAATCCACCTGGCCGGCCCGCCGCCCCCCGATGGGGAGATCGCCGGGTTCCGGGATGGTGTATTGATCTCCCGCGGCATCCGCGAGCTGTGGCGGATCGACGGGGCGGGGGCGCGCGGCGAGCGGGTGCATGACTTCCAGCCCGAAAACGGCGGGTCCGGTCCGGTCGACCAGCTCGTCTTGGGAGGCCGGCTGCTGTTCATGTCGCTCGACGGGAGGAGTCCCAAGCTCTTCTCGTCCGACGGCACCGCGTCCGGCACGACCGCGCTCAGCGCCGAACCGCTCTACGACTTCGGCTTCGAATACTTGGCGGACTTCTATTCGCTCACTCGCGCGGGGAAGCGCGCTTTCTTCTGGTCCGCGAGCACCCTCTGGACGACCGACGGTTCCCGCGCGGGAACCGGTCCGATCTACCCGAGCCTTGGCCGCCCGGGCCTCTACAGGACGGCACCGATCGGGTTCGTCGGCGGCCGGTTCCTATTCGGCGGCAGTCGCTCGGGGTCCTATCCTTGCGACCCGGGTGACGCCGAGCCGTGGGTCAGCGACGGAACGCCGGACGGCACGAAGCGGGTGATCGATCTCAATCCCTTCTTCCGGTTCGGCCGCACCTCGCTGTGCGAAATCGTGAAGGTCTCGTCGTCGCCGGGCCAAGGCGCCGTGCTCGGCCGGATCGCTCTGTTCGCTGCCGACGACCTCCTGCACGGGCGCGAGCTGTTCGCGACCGACGGCACGAAAGCCGGCACCCGCCTGCTCGCCGACCTCAATCCGAGCCGCCAATCCAACCCCGAGTTCTATACGGATTTCCCGGAATTCGGACCTGAGCAGGTCGGCGTCGGCTCGGACCCGAGCGATCTGGTGCGCGTGGGGGGCACCGTCTTCTTCGTCGCCGACGACGGCAGGACCGGGCGCGAGCTGTGGGTCACGAACGGCACGCGCCGGGGCACCCGGCTCGTGGTCGATCTGGTGCCCGGACCGTCAAGGGCAAGCTCCTCGCCGCATGATCTTGTGGTGGTCGGCGACGGCATCTACTTCTTCGCGTCGAACCCTGGGGGCGCCGCGGGCGAGGGGTTGTACAAGAGCGACGGCACTTCGGCCGGCACGGTTCGGGTGAGCGACCTGGCCGGCGCGACCCAAGCCCGGGACCTCACCGTCGCCGCCGGCAGGCTGTTCTTCGTGGCGTTCCGCCCGGAATCGGGCACGGAGCTGTGGACCTCTCGGGGCACGGCAGAGACCACGCGCGAAGTGACCGACCTGCGCCCAGGGCCGCGCGGTTCGCTGCCGGAGTATCTCAAGGCGACGGCCGGTCGGGTGGTGTTCGCCGCGGACGACGGCGTCTCCGGTCTCGAACCGTGGAGCAGCGACGGCACCGCGGCCGGCACGGTCCGGCTGGTCGACGTCGCGCCCGGCCTCGCGGCGAGCACGCCCGGGCCGTTCAGCATCGCGAACGGCCAGGTTCTGTTCGGCGCCGACGACGGCGAGCACGGGCGGGAGCTGTGGGCGATCCCGATGGCGGAGCTACCGCAATGAGGACGGCGAAAGAAACGGAGGACGTCATGCGAATTCAATCCCGGCGGGCGGTGTGGGTCGGCGTACTCCTCGTCTTCGCGGGAGCCTTGGCCGGAAAGGCCCAGCCGCATCTGGTCGCCGATCTCAACCAGGAAAGCGTAGATTCCCCTACGCCCCCTTCTTGGTTCGGGAGTGTCGAGCACGACGGCGTGCTCTATTTTTCGGCCAGCGATCCATCGCATGGTTACGAGGTCTGGCGTACGGACGGCACGTTCCGCCTCATGGATCTCTGCCCCGGGCGCTGTTCGGGAGGCGTCCGGACCCTCGGGTTTTTCCGCGGCTTTCTCTATTTCCTGGGCGACGACCGGGAACACGGCCTCGAAATCTGGCGTACAGACGGAACCGTGGGCGGAGAGGAGTTGCTCGCCGACGTCTGTCCGGGGACCTGCGGGACCGTGCCGAGCGGTTGGGTCGAATGGCGCGACGGCCTTTGGTTCCTCGCCCAAGAGTCTTTCGATGCGGACGCCGTCCTGTGGACCAGCGACGGAACCGCGGCAGGAACCCGACCGGTCGCGAACCTCTGTACCGATCTTTCGATCTGCCGCTCGGACCCGGACGATTCCCAGGCAGTTCTGGCCGGGCCGGATCCGTCCGGTCAGGGTCTGCTCCTGTGGACCTTCAAGATCGACGAACCGAGATCTCTCTTCCGCACCGACGGCACCGTGGGGGGCACGGTGCTTCTGCATCATTTCGTGGCCGGATTTCAATTCGAAGGTCAGATCGGGCGAGCCCCCGCCGGACCGCTCTATTTCCTCGACGGGTTGAATCTCTGGACGAGCGACGGAACGCCCGCCGGCACTCTTCTCGTCCGCAACCTGGACGGGCTGATCGAAGTCGGTTTTCTGCTGTCCACCGAAGTCGTCGATGGGATCTTCCACGCCACCTTCAGCGACAACAACTGGTTGCGCTCCGACGGGACGGCCGAGGGCACTTTCGTGTTGGCCCAAGTGGCTCCGGGCACCGACCCCACGATCGCCCGGATCGGCGGCTCGGTCTTCGTGCTCACCACGGACGGAATCTGGCGGACGGCAGGGACCCCCGAGACCACCTCTTCGTTCGCCGGTCCGCGCGGTGAGATTCTTTCGGTGGTCGAGCGACCGGGCCGGCTGTTCGTCATGAGTTACGACCCGGATCAAAACCGCCCGTTCCTATGGACCACCGACGGCACCCCGGCCGGGACCCGCCGGCTCCCTCTCGGTCCCGGGCCGAGGCTCGATGCGGACGGGATGGCAGCCTTTCGAGACGGCGTGTTGGTTTCCCGGGGTTCCCGCGAGCTGTTGCGGGTCGACGGCACGGGTGCGGAGAGGCTGCACGATCTCCAGCCCGGAAACGGCAGCGCCGGCCCGAACGAGCAGATCGTTTTGGGACACCGGCTGGTGTTCTTCTCCCTGGCCGGCGAGCACAACTCGCAGCTCTTCTCCTCGGATGGCACCGCCGCCGGCACGACCGCGATCGGCGCGGCTTTCGGAGGACAGACGCAGTTCAAGCTCACTCGCGCGGGCGGGCGAGGATTTTTCAATTCGCGTGGGCTGCTCTGGGCGACGGACGGCACCCGCGAGGGAACCCGGTCCTGGCGGCCTCAATCCTCCTTCTACGAGAGTTTCGGCATGAACGCCCCGATCGGTTTCGTCGGCGGACGGTTCGTCTTCTCCGCGACCCTGGACATCAACGAGGTGCCGCATTGCGCCGAAGGAGACAGCGAGCCCTGGGTGAGCGATGGAATCCATGGCCCGAATCAGCTGCTCAATCTGAACCCCTTCTTCTTTGAGCCCCACGGGCTCTGCTCGGCCAACGACGTCTCTTCATCCCCCGGCCCCGGGGTCGTGGTCGGTCCCCTCGCCCTATTCGCCGCGGACGATCTCGTGCATGGGCGCGAGCTGTTCGCGACCGACGGCACAAAAGAGGGGACGCGGTTGGTCGCCGACATCAACCCGAAGCGGCAACCGTTCGACCATCCCGACCTTCTGCCGCATCCGCTTCATTTCGTCGGCGAGGACTCCGACCCGACCGACCTGGTGCGCGCGGGAAGCCGCGCCTTCTTCGTCGCCGACGACGGGACGACCGGGCGCGAGCTGTGGGTGACGAACGGCACCCGCCGCGGCACGCGGAGGGTCGCGGATTTCGTGCCCGGACCGGGCAGCTCCTCGCCGCACAACCTGGTGGCGGTCGGGAAGGGGATCTACTTTTTCGCCGCTCACGGCGAGGGCGAGGGACTGTTCAAGAGCGACGGCACGCGGAGCGGCACGGTGTTGGTGAGCGATCTTGCCGGCGTCTCCCAAGCGCGAGACCTCACCGTCGTCCGCGACAAGTTGTTCTTCGTCGCGTTCCGCCCGGAGACGGGCACTGAGCTGTGGACCTCCCAAGGCACGGCCGCGACCACCCGCCAGGTCGCGGATCTGCGCCCCGGCCCGCGCGGCTCGGCGCCCCAGAGCCTCAAAGGCTTGGACGACGGGGTGATCTTCGCGGCCGATGACGGGATCGCGGGCCTCGAACCCTGGACGAGCGACGGCACTCCCGAGGGAACGATCCGCCGGGGCGACCTCGCGCCGGGACGAGACGCGAGCAGCCCGGGGCCGTTCAGCATCGCCAACGGCCAGATCCTGTTCGGCGCGGACGATGGCGAGCACGGCCGCGAGCTCTGGGCGATTCCGGTGGCGGAGCTGGTGAATTGAGGACCGAAGGGCGAACGGGGGAGCGATGAAAATCCGGAAATCCTGGCGCGCGGTGTCGTGGGTCGCCCTTCTCCTCTTCGCGGGGGCCTTGGCCGGGCAGGCCCAGCCCCACCTCGTCGCCGATCTCAATCGGCAGCGGGTGGACGGCCGCTCGCAGCCTTTCCCGTCCGAGGGTGTCGAGCACGAGGGAGTGCTCTATTTTCCGGCCCACGATCCGCAACACGGCTATGAGCTCTGGCGGAGCGACGGCACGCCGGAGGGCACTTACCGCCTGGTCGATCTCTGCCCCGGAAGCTGCTCGGGCGGGGGCCGGTCTTTGGGGTCTTTCCACGGCCACCTCTATTTCGTGGGCGACGATTCCGAGCACGGCGCCGAGATTTGGCGCACGGACGGAACCGTCGGCGGCGAGGAGCTGCTCGCGGACGTCTGTCCGGGAAGCTGCTGGAGCTTGGCGAACGGTTGGGTCGAATGGCGCGGGGCGCTCTGGTTCCTCGTCCAAGCGACGTACGATGCGAGCACCGTCCTGTGGACCAGCGACGGGACCCGGGAGGGAACCCGGCCGGTCGCGAGCCTCTGCACCGACCTGGCGATCTGCGACTCCGTTTCGTATCAGTTCGGCATCTTTCTGGGCGGTCCGGATCCGTCCGGGCAGGGGCTGCTCGTTTGGACTTCCGAATCCCACCTGGAATCTCTCGTTCGCACCGACGGCACCGCGGGCGGCACGGTGCTCCTGCATCGCTTCGTGGAAGACACTCAATACGTCGACCAGATCCAGCGCAAGGTGACGGGCGAGCCGCTCTTTTTCATCGACAATGCGGAGCTGTGGACGAGCGACGGGACGCCCGCCGGCACGCGCCTCGTCCGTAGCCTGGTTGGACTGGTAGATGACTACGACATGCAATCGTTCGAGGTCGTCGACGGGATCTTCTACGCCACTTTCTTCGCCTTCAACCAGTGGCTGCGGTCCGACGGCACGGCGGCAGGCACTTTCCTGTTGGGGCAGGCGGGCTCGGCCTCGGATCTCACGGTCGCACACATCGGCAGTGGGGTCTTCGTCGTGTCCTCGGACGGCATCTTTCGCACGGGAGGCACCCCCGAAACGATCTCCTCGTGGGCAGGACCCGCCGGGCCGATTCACGACGTCGTCGAGCGGCCGGACCGGCTGTTCGTCCTCGCCTACAATCAGGAACAATCCCGAGATTTCCTTTGGACCACCGACGGCACTCCGGCCGGGACGCGAAAGATCCACTTCGACGGCGGGCCGAGCCCCGACGAGTACGGAATGAAGGCCTTCGGGGGCGGGGTGTTGCTCTCTCGGGGTCGCCACGAGCTCTGGCGGGTCGACGGCGCGGGCGCCGAGGTCGAACGGCTCCACAATTTCCAGCCCGCCAACGGCGGCTCCGGCCCGCTCGACCAAGTCGTCTCGGGCGGACGGTTGGTGTTCTTTGCGCGGGCCGACGAGTGGAGATCCAGGCTCTTCTCTTCGGATGGAACCTCGGCCGGTACGTCGGCCATCACCACCGCGGCGGACGTGGGAACCTTCGACCTCGGCCTCGATTTCGATTACCGGGCACTCTTCAAGCTCACCCGCGCGGGGGGGAAGGTGCTGTTCAATTCGTGGTCCCGGCTTTGGGAGACCGACGGGTCCCGCGAGGGTACGCGAACGTACCGGCCTCGGTCCTCCTATCAGAGCTTCACGTTGAACGCCCCGATCGGCTTCGTCGGCGGCCGGTTCGTCTACTCCGCGACCCTCCTCGGCATCGACGACGATCCTGAGCGTTGCGACGGGGACAGCGAGCCCTGGGTGAGCGAGGGGCATGGCACGAGCCAGCTGCTCGATCTCAACCCCTACTTCTATGAGGTCCCGAACGGTTTCTGCACGGCGAGATACGTTCCCTCGTCGCCCGGTCGCGGAGTCGTGGTCGGATCCATCGCCCTATTTGCCGCCGACGACCTCGTCCATGGACGTGAGCTGTTCGCGACCGACGGCACGAAAGAGGGCACCCGGCTCGTGGCCGACGTCAACAGGAAGCGGCGGCCGTTCGACGATCCGTATCTCAAGCCCCAGCCGCCTCGTTTCGTCGGCGACAGCTCCGACCCCACCGATCTGGTGCGCGCGGGAAGCCGCGTCTTCTTCGTCGCGAACGATGGCATCAGCGGCCGCGAGCTCTGGGTCACGAACGGCACTTTCCAAGGGACGCGGAGGATTGCGGATCTGGTGCCCGGCCCGGCCGGCTCGACACCGCGCAACCTCGTGGCGGTCGGCGACGCGATCTACTTTTTCGCCGCGAACGCCGCGAACGCCGCGAACGGCGCGGGAGAGGGCCTTTACCGGAGCGACGGCATGCCGGGCGGCACGGTCCGGGTGAGCGATCTGACGGGCGTTTCCCAAGCGCGGGACCTCCTCGCCGCCAAGAACGGCCGGTTGTTCTTCGTGGCGTTCACGGAGGAGGCGGGTACCGAGCTGTGGACCTCCCAAGGCACGGCCGCGACCACCCGCCGTGTCGCGGACCTGCGCCCCGGCCCGCGCGGCTCGGCGCCCCAGAACTTGAAGATCGTAGGCGACCGAGCCATCTTCGCGGCCGATGACGGGATCGCGGGCCTCGAACCCTGGACGAGCGACGGCACCTCCGAGGGAACGGTCCGGCTTGGCGACCTCTCCCCGGGGCGCGACGCGAGCACCCCCGGGCCGTTCAGCGTCGCGAATCATCAGGTTCTCTTCGGCGCCGACGACGGCGAGCACGGGCGCGAGCTGTGGGCGATGCCGGTGGCGGACGTGGCCGGTTCGGCGCAGCCGTAGGCGGAGCGATCGAAAGGATCGATCATGAATAGGTTTCCCAGGCAACGAGGGTTCACGTGGCGCGCAATCTTCGGCGCCGGTCTCTTCGCCTTCGTGGGTCAAGCCGCGGTTGCGGCACCGCATCTGGTGACCGATCTCATTCGGTCGCGGGTGGGGGGCTCCTTCTACGCGGCACCGTCTCAAGGCATCGAGCAGGAGGGGGTGCTCTACTTTCCCGGGCAAGACCCCCAGCACGGCGCCGAGCTTTGGCGCTCGGACGGTACGCCGGAGGGCACGTACCGCCTGACCGACATCTGCCCGGGGAGCTGTAGCGGCGGCGGGCGGCTGCTGGGTTTCTTCCAGGGCTCCATGCCGCCGAACTCGCCGAGCCGCTCTACTTCCTCGACGGGTTCGAGCTGTGGACGAGCGATGGAACGCCGGTCGGCACCCGCCTGGTGCGCAACCTGGAGGGGATGGTCGTCAGTCGATCTCTGAAGTCGGTTCGAGTCATCGACGGAATCTGGTACGCCACGTTCGATTACGGCGAATGGCTGCGCTCGGATGGAACCGCGGAGGGGACCCTGAAACTGGCGGATGTCGGCGATGGCTACCACCCTACGATCGCGCGAATCGGCGCTATGGTCTTCGTGGTGACCTCGGGCGGCGTCTGGCGCACCGGAGGAGCTCCGGAGACCACCGTGCGTTTCGATGCGCCGCTCGGCGCCGTCCTGACCGTCGTCGAACGGCCCCGGCGGTTGTTCGTCGCCGGTTACGTTTCGGCCGGCACGGTGTGGAGCACCGACGGTACCGCCGCCGGAACCCACCGCCATAATTTGCACGGTCGGCCGAAACCGGACCAATACGAAATGGGGGGACTGCGGAACGGTGTGGTGATTACCCGCGGCGCCCACCGCGAGCTCTGGCGGGTCGACGAGGCGGGCGCGGAGCGCTTGTACGACTTCCAGCCGGCCAACGGCGGATCCGGCCCGTTCGACCAGATCGTCTTTGGCAAGAAACTCCTGTTCTCGTCAATGGCCGGCGCGCGAGGGTCGAAGTTGTTTACTTCCGACGGCACGGCGCCGGGCACGAGTGCGGTCAGCCCGTTCGTGGGCTATGGAGCCCGCTTGCTGACTCAAGGAGGCGGATTGGTCTTCTTCACCGCCGGAAACCGGGTTTGGAAGACCGACGGCACCCTCACGGGGACCCGCTACTTCCGGCCCGAATACGATTACTCCACGCACGAGATGACCGCTCCGATCGGCGTTCTCGGCGGCCGGTTCGTATTCGGGGCGAATTTCAAGTTCTACCCCTTCAGCTGCGAACCGGGGGATACCGAGCCGTGGGTGAGCGACGGGACGGGCCGGGGAACAAAACAGATCCTCAACCTCAATCCCTACGAGCAATACGGGGGCGGCAGCTCCCAGTGCTACACCGTAGACATCTCGTCGGATCCAAGCCCCGGCGTGGTGCTCGGCTCGGTCGCCCTGTTCGCGGCCGACGATCTCGTGCATGGGCGCGAGCTGTTCGCGACCGACGGCACCAAAGAGGGCACCCGCCTGGTGGCCGACTTGAACCCGAAGCTGATGCCGAACACGATCTCCGAGCCGCCCGTTCCGGCGTTGATCGGCGTCAGCTCGAACCCGAGCGATCTGGTGCGCGTGGGGAGCCGGGCGTTCTTCTCCGCCGACGACGGCGAAACCGGGCGGGAGCTGTGGGCGACGGACGGCACGCCGCACGGCACCCGGCGGGTGGCGGACCTGATGCCCGGGCCGGAAGGATCCGCGCCGCATGGTCTATTGGCGGTGGGCGACTCGGTCTATTTTTTTGCCGCTTACGGCACAGGCGAGGGGCTCTTCAAGAGCGATGGCACTCGGGCCGGCACGGCCCTGGTGAGCGACCTGGCCGGCGCGTCGCAGACCCGAGAGCTGACCTCCGCCCAGGGCAGGCTGTTTTTCGTCGCGTACCGCCCGGCTTCGGGTACCGAGCTTTGGACCTCTGGCGGTAGCCCTGGGACCACCCACATGGTGGCCGACCTGCGCCCCGGACTGCGTGGCTCGCTGCCGCAATATCTCAAGGCGGTGGGCGAGCGGGTGATCTTCGCGGCCGATGACGGCACCACAGGGCTCGAACCGTGGAGCAGCGACGGCACCGCGGAGGGCACGCTCCGCTGGGGCGACCTCGTTCAGGGGAGAGACGCGAGCAGCCCGGGACCGTTCAGCATCGCGAACGGCCAGCTTCTCTTCGGCGCCGACGATGGCGAGCACGGCCGCGAGCTGTGGGCGATGCCGGTGGCGGAGCTGCCGGAATAGGAATCGCGGTACCGAAGTGAAGAGAACGGAGGATGTGATGCGACTTCTGCCATTCCGGCGCGCGTTTTGGATCGTTTTCCTCGTCGCCTTCGCGGGAGCCTTGGCCGGGCAGGCACAGCCGCACCTCGTTGCCGATCTCAATCCGGGGCCGAGCGCCCTGCGTCTGCCCTCCTTTCCGTCCTTTGGAATCGAGCGCGAAGGCGTGCGCTTTTTCGCGGCGACAGACCCTCAGCACGGCTACGAGCTTTGGCGCACCGACGGCTCTCCGGCCGGAACTTATCGTCTGGCCGACGTCTGCCCCGGGCGGTGCTCGGCCTGGGCGAACCCTCTTGGTTTCTTCGGCGGGTTTCTCTACTTCAGCGCCGACGACGGGGAGCACGGCGCGGAGCTTTGGCGCACCGACGGGACGGTGGGAGGGGAGGAGCTATTCGCGGACCTCTGCCCCGGGGTCTGCGGCAGCGACCTCTACCCCTGGATCGAGTGGCAGGGGGCGCTCTGGTTCCTGACCCGTAGCCCGGGCGCCGCCGCACTCACCTTCTGGACCAGCGACGGCACCCGCCCCGGGACGCGGCCGCTGGGGGACCTCTGCGGCGATTTCGGGATCTGCGGTTTGGTTCAGTATCGGTTCTTCCTGCCGGATCCCTCCGGGCAGGGCATCCTCTTGTGGATCTCCCTCGGCGATGTGACCCATCTGTTTCGCACCGACGGTACCGCGGCGGGCACTGTCCTCCTCCATCGATTCCAGTTCGAGGCGACATGGTGGCAAGAGGCAACGGCCTTCGAGCCGGTCTACTTCGTGGACGGAGACGAGCTTTGGACGAGCGACGGCACTCCGGGCGGCACGCGTCTTGTGCGCTCCTTGGAGGGACTCGTTCAATCGGACACCGTCGAGTCGATCCAGGTTCTCGACGGAATCTGCCATGTCATCTTCATCAGCGGTGAGTGGTTGCGGTCGGACGGAACGCCGGAGGGTACGGTCGTGCTGGCCGAGGTTTTCCCGTTCAGCGCTGTCGTCGCTGGCCTTGGAGACGACGTCTACGCAGTCACCGCGGACGGAGTCTGGCGAACGGCCGGCACGCCCGAGACGACAGTCCAGATCCCGGCGCCGCCCGGCTACGTCCAGGCCGTCGTCGCGGGCGCCGACCGCCTCTTTGTCCTGGCCAGCGCCAACGACCATGAGATCGTTTGGACCACCGACGGCACCCCCCGCGGTACGCACCGCGTGAATCTCGGGGCCGGTCCGGAGCCGGACCCCGACGAGATGTCGCCGTTCCGCGGCGGGGTCCTGATCTCCCGCGGCAGCCACGAGCTGTGGCGAATCGACGGCTCGGGCAGGCGGGCGGAACGCCTCCATGCCTTCAGCCGGGGCAACGGCGGGTCCGGTCCGCTCGGTCAGATCGTCCTCGACGGGCGGCTCCTGTTTTTTGCCCAGTCCGGGCGACGGAAAGTGCGGTTGTTCGCTTCCGACGGGACGGCGGCCGGTACGTCGGTGATCCGAGAAGCCCCCGGCTACAATTTCTTTGGCGATTACGAGCCGCCGGCCGACCACACGTTTTCGCGCGCCGGCCGCCACGCCTTCTTCGAGTCGCGCTCCCGGATCTGGTCGACCGACGGCACCGAGGCCGGCACTCAAGTTTTGAAACGGCCGCCTGTCTTTCTCAACGCGTACGTCCCGCTCGGGGCGCTCGGCGACGAGCTCGTCTTCGCGGGTCACGATGGGTCGCGGGATTGCGGTCAACGTCCCGACGTCGATGCGGGAGAAATCGAGCCCTGGGTGAGCAGCGGTGGCGGCCCGCGGGACACCCATCGGATTTTGGACTTGAACCCCTGGGAGAAGCCCTTCGGCTGGCACTGCAGAACGTTGCCCGAATCCTCCTACCCGGGCTCCGGTCTCGCGCTCGGTACCGTCGTCCTGTTCGCCGCCGGCGACCTCGTCCACGGGCGCGAGCTGTTTGCTACCGACGGCACGAAGGACGGCACGCGCCTGGTCAAAGACATCAACCCTGGCCTCAAGACGAATCCGCATTTCGATCCTCAATACCCGCCGTTCGGACCCGAGCGGGTGGGCGAGGACTCAAGCCCGAGCGACCTGGTGCGCGCGGGAAGCCGGGCCTTCTTCGTCGCCAACGACGGGACGGCGGGGCGCGAGCTTTGGATGACGAACGGCACTCGCCGGGGTACCCGGCGGGTAGTAGACCTGGTGCCCGGCTCCGACGGCTCGACGCCGCGCGATCTCGTGGCGGTCGGCGACGCGGTCTACTTCTTCGCCGCGCACGGCGCGGGCGAGGGGCTGTTCCGGAGCGACGGCACGCGGAGCGGCACGGTTTTGGTGAGCGACCTTACGGGCGTTTCCCAAGCGCGGAACCTCACCCTCGTCCGCGACAGGCTGTTCTTCGTGGCGCTCCGCCCGGAATCGGGCACGGAGCTGTGGACCTCTCGGGGAACAGCCGAGACCACTGGGGAGGTCGTCGATCTGCGCCCCGGGCCGCGCGGCTCGGTGCCGCAGAATCTCAAGGCGGTGGGCGGCAGGGTCGTATTCGCGGCGGACGACGGCACCTCCGGGCTCGAACCCTGGAGCAGCGACGGCACCGCGGCCGGCACAATCCGCTTGGGCGACCTCGCCTCGGGGAGAGACGCGAGCAGCCCGGGACCCTTCAGCGTCGTGGCGGGCCAGATTCTGTTCGGCGCCGACGACGGCGAGCACGGGCGCGAGCTGTGGGCGATTCCGTTGGCCGACGGCCGTCCGTGAAGACGTCACTCCGTCGAGTTGATGCGCAAGATCTAGAAAAACAGTCGCGACTAGGCTAAAATCTCGTATTGCTCAATTCATCGCCGGGATCATCTCGTCGGAGCGTCGCTCCGGCGGGCGCGGCTTTTTCGAGCAGAAGGGATGGATGCCATGTCCGACCCCCGCGGTGCCACCTGGCCACCCGAAGACCTGAGAAAGGAGCGCAAGGGGCACGTCGAAGCCTGGGCGCCCGTGTTGATCTGCAACTGCCTTGAGATCTCGGATCTGTCTTCGCGTCACCATGATCTCCTGCAGGGCTGGCTCAAGGACACCCCGGTCAACCTGACCGGCCTCGCCGAGGGTCGCGGCTCGTGGAACTGGGGCTGGATGATCGGCGCCGCGCGCGGCCTGTGCTTGGCCGACTGGAAGGACTTTGGGACGCTGCTCGAATGCCAAGCCAACGGGTCCGACAAGAAATTCCTCGGCCTGTTCTTCGGCACGGAACCCTTGAGCTCCGATTACGACTCCATGCGACTCGCGTCGACCCTCGTTGCGCTGGCCCGCGGCCCGGAGGCGATCCGGCCCCTGGCGAAAAAAGTCCTGGGTCGGTGGGCCGGCCTCGCGGCCCTGGGCGCCGTTCCTTGGACGGATCGGGTGGAATACCGGGCCAACAACGGCCAGATGTGGTACCAGGGCCCGTCGCTCTCTCCCGTCGGCGAGCGCTCTCCGAAAACCAGCGAACCGAGCCGCAACGAGCTGTTCTGCCGCCTCCTCGGCCACGGCAAAGGCAAAGTGAGGTTGGCCCGCCAGGCGTGGGCCTGCGCGGTCGCCGACGCCCTGTTCAAGCCCAAGGACTTTCCGACCTTTCCATTCAACGGGAACGACGTGCCGGGCTCGGCCTTGCCGCTGATCGGCAATGCCCGCGTGTGGGGGTCGTTTCGCTTCGTGCGCTACCCCGAGGGGCTCCTCGTCCAGCGGCCGAAGCGGTTCAACTCCCTCACCCCCTCGGCACTCTGGAGTTACGCCTTCGACGCCAAGACGGAGGTGCAACGGGGATTCCCTTGGGATCCGAACAGAGCGAACCGGGGACCTGGCGCTCCGAGCGGTGGGGAGTGCAGGATCGAAAACGGCGAGATCATCTCTTCGAGCTCCGATCCCCATTTCACCCAGCGTTTCCGTCTTCCGTCCTCGAAGCCGTTATGGGAGGTCATTGCCGACGAGCAGGGCGTGCGGCGCGCCGGTCAAGCTCCATCGCCGTCGCCTTTCTCCCCTCTCGCTTCACCCGTTTTCGATCCGGAGCTCGATCCGGGTCCCGATCCGGACATCTTGATCGCCGATGTCAAGGCATTGGGCGGCCAGGGCAACGAGACCCTGGCGATCTGTAACGCCATCTCGTCCAAAAAGTGGGGTGCCGTCGCGGCGAAGCTCGATGACCTCGATGTGCCGAAGCCGAACCGGGACCTTCACCGGTCTCTGGTGGACAGCCTGCTGGCTCTTGCGCAAGACCAGCCGTAGCGCGACTCCCAGGGCCCCCCTGGCTGTCGCCGACCGGCCCGTGCCAGAATAGGCGCGAGCGAATCTCGCGAGGGCGGATCTCCGCCCTCGCTCCCTCTTCTCATAAAGCCGTTTTCCCCCAACCGATCCGGGAGGTCTCACGATGTCCGATAGCGCAGAGCGCAAGCTGGTCCGTTACGAAGTCCGCGAAGGGGTCGCCTACCTGACCCTGGACGATCCGCCGTTCAACGGCTACACCCACGAGATGATGAAGGATCTGGACGCCGGAATTCTCGCCGCGCGTTTCGATCCGGAAGTCCATGTGATCGTGCTCGCCGGCGAGGGGGAGAAGTTCTTCTGCGCGGGCGCCAACATCAACATGCTCAAGGCGTCCGACCCGACGTTCAAGTACTACTTCTGCCTGCACGCCAACGAAACGCTCAGCCGGTTGGAGCAGACACCCAAGCTGGTCGTGGCCGCCCTCGAAGGGCACACGGTCGGCGGCGGGCTCGAAATCGCCATGGCGGCGGACATCCGGATCGCCAAGCGCGACCCGAAGAGCAAGGTCGGCCTGCCCGAGGTGAACCTGGGCGTCCTCCCCGGCACCGGCGGCACCCAGCGCTTCGCGCGGATCGTCGGCAAGAGCAAGGCGATCGAGATGATGACGATCGGCAACCTGATCTCCTTCGAGGACGCCGAAGGGCTGGGTATCATCGACCGCATCTTCGACGGCGACGACTTCATGGGCCAGATCCACGCCTACGCCCGCCAGTTCTGCCCGCCGAACAAGTCGTCGAAGGTGGTCGGCCGGATCAAGCGGTCGGTCCAGTCGGGCCTCGAAATTCCGTTCGAGAGCGCTCTGGCGATCGAGCGCGAGCTGCAGCAGATCCTGTTCCAAGGCGAGGACGCCAAGGAAGGCCTTGCGGCCTACATCGACAAGCGCGCGCCGCAGTTCAAGGGGGCCTAACGTGGCCGACGTCGCCGCAACGCTCGCCGCCGAACCGAAGTTGCCGCCCGCCCAATTGTTCGTGGGCGGCGCCTGGGTCGAGCCGGAAGGAGGCAAGACCTTCGCGACCATCAATCCGGCGACCGAGGAGACGATCTGTGCGGTCGGCTCGGCGAGCGCCGGAGACGTCGACCGGGCGGTCGCGGCGGCGAAAGCCGCCCTGCCCGTCTGGTCCAAGAAAACCGGCGCCCGCCAGCGCGGACTGCTGCTGTGGAAGATCGCGGACGAGCTGGAGCGCAGGATCGACGAGTTCGCCCTGCTCGAAACGCTCGACAACGGCAAGCCGATTTTCGAATCGCGCTACGTCGATCTGCCGACCGCGATCGAGGCTCTCCGCTATTTCGCCGGCTGGGCCGACAAGGTGTCGGGCGACACGATCCAGGTGCAGGGGCCGTTCTCGATGGCCTACACCCTGCGCGAGCCGGTGGGCGTGATCGCCGCGATCACCCCGTGGAACTTCCCGATCATCCAGGCGATGTGGAAGATCGCGCCCGCGCTCGCGTTCGGCAACACCATGGTCTTGAAGCCGGCCTCGAACACGCCGCTCACCGCCCTCAAATTTGCCGAGCTGGCGGCGGAAGTCGGCCTGCCCGCGGGCGTGCTGAACGTCGTCCCCGGCGGCGGGGCGACGGTCGGCAACGCCCTCGTCTCTCACCCGGACGTGGCGAAGATCACCTTCACCGGTTCGACCGAAGTCGGCCGCGATCTGATGAAGAGCGCGGCGGCGATGACCAAGCGGCTGACGCTGGAGCTGGGTGGCAAGTCGCCGAACATCGTCTTTGCCGACGCCGACCTGGACGCCGCGATCAAGGGTGCCTACACCGGCATCTTCTATGGAAAAGGCGAGGTCTGCGCGGCGGGCTCGCGCCTGTTCGTCGAGCGCTCGGTCCACGCCGATCTGGTCGAGCGGCTGGTCGAGCGGACCCAGAAGCTCAAGCCGGCCGACCCGCTCGATCCCAAGACCCGCCTCGGCTCGCTGGTCTCGATGGCCCAGCGCGAAAGCGTCCTCGGCTACGTGAAGATTGGGGTCGAAGAAGGCGCCCGCCTCGCAACCGGCGGCGAGAGCGCCACCGTGAACGGCAAAGGAGCCTTCATGCAGCCGACCATCCTCGACAACGTCGCAAACTCCATGCGCGTCGCCCAAGAAGAGATCTTCGGCCCGGTCCTGGTCGTGATCCCCTTCGAAGACGAAAAAGAAGCGATCGCTCTCGCCAACGACTCGATCTACGGCCTCGCCGCCGGAGTCTGGACGAGAGACATCGGAAGAGCCCATCGCGTCGCCCACGAAATCCAGTCAGGGACCGTCTGGATCAACCAATACAACTGGTACGACCCGGCAGCCCCCTTCGGAGGCTTCAAACAAAGCGGCTTCGGCCGCGAGCTGGGCAAAGACGCAATCGGCTACTACACGGAGAGCAAGACCATCTTCGTCGGCAAGTAGCCGAGCCTCAAAGCGGTTCCTGGGACCGCCGGCGTCCTCGCCGGCGTTTTTATTCGAACCCTCCGGACCAATCCACAAAAGAGGGGAGTAGAATAAGGCTATGCTCGCGGCCCGAAAGACCCCCACGCACGACGTGGAAATTCTCCAAGCCGTCGGCGCCGCCTTGGAGGGTTGGGATCGCACTGAGATCCTCGCGATCCTGGTTTACGGTAGCGCCCTCGGTCGCCATTTTCGATCCGACAGCGACCTCGACATCGCGGTCCTGGACCGGCCCGAAAACCTCGCATCCGATGCGACTCTCGCACGGATGATGGACGCCATCGAGCGCCGCACTGGGCGTGAGGTCGATCTGCGACGGATCGCCGACCTCTCGCTCTCTCATCAGGCGCATGTCATCGAGCAGGGGCGGCCGGTGTGGATCGGCGATCCACAGGCGCTCGAAGCTGCCCGCCGCGAAGTGCTGCGTCAGAACGCCGAGCAGCGCCCGATTTCGGGCCGAGCCTGGCCCGCACTCCTCGAAAGGCTCCGGCGGGACCACGCGGCGTGATGAGCGGCGAGAACCGGGGCTATCTGACGCAGCAGTTCAAGCTGATCGAAGAATACATTCGGCGCGCCCGAGCGATCGCGTCCTTGAGTTTGTCGGAGTACCTGGACGACCCGAACCTGGGCGACGCGAGCGTTCGCCAACTCACTGTGCTGTTCGAGACCTGTCACAACGTGGGGAAGCACATCCTGTCGCGGCGCGGCTGGCGCGAGCCGCTCAACAAGGCCGAGACCTTCGAGATCCTCGCTGAGCAAGGCGTCCTTGCCCTATCCCTGGTTGATGCCCTACGCGAAGCGGCTCGGTTTCGCAACCTAGTGACCTACCAAACCACGATGGTTAACGAGACGAAAGTCTACGAAATTCTCCAAGATCATCTCGGTGATTTCGACCGTTTTCTGGCCGAGGTTGCGGGCTGGCTCTCGGCGCATTCTGAGCCATGAGGGGATCCGACCCGTAGCGGTGGATCAACCAATACAACGGGCACGCTCCAGTCGTCCCCCTCGGAGGCTTCAAACAAAGCGGCTTCGGCCGCGAGCTGGGCAAAGACGCGATCGGCTACTACACGGAGAGCAAGACGATCTTCGTTGGGAAGTAAGGAGGCGACCGAACGGTCGCCTCGCTCGCTCCCTCTCCCGAGGGATCACTGTTCCCGCCGCGGAATCGGTCTTTCCTCCAGCGGGATCGGTCTGATAACCCAGAAACTGCCCTTCTGTAGTCGTGACACCTGCAGAATGTTTAAGCGTCTTGTCGATATCGCTCCAAAAGCTCCTCTTGAAGTTTGCGCGCTTCACCGACGAGTCGGAGTTCTTCGTCAAGAGTTGACTCTAGCTGTTCGAGGGTTTCACCTGTGACCCGCTTTGCTCGATTAAATTGCGTGGTCATTCGAGGAGTACTCTCGATGGTATGGCGAAAAGATTCGATCTTTTCGCGAGTGTCATGGATAGTCGTTTCGAGGCTCGCCAACATCTGTGCGCTCTGGCCTAGTTGCTGAGAGGGGTCACCTCTAAAATCGGCCAGAAGACTGGCCGATACCTGAATAGCGTGGATCGCTCGACCGAACGTATCCCTAAGAATGGAAGTATCGGACCGCAATTTTGTTGCGAAGTCGTTCATCCGTTCGGCTAGTGAGTTGATGGTCCGTTTCGCATAGGCCACTCCCGAAGGTGTTGAATAATCAGTGCCGGTTAATTTAGCGGTAGTCTCAGCGGTTGCGTTTCCAAGGTCTTGAATGTAGACGGTGATCCTCTCTGAGGCGGATGTCGAAAGGCCAAAATTCTCTATGCTCGACTCAATAAGGTCCAAGAAGCCGGACTCCTCGCGATCATCTTGGATGGTTCCGCCTTCTTCCTTAAGAAGAGTCTGAGGGATATTGCTCGAACGGTCGCCCCAACCGAGAAGTACCCGAGTCAGGTGAATTCGGATAGCTGTAAGAAATGCGTCTGTCGATGAAAACTCCGAGGTCAGACCCTCTTGTCTTATTCGTTCTTTAAACGTATGAACTCCCTGAAGTTGCGCGGGGTCAATTTTGCTAGGATGAATCGGGGCATCTTTAAAATAGATCATTACCTCCACCGCCGAAGAATTGGCGCGCCAGCGCGCCAGCGCCCGCTCAAACTCCTCTATTGTTCCGGATTCAGCACGGGGCGTGGGCTGTCCGAGACGGCACCAAAGCATTCCGATAAATATGTCGAAGTTGTCATCTATTTGAGCGTTTATGATTGATTGGGGATCTTCGCCCATGGCAGGGTGTGTCGAAGTCTCCCACCGGATGAGGTCGAGACGAAGTCCTAATGTGCTACCGGTTGTTTGGTTCAGCTCGGCGATCGCACTCTCAAGCGCTTCGCGTTCCGGCTGCAGGTCGTTGGGGGACGCAACGAAGACGCGAAACACGCGAAGAGTGGTTGGCATTGGATACTCCTTGCCTTTGCGATTGGACCTTGCAGTGTAGGGCTCATGCTTTGTAACGCGACGAATGAGGATGGAACGGGTCAGCCATCCCGGAAGAGAGGAAGCTAGGCTTCCTTCCGGAGCGCGCCCAAGGTTCACACAACCAGGGAGGGGCGGCTAGCGTACGGCGGAACTCCGGGGACAGCCTAGGAATCGAAAGAGGCGGCGGCTGCAATCTGGTCGAGTTGGACGAACCGGTCGGCCTGCGTTGGTGCTGACTCCCACCCGCTGGGAGTTGCTTTCGGCGCTTACCGGAGTGGGTCCGATCACTCCAGGCGAAGCCGCGAGAGAGGTTACCCTCACTCAAGCCTCGCGAGCATAGGGGTGACCGCGGCGACCAGTCGGAGGAGATCCTCCCGCGCCGCGGCCCAGACGGCTTGGTGATCGACCACCTCGTATCCGTGAGCGAGCACGTTTCGAAAATCCACAATGTCGCGAGCGTCGGGAATCTCTCGAAAGAGGTCGATGTCGGTTCGCTCGAGGCGTTTCAAGGCCTCACCGATGATCGTAAAACGCCTTTCGACGATACTCTGCAGATCCTCGTCCGACTGATAGTCGACGAGGGTTTTCTCGGCGAGAACACGCTCGATTCCCGCGGCCGACCGAAGGATGTCGTCGAGAAGCGCTCGCGGGTCACGCTGGGTAGACATCAATGGCTTGAGACGCCGCCTGGCGACGGAAATAGGGATTCTTGACCGCGGACCAATCAACGAGGTCTACACGCCGGGCCAGAAGGTCGGCCAGCGAACGGCGGAAGCCGAAGAACTGCCGGAAGCGGTTCAGTCCGACCGGCTCGTCGAACTCGACCAGGAAGTCGAAGTCACTTCGCTCCGGGTCGAAATCGCCAACGGCGGCGGAGCCGAACAAGCGCAGGCTGCGCACCGCGTAACGCCGGCAAAGTTCCTCTAGGAGGTCGCGACGTGCTTCGATCAGGCCGAGAGATTCCATGTAACCCATTCTGACGCAATCGCCCGGGCGGAGGAAGCGCCCGGCAAGCTGGCCTCGATCGGCTGCCATTACGGAACGCAAGACCATCTTGGTCGGCAAGTAGTCGAAAGCCCTCAGGAGCAGTTCCTGGGACCGCCGACGTCCTCGCCGGCGTTTTCACCCGAATCGCGCGAGCAGATGGAACCAGCCCCACAAGGTCAGGAACGACACTGGAATCCCGATGCCGACCAACAGCGCGGCCAGCTCGCCGCCGAGCCCGTACTCCTGGGCGACGATCGAACCCGTGACCATCGGTGCCATCGCCGCTTCAAAGACGGTGACCTGGAACACCTGGCCACGCACTCCGAGCAGAAGTCCGAAAACGACAAGGGCGAGGAGAGGTGCCGCGAGCAGTTTGTAGCCCAGCCCCACCGCCAGCTCGAGGCGACGGTTGCCGAGCCCGCCGAATCGGAGCTGGATCCCCACCGAGAGCAGCGCGAGCGGGGTGAGCGTATCGCCCAGGCGGGCGAGCAGCGCATGCGCCCAATCGGGGTATTCGAACGGTCGCAGGGCGACCGCGACGAGCAGGGTGAGGAACGGCGGGAAGAGCAGCACCTTGCGGGCGATCTCGGCGGTTGATGCCTTCTCGTCCTCCCGCGCGGCGAGCCGGGTCGCCAAGAGGATACCGGGGATGTTCAGGCAGAGGAACGTGCCCAGCTGATCCGCCATCACGCCCACGCCGAGGAGGCTCTTGCCGTAGTAGGCCTCGATCATCGGCAGGCCGACGAACGACGTGTTGCCGAGCGCCGCGGTCAAACACAGAGCGCCGGTCGCCTCTCGATCCAGGACCCCGAACCGCCAGAGCAGCAGGAACAGACCGGCGCCCACCGAGAACACCAGCCAAGGCATGAGCGCCGGAATCAGCAGACTGCGCTCGAACCGTAGCGCATGGACGTGCTCCAGGATCAGTGCGGGCAAAGCGACGTAGAGAACCGCCAGATTGAGCGGCTTCGAGCCCTCCGCACCGACCTTGCCGCTCGCCCGGAGGAGAATCCCCGCGAGCAGGCAGACGGCGAGGAGAATGAGGTTGGACACAGTTGCGGGACGCTATCACCGCGACAGGGAGCACTCGTTCTCGCGAAAATTGAGGGGTGAGCGAGCCGCGCCCTACCGGTTTGCCGAAAGCTCACAGGATGGGCGAACGATTACCGCATGAGTCCTCCGCTTGCCAAGCCCAAAGCGGCCATTTACACTGCTCTCATGGTGACGCTAGAGCTGAGACAGACGGTGCTGCAGCTCCCTGCCGAGGATCGTCAGGAACTGGCCGAGGTGCTCTGGGACAGCCTCGACAGCGAGGCGGCAACGCTGCCTTCTTGGCAGCGGCAGATTCTCCAGACCCGGCTGGCGGTTCTTGAAGCGAATCCGGAAGCGGGCTCCTCCTGGGAGGAGGTCGAAGCGAGGATCTGGCCGGAAGGGAAATGAGTTCCCGGCCGGTTCGTCTGACAGCCGCGGCCGAGCAAGACCTTCTGGAAGCCGTAGACTGGTACCGCAAGGAGGCCCCTCACGTCGTCCCCCGGTTTCGCCAGCGGGTGCGCGACGGGCTCCAGAGGATTGGTGGCAACCCCCTCCAGTTTCCGGCCGTCCATGGCGAAGTGCGGCGCGCTCTGATCCACGGGTTTCGCCAAGTGATCCTCTTCCGGTTCCTTCCCGATTCGATCCAGGTTATCGCTAGCCTTCATTCTTCGCGCGATCCGCAGGTCTGGCAGAGCCGCTGAGTGGGCGGCCTGTAGCCGCGTTATAGGATCGCTCGTCCTGAGCACCGAGGAGTCCCCCGCTTTGAGCCCCAACGACATCGTCCTTTGCGCCCCTGTCCGTACCCCGATCGGCAAGTTCACCGGGGTGCTCTCTTCTCTTTCCGCGGCCGATCTCGGCACCGCGGCGGCTTCCGCATGCCTCACCCGCGCCGGAATCTCCGGTTCGTCCGTCGATCAGGCGATCTTCGGCCATGGGCGGCAGGCGGGGGGCGGGCCGAATACGGCGCGGCAGATTTCCTACCGCGCGGGGGTTTCGGTCGAATCTCCCGCGTTTACGGTCAACCAGGCTTGCGGCTCGGGGTTGCAGGCGGTCCTTTCCGCCGCGCGAACGATTTTGCTTGGCGAGGCCGAGGTGATCCTGGCGGGCGGTACGGAGAGCATGTCGAACACGCCGTATTTTCTGACGCGGGCGCGGACCGGGTACCGGCTGGGGCATGCGGAGATCGTCGACGGGATGTACAAGGACGGGTTCGACGATCCTTTGTCGAAGCTGGTGATGGGGGAGACCGCCGAAGAGCTGGCGGCCGAGAAGGGGATCGGGCGCGAAGCGTCGGACGCTTGGGCGATGGAGAGCCAGACGCGTTGCGAGCGGGCGCGGAAGGTGGGCCGGTTCACAGCGGAAATTGCGCCGATCACGGTGCCGGGGAAGAAGGACGACGTCGTTGTCGAGACGGACGAGCACCCGCGCGACGGGATGACGATCGAATCGCTCGCGAAGTTGCCGGCGGTGTTCCGCAAAGGCGGCGCGGTCACGGCGGGCAACGCCTCCGGCATCACGGACGGGGCGGCCGCGTTGCTGGTCGCCTCGCGTGCTGCCGCCGAGCGGTTGGGTTTGAAGATCGAGGCGCGGCTTGCGGGTTGGAGCGTGGTTGGCGTTGAACCACGAATCATGGGGATCGGCCCGGTGCCGGCGGTCGAGAAGCTGCTGGCCCAGACCGGACGCTCACTCTCCGACATCGAGGCGATCGAGCTGAACGAGGCGTTCGCCTGCCAGGTGCTCGCCTGCATCGAAGGGCTCGGGCTCGATCCGGCGCGGGTCAATCCGGACGGCGGCGCGATCGCGCTGGGCCATCCGATCGGCGCGACCGGCGCGCGCATCCTGGTCACCCTACTTCACGGCATGGCGGCGCGCGGCGAGCGGCTCGGGATCGCGACGCTCTGCATCTCCGGCGGCATGGGGATCGCGGCATTGGTTGAACGAGCATGATCCTTCTCACCACCTCCGCCGAAGAGAACGCAGAGCCGTACATCGACGCTCTGCGGGCCGTCGGCTTCCGCGACGACGAGATCTCCGTCCTCGGTCCGGAGCGGCGGGGGGAGGCGGGGGAGTTCGCCGCGCGCGCCTCCGGCGTGCTGCTCACCGGCGGCTGCGACGTCGAACCTTCGCGTTACGGCGAGGCGGTTCTTCCGGGTGGAGGCGTCGAGATCCTCCCCAAGCGCGACGAGCTGGAGTGGGGCGTGCTCGACGCCGCGCGGGAGCTGCGCCTGCCGGTTTGGGGGATCTGCCGCGGTCTGCAAGTAATCAATGTCTACTTCGGCGGCTCGCTTTGGCAGGATCTGCCGAGCCAGCTCGTCTCGACCGTGTCGCACGTTCCTCCCGATCCCGAGACGCCGCTCGCGACTCTTGCGCACGAGGTCCGCGTGACGGCGCTCGACTCGGCGCTCGGCGAACGGCTTCTGCCCCGGGGCGACGGACCGGTCGGCGTCAACAGCCGCCACCATCAAGCGGTCAAGGCGCTGGGGGCCGGGTTGCGTCCGGTGGCGCTCTCTCCGGACGATCTGATCGAGGCGTTCGATCTCGATCCGGCCGGTTCCGGCGATTGGTGGCTGCGCGCCGTGCAGTGGCATCCCGAAAATTTGATCGAGCTTCCCGTGCAGCGTGCGCTCTGGGAAGATTTTGCCGCGGCGGCCCGCCGTCGCGCGGAGGAGGGCTCTTGAGCGAACCGGTGAAACTCGAACGCAGCGCCGACGGCCGGGTCGCCACCCTCACGCTCGACCGGCCGCCGCTCAACATTCTCGACCTGGAAATGATCGAGGAGCTCGATCGATACATTGGGTATCTCTCCGAGGAGCGGAACCTGCACGTCCTGGTCGTACGCGGCGCGGGGACGCGGGCGTTCTCGGCCGGGGTTTCGGTCCAGGACCACACGCCGGACAAGGTCGAGCCGATGCTTCAGGGGCTGCACGGCGCGATCCGTAAGCTCTCGGATTCCGAGGCGGCGACGATCGCGGTCGTCTCCGGCCATTGCCTGGGCGGCGGCATGGAAGTCGCGTTGGCCTGCGATCTCGTGCTGGCCGAAAAGAACGCCACGTTCGGCCAGCCGGAGATCAAGCTCGGCTGCTATCCGCCGGTCGCGGCAGCCCTCTACCCGCGGCGGATCGGTACGGGCCGGACGCTCGAAATGCTCCTTTCCGGCCGCAACGTCTCGTGCGAGGAGGCGGAACGGCTCGGCCTCGTCCATTGGCGCCTGGCCGCCGACAAGCTCGACGCCAAGCTCGACGAAATCCTGGCCGACTTCCTGAAGTGGAGCACGCCGGTCGCGCGCCTGACCAAGCGTGCCGTGATGGACGGCCGCGACATGCCGTTCCACGAAGCGCTCGACGCGACGGAGCACCTCTACCTGGACGAGCTGTGCGAGACCGAGGACATGGCCGAAGGAATCCAGGCGTTCCTCGACAAGCGCCCGCCGGTCTGGAAGCAGCGCTGAACCTTTCCCGAACACCCTGAACTGGAGAGAGCCCATGCCCGAAACCGTACTCTTGGAGCGCGACGGCCGTGTCGCGATCGTGACCATCAACCGGCCCGAGAAGCTCAACGCCCTGTCGCAGCAAGTGCGCGACGACATGCTGGAAGTCCTGGCCGAGATCGAAAAGGACGACTCGCTCGGCGCCGTCGTGATCACCGGCGCGGGCGAGAAGTCGTTCATCGCGGGGGCCGACATCGGTGAGTTCGCCGGCCGCTCCCCGCTCGACCAGCGCGACGCGATGCGGAGCCCGCGGATCTTCGACGCGATGGCGACCTTTCCGAAACCGGTGATCGCGATGATCAATGGCTTCTGCTTGGGCGGCGGCTGCGAGCTTGCGGCCTCGTGCGACATCCGGATCGCCTCGACCAAGGCACGCTTCGGCCAGCCGGAGATCAAGCTCGGCCTCATCCCCGGCGGCGGCGGCACCCAGCGCCTGCCGCGCCTGATCGGCAGCGGCCAGACCATGCGCCTGGTCCTCTCGGGCGAGATGATCGACGCGGCCGAAGCGCTACGGATCGGCCTGGTCGAAATGACCTTTCCGCCCGAGGAGCTGCGCGCCAAGACCCTGGAGCTGGCAGGCAAGATCGCATCGTTCTCGCCGCTCACGTTGCGGATCGCGAAGGAATCCATTCGCAACAGCGAGAAACTGCCGATCGAAGAGGGGCTCGCCTCCGAGCGCGACCTGTTCTGCCTCTGCTTCTCGACCGAAGACAAGAAGGAAGGGGTCGCCGCCTTCCTCGACAAGCAGCGCCAGGCGGTCTGGACCGGCCGGTAAGCGAGCTTTCTTCCTCCCCTCTCCCGGTGAAGTCGAATCGAGGGAGAGGGGTTCCCCGCCGGTTGCCGCGACCTGGCGCGGCGGTCTTCCCCGCGGGTGACAAATCCCCTTCTTGCGGCGGCAAACATTGTGCGTATACTTGCGTCACTCTACGGGGCGAATGCTGGAAAAAGCTATGTACGACGGGACTCTTTTCGCTTTAGACATCGCCCCGAAAGAGGAGCGAAAACCCCGGTCAAAACGACGTGAGGCATTGGCATTGACGGCGAAGGCGAAGATCTTCCTGTTTTCCGCGACGGTGATTGCCGCGGCGATCGGCGGGGCCGAATGGGCTTACGCCGCGCTCGCGCTCGCGCAGCGGCCGTCTGCGGCGATCGGCCTGGCCGTCGGCTTCGGGCTCGCGGGGGCTCTCGGCGTCGTCCTCCTGCTCCAGCAGGAGATCGGGCCGCTGCGTCGCCTCGCCAAGACCATCTCCGGCATGGCCGAGCGCGGCGAGCTGCAGAGCGATTTTCCGTCCGCGGGGGGCAACGGCGAGGTCCATCGGATCGAAGAGACGATCCGCCAGCTGCTCGGCTCGCTCGAAGAATCGCAAAGCGAACGGGAGCGCTCCTACGTCGAGGCGCTCGGCGCGGTGGTCGCCGCGGCGGATGCGCGCGATCACGAAACGGCGGGGCATTCGTTCCGGGTCGCCCACTACGCGCTCGCGCTGGCCAAACGGCTCGGCCTCGACCGGGAGGAGCTGAAGGCGATCGAGTGGGGCGGGTTGCTCCACGACGTCGGCAAGATGGCCGTGCCGGACGAGATCCTGCGCAAGGTCGGACCGCTCTCCGACCATGAGTGGCAGATCATGCGCCAGCATCCGGGCTGGGGCTTCGAAATGCTCGCCGACATCCGCTTCCTGCAGAAGACGGCGCTCCAGATCGTTTACAGCCACCACGAGCGCTGGGACGGCGAGGGCTATCCGACCGGTTTGGCGGGCGAGGAGATTCCGCTCGCGGCGCGGATCTTCGCGGTCGTCGACACCTACGACGCGATGACCTCCGACCGGCCCTATCGCCGCGCCGGCACCCATCACGCCGCCATGATCGAGCTCGAACGGGTGGCGGGCCGGCAGCTCGACCCGCAGGTGGTCACGGCGTTCCGTCGCATCCCCGAGATGGAGCTGCGCCGCCTACGCGAGCACTGCGACAGTTTCCACACCGGCTTGACCCTGCCTCCCGAGTTGCTCGCGCCGAGCAAGCTCGGCCGCCTCCACGCGGTTGAGCGCTGACATCAAGTCGGCGGAGAACCCCGAAACGGAGTACCCTGGGGGGGCATGGCCTCCCTGCTCCACCCCCAGCTCACCCTAGAGGATCGGAAACGGCTTTTGGCCGAGGGATTGGAGAGCTTCCGCCACGGCGATTTCTACGCCGCCCATGACGCCTGGGAGGAGGTCTGGCGCTCGACCACGCCGGAACCGAAAGATCTCCTGCGCGGCTTGATCCAAATTGCCGCCGGGCTGCACCTGGAACGCGATCTCGATCGCCCGGCCGCGGCGCTTCGCGTGCTCTGCCGCGGGCGCGGCCATCTCGAAACTCACGGGCCGACCGGGCTCGGGCTCGACCTCGCCGCGCTCGCCATCAAGGTCGCCGCGATGGAGCGCTGGCTCGCCGCGGGACGCCCCGAGCCTCGCCCGGCCCCGCCGCGGCTGCGGCTGCTCGACCCCGCGGCTTTGGCCTGAGGTTCCGACCGCCGCTTCGGCTCGCGACTTCCTGGCCGCGCTTCGGAAGATTCTACGATGCGCCAGGGACGGGCGGGAGTAGAATCGGGGCGACGAAGGAAGAGCGCGAAGCGGGAGCCGGTGAAATCGGTAGAGGTGGTGGACGACGATCCGGGGCCGATCGTACCCGGGCATGCGGGAGCGGGAGGATGAAGCGGAGAGCAGGCAGCGGACAGGATCGGAGCAAGCGCAGCCCACAGTAACTAACTGAAAACGCTTGACGTCAAGCTGCTCGCTTGCTACATTCGTCACCACGGAAGGTCAAGCGGAGGGCGCCAAGTGTCCGAGAACCTGGGAGAGCTTCAAGCTGAGACGCGCGAAATGCGCGAAGAGATGCGCGAAGGGTTCCGCTCTGTTCTCGGAGAGATCGCGGCCCTGAGGGCGGAAGGTCTCGTCACTCGCTCGCGGGTAGACCTCCTCATCGAAAAGTTGATCGCCCCGCAGGAGCGTAGCGAATTTGACAGCGGGCCGCCGAGGATTGCCGCTGTCCGCTGATTTCTACCCCGATGGCCCCTTCGCGGGCGCTGCCGGCCTGTAGCGCCAACACACTGTTAGGACACGACCGCCGTCGGGATCCAGGTGATTCGGGAACGCCGCATTCAGGTCGAGCCGCCGCGAGGCGTAGAGCAGGCCTGCGGATCGCCCGACAGGCCGTCTACGCCCCGCGTGAGAGCGAAACGCACAGAAATTAGGCGTCTCGAAGGGGATATTTCCCCTATTTACAGCTCCATACTCCCCGCGAGGGCGCAAGAGGCGGGCCGTATTGCGCGCACGAGATCTAGCTAGCTAGCCCGTTGCGAAGCTCGATTGCAAGGGCGCGGGCCACCGGCACGAAGCGCAAAGCTTCCCCGTAGCGGGCGAGATAGCAAAGATTGACTTGACTGAACGCGATCAAGAAATCGAGCCGACGATCGAGCCTCGCTTCGCAGCCGCCATGTGGCTCGTCTGTCGTGACGGAAGAAGAGTAAGCGCTCTGCTGTCACCTCGAAGAGCGGGCGGCGGACCTGGAGCGGAAGCTCGCCGACTTTTGGAACGGCGGCTCGGACCGCCGCCGCCGGAGCTGCCCTCCAACGCCGCGCCTGCGGCCTGTGAACTGAGCGCTCAGGGTATCCCGTATCGCCGCCGCCGTTCCCAGAGCGACTTGCGCGAGATGCCGAGCAGCTCGGCGGCGTAGCCCTGGTGGCCGCGGGCGTAGGCGAGGGCGCGGCGGATCTCTTCGATCTCGATTTCGTCGAGGCGCCGCGGGCGCTCCCCGCGGCTATCGCGAGCGCCGGGCGGCGGCGGGGGATCGAGCGGACCGGCGCCCGCGCTCGAAGCGACCAGACTCCGTTCGAGGACGTTTCGCAGCTCGCGCAGGTTGCCCGGCCAGGGGTGGGCGAGCATCCAGGCGCGCGCCCGGTCGGTGAGCTCAGGGGTTGGGCGGCCGATTCGCTGGGAAAGATCGGCGAGCAACTCGTCGATCAGCTCCGGCAGGTCCGAGCGTCGTTCCGAGAGCGGAGGGAGGCGGAAGCTTAGGACGTCGAGGCGGAAGAAGAGATCGGAACGGAACGTGCCGCGCTCGGCGCGCTCCGCGAGATCGGGCGGGCCGGTGGCGAGGAAGCGCACGTCGGCCGCGGTCTCGGCTCCCCCCAAGGGGGCGTAGCGGCTTTCGGCGAACAGGCGCAGCAGCTTGCCTTGCACGGCGATCGGCAGCCCTTCGACCCGATCGAGCAGAAGGCTGCCGCCTTGGGCCAGCTCGACGCGGCCGGCGACCGCGCGGTCGGCCCCGGTGAACGCGCCGCGACGGACGCCGAACAGCTCGCTCTCGAACAGGGTGGCGGGGATGCCGCCGGCATCGACCTCGACCAGCGGCCCGCGCGATCGTTCGCTTGCCGCATGGAGGGCGCGGGCGAGGGCGGTGCGGCCCGTGCCCGCCTCGCCGAGGACGAGGATCGGCGCTCCGGAGCGGGCGGCCCGGTCGGCGCCGGCGAGATGGAGCGAAAGATCGGGGTAACGAAGAAGACGGGCGAGAGCGAGCGGCGAGCCCGCGGCGTTCACGGCGGGCTGATCTCGGTGCCGGTCGCGGTTCCGGCGGTATCCGACGCGGCGGCCCCCGCAGCCGGGGCGCGGAATTCGGCGGTGACGTCCGGAGCGTCGGACCAGAGGCGCTCCAGAGCGTAATAGTGGCGCGGCTCGTCGAGGAAGGCGTGGACGATCAGATCGCCGTAGTCGAGCAGCACCCACTGGCCGCGTTGGAGACCTTCGATGTGGAGCGGCCGGACGCCGAGGCTGCGCAGATCCATCTCGACCGCGTCGGCGATCGCCTGCACCTGTCGCTCGTTGGTGCCGCCGCAGACCACGAAGTATTCGGTGAAGTCGGAGACCTTGCCGAGGTGGAGCACGCGCAGATCGACCGCCTGGCGCCCGTCGGCGGCGGCGACGGCGGCACGAACTCGGTCCGTGGTGGAGAGAACGGGGAGGGGGGCGGTCTTCGTTTCGGTCGTCATCGATAGAGGCTGTACTTGCGGACGTAGTCTAACACCAAGGGGGATAGCGCGGCGACCGGCGGCTCCTCGCTGCGGCCTAAGCTCTCGCGCAGCTCGGTCGACGAGAGATCGACCGTCCGTTGCGCGAGGACGCGCGCTCGCCCGGAATCGAGCAGCTCGGCGAGCGCCGGGGAGAGCGCCTCGGGCACCAACTCGGCTCCCGGACGCGCGAGGACGATCAGGTGCGCGGCTTCGACGATCTCGCGCCAGCGCCACCAGGCTTCCAGCTCGAGGAACGAATCGGCACCGATCAGCAGATGGATCTCGGCGTCGGGATAGATCCGGCGGAAATGCTCCAGCGAATCGATCGTGTACGCCGGGCGGCCGAACGTCAGCTCGAACGGCGAGGCATAGAGCCCCTCTTCGGCGAGCAGCGCCAGCTCGACCATCGCGTAGCGGGCGAGGGCGGGAGCGAGCCGGCGCCCCGGTTTGTGCGGCGGCTGGGCGGTTGGCAGGTAGATCACCCGTTCGAGGCCCAGCGCCTGGCGCGCCGCGCGCACGGTCTCGACATGGCCGGCGTGGATCGGATCGAAGCTGCCGCCGAACAGGCCGATCTTCATGATTCGGCATCCGGTCCGGGGTGCTCGTACTCCGGGTAGGTGCCCGCCGGCTTCGCGGCGACCGGCTCGCGAACCTTGGTCTCGGAGAGGTGCTTGGCGAGCGTCTGAATCAGCGGCCGGATGCCCGCGCCGGTGGCCGAGCTGATCTCGAAATAGGGGAGGCCCCGCTCGGCCGCGGCGGCTTCAAGCTCGGCGCGGCGCTCCGGGTTCACGGCGTCCATCTTGCTGCCGAGCAGGAAGCGCGGGCGCTCCAGAAGCTCGGGGTTGAACGCGGCGAGCTCGCGCTCGACGACCGTGAGGTCCGCAACGGCGCTCCCTTCGGCCGACAGGTCGACCAGGTGGACGAGCGCCCGGCAGCGGTCGACGTGGCGCAGGAACTGGAGCCCCAACCCCGCCCCTTCCGAGGCCCCCGCGATCAAGCCGGGCAGGTCGGCGATCACGAACGGCTCGGTTTCGACGCCGAGGGCGACGACGCCGAGCTGGGGGACCAGGGTGGTGAACGGATAGTCGGCGATCTTGGGCCGGGCCGCGGAGATCACGCTGATCAGGGTCGATTTGCCCGCGTTCGGCAGGCCGACCACCCCGGCGTCCGCGAGCAGCTTGAGCTCCAGGCGCAGGCGGCGATCCTCGCCTTCGGTTCCCGGGTCCGCCCGGCGCGGCGCCTGGTCGGTGGCGGTCGCGAATCGCGCGTTGCCCTTGCCACCCCGGCCGCCCGCGGCGACCCGCAGCCGCTCGCCGTGGCGTAGAACCTCGCCGACCAGCTCGCCGGTTTCGCGATCGTAGACTTGAGTGCCGAGAGGGACCTCGATTTCGAGGTCGCCGCCGGTCTTGCCGGTCTTGTTCTGCCCCTCGCCGTGGCGACCGCGCTGGGCCGCGAACTGCGCGACGAAGCTCAGATGGAAGAGTGTGTTCTTCGCCTCGTCGCCAACCAGGTGGACCGAGCCGCCATGGCCGCCGTCGCCGCCCGACGGACCGCCCTTCGGGACGAATTTCTCGCGCCGGAAGGCCAGACAGCCATTCCCGCCGCGTCCGCCAAGGACGTGGATCGAGCACTCGTCGACGAAGATCAAGGTGGGCTATTGGGGTCGAACGAAAGGTTTACCGGAGGGGGCAAGAGCGCGGCGGGCTTGGGGGCGAGCCCCGAGCCGCGCCGAATCGTTGCTCGACTACTCGCTCGGGGCTTCGGAGGAAGTAACTTCAGGAGTTACGGCGGGGAGGGCGGGGAGAACGTGGACGAACCGGCCGCGCCGGCCCCGATCCTGAAACTTGACCACGCCGCCGATCTTGGCGAACAGCGTATCGTCCTTGCCCTTGCCGACGTTGGTGCCGGGAAAGAACTTCGTTCCCCGCTGGCGGACGATGATCGAGCCGCCGACCACCTGCTCGCCGCCGAAGCGCTTGATCCCCAGGTATTGGGGGTTCGAATCGCGACCGTTGCGAGTCGAGCCCTGTCCTTTTTTATGCGCCATGAGACCTTCTCCTGTGCTTGCTGAGGCCGGCTCTAGCTGTTGTCCGGCAGGTCGATGCCGTCGATCCGGATCCGCAGCAAGTTCTGACGATGACCGTTGGTCCGCCGGTAGCCCTTGCGCCGCTTCGACTTGAACACCCGGATCTTCGGACCCCGGATTTGACCGAGGAGAGAGGCGCGAACCTTGGCTCCGACGACCGTCGGCTGTCCTACCTGGACGCCGGCGTCGCCCGAGACCATCAAGACCCGATCGAGCTCGAGGGTGTCGCCCTCGGCTCCGGTCAGCTCGACCTCGACCACGTCGCCCGGGGCGACGCGGTACTGCTTACCACCACTTTCGATGACCGCATACATAGTAGGAAACTCCCATTGCGTCCCGGGGGACGCGCGTGGACGGCGGAACGTATCATGGGGTAGCGAAGCCGGTCAACGGGGATATTCTTCGGGTCATGGACATGCCCGACTATCTGATGTGCCTGGAGTGCGGAACCCCGTGTTACGTCTACGAATGGGAGGGAGATCATCTCGTCGAGGCGGTCTGCACGGCCTGCGGCAACGAGGAGCTGACGCTTTTCGTCACCCCGGAGGAGTACGAAGAGCAGACGTCCGAGGGGTGACCGCGGGCCGGCCGCCGGAATCCGCCCGGGCCGCGAACCTGGGCGAGGGCGCGTCGGTGGCGGGTGCCGTGGCGGGAAGGGCCAGCGGCAGCAGCACGGCGACCGTCGTCCCCTGCTCCGGCCGACTCTCGATCCGCACCGAGCCGCCGTGTGCCTTGGCGATCCGTTCGACGATCGCGAGACCCAGGCCGGTCCCGCCTTTGCGCGTCGAATAGAAGAGGTCGAAGATCTTCGGCAACTCGTCGGCCGGAATGCCGATGCCGTTGTCGCTCACCTCGATCGCCACCTGACGGCCGTCCGAGCGATCCGATCGCCCCGCTGGACGCTCGACGAGACGGACGGCCAGTTTCAGGACGGGGCGCGCGACTTCCTCGGTGGCGTTTAGGGCGTTCTGCACGAGATTGAGCAGCAATTGGGTCATCTGGGACGCGTCGACGGTGATCCGCGCGCCCGCGGACCGGTCTTCTACCAGGAGCTGGGCTCCCCGCCGTTGGATTTCCCCGGCGAGAATCTCCGACACCTTCTCGCACAGCGCCACCGCCGGCATTTCGGCCCGTTCGAGCGCCCGCGGCTTGGCGTAGGAGAGGAAGTCGGTCACCAGCCGCTCCAGGCGGCCGATCTCGGAGCGGGTGATCGCGAGCAGCCGGCGGCCGCTGCCCGCGGGAGCCCGGTCTTCGATCTCCTCTTCCAGCATCTGCATGTTGAGGTTCAGCGAATTGAGCGGGTTCCTGATCTCGTGGGCGAGACCCGAGGCGAGCGTGCCGATGTAGGCCAGCCGTTCGGCCTCCGCGGCCTGGATCTCCAGCCGCCGGGCGCGCCGCAGGAGGGTGAGGATGATGGCGTAGGCCGAACCGATCAGGGCGATCGTGAGCACGCTGATCAGACCGGTCTGGCGGATCAGCTCGGCGCGCAGCGAGCTGGTCCGTTTCGCCAGCTCGCTCTGGGAGATCCCGATCTCGATCACGCCGAGCGAGCCGATCGGCACCCGTACGTTCGGCGCGTCGGCCGTGGCGGGAGCCAGCGGCGCCGCGACCGGCGTTTCGAAGCGCCGCTGGGTGACCCGCTGGCGCGGGGCGCCGCGCGGCAGCTCGGGCGAGCCGATCAGCGGCCCCTGGGGATCGAACACTTCGGTGTGCCGCTGGTCCCTCAAGACCAGGACGCCGCTCTTGTCGCGGATCTCGACCGTGCGCACGATGTCGCGGCGCGCGAGGATCGAGTCGATATAGGTCTGGGTCTCCCGTTCGACCGCGACCGCGGTGAACAGGTTCTTGTGGGTCTCGGCGTTCTTGGCGATCTGCCGGGCGAGACTCTCGGCCTCGGTCCGGGTCTCGCCCAGGGCGCGCTGGATCTCGCGCTCCGACAGCGACCGGAACATCAGCCAGCCGAACAGGGCGATGTCCAAGAGCAGGAAGATCCCGAAGGCCACGGTGGCCAGCAACAACCGGCGGGAGGTGAGCGAAGCGGGGACCTTCATCTATAGAAGGATAGCATCCCGCCCGGCGCGAGCAGACCAGTAAATATCTGCTGCCTGGAGGCTCATGACACGGGAATACGGTCCATGATCTGAGCGTTTGTGGATCATGAATGCGTCGTTATGGCTCTCAGAAGGCCCGGCGCAGCGACCCATGATCCCAAGGAGAATGCCATGCAGAGATCTCTCAGCCGTTGGGTACCCGCCGACGTGACCCGTACCCGCTTCAACCGAATGATCGAGGACGCCTTCGGCGACCTCTTCTCGCCCGTCGTGCGGGGCGAGGAGGTGTCGAATCGCAACTGGCTGCCGGCCGTGGACGTTGCGGAGACTCCCGACGCCCTGACCCTCTACGCCGAGCTCCCGGGCCTTTCCCGCGAGGACGTCGACATCACGCTGGAGAACAACGTGCTTTCCGTCCGCGGTGAGCGCAAATTCGAGAAGGACGTCAAGGAAGAGAGCTTCCACCGGATCGAGCGTGCTTACGGGGCGTTTTCCCGCACGTTCACCCTGCCCAGCAACGTGAAAAACGATGGGGTGGAGGCGACGTTCAAGGACGGGGTGCTGACCATCCGCATTCCGAAGGTCGAAGAGGCGAAGCCCCGCAAGATCGCGATCGCCTAAGGGAATCGCGTCGAGCAAGTACGGGCGTCCTGTCCCGTCGCCGAACAAGCGGCGGGGCGGGGCGCCCTCTCTTTTCTCCCGGTCTGTTAGCATGCCCGCCGGATCGATACCCTAGAGGAGGCAGGCGGGCTCGCCATGCAGAACCATCCAACGCTCTCGTCCGGGCTCCGGCGCGCGGCGGTCTCGCTCGCCCTTTCGGCGCTCGTCCTCTGTCTTGCCTTCTGCCGTCGATCCGAAGAGCCGGGCAACGCGGCGCGGAGTACCACCCCGCAGAACGGCGGCAGCGCCGCGATCGGCTGGACCGCCGACATCGCCGGGGTCAACGAGACGATCGTGCCCTCGTCCAACGCCACCAACGACGTCTTGTTCCAGCTATTCGACCACTTGGTCGAGGAGCAGCCGGATTTCACCGAGCACGCGCCGACGATGGCGCCGCAGCTCGCGAAGGCGTGGGAATGGTCCGAGGACCGCAAGGCGATCACGTTTCACCTGGAAGAAAAGGCGGTTTGGAGCGACGGCGTGCCGGTCACCGCCGAGGACGTCCGTTTCTCCTGGCAGGCGCAAAGCAACCCCGCGGTCGCCTACAGCGACGCGAACGCGAAGCGGTTCATCACGGACGTCGAGGTGGTCGATCCGCACACCGCGCGCTTCCATTTTTCAAGCGCCTACGCCAAGCAGTTGCTGGATGCCAACGAAGGGGTGATCTTGCCCAAGCACGCCTGGTCGGCGCTGCCGTTTTCCGAATGGCGGAAAAACGGCGACTGGTTTCGCGATCACCTGGTCACCAGCGGCCCGTTCCGCCTCGTTTCCTGGAAACCGCAGCAGGAGATCGTGCTGGCGAAGAACGAGCGCTACTTCCAGCCGGAACGGCCGCGGCTCGATCGCGTGGTCCTGCGGATCGTCCCCGAGGCTTCGAGCCAGGTCGCCCAGCTGCTCGCGGGCGAAGTCGATTTCGCGGCCAACGTGCAGCCGACCGACGCGCCGCGAATCCAGGCCGACAAAAAGCTGGAGATGCTCGCGATCCCGTTCCGAAACTTCGTTTTCGCCGCCTGGAACAACCAGCGCGAGCCGTTCGGCGACGCGGACGTCCGGCGAGCGCTCACCCTCGCGATCGACCGGCAAAAAATCGTCGACACGCTCTGGGGCCCGTACGCCAAGGTCGCGGTCTCGCCGATCCTGTCGTTCGTCTGGGCGCACGACAAGTCGATCCAGGCCCTGCCCTACGACCCGGCGGAGGCGCGGAAGATCCTCGCCGCCAAGGGTTTCCGGGATAGCGACGGCGACGGGGTGATCGAGCGCAAAGGCAAGCCGTTTCGCTTCGATCTGACGACCAACGCGGGCAACCAACAGCGGATCGACGCGACCGTCATGATCCAGGCGCAGCTCGCGAGCGTCGGCATCGCGGCCGCGCCGCGGATCGTCGAATTCAACTCGCTGGCCGCGCAGCTCGACGCGGGGAGCTACGACTGCGTGATCCTGGGGCTGGGCATGGATACCAGCCTTGACCTGACCACCCTGTTGCACAGTCGCTCGATCGGCAACGGCAACAACCTGGCGCGCTTCTCGAACCCGGAGGTGGACCGGCTGATCGAGGAAGCCGCCGGCCAACGCGACCTCGAAGCGATGGTGCCGGTGATCCATCAGATCGAGAGAGTCCTCCAGCGGGAGCAGCCGGCCACGTTCCTGTGGGAGTCGAAGCGGCTAATGGCGGCCAACCGGCGCGTCCGCAATTTCGAGCCCAGCCCGATCTACATGCTGTGGAATCTGCGCGACTGGTGGGTCGAGCCCGAGCCGGCCGCGGCTCGGCGTTGAGGCCGCGCGATCGGTTCACCCCGCCACCGTGCTCTCCTTTCTCCTCCGCCGGCTCGGCGCGTCGATTCTCCTCCTCTGGCTGGTTCTCTCGGCCGTCTTCTTCATCGTCCACGCGACTCCGGGAGATCCCTCCCATCTGATCGAAGATCCGCGGATGACCTCGGCGGAGCGGGCGAACCTTCGCCGGATCTACGGCCTCGACCGGCCGCTGGTCGAGCAGTACGTCCTATGGCTGAAAGCGGCGGTGCGGGGCGACTGGGGGATCTCGATGGTGCAGAACCGCCCCGTGGCGCGGGTCCTCGGTGGGGCGATCCTGCCCACCTTCGCGCTCGCCGGTTCCGCGCTCGCGATCCAACTCGGCGTCGGATTTCTGTTCGGCGTCGCCGGGGCGCTCCGCCGCGACCGGCCTCTCGATCACGCGCTGCGCGTTCTGTCTCTGATCTTCTTCTCGTTGCCGGTGTTCTGGCTCAGCCTGATGGCGATCCTCGTCTTCGCGGTCCATTGGCCGCTGTTTCCGGCCGGCGGCATGTTCTCGATCGGCGCGGAGTCGCTGCCGCCGCTCGCCCGGGCGCGCGACCTGATTGCGCATCTCATCCTGCCCGCCTCGGTGTTGGGCCTCGCCTTTTCGGGCCAGCTCGCCCGCTATGTCCGGGGCAGCCTGCTCGACGCGCTCGGTCAGGAGCACATCCGGATGGCGCGCGCCCGCGGGCTCTCCGAGCGGCGGATTCTCGGCGTTCACGCCCTGCGCTACGCGCTCTCGCCGGTGATCCAAATCCTGGCGTTGTCGATCCCCGCGCTGCTTTCCGGTTCGCTGATCACCGAGGTGGTCTTCTCCTGGCCGGGTCTCGGCCGGGTCGGTTTCGATGCCGCGATCGGGCGCGACTACCCGGTCATCCTCGCGAGCACCGCTCTGGCCGCCGTGCTGGTGATCGTCTTCAACCTGGCCGCCGACTTGGCTCACGCGGCGATCGATCCCCGGGTGCGCGACGCCCAAGCGGCTCGGGCCACGCCTTGAAGCGGTCCGGGACGTCCGGTCTCGATGTCTGAACGCCAGATGAGCGGCACGCTGCGCGTCGGCCTGGCCCTGATCGGCCTGATCGGAACGATCGCGCTCGCCGCGCCTTGGCTCGCGCCCTACGATCCGAACGAGCAGCTCGATCCGGCGGTCGGGGGCCTCAGACCGCCGGGCACGCGGCTCGCCGCGGTCAAACTCCGGGAGGGCTGGCTGCTCGCCGACGGCGTGCGCCGTACGCCCGAGGGGCTGGAGGTCGACCGGCGCGGCCGGACCGATCGCCTCGCCACCGCCGAGGTCTTGAACCTGACCGCCGAAGGCGTCGCCGACTCCCGATATTTTCCGTTGGGCTCCGATCGCTTCGGGCGCGACCTGCTCTCCCGCCTGATCTACGGCGCGCGGGTCTCTTCGGTCATCGCTCTGCTGACCACGGCGCTCGCGCTCACCCTGGGGTTGGCGGTCGGCTCGCTCGCCGCGCTCGGCGGCGGCATGCTGGACGCGGTTCTCATGCGCACGGTGGATGCCCTGCTCGCGTTCCCCGACCTGTTTCTGGTGATCGCGCTGGCCGCGCTGTTTCGCCCCAGCGATGCGCTGGTGGTCGTGGTTCTCGTCCTCGCGAACTGGATGGGGGTCGCGCGGGTCGCGCGGGCGCAGATCGTGACGCTCAAAGAGCGCGAATTCGTGCTCGCCGCGCGCGGGATGGGGCGCGGCTGGCTGGGCATCTGGTGGGATCACCTGCTGCCGAACGCGTTCGGGCCGATCCTGGTCCAGGCCGCGCTGCTGGCCGGCGCGACGATCCTGATCGAGGCGGTGCTGTCGTTTCTCGGGCTGGGCATTCAACCGCCGCGGCCCAGCTGGGGCAATATGATCGCCGAGGGGCAGAACCTCCTCTCCTCCGCCTGGTGGATCGCCACCTTCCCGGGCCTCGCGATCTGTGTCGCCGTGATCTCGCTCCACCTGGTGGGCGACGGCCTGCGCGACCGGTTCGATCCGCGCCTGCGCACGACGGCCGACAGTTGAATCCTCCGGACATGCTGACTCGCGATTTCGACTACGACCTGCCCGCGGGGGCGATCGCCGAGCGCCCCGCGCCCCGAGGGGAGAGCCGCCTCCTGGCGCTCGATCGAGCGGAGCCTGAGCGCCACTCCCGGGTGCGCGATCTGCCGCGGCTGTTGCGCCCGGGCGATCTCGTCGTGGTCAACGACACCAAGGTGATTCCAGCCCGCCTGTTCGCGCGCCGGGCGGAGGTCCCGGGCGGCTCGTTCGGCATCGAGCTGCTGCTGGTCGAAAAGCTCGGGGAACGGACCTGGGAGGTGCTGGCGAAACCCGGTAAACGGGTCCCGCCGGGCGCGCTGCTCGATCTGGGGGAGGGGCTCTCCGCCGAGGTGTTTGCGCGCCGCGACGACGGCCGGCGGCAGGTCCGATTCTCCTCCGAGGTCGAGCCCTACCTCGATCGGCTCGGCCATGTGCCGCTGCCGCCGTACATCAAACGGGCGGACGACGCGGCGGATCGCGAGCGCTACCAGACCGTTTACGCCAAGCATCCCGGCGCAATCGCCGCGCCGACCGCCGGGCTCCACCTGTCGACCGAAATCCTCGCCGAGCTGGAAGCGGCCGGCATCGGGGTCGCGAGCGTGACGCTCCATGTCGGCATCGGTACGTTCAAGCCGGTCACCGCGGAGCTGGTTCACGAGCACCGGATGGAGCGCGAGCGCTGGGAGATCCCGCAAGCGACCGCGACGGCGATCGTTCGGGCGAAGGCGGCCGGAGGCCGGATCGTGGCGATCGGCACCACGGTCGTGCGCGCTCTGGAATCCGCGGCGGCCGCCGCGGAAGAACCCGGAGACGCCGCGGAGATCCTCGCCGGGTCGGGCGCCACGGAGCTGTTCATCACGCCGGGTTATTCGTTTCGCGCGGTGGACGTCCTGATGACCAACTTCCACCTTCCCTGCTCGACGCTGTTGATGCTGGTCTCGGCGTTCGCGGGCAGGGAGCGAGTGCTCGCCGCCTACCGCGAGGCGATTCGTGCGGGGTACCGCTTCTATTCGTACGGCGACGCGATGTTGGTCGAACGGGCCGGCTGACTACTTCTTGCCCAACAGCTTGCGGAGCGTGAGCAGCACGCGGATCGGTTTCATCGCGTCGCTTTCAATCGCTCTCGGCCGCCCAGCGGGCGAGAGCCGACGCGACCGGTACCAGGTGCTCTCGGCCGCGAAGCACCGCGCGGTAGTGCCCTTCGGCGACCCGCCGCTCGCCGTGGCGCTCGAAGAACGGCGTCTGCTCATAGAGGGCCGCGAGGGGCGGGGTCACGGCCGCGGCCAGGTGTTCACGACGAAACGCGGCCGGGCCGAAGCGCGCGAGCGCCGCCTCGACCTCGCCCGCCATCTCCGGATAGGAACGCGCGGCGGCGAGCTTGCGCGCAAAAGCCGGGTCGTCCAGGTCGAGAGCGAGGTCGGTCGGGCCGTTTTCGCCGGTCTCGGCCGTCGGGTGCTCTTCGAGCGGAAATTGAAGATTGCGAACCGCGCGGCCGTCGCGGGCGAGCCGCGCGACCGCGGCGTCGATCAGCAGCCGGCAGAGGTCGTGGCCGGGGTTGAAGCCCTCGAGCGCATCGCCCGCGACGATCTGGATGCCGGCTTCGCGCAACGCCTCCGCGAGCTCCGCGGCCACTTCGACGAATCTTTCGGTCTCCCCGGCGAGCAGCGCGGAATAGATTTCGCGGTCGGAGAATCGGCCGTAGATCGAGCCGGGCGTGGCGCCCGCCGCCGCCAGAAGGCGCGTCGTCGATTCGAGCCTCGAAGCGCCGCGCCCCGAGCCGTCGGTCAGGACGAAAACGATCGGCCGCGCCCGTTCCAGCCAGCCGTGAACGCGCAGCTCATGTCCGGGATGAGCGACGACCAGGGCGGCAGAGGTGGGGGAAACCGCGGAATTCAAGATCGTCGGACTGTAGCAGTCCCCGTGCCCGGCGAGACCCTCCCGAGCAAGTCCGCCGCGCTGCGGCATTTCCGGCCTTCCCGTGGTATACATTCGCCCTGGAACCGATTTGGGAGGTCCCATGTCCGCCGAGCCGATCGCCGCCCCCCCGTCGCCGCCCTCTCCGCTGCCGCCGCCGAACGACGCTTCGGTGCGGGAAGAGATTTCCGAGCGTGCGGACACGGTATGGACCGGCTCGGCCCGTCGCCCCGCCGTCACCGCGGTCGGCCGCGCGGCGCTCCGCGGGGCGCACGGCCGGGTGGCGTTGGTCGACGGTTGCCGTACCCCGTTCGCCAAGGCGGGCAGCGACCTGCAGCACATGGACGTGGTGGACCTCGCGAGCGCCGCGGCCGGCGAGCTGATCGCGCGCAGCGGGATCGATCCGACTGAGATCGACCTGTCTGTGTTCGGCTGCGTAATCCCGGCGCTCCATGCCCCGAACCTCGGCCGCGAGGTGGTCTTCCGTCTGTCGCTGCCGCACGACGTCGTGGGCACCACGGTCAACCTCGCGTGCGCCTCGTCGAACCGGGCGATGACGTTCGGCGCCGAGGCGATTCTCGCGGGTGAGGCCGAGGTGGTGCTCGCGGGCGGCGCGGAATCTCTCTCCAACGTGCCGATCCTGTTTTCGAAGAACGCCTCGCGGATGTTCATGGCGCTGTCCAAGGCGAAGACGCTGCCGCAGAAACTGGCGGCGATCGCCAAGCTCCGGCCGGCGGACCTCGCGCCGGTGGCCCCCGCGATCGCCGAGTACACGACCGGGCAGACGATGGGCGAATCGGCCGAGAAGATGGCGAAGGAGAACGCGATCTCCCGCCGCGCCCAGGACGAGATCGCGCTGATGTCGCACCACCGGGCGGCGGCCGCCCAGGCCGATGGCCGCTTCGCCGAGCAGATCGCGACGGTGTTTCCGCCGCCGGGCTACGATCGGCCGGTCGCCAAAGACAACGGCGTCCGCGCCGAGACTTCGATGGAGGCGCTCGCCAGGTTGAAGCCAGTGTTCGACCGCCGTTACGGCACCCTCACCGCGGGCAATTCGAGCCCCTTGACCGACGGCGGCTCGGCCGTTCTTCTCATGTCCGAAGACAAGGCGAAAGCGCTCGGCTACCGGCCGCTCGGCTATCTGCGGAGCTACGCCTTCTCCGCGGTCGATCCGGCGAACCAGCTGCTCCAGGGGCCGGCCTACGCGGCGCCCGCGGCGCTCGACGCGGCGGGGGTGACGCTCGCCGATCTCGACCTGGTCGAGATGCACGAGGCGTTCGCGGCGCAGATCCTGTCGAACCTGAAAGGCTTCGCCTCGGCCAAATTCGCCCGCGAAGAGCTGGGCCGGAGCGCGCCGCTCGGGGTCGTCGATCTGGCCAAATTCAACGTCACCGGCGGATCGATCGCGATCGGCCATCCGTTCGGCGCGACGGGGGCTCGGGCCGCCACCCAACTGCTCTGCGAGCTTCGGCGGAGGAACGGCAACCTCGGTCTGCTGACCGTCTGCGCGGCCGGGGGTACCGGTTTCGCGATGGTCTTCGAGCGGGAGTAGCGGGGATCTCCCTCCGATGACCGAGCCGATCGCTCCCGATCCCGAGGTCGCCGCAGCCTCCGATCCCCCCGGAGCCGGCGGCTCCGCCCCCCTCGCGGGCGTGCTGGTCGCCGATTTTTCCCGTCATCTTCCCGGCCCGCTCGCCGCCCGGCTGCTCGCCGATCTCGGCGCCCGGGTGGTCAAGGTCGAAGAGCCGCGCGCGGGCGATCCGGTGCGCGGCGCGCCGCCCGCCGCGCGCGGCACGAGCGCGCTCGCGAGCGTCCTGCTCGCCGGAGTCGAGAGCGTGGCGCTCGATTTGAAGCAGCCTTCGGGCCGCGACGTCGCCGACCGGCTGATCGCCCGCGCGGACGTCCTGCTTGAAACCTTCCGCCCCGGCACGTTGGCGCGCCTCGGCTGGACCCGCGAGGAGCTGCAACGCCGATTTCCCCGGCTGATCGTCTGCAGCCTCTCCGGCTGGGGCCAGGACGGTCCGGCGGCTCCGCGCGCCGGGCACGACCTGACCTACCAGGCGGCGGCCGGGCTGCTCGCCCCGCTCGTCGCCGCGTCGTCCGGTCCGCAGGCCCTGCCCCCGGCGCCGACCGCCGATCTCTCCGGCGCTTGGAGCGCGGTGTCGGCGATCCTCGCCGCCCTGCTCCAGCGCGAGCGCACCGGCCGTGGCGCGGCGATCGACGCTTCGCTGTTCGATGCCGCGCTCCATTCCAACCTGCTCGGCTGGGCCGCGGAGGCGGGCGGCGCCAAAACGGTCGGCCAGCCGCTCGCGCTCACCGGCGATCTTCCCTGCTATGGGATCTATGAGACCGCCGATAAGAAGAAGGTGGCGCTCGCGCTGCTGGAGCCGCACTTCTGGCACCGCTTCTGCCACGCCGCGGAGCGCCCCGATCTGGCCGGCAACCACCTGGATCGCGGCGCCGGCCTGCGCCGGAAGCTCGAACGCCTGATCCGCCAGCGCACGCGGGCGCAATGGACCGAGCTGTTCGTCGCCCACGATCTCCCCGCCGGCCCGGTCCTCTCCGCCTCGGAGGTCCGCAAGAGCCCGCAAGCCCAGGCGCGCGGCGTGGTCCGTGAAGGGACCGACGGTCTGCCTCGCCTCGCCTTCCCCGCCCGTTTCGACGGCCACCGCCCGGCCGGCGTCGAGACTCTCCCCGCGCTTGGGGCGGCGACCGAAGATCTGCTCGAAGAGTTGGGCGCCCCAGAGGCCCGCCAATCCCGCTGGCGCCGGAGGAAGGCGGGCGTGGGAGCGCGGTGGAGCTGGAAACGGATGTTGCGGCTGCTCGTGCCGTAGTGGAACGTTGCGGCGGCCTGAAGGGCCGCGTCACGTTAGCCCAGGCCAACGGCCTGGGTTGAATGGCCCGGGTCGGTCTGGGTAGGCGGCGGTGGAACCTCCACCGCCTCCGCCCCGTCCCGGCCGACCGCCAGCAGCGTCATGTCGTCCATCAGCGGCTCGTCCGTGACGTGCTCGGCAAAGGCGCGGGCGATCCGTTCGTGGACGACCGCCGCTGGGCCGCCGAGGCGGACCAGAGCGTTCAGGCGGTCGTAGCCGAACGTGAAGCCGCTCTCGGTCGTCGCTTCGGGCAGCCCGTCGGTATAGAGGATCAGCAGATCGCCGGGGTCGAGACGGGTTTCGCCGGTCGGCGGTATGACGATCTCCGAGGCGCCGAGCGGCAGGCTGCCGCTGCCGATTTCCTCGACCGTACCGTTGGCGCGCCGGAGGAGCGGAAAAGGATGCCCGGCCGAAACCCAACTCAAGCAGCCGGTCTCCGGATCGAGCAGGGCGTAGAACAGAGTGAGGAACGCGTGCCGACGTCGCTTGCGGCGCAGCGCGCGGTGGATCAGCGCGGCGACAGCGGCGGGAGAGGGGTCGAGGTCGAGCGCCGTGCCGATCGTCGCGTGCGCGATCGCCATCACCAATCCCGCGGCCATGCCGTGGCCGGTGGCGTCGCAGACCATCAGGGCGAGCCGGCCGTCGGGCAGCCGGCAGACGTCGTAGGCGTCGCCCCCGACTTCGCGCGCGGTGCGGTAGGAATGGGCGAAACGATAGCCGGGAAGGTGCGGGATCTCGCGCGGCAGCAGGCTCGCCTGAAGCTCGCGCGCCACTTCCAGCTCGTCGCGCACCTCCATCCGATCGACCAGCTCCAAGGCGACCAGCAGGCAGAGGCCGGCGATGGCGACGAAGAACGACAGCCCGCCGAAATCGACTGTCACGGTCTTGCCGCCGCCGAGGTGAAGCTGAAAGCGGATCAGCGTCAGCAGCGCCGACAAAAGCGACGCGGCGAACAGGAACCGGCGGGCGGGCGTCAGCTTGTACGACAGGCCGAGGAACGCGAGCCGGAGGCCCTCGATGAATCGATGCCCCGGATCGCGCCCTCGTTCGCCGGCCCGACGCTCGCGGGTGAGCACTTCGTACGCCCGGGTGGCATCGCGGGAGAAAAGCCGCCGCAGCTCGCGCCGGCTCATTCCGGCGGTGTATTCGCGGATGAACCCCTCCGCCTCCGCGAACGCCGGGCGCGAGGGTTTCTTCTCGCGCTCCTCCTTCGGGCGCCGCTTCGCCTTGGCCATGACGAACATCCTACGCTCTGGGGCGGCTAGGGTTGCTTCACCGCAGCAGCAGACTCGCCAACTCGTCCGGATGAGGGCTGCGGACCCGCGCCTCGTCGAGGGTGACGACCTGGTTGCGCACCAGGCCGGCAAGCGACTCCTCGAACGAGATCATGCCGTGCGCCTTGCCGAGCGTGATCTCGGTGTACAGCTTCTGCAGGCTCTGGTTGCGGATTTGGTGGCGGACAGGATAGGTCGCCATCAGGATCTCGACCGCGGGGACCCGGCCGGCCCCGTCGGCGCGCGGCAGGAGCTGCTGGCAGACCACGGCGTGAAGCGAGAGCGCCAGCTGATGGCGAATCTGATTCTGCTGGCTCGATGGGAACACGTCGACGATCCGGTGGATCGCCTGGACCACGTCGGTGGAATGGAGGGTGGAGAGGATCAGATGGCCCGTCTCCGCCGCGGTGAGCGCGGTGGCGACGGTTTCGAGGTCACGCATCTCGCCGACCAGGATGACGTCCGGATCTTGCCGTAGCGCCGCGCGTAGCGCCGCGGCGAACGAAGGGGTGTCGCCTCCGAGCTCGATCTGCTCGATGATCGAGCGCCCCGCCGGGTGCTCGTATTCGATCGGGTCTTCGATCGTGATCACGTGGCAGGGCCGGGTGCGTTCGATCTCGCCGACCAGCGCCGCGAGCGTCGACGATTTGCCCGAGCCGGTCGGCCCGGCGAGCAGGACCAGTCCCCGCGTCGGCTCGATCAATCGTGCGAGACCCGCCGGCAGGTTCAGGCTTGCAAGCGTCGGGATCGTCGTCGGCAGCGCGCGAATCGCGGCGGCGAGCCCCCCGCGCTGGCGGTGGACGTTGACCCGGAAGCGAAAGCCCGCGCCGCCGCCGCTTGCGAGCCGCAATGAGAAATCGGCCGATCCCAGAGTTTCGAGCTGGTGGCGGATGCGCTCGCTCGAATAGGCCGAAAACAATGAGCGGATCTCGGCGTCGTCCAGCCCCGGGCGCTCGGCGGCGAGCAGCCGGCCGTCGACCCGGAAGACCGGCGGCCGGTCCGTGACCAGCAGAAGGTCGCTCGCGCCGCGGCGGGCCATCTCGGCGAGCAGGCTTTCGAGCGGCTCGCCTTCGTCGACCCGCGACAGGCGGGACGGAACCAGGCGAGGGGCGGTTATGGACGGGTCCGCGATGGGATTTGGTTGTCCCTGGTTCAATTGCTCGACCAGCCGGTCGAGGTCGGGATCGCGCAGAAGGTCGGACATGGACGTAACGAAACGGCTCGTTTCTCCGCCAGAGGGTTCCCAGAGCATACGGCGGACCGTCGAGAGTCGTCGCCATGAGCCTATGTATGGATTAGAATATCCCCAGCACAGGCTCGGCCATCCCCTTTGAAATTCGGGCTCTTCGGGAAGCCGCAAACGCTGCACCTACGAGCGCTTAGCGCTCTTTGACGAAGGAGTAGTCCATGCGCAACAACACGCTTGTTCGGTGTACTGCGATCACGGCCGCCCTGCTGGCGATCGTGGCGTTCGCCGCCCCCACCTCGGCATCCGCCGCCTCCGGGTGGGCCAGTATGGAAAACACCCAGAAGAGCAGCTCGCTCTCGTACTGGACCCCGGAGATGATCCGCAGCGCCCGTCCGCTGCCGCTGCCGAAGATCTCGGCCAATGCGGTCGCCGGCAACGAGATCGAGGCCGACGCCGCGGTCGAGGCCAACGGTACCCCCACGGGAGCCGATGGCGCGCCGCCGCGTTACAAGGTTCCGGCCAACCTCGTGACCCGGGATGCCGACTACGATGCGGGCGAGATCGCCGCCGCAAGAGCCGCGCTCGAAGAGTACGACGCGATCGAGGGTGACAACTTCGGCACGCTCAACGGGCAGTTCTCCAGCTCGCGCGTATTTCCGGACGCCGCGACCACCGCGTATCCCTACCTGACCGTGGGCAAGCTGTTCTTCACCATCCCGGGCCAGGGAAACTTCATCTGCTCGGGCAGCGTGATCAAGAAGCGCGTCATCCTGACCGCCGGCCACTGCGTGCATAGCGGCAACGGCCAGCAGAACGGCTTTTACTCCAACTTCCTGTTCATTCCGGCCTATCGCAACAACGTCCGCCCCGCCGGAACGTGGGACTGGAACTACGTGGCGGTCACCGGGACCTGGTTCTCGGGCGGCGCCTCCTTCCCCAACGCGGCGGATTACGCAATGATCGAGCCGAAGGATCTCAGCGGGAACCTCCTCGGCAACGTCACCGGCTTCCTCGGCTTCCAGACCCTCAAGCTGTTCCCGAACCACGCCCACCTGCTCGGCTACCCGGCCAACCTCGACAGCGGCGAGCGGATGCACCAGGTGACGGCGCAGAGCCTGCGCAAGACCAACCCGAACGCCGTGGAATACGGCTCCGACATGCGCGGCGGCTCCTCCGGCGGCCCGTGGGTGCAGAACTTCGGCGTCGTCTCCTCGGGCCAGACCGGCGGCAGCAATACGGGCTCGAACCGGGTGATCGGCATCACCTCCTACGGCTTCGTCTCGACGACGCCGCTGATCCAGGGCAGCTCCGTCCCCGACAGCCGCTTCACCAACCTCCTGAACACCATCTGCGCCCACCGCTCCGGCAACTGCTAGAAACACCAGAGTCGTAGGGGCGGAGCTTGCCTCCGCCCGTGATGTGCGCCGGGCCTCGGGCGGAGGCAAGCTCCGCCCCTACCTTCAATGGGCTTTCATCCCTTCCCCAAACCTTCTCCAACCCGCCGCTTGAACACCTCCCCCCGAGTTGCTACACTCCGCGCGCCGCGGAGGATGGGGGTTTGCTTGAACCGCTCGCGCCTTTGAGTGCGGGCCTTGTCCGTTCCCCCTCGCGACGTCGATGCCCGAAGACGACAAGCAGAAGAGCACTCTCGGTCGCGCTTCGGGTGTGGGGGTTGAATTCGCGGCAGCGGTCGCAGGTTTTTCGTTGGTCGGCATCTGGGTGGACCGCCATTACGGCAGCGGTCCGTGGGGCTTGGTGGTAGGTCTTGCCCTGGGTCTGATCGGCGGAACGTACAACCTGGTCCGTGAATCGCTGCTCGCCTCCAAAGAAGCCGAGCGCTCGGATCAAGCCGAAGAAACCTCGGATCGTGGCGACGCGGTCTGAAGGCCGGTTCGGCGAAAGACCGCGAACGCTCCTACGGTTCGTCGTCGCCTCCTCCGCGGTTGCGGTAGGTTGCGCGGTGATCGGCTGGCTGCCGACCTTGCGTCTGGCGGGCCAAGGTGCGGCAGCGGGACTGGTCGCCGGTTGCGCGATCAGCTGGCTGGCTTCAATGGTTGGAGCCTTCGGAGCCGTCCGGTTCGCCCGGCTGACCGGTGCGAACGCGCCGGGCGGGCTCGCGGAGCTGGTGAAGCTGGGATTGCGGTTCGGCGCGGTGGTCCTGTTCGGGGCGCTCGGTGCATTGGCGGCCCGGCGAGGTTTCTGGCCATTGCGGCCGATGTTGGTGTGGATCGCTTTGAGCTACCTGCCCCTTTTGGGGCTCGACATAGGGTTCGCCCTCGGGGCCGAACGGCGGGCTGCCGGGTCGGCAGGGCCGGCTGAGCCGCCGCCCGAGGATACGGAGACGCGATGAGTGCGACGACGATGATGATGCTGGCTTTTGCGGAGAACCCGCTTTCGCACATCGTCCAGCATCCGCTGGTGCAGAAACCGGCGCACCTCGGGCCGCTCACGCCGAACGGCGTGATGACCGTCCTGTCGGATCAGATCGTGACGATCATCGTGGCCGGCTTGCTGCTGATCCTGTTCGTCCCGGTCCTGGTCGCCCGGCGGAAGGGGAAGGACGCCGTCGGTTCGCTCGTGCCCTCCGGCTTCGGCAACGCGATCGAGGCGATCTGTACCTACATCCGCGAAGAGGTCGCCCGCCCGAACCTCAAAGAGCACACCGACCGGTTCGTCAAGTATCTCTGGACGGTGTTCTTCTTCATCCTGACCATGAACCTGCTCGGCCTGCTGCCGATCGCGCCGGTCTCAAAGCTGTTCGGCACGCATCTGGGCGGCGCCCCGACCGGCAACATCTGGGTCACCGCGTCGCTCGCGATCTGCACGCTGCTGATGATGGTGATCAACGGCTTGAGACTCGGCGGCAAGAGCTACCTCGCGCATTTCTCGCCCGGCCCGCTCTGGCTCGCGCCGCTGCTCGTGCCGTTGGAGATCATCGGCGTCGTGGCGAAGACCTTCGCGCTCACCGTCCGTCTGTTCGCCAACATGCTCGCCGGCCACGTGCTGCTCGCCGTGCTGCTCGGCTTCATCGTGAACGCCATGGCGAAAATGGGTGTGGCGGGCCTCGGGATCGCGATTCCGGCGGTCGCGGGCAGTGTCGCGATCAGCATGCTGGAGCTCTTCGTCGCGTTTCTCCATGCTTTCATCTTCACCTTCCTGACCGCGTTGTTCATCGGCCAGTCGGTGGTGTTCCACCACGATGACGAGCACGACTCCCACGATTCCCACCACGAGCCCGCGCATGGCGCGACGGCTCGGGCGCACTGAAAACTGAAACTCTCGGCAGCTCTCTAGAAACAAACTTCGCCAGGCCGGCACCGGCCGAGGGGCGAACGAAGAAAAGGACGAATCCGACATGAGCAAGAAGATGGCGACCCTCGCGCTGGCCCTGATGGCCACCGGCATGCTCCTGATGCTGGTTCCCACTCCCGCCGCCGCCCAGGCTGACAACGGTGTGGCCGCGGCTCCCGTGGTCGAGCACACCCTCATCACCACCGACGGCGCCCGGAAGCTCGGCGGCGCGATCGGCGCGGGCCTCGCCCTGATCGGCGGCGCCGCGGGCATCGGCCGGATCGGCGCGGCCGCCGTCGAGTCGATCGCCCGGCAGCCGCAGGCGAATGGCCAGATCTCGACCGCCATGATCATCACCGCCGCCATGATCGAAGGCGCGATGCTGTTCGCGGTCATCGTCGGCCTGCTCGCGATTCTCTAAGAAGCTCGTTCCGAACGCTCTCGCGCGGCCCGGCCGGAAACCCGGCCGGGCCCGCGAGAATCAACGCGGAAATCTCTCTTTTACGAGAGGGGTTCCACGCTTTTCAGTTGAGGGTCGCGCCATTGTCGCGAGGGATGCGAGGGATGCGAAAGATGCGAAAGACAAGTCTCTTCTTGGCCTCAAGCCTTCTGTTCCTCGGCGGGTTGGTTCCCGCGTTGGCCCAAGAGGCCCATGGGGGCGGCTCGGTCAATCCGTTCGCCGGCGACGTCGGCAACGCGATCTGGACGGTCCTGATCTTCGGTCTCCTCTTGTTCGTGCTCGGCAAGTACGCGTGGGGTCCAATCCTCTCGGGGCTCCAGGCGCGCGAGAGCTTCATCCGCGAGGCGCTGGAAAAGGCCGACCGGGACCGCAAGGAATCGGCGGCGAAGCTGCAGGAGTACGTCGACAAGATCAACGCCTCGCGCGCCGAAGCTTCGGCGATCGTCGAAGAGGGCAAGCGCGACGGCGATGCGCTGAAGCGCAAGATCGAAGAGGACGCCAAGGCCGAGGCGATGGCGATCATCAGTCGCGGCAAGCGCGAGATCGAGATCGCGACCGACACCGCGATCAAGGATCTGTACGCCAGGAGCACCCAGCTCGCGACCGCGATCGCGAGCGGCATCCTCGGCCGCGAGATTCAGGCGAAGGATCACGACCAGCTGGTCGCCGACACAATCGCGCGGCTTTCGGCCGGCACCGAAGTTTCCGGCGGCAGCCCCGCGGCGCACTGAACCCCGCTTTGAAATCGGAAACCGGATCATGAGCCAGGGAATCGACAACAACACGCGCGCCCTCGGCCGGCTCTACGGCCGGGCGTTGCTCGACGCGGCGACCGAAACGAGCGCGGACGAAGCGGCACAGCTCGCGGATGAGCTGATAGAGATCGGCACGCTGCTCGATCGGCAGCCGGATCTTGAGGCCTGGCTCGCCAGCCCGTCGGTCGACGCGAAGCTCAAAACCGCGGCGATCGAAAAGATCTTCCGGGGCAGGGCGAGCGATCTGCTGACCGACGCCCTTCAGGTGATCGGCCGCAAAGGTCGGCTCGCCGGGCTCCGCGCGATCGTCGCCGGTTTCCAGGCCGAATACCGCGAGGCGCGCGGCATCTTGAGCGCAACCGTTGAGACCGCCCGGCCGCTCTCCGAGGCGCAGCGCGCGGAACTCGCCACGGCGATCGGTACCTATACCGGCAAGACCATCGAAATCACCGAACGTGTGAATCCCGCGCTGCTCGGCGGCATCGTGGTTCGCGCCGGTGACGAGCGGATCGACGGCACCGCCTCCTCCGCCCTCGCCCGATTCAGCGCCCGTCTGGACGTGCGCGCCGCGAGCGAGATCGTCGGCGGCACGTCGTACGTGGAAGCGACATAGAAGCTTCGAGAAACTGACCGGCCCGGGTCTCTCGGGTTGCGTTTAAGGAAGATACGAATGAGATTCAAGGTCGACGAGATTGCATCGGTCATCACGGAAGAGATCCGCCAGTATCGCAGCGCCGCCGACGTCGCCGAGACCGGCACGGTGCTCGAAGTGGGCGACGGCATCGCCCGGGTTTACGGTCTCGCCAACGCGATGGCCGGCGAGCGGGTGACGTTTACCGATGGCGCCTCCGGCCAGGTGTTCAACCTGGAGGAGAACTCGGTCGGTATCGTCATCCTCGGCGACTACAAGGGCATTCGCGAGGGCGACGAGGTCCGGCGTACGGGCGAGCTGCTCTCCGTGCCGGTGGGCGAGAAGCTGATCGGCCGCGTGGTCGATCCGCTCGGCCGCCCGCTCGACGGCAAGGGCGATATCGTCACCACCGAGCGCCGGCCGCTGGAATGGAAGGCCCCCGGCATCGCCGAGCGCCAGCCGGTCACCGAGCCGATGCAGACCGGCGTCAAGGCGATCGACTCGATGATTCCGATCGGCCGCGGCCAGCGCGAGCTGATCATCGGCGACCGCAAGACCGGGAAGACCGCCATCGCGGTCGACGCGATCATCAACCAGAAGGGCGGCGACGTGATTTGCGTCTACGTCGCGATCGGCCAGAAGGAATCGACGGTGGTCGGCGTGGTCGACAAGCTGCGCGAAAACGGCGCGCTCGACTACACGATCGTCGTCTCCGCCTCGGCCGCCGACCCCTCGCCGCTCCAGTACATCGCCGCCTACGCGGGCGCCGCGATGGCCGAATACTTCATGTACCAGCAGGGCCGCGCCACCCTGGTGATCTACGACGACCTGTCGAAGCAGGCTCAGTCGTACCGCCAGCTCTCGCTGTTGCTGCGCCGCCCGCCGGGCCGCGAAGCCTACCCGGGCGACGTCTTCTACCTCCACTCCCGGCTGTTGGAGCGCGCCGTCAAACTGCGCGACGAGTACGCGATCGTGCCGAAAGACGCGCCGGACACCACGAACGACCGCGGCCTCGCCAAAAAGCACCCGGAAGGGCTCGCGGCCCCGGCCGACGTTCGTCCCGACGACGTCTTCGGCCTCTACCACCGGCCGCACGGCAAGCACAAGGCGGAGGCGTTCCTCGCGACGCTGCCTGACAAGGACAACTACCGCGTCCACCGCTTCCCGGACAGCGGCGGATCGATGACCGCGCTGCCGGTGATCGAGACGCTCGAAGGCGAGGTTTCGGCCTACATTCCGACCAACGTGATCTCGATCACCGACGGCCAGATCTACCTGGAGCCCGACCTGTTCTTCGCCGGCACCCGCCCCGCGGTCAACGTCGGCATCTCGGTTTCCCGCGTCGGCGGCAACGCCCAGCGCAAAGCGATGAAGAAGATCGCCGGCTCGCTCCGTCTCGACCTCGCCTCCTATCGAGCGCTCGAAGCGTTCTCGCAGCTCGGCACGGAAGTCGACGCCGCAACCCAGCGCCAGCTCGATCGCGGCGCGCGCCTGGTCGAGCTGCTGAAGCAGGGCCAGTACCAGCCCTATCCGCTCGCCGAGCAGGTGGTCTCGATCTTCGCCGCGACGCAGGGCCTGCTCGACGACCTGCCGGTCGCCCAGATTCTGCCGTTCGAATCGGCCCTGTTGAAGCACATCCGCCAGGAAAGCCCGGAGATCCTCGACCAGCTGACGAAGACGGGCGAGCTGCCCGACGAGCTGGCCGGCAGAATCCGCACGGCGGTCAACAACTTCAAGCCGAACTTCCTCAAATCGCTCCAGCAGGCGGCGGCAGCGGCGGCCTAAGGGCCAAAGCGCGCTAGATCACCCAGGAATCTAAAATGGCGAACCGGCGAGTCCTCGTCAAACGACGCAAGTCGATCCGCAACATCCGCAAGATCACGCGGACGATGCAGCTGATCGCGACCGCGCGTTTTCAGGCGGCCTACAACCGGGCCGTCGCGACCAAGCCGTACAACGAGAAGCTCGCCGAGCTGGTGGCGGACCTATCGAGCGCGGCCAGCGCTTCGGGTGGGGTGGAGCATCCGCTGCTCAAGGAGAACGACTCGAACAAGACGGCGCTGGTGGCGATCACCAGCACCCGCGGCCTGTGCGGCGGCTACAACTCGAACGTCCTGCGCGTGGCGATCGAACATTTGGACGCCCAAGACAAGGCGGGCCACCAGGTGGACGTCCACATGGCAGGCAAGAAGGGGATCAGCTACTTCCGCTTCCTCAAGCGCCCGATGGTCGAGCAGATCACCAACGTCGGCGACGTTCCTCGCTTCGACCAGGTGGAGCCGATCGCCAACGCCCTGATGGACAGCTTCATCAAAGGCGAGATCAGCGCGGCCTATGTCTCGTACATGAAGTTCGTCTCGACCGGCACCCAGCGTCCGGTGGTCGTCCAGCTCCTGCCGCTCGCGCGGAAGGCGCCGGAGAACACCGAGGGTGAAGTGGCCGCGCCGACCGGCCAGGTCGAGTTTTCCCCGTCGCCGCAGAAGCTGCTCGACAGCCTGCTGCCCGCCTCCGTCCGCGTCCAGCTGTTCCAGGCCTTCACCGACGCCGTGGTCTCCGAGCAGGTCGCCCGGATGGTCGCGATGAAGGCGGCCACCGACGCGGCCGGCGACATGATCAAGTCCTTGACCCGCGAATACAACCGCGCCCGCCAGACCGCGATCACCATGGAGCTGCTCGACATCGTCGGCGGCGCCAACGCGTTGGCCTAACCTCGCGCGGCCATCAGAATAGAAGAGCGCACACCTTCGGGAGCTTGCGAACGATGAGTAACAATATCGGCACCGTCACCCAGGTCATCGGCTCGACCCTCGACGCGCAGTTTGCGGAGGATCAGCTCCCTTCGATCTACAACGCGCTCAAGGTCGAGCTCTCCCGCACCGTGCTCGGCGAGACGACGAACGAGACGCTCTGGTGCGAGGTCGCCCAGCACCTGGGCGGCGGTCGCGTCCGCGCCGTCTCGCTTGGCTCGACCGACGGTCTCCAGCGCGGAGCGAAGATCCTCGACACCGGCAGCGCGGTCCAGGTACCCGTCGGCATCGAGACGCTCGGCCGCGTGTTCAACATGGTCGGCGAGCCGATCGACGGCCTCGGCCCGGTCAACGCGACGAACTTCCGGCCGATCCACAGCGATCCCCCCGACTTCAAGGATCTCTCCTCGAAGACCGAGATCTTCGAGACCGGGATCAAGGTCATCGACCTGCTCTGCCCGCTCGTCCGCGGCGGCAAGGCCGGTCTGTTCGGAGGCGCAGGCGTCGGCAAGACGGTCATCATCCAAGAGCTGATCGCTCGTCTGGCGCGTTTCCACTCCGGCTACTCCTGCTTCGCGGGCGTGGGAGAGCGGACCCGCGAGGGCAACGACCTCTGGCTCGAAATGCAGGAAGCGCAGATCGGCAACACCGGCAAGCGCGTCATCGACCAGACCGTCATGGTCTTCGGCCAGATGAACGAGCCGCCGGGAGCTCGCCTCCGCGTCGCCCTCTCCGCGCTCACCATGGCGGAGTACTTCCGCGACCAGACCGGCGTCGACACGCTGCTCTTCGTCGACAACATCTTCCGCTTCTCGCAGGCCGGCTCGGAAGTCTCGGCGCTCCTCGGCCGTATGCCGTCCGCCGTCGGTTACCAGCCGACCCTCGGCACGGAAATGGGCGAGCTGCAAGAGCGGATCACCTCGACCATCCGCGGCGCCGTCACTTCGATCCAGGCGATCTACGTCCCCGCCGACGACTACACCGACCCGGCGCCGGCCACCGCGTTCGCCCACCTCGACTCGACCGTCAACCTCGAACGATCGATCTCGGAAAAAGGCATCTACCCCGCGGTCGACCCGCTCGCCAGCTCCTCGCGCATCGTGTCGCCCGAGCTGATCGGCGAGCGCCACTACAAAGTCGCCCGCCGCGTCCAGGTGGTCCTCCAGCGCTACCGCGACCTCCAGGACATCATCGCCATTCTCGGCATCGACGAGCTGTCGGAAGACGACAAAGTCATCGTCCGCCGCGCCCGCAAGATCGAGCGCTTCCTCTCCCAGCCCTTCTTCGTCGCCGAAGTCTTCACCGGCTACCCCGGCATCTACTGCTCGCGCGAAGACACCATCCGCTCCTTCGAAGAGCTCTGCGACGGCAAGTGGGACCACCTGCCGGACGATGCCTTCATGTACGTCGGAGCCATCGAAGAGGCGGAAGCCAAAGCCAAGAAGATGGCGAACTAGAACACTTCCCCCAGCCGTCATCCCGAGCGAAAGCGAGGGATCTGGGGGAAGCGAGGCCTTAAATCCCGGTGGGGGAGCGTACTTCCACCGGCCCAGGACGTAGGGGCGCCGCTTGCTGCGCCCCACGGTTCGACCCAAGCGAAGCAGGGAGCATCCCATGGCCGGAACCTTCCACCTGAGCGTCATCACCCCCGAACGCGCCGTCCTCGAAACGGAAGCAACCGCCGTCGTCTTTCCCGCCTGGGACGGCGAAGTCGGAGTCCTCCCCCAGCGAGCCCCCTTCCTCTTCGAAATGGGCATCGGAGTTCTCCGCGTCGAATCCCCGGAAGGTAAACAGACCCTCTACGTAGACGGCGGCTTCGCCCAGATGGTGGGGGACAAGCTGACTCTCCTGACCGAAGGCGCGAAGCGGCTCGACGAGCTGGATCGCGGTAAAGCCGAGGTGGCGCTGGCGGCGGCGCGGGAGCTGCCGATGCTGACCGATGCGGAGTTCGAGGGGCGGCAGAAGGCGATTGCCCGGGCGGAGATGCAGAAGCAGTTGGCGAACTGATCGGCGGCTGGGTGAGCAGGTCGCCCGATTTTGGGGCGACTTGAAAGACGCGCTGGGCTCTTCGGGGTCGGGCGCGTTTCTTTTTTCGGGAGCAAAACTCCGAGGGATAGCTCATGGTGAAGCCGCGAGTGAGACTCCTCCGCCGATCACCAGGGCAACCGGGACGGTGCCCACCTCGACTTTCATTCGGCTGCAACATTCGTTGTGCCGGCCAATTTGTCGGAGATGTCGCTCCTGGGCACTGGGCTCAATTTTCTGCAAATTCCCGAATGGAAGATCGGCAGAAAGCAATATTCCTGAAGGTAGGAACTCCGTGGTCCTTCCGAATCAAAAATCTCGCGTATATCCATAAATCGCCAGCCACAAGCCCTTTGCCAGGAACCGTCCTGAGGCCGAAGCATGAAAACCGCGCAGCGAGAGGTAACCCAGCAACGACCTGCCGCCACGGTGGTCATGCAGCAGGTCAAAGGCGACGGCAACCTGAATCTAGCGGTCGGTGGGATCTATCACGCGGGCGACCAGTACATCCAGAAGCTCTACCGCGACTCGGATTTTCATGAGCCGAGCCTAAAGCTGGTCGAGCCGCCGGGATTCGAGAGTCCGCCGATTGCGGAGCAACTCGTCCAGCATCTGTTCGAGAAGCGTCTGTTGGTCCTTGGCGGCGACCGTCTACCGGACAAGCCAACCTTGGCTCTCCACCTGGCGTGGCTGCTGCAAAAGCGGCTGGAAGGAGATCCCCGCGGCAGAACAACCGTTCTCGAAGTCAAGGAGTGCGTTTGTGGAAGCGGCGCCATCCGGCTCGACACCGTCCTACGCGGCGAGCAGTCACCGACGCTTTTCATCCTGCAACGAGCCGAGCCGAGCCATCTCGGGAACAACTTGGAGGCACTTCTTCGGACCGTCAACCCTCTTCAACACTACCTGATCGTCACCACCGACACTGACCTTTCCTCTTGGATGCAGGCGAGCGAGCCCAAGACGATCGACGTGTGGCGCGAGTTCGAGGCTCGCGAGGTGTACGGGGAGACCTATCTCGCGCACTGCCTCCACCGTCGGCTGGGGGCAGCGGCGGGCAAGGAACGTCCCGGCCTATTTCCAGGGGATCGCCCCGGGGGCTGGGACGAGGATCTAGATCTTCCTCTGGTCGAGGGACTCTCGCTGCGCCAAGCCGCGCGCGAACTCCGCACCCCGGATCAGGTGGGTTTGCTGGTGAGCTGGCTCACCTCCGGTTCCGAGCCGGTCCTTGTGGCCGGCGTACGCCAGGAGATTCAGGGAATCCACGCTGAGGACGCGGCGATCGGATCCTGGTATCAGCACCTCTCGCCGCACGCGCAGCGGCTCGTGGTGGGTCTTCTGCTGTTCGAGGGACTGTTCGACGACCAGCTGTTCGGCGCGCTCGATGTCTTGGTCCAGGAGATCTGGAGACCTCGGCTGCCGTCGCTCGAGTCGTTCGAGTATAAGGATCTCGAAGCGGTGGTCAGCTATTTTCGCCTGCCCGAGACCGAACACGGCGGAATTCGGGTGGAGGCGAGGTCTCCAGAGCACGGCAAGGCGCTTTTCGACGCGGTATGGCGTTTTCGTCGGCGCGATCTGCTCGCGACCCTCCCGGCGATCTTGTGGCTGGTCAAGACGTCGGGCAACCGCGCGGCGGAAGAGGAAGCGGCCGAGGAGGAAAAGAGAAACGGAGCTGCCGCTCCCAACGCGGACCCGCCAAAGGGTGCTGAGGAGAAGAGCAAACGCGCCGATGCGAAACGCAAAGACACGGGCACCCCGACAAAACCCGGTGGCGAGCAGGTCGCGCCGAAGTCGAATCAGGAATCCGCCGCGCTCTCCCGCTGGGAGCGGTACGGTCCGATCCGCGAGCTGGTGAGCTCGAGCGAACGGCGAGAGCGTCTGGACGAAGTTCTCAGCCGATCCCTTGGGCAGATCGCAATGCGCTCGCCAGCGGTTGTGGAAAGTTGCCTGTTGGAGCTGGCCGGGCACGAGTCGGAGGGTGCCCATGCCGTAACGGCTCGGGCTCTCGGGGGCCTCCTCGGCTCGGTCCGTGAGTCATACGTTCTCGATCTACTGCTCGAATGGAACAAGGACGCTCGCGAGAAGCAGAGCGTGTTTCTCTCGCGGAAAGAGAACCAGGAGAAAGACCTCCCGGAACAGCGACGCTATGTCGCCATCCGAGCGACCACCGCCCAAGTGCTTGCCAGCGCGGCGTTCGAGCTACCCGCCGGCCGGCTTCCGGAGCCGTGCGTGCGACTGCTCGAGCAACTCGCAGAAGACTGGAATCTAGAAGTCCGACGCCAGCTACGATTCCAGGCGCTCCCGGCCCTTGTAATGCGCCACCAGCGCCAGCTCGATTCCGTGCTTTGGGAAATCCTCCGCTACGGCGACCTAATCGAGCCGGTGGCATTCGGTTGGGCCCAGGCCCACGAGCAACGCCCTGCCGATGCCGCGAAGCTCCTGGAGGAATGGCAGGCGCGTTGCGTGGACGACGTTCCGACGCCTTCCACAGAGCTGCCCGTTCAGCGGGAGGCGAGGATGTCGGTCGTGGCCTTGACCCATGGCTTCGTCGATTATCGGAGCCCCGCGGCTCAGGCGAGCCTCGAAGCCGCGGTCGGCAAGCTCAAACGCATGTTGAACGAGCGGCATCCGTTCGTCCGCCGTCACGTGTTCCGCGCAATCGGAATGCTGATTCGCGGATATTTCGAACGTCTGGAAAGCTCGCTGCGCGAGTTGGTCGAGGGCGTAGGGATCGAAGACCGGAACGAGATCGTCGCGCCGCTCGTCGGGATCTACCTGTCGCAACGCCAAGCGCTCCAGGGCGGTCAGCTGCATCTGGAGGTCGACGGCGTTTCGTACCAGGTCTGGCGAGGAAAGGATCGCCCCAGCACACGGCTGGAAAACATTCTCCAGCGCTGGCTCACCGATCCCGACCATGCCTCGGCGCAGCAGATCGCGTTGGAAGCCTTCGTCGCATTCTACGGCTGTCCCTTGGCCGAGGCGGAGGAGAAGTGGAGGTTGGCCGGCGCCCCGGTAACTGGAGAGGAAGAGCCGGCGGCCGCCACGCCCGTGCCGGCCCGCCGAGGCCCGGTGCAGAGTCTTCGGGAGGTGCCGATCCTGGACCGCGGCATTCTCTTCCTTCTCACCGCGGGGCGGATGGACCTCAAATCGGTGCTCAAAGCATTGGTGGCCGAAATGGTCTTCGAGCTGAACGGCCAACGGGTCGCGGTGCGGCGTCTACTGCGAGATTGGCGGCAGCGCCGGGGGCGGCTTGGCACCCTCGGCCGCCACTTGGGGTACCAATCCTTCTTCCATCGCTATTGGCCGCTGCTCGTTCTTTTGATCGTGATCGGCGGTCTCATGGTTTTTGACTTCTGGCTCAAGACGACTGCGGGAGGCGTTAAATGAACCACGAAGAGATTTCGCACACTGCTGCGATCCTGCTGGACTACCTGGATCGCAAAGGGCCGAGATCGGACGAGGATCGAGACATCTGTCGCCAACTAGTTCCCTTGGTGGTGCGAGAAACGGGAGCTCCATCCGCACTGGAGCTCGCGAGGAGCACCGCACGTCGTCGCGACGTGGAAGAGGCGCTGCTGAGGCTGGAGGAACGGGGTGGGTCCGCCGGCTGGCTGCTCGATCGCCTGGTGGGCGCCGGGCGAGCCCCGAGTGGCGATCGCGGTTTCGCGATGGGGGGAGTCTGGCAGCAGAACCAAGGCGACGGCAACCTGAACCAGGTGATCGCAGGATCGCACTCCGGGCTCAACATCAATTTCACGCCTCAGTTGCGACCGGCTCCCTCGATTGAACGATCAGAACAGTCCGACCGAAATAGCCGCGGTCGCGATGACTTGGCGATCCAAGATTGCCGCAATCGCGAGGACGCGGCTTCGGTCCGAGACAAGGAGCTTCCCTCTCGCGAATCCACTGCACCGCCCCTTCGAGCCGACCTCGAGATCCGAGTCCTTTTAGGCATTTTCGAGGGGCGCCCAACGCTCACCTTCGAGGTGACCGCGAAGGACTCCTATTGGTGCCTTGATCGAAAGAAGTTCGGACCCGTCGTGTTGCGGAACGATCCCGAGGCCTTCATGAGACATCACCTGAAAGCCCTCGGCAAGATGACCAGAGGGGAAGAGAGCGAGGTCGAGATTCGGTCGTTGGGATCCGACCTATGTCGCCAGCTGTTGGAGCCATGCGGGCTTCTTTCTCTCTTGTGGAGTCTCCAGCATCGGATTACGACGCTGCTTCTGGTTTCGGACGAGTCGTGGATTCCTTGGGAGCTGATTCGGCTCGAGGATCCCGCGGGAGGTGGATCGGAGACGGGCCGATATCTCTGTGAGGCTTTCGCGTTCGCCCGGTGGCTTACCGGTTCGGAGCCCACGCTCGATCTACCGATGCGGCGTATGGCCCTCGTGGCATCCGACGCCGACTCGCCGGCTGGTTTAAAAGAGGAAAAAGAGTTTCTTGAAAAGCAACAGAGCGTGGCGCGTAGCGTCGATTCCGTGCCGGCACGTCGCAATCCTCTTCTCCAGGCGCTCGCGAGCGGCGGTTACGACGGTTGGCACTTCTGCGGACATGGCGGCCAGTCGGTCTCCAATGATGCGAACCAAGCGTACTTGGTCTTAGATGACGATCAGGCGCTCACTCCCAGCGTACTTCGATCCGAAGCCGCCGGGATGGGGCGCAGCCATCCCTTCGTGTTCCTCAACGGCTGCCACACCGGGCGCGGAGGTCTCGGGCTCACCTTGCTCGGGGGCTGGGCGACGCAGCTGTTGGCGTCCGGAGCTGGCGCGTTTCTCGGCTCACTCTGGGCGATCAACGGCTATCGCGCCGCCGAATTTGCACAGGCTTTTTACTTGCGGCTTTTCGCGGGTGTGCCCATTGCCCAAGCGGTGCGCGACGCCCGCCAAGTCAGCCGCTCGGCGGGCGACCCGTCGTGGCTCGCCTATTCGCTTTATTCCCACCCGCTGGCCTCCTGCAGCGGAATGATCGGATAAACCGAGAAAGCGCGACGCGGGATTACGAAAGATTTCGCGTCTATGAGCATGTGGAGCCAATGATGACACCCAACCGTTTTGGCAAATACGAGGTCCGAAAGAAGCTTGGCCAAGGAGGCTTCGGTACCGTCTATCTCTCCTACGATCCTCATCTGAAGCGGCAAGTCGCGATCAAGACCTGTACCTCGTCGGATCCCGACCTTCGTCGCCGTTTCGCCCGCGAGGCGGAGCTCGCCGCCGATCTGGTACACCCCAACATCACCACGGTATTCGATTTCGGAGTCGAGGGCGGCGCTCCCTATCTGGTTCAAGAGTTCCTTCCCGGCGAGGATCTGAGCGCCAAGATCTCTCGACGGGAAAGGATCTCTCCCCAGCGCAAGCTCCGGTTCCTCCTGGAGGTGGCGAAAGGGCTCGAATACGCTCATTCGCGCGGTGTCGTCCATCGCGACATTAAGCCCGGCAACATCCGGGTGCTGGACGACGACCGAGTCAAGATCATGGACTTCGGAATCGCCAAGCTCCTCCAAGCCGAGAGCCAGCTCACCCGCACCGGGATGGCGATCGGTACGGCCGGCTATCTGCCGCCCGAGCAGATCCAGGGCCGGCCGGTGGACCAACGCGCGGACATCTTCTCCTTCGGCGTGCTGGCGTACGAGCTCCTGACCTACCGGCGGCCTTTTCGCGGCGACGACATCTCGGCCGTCTTCTTCAGCATCCTGAGCCACGAGCCGCCCCCGGTCGAGGAGATCCTTCCGAAATGCCCGCCGGAGCTGGGCGAGCTCGTCCGCCGTTGCCTCGCGAAAGAGCCGGTCGACCGGTTCGAATCCTTCGGACCACTGATCGCGGAGCTCGAAGGAATCCTGACGGCGACCTGGCAGGAGAGCGAAGATCCGACCGTTCAGGCTCCCGCTTCGGTTCTTCGATCCGTCCTCGGCACCAATCGGGCGGCGCGCTCGGTGCTCGTGAGCGGTGCCCGCACGACGCTCGGGGACGGGTTCGAGCAGAGTAGCTTTTTGACCGGGTTGCGGCTGCGCCGGATGTCCTTGCTCTGGCTCGGTCTCTCGATCTGCGCGGTGGCCGCCATTCTCATCGGGCTATGGAGCCTCTCGAACCGGCTTCGGGAGATCGCTCCCGAGAGCTCCACCGATATTCAAGTTGCTGCCAGCGAGCCGTCGACCTCGACGGCCTCCCCCGAGCACGCGTTCGAGACGCACCGGCCTCCAGAGGTCGCCTCACGCATGCCCGAGAAAGTGGGTCCGACCGTCCAGGGCTCAACCTCAAAACGGCGTCGGCAGACTTGGGAAACGATTGCCGAAGCGCCGCGGGGCGGGACCGTTCAAGGCACGGTCGATACGCGGAATGCAAATGCAAATCTCGCGGATCTCCACCCTCACGATGACGTCGTAGAAATCTCCGACGCCGAGGCGCAACCTCCGACCGTTCGCTCGCCTCAACCCTCCCGGCCCGTCGGGCAATCGCCACAGCCCGCGCCGCAGATTTCGACCTCCCAGACGCCCGAGCTGCAGCCACGGAACGAGCGACCGCCGAGGATCGATCCCGCGCGGTCCGAGGCGAGGCGAGTCCTCGTCATCCTCGCAGGGCCTGCCGACGCAGGGGTCGACACGGCCGAGGGGGCGCTCCTTCAGGAGCTCTCCGATGCTGGCGCCGATCCGACTTCGGTGGGATTCCAATCCGCGTCGCAACGCGAGGGCCTTGTCACCGGAACGCCCTCCGATTTGAAGGCTCTCGGACGGCGATACGCGGCCGATCTCGTCGTCACCGGCCGACTACAGAGCGAAGCCGAACCGAGCCTGGCCCGATTCTTCGTCGGTCGGGCGGTGATCGACCTCCGGATATACGACGCTTCCACGGGGCGCCAGCTCAGCGCCGAGACCGTCCAGGTGGGAGGCGACGGCCGCCAAGGAAAGGCGGGAACCAGCGCAATGGCTGCCCGCGTCGCGGCGGCGAAGGAGGCAGGCCGCGTCGCCGCTCAGAGGGTCGTGCGAGCGGGTAGGCTCGCGAGGAAAGAGAGTTCGCCAATCGAAGACCGGCGCGAACGACTGACCGTCGCTCTGGCCTCGAGCAACCACCGGATTCCGGTCACCCCCCAACCCGACGGTTCGGTGGCCAGATCCTTTTACATTTCATCGGAACAGGAGAGCTGAAAATGAAAAGATTTTTTCCCGTCCTTTTTCTGATTCTCGGTTGCTCATGGTTCGCTGCTCCGGCCACGGCGCAATCCAGCAGCGGCGACAAAGACGTGAGTTTCTCGGCAAGTTTCAGTCACCTCACAGAGGACAAGGAGACCGACGGCTTCCTAGTCGCGAACCTTCGCTACGGCCAATATCTCACCGATTCCTTGCAACTCGGCGGAGGTCTCATAGTGGGCGGACCGGTCGACGATCTGGACAAATCGGTCGACTTCGAAGTGTTCGCGGCGTACTACTTCTCCCCGGAGAAGACGAATACCTGGTACGTACGGGGTGGTTACTTCTCCAGCTTCGACGATCCGGGCAAAGGGTTCGTCGATGGCGCGGGAGGCTTCAAGTCGTATTTCAACGAGAAAGTGGCCTTCTTCTGGGAGGCGGGATACGGAACTGCGATCGACAGCGAGGTAGATGGCGGAGTCGTTCGCTCGATCGCGGGCATCACCTACACCTTCTGAGCCATGCGAGCCATCGTTCCTGCCGCTTTCTTGGTCGCACTAGCAACCTCGAGCTCGGGAACCGCCGAGGTACGGCCCGCCCCAACGAATTGGCGGGTCGTACCCTTCGTCGGCTGCGAAGCCGCCCGTTGTGCCTTCAAGGATCCTTCCGGCGCGAATCTCTACGTCGTTTCCGGAGGAGATCTGGTGCGGAGCTCGGAGGGAGACGGCGAAATCTACCGTCGCACCCTGATCGAAAAGTACGAGCGGATTCTAATCGTGGGTCTTGCGGGTGCTGGCAACCAGCTCGGCGTGGTCATCGCGCGCGAGCGGATTTCCAACCGCGGACGGAGCGCCATGCCCGGGGGTCCGATGGGCGGCATGGCTCCGGCCGCTCCCCATCCCAAGGACGTTGAACGAGAATACCGTTTAGAGGTGATCAATCCGAAGTCCGGAGACAGCGTAAAGAACCTCGATCTGGGTCCTTTCCTCCCCGAGGGACTCTCCTTGTCCGACCATGGAGAGCTGATCCTTCTGCATGGGAAGAACCTTCAGCTCGGCACGCACGAGGTCCGCATCTATAATGTCCGAAGCGGGAAGGTCGAGTACCAATCGACATTGGGGAAGTCGGCCAAAGTGGTCCTTGCCGCCAACGGATACACGGTCGACGGAGCGAGTTGGCAGGTGACTGAAGGGAGCACTCGAGCGGAAGGTAAGGCGCGTTTCAACAGCCACGACCTCTATTCGATCGCGGAGTATGGAGTGGAATGCTCGAGTTCGCTTTCCGAGAGCCGATACAAAGGTAAGTCCTTCGCGGTCGTGAAGTTCACCGGCGCCAGCCTCGAGGTGGGGCAGATGTTATCGAATGGGCTGGCTCTCAAATTGCGCAATGCGGGCCTCTCGGTCGTCGAACGCGAGCGGTTGGAGGAAGTGCTCGGGGAGCAGTGGACCCAGAGCACGGGTCTTACCAACGATTCCCAAGCGTCGGCAATCGGGAAACTGGCCAACGCCCAGTACCTGGCTTTCGGTGGACTACAGCAGACCGGCACCACGTCCTCGTTGACCGTGCGGTTGGTGAGCGTCGAGGAAGGCAACGTCGTCACAGGCTGTGAAGTAAACTGCCGTGACTGCCGACCTGACGACTATCAGGAGGGACTGGGTTATCTGGTATCCGTGTGGACGGCGGCCAAATAGCTTCCGTTGGCATGTGGGTGGAGGAGAACCTTCAGCGAGTTACCCAGGGGCCTTCCGGCGAAAGCCCATTACTCTTGAGGATCATGGCGTCTTCCTCCAGCTCCAGCTGAATTCGCACGTGCTCGGGTATGCACAAGTGGAGCGACCCCGTATCCGCCAAGGCTGCCGCCTTGAAGGGTGCGAGGTCCGGCTTCTTCGGATTACGGAGGGTGATATCGGCGTTTACCGGACTCGGCTCTGGAAGTTGATGGGGGGCGCCCGGCCGGCGGTTTCCGGACGGATGCCCCAGTAGTGCTGACGTGCAAATCGGAAGGCCGGGGGGCCGACTCAGATACAGATGCAGCGTAAACCATTCGGATCTGGGTCCAAAACCGGGCCGATCGGGACCGGGTTCGGCCCGTTTTCTGCTCCCAAAAACCACGGATGCGCCATTAGGTGCCACCGCCTTCGAGAAGGCACAAGAGATAGAATGGCATGATGGCCACGACCGATAAGGAGCTGATCGCCGAGAGGTTCAAAACCACTCTCGAGCTTTTTGAGCTTGGGGAGGCGATGCTTCGGCAGAAGCTCCGGCGGAAGCACCCTCTGGCCGGCGAGGCCGAAATCGAGGCCCACGTCCGGGAGTGGCTCGAGCGTCGGCCCGGAGCCGAGCACGGCGACGGCGTCGGCCGCCCGGTCGCGTGGCCTCGCCCTTCATGAACCCTTTGGCCGAATCTCTCGGCCGCATCGCCGCCGACCTTCGGAAGCTCGGGAAATCCTGGTCTCTCATTGGCGGCTTGGCCGTCAGTGCGCGGGCTGAGCCCCGAACGACGCGAGACGTCGATCTCGCGGTCGCCGTGGCCGAGGACAAGGAGGCCGAGGCGATCGTCTTCCGTCTCCAGGCTCTCGGCTATGAAGTTCTCGCGGTCCTGGAACAGGAGTCCACAAAGCGGCTGGCGACGGTGCGCCTCAGGCCCCCCAACGAACGAGAGGGCGGCGTCATCGTCGATCTTCTTTTCGCCTCCTCCGGAATTGAGCCTGAGATTACCCAGGCGGCGGAAGACTTGGACATCATCCCCGGTCTCCGCGTTCCGGTCGCACGCATCGGACACCTGATGGCCCTGAAGATCCTGGCGCGCGACGATCGCGATCGGCCACAGGATCTCGACGATTTGAGGGCACTGCTGCTAGAGGCTGAGCCGCACGACATCGAGGAAGCGCGGAGCGCTCTTCGGCTCATTGAGGAACGCGGCTACCAGCGGGGCAAGCAACTTCTCGCGGAATTCGATCAGTTCGTCGGTTGAGCCCGGGAACGTCAGGTCCGGAGCAAGGCCGTTCAGGGCTAGCGGGCGGTTCACCAACAACGGCCGGGAGAGGATGCCCCCTCTCCCGGCCTGGAACGCCGGATCAGGCCTCGGCGCTCACGGACTGCCCTTCACTTGCCTTGGCTTCCGCCAGTGCTTTGGCTTTGGCCTTGGCCGCGGCTCCCCGTCGCCGCATGTCCTGGGGCCGGATGCCGAGCCTCACCAGCTCCGGGTTCTTGAGCCCCAGGTGGGCTTGGAGGTGGGTCTTCAGTCGGGTGGCGTCCTCCGAGACCTTGCGGGCCAGATCCTGCCGCCGCTTGGCCAGGGTGTGCGCCTCGCCCAGGAGATCCTGGATGCGGTGCGCCATGGCGCCGAGCTCGGCCGTCGAGAGCTTGAGCTCCGCATGAAGTTCCTGAGCGGCCGGCACGGAGCCGATCAACGGCTCCGCGTTGGCGACCAGGGTGGTCCAGCGCTCCGTCTTTCCTGCGTACGAATCGGGCATGATGCCCTCCTTGTTGAACGTGCGGGCCGAAATGGCCGGCACAGGTGAAGCCTTCGTCTTGCGGCGACAGTCTTCGGGGACCGCCGTTTTCAGTTCAAGATCGTCGCTCCCTGCCGCGGGATCACCGTTCCCTCCGCCGGGACCAACGGTTTTGCGCCAAAATCGTTGATCCCTGCCGCGGGACCACTGGTCCTTCCCGCGGGACCAGCGTTTTTCGGCCAAAATCGTTGGTCCTTGCCGCGGGACCACTGGTCCTTGCCGCGGGATCGCTGGTCCTTGGCGCGGGAACGTTGGTCCTTGCCTCGGGATCGCTGGTCCCTGCCGTGGGAGCACTGCTTTTGAGGGAGGTTCGCTCTTCCCTCCGGCGCTCGCCCTCGTCCGGCGTTCTCGTGGCGTACTCGGTGTTGCATCGCCTCTTGCTCCGTGTCCGCTCGTTTCCTTTCGACGCCGGAGACCGTAGCAAACGTCCCTCGTCTCTCAGGGCCGAGGTCGTTGTGTAAAATAGAGAGTTCGGCCTGAAGTGGGTGCCCACCTTAGGGCACCGTCCGCCGGTGATCGGTGCCTCGCCTCCTTTCAGGCCTCGCGTTCGCCCCTTCTTCGGCCTGGGCCGATCTCCTTTCCTCGGCTTCTTCGAGCGCGAGATCCATCCACACCGCAACGATAAAGAGCGGTTTCCGAGAAATCCAGCCATTTTGGGCTTGAGGCAAAGATGCCTTGACGGGCATATAAATCATGCGGTATATCCGTCGGCGCATGTCCACTCCGGAATCATCATTCGCCATCGTCGCGGAGCCCAACCGGCGGGCTATTTTGACCCTGCTGCTCTCGTCGGAGCGCTCCGTGGGCGAGATCCAGCGCGAGCTTCAGATGTCGCAGCCGTCCGTCTCCAAGCACCTTCGGGTGCTGCGGGACGCCGGGTTCGTGGAGGCGCGAATCGAGGCGCAGAAACGCCTCTATCGACTTAAGCCGGAGCCTCTGATGGAGATCGAGGCTTGGCTCGCTCCGTTCCGGCGCTTCTGGTCGAAGCACCTCGATGCCCCGGAGAAACACCTGGATCGGATGGAGGAGGAGCCCCACGTGCAGGGAACGACGAAAGAAAAGGAAGAGAAATGAGCGATCGTGAGGACTACGCGCCGGGTGACGCGACCGGCGCCGAGGTCGCCGCTTAGAAGGCGGCGCGAGCGGGCCGTTGCGGGACCTGAGGGTTCAGCATGTCTGAACAGCAATAGGTAGATCATCCGGCCGGTGGTTGCCGGCCGGATGCCCGCGTGATTTCCTCAGAGCCTGATGCAGATGGGGACGCGGGTGATGGCTTGGCAGGGAGCGGTCTGCGTGATCGTGCAGTTCCAGCTCACGGGCAGCGGCCTCGCGGCGCCCACTTCGCCTGCGAGCTCGTTGCTCGCCAGGTTCCTCACGGTTTCACGGTGGAGGTTGATCTTTCTCGAAGTCCGTTTCATCGTTCGCCTCCGTGGCTAAGATGCTCCGGGCGTTAAGGTCCGGAGCCGAGCGCCCTTCCGGGCTCTCCTGTCAAAAGGAACGATGGAGGCAGGCGTTTCCCCTCACGAGGTCGGGACGGTCGAAAAAGACGGCAAGCCGGTCCAGTTCTTCGAGATGACGCTGCGCCGCGTGGGGCCGTGAGGGAGGCTCGGAGCGGCGAGCGGGGTTTGAGAGTTCCGCTTATCGATCCGGGTTTACTCCCATTTCAGCCGCTTTCTTGCCCTGAGTCTTCGCCTTCGGATCCTGCCGTATTTCTTCGACCTCGACCCGCACCGACTTCCAGAGGCGCAGACAGCGCTGGCAGTCGGCCTCGTTGAAGAAGTAAAGCCGTTTCACCTTCGCGCGGGCTCGTTCTTCCGCGCTCGGCTCGATCCGCCGAACACCCTGGTTTAGAACCAACTCATTGAGGGCTTTCCGAGCGAGGCCCATCTTCCGCATGTGATCCTGGATTCGAAGGTAGAGCAAGGCGCCATCTTGGACGAGCGCGAAGCCGAAGACGAAGCTGAAGAAGTCCTTTTTATCGGGCTTGAAGGATAGCGGAGGTTTCACGGCGAGTGAGAAAGTAACCAACTCGCCCGTGGCTCCGAGATCTTTCTGAACGTCCAGGATCCATCTCCTTTCGATTGGATTCAGCTTGCCTTCGCCTGCCAGCTTCTTCAAGGATTTGGTGACGCCAGACGCACCGGAAAAGGCGTGTCGCTCTACCGAGATTTCCCCCAGCTTGAGGTCGAGATCTCGTTCGCAGAAGCGCTGAAACCGAACGCCATAAGTACAGGCACTTACCGCCCAGGTGGCCCGCAACATTCCGGACCACGACCAATGCTTGAACAAGTTCATCCATCCTCGGTTGTCGGGGTGGTCGGCCTCCTGGTCGAGATTGAGGGCTAGGTAGATGTCTTCCATGAGCTGGATCAGCGAGCTGCAGAGATAGAAACCAGCTCGGATCTGATCTGGGTCCTTCGGCAGCCAAGTTTCGGTCGGAGGAACGTCCTCCGCCTTCGAGAAAGCCTTCCCCAGAAGCTGACGCCACTCGGGATAGAACTGGCCGTCGAGGAAACGCAGCTTGTCGTCCGTGCGCAGCCGCTCGTAAAGTTTGTCGAGCGTCTCGGTGAATTGAGTGAAGTTGTCCGCGACCTCCGGGCTCGGCGGATACCAACGTTCCCGAAGGGCTGCGATCAACCCTTCGTTGTGGCCGCGAATATGTTGGCGGTCGACGGACTCGCTCTGGCGCAGGGCACCCAGGAAGACTTCGCGCACAATGTGGAGGCCGAGCTTTCGGTAGCTTTCGAACTGCGACTCGGCGAAGAACTGGTCGCCCGTCGACTGGTGCGGAAATGCGGGATGCCGCGAGCGATAGTTGAGCAGGTCGGTCGGCTCGTCGCCGGTGAGAGAGGGCTTGATATACAGCAGCGTTCCGGGTGCGGCTCCCGGGTCCACCTGATCGTAACGAATCTTTCCCACCGCGCAATGCCAGGTGCTGAAGCCGGAGTCCGAGCGCGGCTGCAACGGTCCCGTGTCGATCTCGATGTCGATTCCGAAGTCCGTGCGGCACTTGCGGATAGCGTTTCCGAGATCGGAGAAAGAGGAGTCCTCGTCTTGTGTCGCGTCGCAGGCGACGACCAGGCGGCAGCGGCGCTTGACCAGCTCGTAGACGCCCAGGTTCTCGAAGTGACCGCCATCGGAGAGGTAGACGAAGTCCGACTCGTCGTTGGTGCGTCCGGTGAGCTCGCCGAGCAGGTAGAGAGGGCCTCCCGGCGGGCTCGCTTCTCTCCAGCGTGGGCCGCGGGGATTGCCGAGCCACCAGCCGAGGCGGACGTTGAATACCGTGAGGAGAAAGGTAAGCGCCGGCGAAGAGTGGTAGCCCGAGTTGGGACTGGCTGCCGCGCCGGAGATCGCCATCGCCGTCCCCAGATAGACGCCCCCGTCGGGGTAGCCATAGCAGTTGGTCCGGCGGAAGGCGTGGTCTTTTCGGGTGTCGTCCGGGCAGTCGGCTTCCTCGGCGACCGGCAGATCGAAACCGCTGAAAAGCGGAGTAAAGGTGAAGGAGGCGGCCTTCCTTTCCTGCCAGGCCAGATTGCGTCCCCGGACCAGATTGATCGCGGTGTTCACGATCGGGTAAGGGCCCTCGTAGGGAGTTTCGTCGTCGGGAGGCTCGGTGCGGAGGCGGGCGAGAAGGAGATCGTCACCCACGTAGAAACCGGTGAACGGATGGGGGCGTCGGCGAGCCGAGGCGCCGAGATAGCACCGTGCGAGCCGGTTGCGATAAAGAAGATGCATGGAAAATTCGTTGACGTCCACCCGCCAGGAGAACAGCATCGCAGCTGCCAACGCCGCGCCCATCATGATTGCGAGGGTTTGGGGGAATGCAACGGTTTGGCCGACGTCACCCATCTGGTCGTTCAACAGTTGAACGAGAGAAGGTCGCTCTTGCTTTGCGCTGCCGGCCGCGGCCGGCACGGAGACTTGCGTCTGAATGCCCGGCTCGGGAAGCTTGGGTGAATTTTTGACCAGCACGGTATCGATGCCGAGGGACAGCGCGACCAAGAGACCGACGACGAACACCGGAGGCGCCACTTTCGCCAGCACGTCGAGCATCAGGTTGCGGGAGCTCTTGCCGTTGGTCTTGGCGCTTTTCCCTGCCAGAACCCCGGCCAGCGTCGAGCCGACCCAGGTCGAGCCGAGCGCAGCCTTGGCCCACGGTTCCATCCACCCGATTAGCGGGGGACTGAACAGCGCGACCAGAAACAAGCAGCTCCATCCCACGGAGTAGATCAGGAGCCAGCCCGCGAGGCGGCTCAACCATTCGCGGAGGTCGTCCGGGAAGGCCCGCCCGGCGAGGCCCATGTGCAGGAACGCGATGAGAACGAAGATACCTATCGCGAGCGGTGGACCGAAGCTCGACAGAATCACGAGAGACTTCCAGTTCATGTCGAACGGCTTCAGATAAGCGAAGAGTTGGTAGAGCGCCCAAAACAGGATGCCGCCCAGCGCTCCGGCAGGGACCGCGGTCGCGTTGAGCATCCCCCAAGACATGTCCGTCGCCGGGGCGGTTCCTCGGCGCCGGTCGAAGTAAAGGGAGAGAAGCCAGGCGACAGCCCAGGAAACGAAGTAGGTCACGGCGGCCGCTTTGGCGAAGGTCCAAATCCCGTCCAGGGTGGATTCTTCAACTACGGGGCGTGCTCGTTGAAAGAGACAGCAACTCGCCAAGATGGCGGAGAGGAAGAATGGCGAGACCACGACCCGACGAATCCACTTCGGGCGGGTATACCAGGGCTCTTTTTTATCCTGAGGCGAGAAGCGAAGGTTCAGAGCCGTGACGGCGAGTCCCAGGCCCACGAGAATCAAGGCCCCCACGGTCAGGTAGTACGTGAGGTCGTAATCGACCTTCAGCCCGATCAAGGATTTCGCGCCGAGCAAGATCCACCGTGGAACGAGCAACACCCATATGAAGGTCGCGACGAGAATGATGAAGTTGAGCAGAAAGTTCCGGAGGTAGACGGCGATCAGCGTCCACGTGTCGGAGCTGAACAAGCCGAGCCGGGGAGTGAGGTAATTGCTGTAGCTGCGGAGAAATCGAACGGCGGATGCCTCTGGGGGAGCGGCGGTGCCGTTCTTCGGCTTTCGATCGGCTTGTGAGACACGAAGGCCCGCGGTGACCTTGTCAATGCCGTCCCGCTGGATCCAGGCGGTGAGCCAGGCGCCGATGTATCCGCCGCCCGAGACCGTGGACAGGTAGTCGAAGATCGGCAGCAGTCCAAGCTCCGCCAGCCCTTGAAACACGCCCAGGTTGAATGTTGCGCTGCGGATGCCGCCCCCCGAGAGAGCCAAGCCGATGAGCTGGGCGTCGTGGGCGCTCTGGTTGGATGACTGTATTCCGGGGGGGATGGCCTGGGTCCCGTTCTGTGTCTGCTCGAGGATCTTCCGTTGTTTAGGGCTGCGCCGGTCCCGGGATCGTTGGATCTCTTCAAGCTCTCGCTCGAGGACATCGCGAAAGCCTACGCGCTCCATCCGGTCGGTCTGGAGCGGTGCGTTCTCGTCCGCGGCATCTGTCGTATTGGTCATAGACGTCTCTCGATGAAGTGCCGTGATAAGCCAGTGTCATAGAGACGGACGCTTTGGGAATCTTTCCTAGGGTGGGCTCGGCCCAACCAGGGCGCTCCCTTTGGGGAAATCGAGCTGCCACGCAAATACTCGGCGGCCTCAAAGACCTTGGTGGTCCTGGCGTAGGCGATTCGGCTCTGGGTCCAAAGCCGTTTGCAGCGGCGTGGACCCCCGCCGACAACGAGGCCGACTGGCGGAGGTCTCAAGCGCAGTCTTCAGTTCCTCATCTCCTCAACCCGCAACGCAAACGACAAATCCTCGGTCGTCGCGAGGCAGCTCGTATCCAAATTTTTCACACCGCCGGCCGTGACGAAAGCCTGGACGATCCCCGAGACGCACGGGTCGACGTCGTTGTGCCCCCGGTTGGGGAGGACGATCGAACGCGAATGGGGGAAGGACTTCGCCGCCCACTCGCCATAGCGCGGCGGGGTCGCGTGATCGAGGGCTCCCGTCAGGATCAGGGCGGGGACGTTGGAGGGGGCCGGCATCCAATAGTCCTTGGCCACTTGGGCGTGCGGCCATTCTTTGCAGGCGAGGATTTCCCGGCCGAGGCGGAAGGCGCCCATGAACGTGCCGGCGGTGGCCTTCGGCAGGGCGGCGGGGTCGAAATGCAACTCCTCGTTGCAGACGATCGAGAGGTAGACGCCTTTGGGAATGCCGCTCTCTCCCTGGGGGACCAAATTTCGCGCGAGGGGCCGGTAGTCGCCGGCCTGGGCCAAGTGGATCAGGAGGGGGAGGTCGTGGATTCTCTCGGCGGAGTACAGCACTTTCATGACGTAGACGCGCAGGATCTCGGCATCGATCGGGATCTCTACTGGCTTGCCGCCCTCCGGGAGGCTCACTTTGACCTTCACCGGTTTTTCGGCGAGACGTTTCAAGAGAGAGGTGAATTCCTCGGCGAGGTTGGGAAAGGCGCCGTGGCACCCCGCCTGCCCGGCGCAGGCGGCAAAGGCCAGGTCGAGCGCCGTTTGAGCCGAGCGTGGAACTTCGAGCCACATCGGCAGGTCGAGGGGGACCACGCCTTGGAGGGCGACGGTGCGGACGCGTTCCGGATGCTGGCGAACGTAGACCATCGCGGCTTGGGTACCGTAGGAGGCGCCGTAGAGGTTGAGCCGCGGGTAGCCGAGCCAGCCGCGGACATCATCCAGGTCGTCCATCGCGAAAGGAGTCGTGTAGAAGCGCAGGTCGGCTTTTAGCTCCAGCTCCTTGCGGCACCGTCGGACCGCGCTCTTGAAGCGGGCTTCGTTTCGATACTCCGGATTCGCGGGGTCTGTCGATAGATCGCAATCGAGCGGATTGGAGGCTCCGCTTCCGCGCTGATCGATCAGTAGGATGTCGCGATGAAGTCTCAGGTCGGCGAAGGCTCCGTTCAAGAAGCTCGCGTACCGGGTGGCCGGGGCGACGCCGCCTCCGGCGAGGAAGACCAGCGGATCGAGCTCCACCTCCGGCGTCTTCGCCGGGAGAACCACGACGTTGAGGGCGATCTTCCTTCCCGTTCCGGCGGCGCGGTTCTCGTAGACCTCGTGCCGGCCGCAGAGGACTTCCTCCTCCACGTCCGGCACGCGGCAGGGTGCGAGCTTCTCGGCCAGGCGGCGGACCGGGATTTTCTGGGCATGCACGCCCAAGTTGAATAACAGCAAGAAGACGATGGCAAAGGCTCTTGGATTCACGGACATGCTCCCTGGTTAGTTAGGCCCTACGCGACCTCTTGTCCAGAGGATTCAGCGGACCGATGGGATGTCTGAGCCCAGCCCGCGAAGACTTTTTGGGCGTGACCAAACGCAAGTAGAATTGCGTTTGGTGCGACTATTTGCCAGACTGGTTGCATGTACGACCGCATTTCTTGGCAGCAGCGCCTTCTCGACGCCTGGGAGCGCAAGAGCGTCATTTGGCTGACCGGCGTACGGCGGGTGGGAAAGACCACCCTCTGCCAGAGCCTTCCGGAGATCGACTATTTCGATTGCGAGCTGCCGCGCGTCCGTCGCGAGATGGAGGATCCGGAAGCCTTCCTTGAGCGTCTCCGCGGTAAGCGCGTGGTTCTCGACGAGGTCCATCGTCTGAGCAACCCCTCTGAGCTGCTCAAGATCGCGGCCGACCACTATCCCTCCACGCGAGTCCTGGCGACTGGATCTTCGACGCTGGGTGCCTCCGCCCACTTTCGCGACACTTTGGCAGGGCGAAAGGAGGAGATCTGGCTCACGCCCTTGAGTGCCGCCGATCTCGTCGATTTCGGGCGCCCCGATCTCGACCACCGGTTGCTTCGGGGAGGGCTGCCGCCGTTTTTCCTCGCGGAGGAGCTGCCGGAGGCCGACTTCCAGGAGTGGCTGGACGCGTTCTGGGCCAAAGACGTGCTGGAGCTTTTCCGCCTCGAACGGCGAAGCTCTTTCCAGCGCTTCTTCGAGCTGTTGCTTGCCCAGAGCGGCGGGATCTTCGAAGCAACCGGCTTCTCGCGCGCCTGCGAGGTCAGCCGGACCACCATCACGAACTATCTGGCGGTTCTGGAGGCCACTCACGTGGCCCACGTCCTACGGCCGTTCAGCGAGTCCGGAGCCGCCTCCGAGATCGTGGCCGCGCCCAAAGTCTACGGGTTCGACAGCGGGTTCGTCTGCTACCACAAAGGCTGGTCGACCCTGCGTCCGGAGGATCGGGGGCTGCTCTGGGAGCACTTCGTGCTCAACGAGCTCCACACCCACCTGCCACGTGCCGGCGTCCACTACTGGCGCAACAAGCGAGGCCACGAAATCGATCTCGTCGTGCCCCGGCGCGGCCGGCCGCCGCTCGCCATCGAGTGTAAGGCCTCGGCGAACGACTTCGACCCGCGGAACCTGCGCGCCTTTCACCAGCTCTACCCGGACAGCACACTCAGGGTGGTGGCGATCGACGTCGAGCGCCCCTTCGAAAAGACCTTCGGTGACCTTTCGGTGGGTTTCAGGGGACTCGCCGGACTGATCGAGGATCTGATCGCCGCGAGCGGACGGGGGAGGGCGCATATGGACGACGGAGGCTCCCGAATCCTCTCGCGCTAACGATTGACGAGCAGGGGACGCGAGGCCGGGGCAATGAGCCGAACCCCGCGGGACTCTCGCGTTCCAGATTGGTAGAGCATTTATTCTTCGCACCTTTTCGCCTCCTTCCAGGCAGCCCGCATCGCTTGAATCGGGAGAACTAGTCTAAATGTCGCGATTGACCCATTGGGTTGTTTCAACACTCCTCGCCTACTTCAGTGGCTCGGCTCCTCTGCCCGCGCCCCAAAATTGGCAGGCTTTCGAGGGGCGTGAATTCACGCTGCATTTACCTCCGGGTTGGCGAGAAATCCAAGCCGCGGAAGGCGCGCGCATCAAAGAAGAGGAAGGCTGGGATCACGCTTATCAACTGGCCGCCTACCCCTTGTGGGATGCACCGATCGTCACCGTTTCGACTTCAACTATTAAGGGTGGCGACCCGAGCTCTACAGGAGTCGCGCGGCTTGGCGACCTGGCGAGAACCTTCAGGTCGTCGATCCTTGCCTCGGCGAAAAAGGCGGGCTCCGACACGCGCTCCCTCATCGATCCGATGGTGTTCGATACCGAGCGGCATCGCTATTGGTGCCGGTACGTCACCCTTGTGAAGGGCCGCCCAGAATGGCTTGACTTGAGCGCCACGATCTTGACGGCTCATGGCGCTCTGGAGATCCAGGCGACGACGGAGCCCTCCGATGCCGCGGTCGAGGAATGGTTCCCGATCGTTGTGAACTCTTTCGAAGTTCGCCGAGGGTTCGAGTTCCGCGAGCCGTTGCCCGGGAAGACGCCATCCATAGGGCATTTCTGGGGAAATCTCCAGAAGCTATCGGCCAGTACACAATTGACGTCCTCCGAAAAATTGATCCGGCTGACGGCTCTGGTTGTGAGCGTGCCCCTGGTTGTGGGTTCGGTTGCCTTTCTCCTGGTTTTGGTTCTCGACCTCACGATCTTTTCCGGTCGGCTCAAGATGGCGGCGCTCCGTTGGCTCGAGACCTCCTGGATTGGTCGGTTGGGTAAGGGGCGCAGTTCCGCTGTTCCGCGCGAGGCTCGGCTCCGTCGGATACCTCTCCCCTGGTCGTTCGCCGCACAATTTCTCCTAGCCTGGGTGACGGCGTACTGGGTCGTTCCGCGGTACCTCCATGCTCCAGGTCTTTGCGGATCCTGCATGAGCGTTCTTTTCAATACGGCAGGCTACCTTCTTCTTTTCTTGGCCGGAAGCCTGCACTACCTTGCGAACAATCGCCGCCAGTTGAAGTACGAGATTCTCTTGATTTCTCTTACCCTTCTCTCGGTCCCGGGAGTGGCTTTCGACCCGGTCAGTCAAAGATTGGCTGTTGGCCAGATGCCGAGCTACATTGCCGGGATGTATTTGGGTAACTTTCTATCGCAGACAATTTATTTTGGTCTCGGTGGGTTCATTGCCTTCCGACTGCTACGGAACGCTGCCAGTTCTTCGCGGCGAGTCGCGGGGTTTTATCGGTGGACGCACAAACAGCAACCCCTTCCGGCCCTTTTGGTCTTGTTCGCTCCGAGCTTTCCCGCCGGAGGGTTCTTCGGCGCAGCCTTTCTCTATCTCGTCGCGCGATACTCCGCGGGAGAAAAGGCGTTGGAGAGCCCGGTGCTCTATCTGCGCTCATTTCATGACCGGAATACCTCGTTCGTTCTGGCGAAAATCGTCATGCCCGCAGCGAGTCGGCTCGGCCCGGTTCAGGCGGTAGCCCATGTTTCTCAGCCGGCCGAGGAGTTGAATCGGCGAACGAACGCGCTAACGGCGGTGCGGCCTGTCGTATTGCCGAGCGGGTCTTGGCAGGATTGGATTCGAACCGTACTGCCATTCTGCCGTGCCGTGCTTCTCGATGCCAGCGTAGGAACTGAAGGACTGCTGTGGGAGCTGGAGCAGGCCAGAAAAGTGCTTCCTGAGTCCAAGATCCTGGTCTTGGCCCTTGAATCGGCGCCAGTCGGAGATATCGGTGGCGCAACCCTGATTCGCTACCGCCTAGATTGGAGAGGTCGACGCGCGGCCCGAAAGGCGCTTAGGAGTTGGGTCAAGCGGCTTTGGCGGTCGAATGACTCCCTAGCGGCAATTGCATAGGCCTTAGCCCTTGATCCTGTACCCAACGAAACCGGAATTGCGTTGGGTAAGGACGATTTATCAGGTGTCGAAGGAGGCGAGGCGGCGCAACGCCGCCCCGCCCGCGATCTTCAATTCTGGTGCGGGTTGTTCTCGGCGAAGTACTCGTGGCTGTCGGCGTTGTCGACCGCCTTGGTCGGGTTCTTGGTCGCGAGCTTTTTGCAGGCGGTCTGACCATAGGCGTTGTCGTCGGTGCCGGCGACGACCGTGAAGTGGCTCGTCTCGTGGACCAGCGTGCCGGCTTTGGAGTCGGTCCCGGTCGCCGGGGCGGCGAAGAACGCGCCGCACAGGTGGACGTGGTACGGCTGGTTGGCGTAGACGAACGCGTAGAGCGAGTTGTCCGACGCGCAGTCGCAATCGAGCTGGAAGGTCTGGCCGGAGAAGGCATTCTTCAGATTGTTGTAGTGCGTCTGGACGGTCGAATACCGCGAGCTGGTATAGGCCCCGAACCAGGTCTTGTAGCGCGCGTCGTTCGCGCGCGAAGCGGTGGGCAGATTGACCAGGAAGTTGTACGACTCGGTCGCGTAATTCTGGGCGTTGGTGAGCGAGCTGCCGATCGACGAGATGTTGCCGTTGGAGCAGTTGAGGTAGCTCGGGGTGAGCGCCCGGAGGTTCGGACGCGGGGCCGGCAGGGCGACCTGCGGCTTGGCGCCGCTCAGATCCTTGCCCGAGAGGGTGAGGTCGAGCGTCTGGGATTCCAGGGCATCGAACGTGCCGACGGCGGTCATTCCCTTGCGGTAGTCCTCGCGGACGAAGTCGATGGCGGCCGCTTCGTAGCGCACCGTGTAGCTGCCGGGCTTCCGCATGTCATAGACGGCCGACAAGTCGAAGGTCACCGACGCGCTTTCGCCCGCCGGAATGCGCACGTAGTCCGAAGCCCGCGGCGCCGCCCGCTTGGCGAGACGGCCCGTGTACGGTACGCGCTCGCCGTCGCGCTCGACCACGAACAGGTCGCCATCGAAGCCGGCGAGGGGAGTCTTCCACTTGAGGACGAGAAGATCGTCCGCGCCCCGGTTGGCGAGCGAAAAGCGCACGTCAACTCCGTCGGCCGTGGTGAGGGCCGTTCTTTCCATCGTCAACCGCGCCTCAAGCGCGGCGCCGCCGCGCGAATCGGCCATCGCCGGCACACCCGCCATCGCGATCAGACATACCGCGACAATGCTCCACAGAACCTGCTTCCGCATGAGACCTCCCTCTCCGGGGTATGAGGATCCTGCATCAGCGCAGGAGTACTTGAGAGCGCAAGGTGACTTGAATTAGCAGTGTGGGGCGAATCCTTGAGCGGGACAAGGTGCGATCCCCGGGCAAGCCGCGCGGTGGCGGTGCCCCACCCCTGTGGAGAGACGACATCGAGTCGCCGGGAAGCCGAGCCGCTGGCGTCAGCCCGGCGACGGCGCTTTGAGCGCCGCGATTTGACGGTCACGAACCGCTGGGTCAGGAGAGAGGTCGATCTGCCGCTTCCGAATCTGCGTAAGCATCGCCAAGGCATAATCGCACACGCGGTATTTGTACCGTGCGTACTCCCGATAGTCCTCGCCACCCCACACCGGAGCATCGCGTCGGTCGTCGAGCAGCGCGCTGAGCGGCTTGTCGGCGGCCGTCCCCTCTTCGATCAGCGACTCTGCCGCGTACTCCCATTTCACGTGCGGGAGGCCCCAGGTGTTGAAGTGCTTGGACGTGCGCAGCGATTCCACCAGAATCGCGACGCGCCTGGCCGGGTCCACGGAATTGTACGTAGTAGGGCTGGCTTTCCGAACCGCGAGCAGCGTCAGAAGCGAGGAGCGGTCGCTCCGCGTGATCGACTGTGCGAGAGCGGGCGCCATCGCTTCACCGCGCGAAACCGCCTCGGCAAAGGCCATCGAGTTGAACGGTTCGAGCCCCCGCTCCGATTCAGACGTGAGCGCGACGACGAGCTGAGATGCATCCATGAGCTTGAGCTTTCTGGCCCAGTCGTTCCGCTTCTGCGCTGCATCCTGGAGCGTCTTCGTACGCAGCTCCACGATGTCCGGCTTCTCCTTCGCTTCCGTACGTCCGCGGGCCGGCTGACGAGACGGGCAGGCCGTTGAGAGAAGGAGCAGCGGTGCGGTAAATCCAATTGTGTGGATCCAGCGTCTATACACGGCACACCTCCGCTACAGCCGCGTCATCGCGGGGAATGAGTTCTTCGACAAGCCAAGCGCGTCGTTGTTCCACTCGACCACTGACTTATCGAGGGCGTCCTGCATCCACTCGACGCCGACTTCGTCGAAGGGTGCTTGAGTCGTTCCGCCGGCACCGACCACAAAGAGCCAATAGTAATAGCCATCCAACGTGTTGTTGCACGATGCGCCGCTGTCGATACAGACCGGTACGCTTACCGCGTCGAACCAGGTGTTGTCGGGCCAGCCGGACGGCGTATCGCGGAGGATTGCCGCTGCATTGTTGCTGCCGGGCGTGAGCGTGCTTGCAAATGTCGCATCGTTGTTGCGTCCGTAGTAACCCCAGATCCGTCCGGCCAGACGATCCACTGCCCAGCCGTTCTGTGTGTCGCTAGGGTCGCCTGTAACGATGCGGTTCTGCTGGTCCGAGTTCGGCGCGAGGAAGTTGCCGGTATCGCGGTCGATGATTCGAACGATCTGGATGTAGGCGATGGTGTTGCAGGTACACGCGGCGCCGCACGTCGCCGGATCGAAATCGAAGTTGACGACGACGTCAACTCCACGGCTGGCGGTCGGTGCCCCGGTGAAGTTGAATGTTCCGCAAGGCTGGGTCGGATTACCGCAGTTCAGGCCCAGGAACAACGCGCCGAGCACGACGACAAGTTGGCTGGAACGTCTTCGCATGTAGCGCCTCCGCCGGAAAGGGCTGAGATCTTTAAATCGCCAATTCGGTCTGCGACGTTGCTGCCGATGAGCGATGGCTTTGCCTCCGTCCGCTCGCCGGGTTCGCCCAAGTTTTAGCCAAGGGCGCTGTGTGCATGTAGTGCTGAAGCTTATCTAATTTTTAGATTCTACGACATGTCCAGGAGAGCGTTCAAGGCAGCACTCTGAAGTCACGGGATATGCGAGAGCGCAACCAAACGCAAGTCAAATTGCGTTTGGTGCCACTATTTGCCAGACTGATGGCATGTACGCGTCGAGAAGGCGCTGCTGCCAGAAAACGCGGGCGTACATGCCTTCTTCAGCTACCCCGGTAGATGGCCGGTACGGCTGAGATCGAGGAAGGCGTAGGGAAGCCCTTTCTCTTGGCCTTTCCCCCGCCGATCCCGCTTGTCGGAAGGTCGGGCGAGATACGATGTCGCGATGCCGCCGTCAAAGAAGAACAAGGACACCGCTGCCGCCAGCTTGGGTTTCGAGGAGAAGCTCTGGCAGATGGCGGACGCCCTGCGCAACAACATGGACGCTGCGGAGTACAAGCACGTCGTCCTCGGGCTGATTTTCCTCAAGTACATCTCGGACGCCTTCGAGGCGAAGCACGCGGAGCTCGAAGCGGAGGCAGAGGACGAAGCTGATCCCGAGGACCCCGACGAATACCGTGCAGAGGGCATCTTCTGGGTGCCGAAAGAGGCCCGCTGGTCGTTCTTGAAGGCGGGTGCGCCGCAGCCCAAGATTGGCAAGCTGGTCGACGACGCGATGGCCGCGATCGAGCGCGACAACCCGTCGCTTCGCGGCGTGTTGCCGAAGGAGTACGCGCGCCCCGGTCTGGACAAGAACCGGCTCGGCCAGCTGATCAACCTGGTGAGCGGCGTCGGGCTCGGCCGTCCGGGAGACCGGGCGAAGGACGTCCTGGGCCGCGTTTACGAGTATTTCCTCTCGAAGTTCGCGAGCGCGGAGGGCAAGCAGAGCGGCCAGTTCTATACGCCGGCCCGCGTGGTTCGCGTGCTGGTCGAGGTGCTCGCGCCGTACAAAGGCCGGGTCTACGATCCGTGCTGCGGCTCGGGCGGGATGTTCGTCCAGAGCGAGAAGTTCATCGAGGCGCACCGCGGCAAGATCGGCGACCTCTCGATCTACGGCCAGGAGTCGAACTACACGACCTGGCGGCTCGCGAAGATGAACCTCGCGATTCGCGGTATCGACGCGCAGATCGCCCACGGCGACAGCTTCCACCACGACGCGCACCCGGACCTCCGGGCCGACTACGTGCTCGCGAACCCGCCGTTCAACGACAGCGACTGGCGAGGCGGGGAGCTCAAAGGGGACAAGCGCTGGGTCCACGGCGTGCCGCCCGCGGGTAACGCGAACTTCGCCTGGGTCCAGCACTTCCTCTACCACCTCGCGCCGACCGGGCTCGCCGGCTTCGTCCTCGCGAACGGCTCGATGTCGTCGAACCAGTCGGGCGAGGGAGAGATCCGAAAAAAGATCATCGAGGCGGACCTCGTCGACTGCATGGTTGCGATGCCCGGGCAGCTGTTCTATTCGACGCAGATCCCGGTCTGTCTCTGGTTTCTGGCCCGGGTGAAGAAGAACGGCCGGTTTCGCGACCGCCGCGGCGAAACGCTCTTCGTGGACGCCCGCAAGCTCGGTTATATGGAAGACCGCGTCCACCGCGATCTCTCGGACGACGACATCGCGAAAATTGCCGGCACCTACCACGCCTGGCGCGGCGACAAGGGGGCGGGGAAGTATGCGGACATCCCTGGCTTCTGCAAGGCGGTGAAGACGGCCGAGATTAAGAAGCACGGGTACGTGCTGACTCCCGGGCGGTACGTCGGGACAGAAGCGGCGGAGGAGGAGGGGGAGCCGTTCGAGGACCAAATGCGGCGATTGACATCGGAGCTTGAACAGCAGCTCACCGAGTCGGCTAAGCTGGATCGCGCGATTCGCCGAATTCTAGGGGGACTGAACAAATGACTCCCAAACCACTGATCTTGACTCCTTTCCGGAAAGCGCTTGCTTCGCTTGACAAAGCTCTTGAACAGGTGAAAAACGAGTTCGTACGTGACGCGACGATTCAGAGGTTCGAGTATACCTACGAACTGGCGAGAAAGATGATCGAGCGGCACTTCCTCTGGGTGGGGGCTTCTGAGGTCAGATCGCTCGCCCGTCGTGAGCTGTTTCGAGAAGCCGCGCGAGTCGGCCTCATTGATGAGCCCGAGACTTGGTTCGACTACAACGAGGCAAGGAACAAGACCTCTCACACTTACAACGAAGCCGCCGCCGAAGAAATCTACGAGAAGGCGAGACTGTTCGCGCGCGACGCCCATCGATTGCTCGAGGAGCTTGAAAAGCATCATGGTCGACCTGCGGCCTGATCATCTGGCGACGGTACAAGCCATCCTTCGAGCGGAGGTGCCGTCAATCGATGTCTGGGCGTTCGGATCGCGAGCCAAGTGGATGGCCCAAGACGCCTCCGATCTCGATCTCGTGCTGGTTTCGGACCAACCTGTTCCATTCACGACCCTGAGCCGCTTGCATCGTGCTTTCGAGGAGTCATATCTCCCCTTCGGCGTGGATTTGGTCGATTGGAATCGAATCGAAGCGGATTTCCGCGCAGAGATCGAGGCGGAGAAAGTCGTCCTCCAGCACGGGACGGTAGCCGAGGGCGCTCCGGGTGCGCAACGACGGGCGCTACCACTCAGCGAGTGCGCGACTTTTCTCTCGGGTGGCACTCCTTCAAAGGCCAAACCTGAACTTTGGGAGGGTCCGATCCCGTGGCTTACCGCGAAGGACATGAAAAGGCTTCGGCTCTGGGACACCGAGGACCATGTGGCTCCCGAAGCCATCGGAAATGGTACCCGCCTGGTTCCCAAAGGAACGATCTTGCTCTTGGTTCGGGGCATGACTCTCCACAAGGATCTGCCTCTCGTCATCGCTCAGCGAGAAATGGCGTTCAATCAGGACGTCCGTGCGCTCATCGCTCGCTCTCAGGTCGTTGATAACGAATTCCTCGCCTATTCTCTACTTGCCAACAAACTCGCTCTCCTTTCTCTCGTCGATTCCGCGTCTCATGGGATAGGGCGTTTCCACTCGGAGGCGTTGGAGAGTTTTCCGATCGCGGTGCCGTCTCTCGCCGAACAGCGCGCCAGCGCCCAAATTCTGGCCACGTTGGACGCCAAGATCGATCTGAATCGCCAAATGAACGAAACACTAGAAGGCATCGCACGGGCGCTCGGATCCGAAATTACGTCGACGAGTCGCGAGGATTTCTATCGTCTCCAGGTAGTGCAGCCAACACCGATGATTCAGCGGGCTTTTTCGGAGATTCGTTCACCACTTTGGGAACGGAAAGAGCAGGCAAAGGAGGAATCCCGCACCCTCGCTGCCCTCCGCGACGCTCTCCTCCCCAAACTGATCTCTGGAGAGATCCGGATCAAGGACGCCGAGCGCTTAATGTCGAAGGTGGCATAGGCTTCTCCTATGCCCAAGCTCAATCGCTGACCGTCCGTGGCTTCAAGTCGATCCGCGCGCTCGAAGACTTCGAGCTCGGAAGCTTGAACGTCCTGATCGGCGCGAACGGCGCAGGCAAGAGCAATTTCATCGGGCTGTTCCGGATGCTCTCGGAACTCGTCGCGCGGCGGCTCCAGCTCTACGTCCAAGAGCAGGATGGCCCCGACGCCCTCCTCCATTGTGGTCGCAAGCGGACCCCGCAGCTCGACGCCGAGCTCTACTTCGGTCGTAGCGGTTACCGGATCTCCCTTCCTGAATCGCCGCGCGGGCCCCGTCAGCTGTCGGACGGAACCCTCCGCTTCATCGCTTTGGCGACGCTCCTGCTCCAACCCGTGTCTCTCCGGCCCGCTACGATTCTGATCGATGAGCCCGAGCTTGGCCTGCACCCGTCGGGCGCAGACGATCGAGAACCATCTGGCGGAGGTGGTGATCGAGGCCTCCGGTTGCCGGCGCGAGCGCTTCGTTCCCCACGTCCAGCCGCACGAATTCGAAGCCTTGCTGTTCGCCGATATGACCCGCCTCGCCGAGATCCGGCCGGAATGGACGATGTCCTTGGCCGCCTTGACCGCCATCGCGCGGGTGCCGAAAGTCCCGAGCACATCAACGACGGCCCGGACTCCCACCTTCGATAAGGCTCGCCAAGACGCTCAAACCACACTTCGACAAGCTGCTGCATGGTCCGCAGGCGGCAGCGCGGATCGGGCTCGATCGGCTGCGCCAGGAGTGCCAGCACTTCGGCCGTTTCGTCAGCCGCCTCGAGGCCCTGGTTCCACTCGGCGCGATGCCGTAATCGCTCCATGACCTTGATTTCCGAAAGCATCGTCGAGGATTCCGCCCTCGATTGGTTGCGCGGACTGGGCTACAACGTCCTCTCGGCCGAGGACGTCTGCATGAGCCGGCGCATCTGCGTCGACCTCTACGCGCGGATTGCCGTTCTGCGCCCGGATTGGGTCGCGGGCGGCGAGGAAGATGCCATGCTCAAGATCGTGATGACCGGCTCGGCGGCCGATCCCGCCGGGTGGCAGCGCCACATCCGGACCCCGGCGCGGCGCGAAAAGCTCGCCGAGCGTTTTCGCGATCCCGCTGACCGGTTCCGTCTGGTCATCGTCCGCGACATGTGGCTCACCGGCTTCGACGCGCCGTCGCTCCACACGAAAAAGCACGAGATCTGCAGTGGTTTCTTCCACGGGCGCGGTGGGCGACCTCTCGCGCGCCTTCGCGCTCGCGATGCCGGCCGACGAGGCGCTCGCGATCCGCGACGAGGTCGCCTTCTTCCAGGCGCTCAAGGCGGTGCTCGCGAAGGGCGTTTCGGGGCGCAACGGCCGCCTCGATGTCGAGCACGCAATCCGGCAGATCGTCTCGCGCGCGGCGAGCCGGCGCTCCAAGGGCTCGCGCGCGAGTTGGTCCGGGCGGTCCGGAACAATGTGACACTCGACTGGAAGGTTCGCGAGAGCGTGCGCGCTCAGCTCCGGGTGATCGTCAAGCGCATCCTACGGAAGCACGGTTACCCACCCGACAAACAGGCGCGGGCGACCCAGGTCGTGCTCGAACAGGCCGAGGTGCTGTCCGAGGGTTGGGCGCTCGGGTAGGACGCGCGATCAGCAAGGCGGCGAGGAACACGGGCGGCGCGGCTGCCGAAGGGCAGCAGCCGGCCGCCCGGGAAGTAAGTCCATCTAGAAGGTGTTCAGGCCGAGCCGGCTTGTCCAAGCTACGGCGTGCCGCCCCGCACCGCCCGCACGCGGGGAGTGCTGCTCTTGAAGGTGGGGTACACGCTGCCGTAGTTATCCACGTACCACGCCTCGGAACCGAACGGGTTGCTGGTCCGCGACGTCGACGTCCAGTAGTAGGACTGGAACGTACAGCTGCCGGTCAAGACCGTGGCGCCGGGCACGCAGTTGGTCTGGAACGCCGGAGAGACGGCCCACTGGTTCTGGAAGTTCGCGATGCTCAACAGCTCCCGCGCGTTCGGGATGCGCCAGTCGCTGAAGCCCCCGAAGCCCTCCGTATTGACGTCCTCCAGCCAGTCCCAGATCGTTTCCTCTGTGCCGTTGCCGGACCACCAGTAGCCATTGTCCTTGTCGTGCCGGTTGCCGTTGTCGCTCTTCTTCTCCCACACGAGCCCGGTGTTGTTGTCGGTGATCGTGCCATTGCCGTTGTCCGTGTAGCTCAAGGGCGCGCCTGCCTGCACGGTGCCGTCGTCCGGCACGGCGACCGCCGCCGTAATCCCGTCGTTCTTGTTCGCGGTGTAGGCCGTGGTCTGGCCGGTGGCCGGAAAGTCGAGAGCTTGGGCAGGTTCCGCCCAGCCAAGACCCAAGGCGGCCGGAACGATCAGGGAAAGAAATTGAAGCGTCGAGCGCTTGCGGCCGAGGTCAATTATGGTCGCCACCGCGAACGATCAAGGTGTAGTTGACGCCGGTCACCGTCTGGTCGGGGCGGGTCATACGAAAGGTCAGGGTGTGACGGCCCCGCTCAAGCGGCTTCAAGAACAGGAAGTAGCCGTCCGCCACCGCCGGGGAGCGATCGCCCGCGGGCAGTCCGAGATCGGTGAGGAAGGAGGGATCCGGAATCCGCAGCGTGTAGCCCCCGGGTGGACTCATGGCCCGGAACGCGAAGAGATCGCCGATCGGCTCGCCATCGAGGGCGGCTTCCAGGGAGGTCGTGGGAGCGGCAGGAACGTCGTTGTTCACGTCGCACCGCACTTTTTCCGCGTCGGTCGCGAGCTGCGAACAGGGATCGTCCGCCGCCGGAAATTCGGGCGCGAAGCTGACGAACACGCCGCCCAAAGACAGGAAGATCGCTTTACCGGCCGGCACTTCGCACCGTCGATTGGCCACACCGTCGAAGGTGCTCGCGAGGAACCACACCTTGCCATGCTGGTTCAGGCCGCAGAACCGGCCATCGGGATCGAACGCCGGATTGGTCGCGATCGGCTCGGTCACCAGCCAGTTGGTCCATTCGCCGGCCAGCACGTTGTACGACTTGCCGGAGAACTCCTGACCCGGCTCCACGACTTTATTGCCGGCGTTGGCCGATGCCGCCGTCGCCAGAAGTCCGATCAACGTTGCTACGACTTGCCAGAGTTGCTTGTTGAGTTTCATGTCTTTCTCCTCGTGAGTTGTCGTTGGGTCGAACGTAAAACCGCGACCCGGAATGGGTCGCGGCACGTTCGACCAACTGATCAATCGGGATTCGAGGGAAAAAGACGACAGGGGAGGGAAGAAAGGTTTCGGATTCAGTCGTCGTCCCGCGATCCATGGGCGAGCAGGCGCCTTGCGTCGGCGACGATCTCCTCGAGGATCTCGGCGGCCGGTTGGACCCGCACGGTTTCGAGCTCGCTCTCCGAGCCCGCGGGCATGTCCATTTCCTCGAAGTCGCCCGTGGTGTCGCGGGTGGGCACGATCGCGCTGTATTTCGGCATGTCGTACGGGACGTTGAAAGCCCCGGGGAACAACAAGGTCGAACCGATGACCGGAGGCTCGGTCGAAGCCGGCTTCGTCGCGGCCCGGTTCGCGAGCACGCGCTGGGTGGCGTTGGGGAATTCCGGACCGAAGACCGTCGTGAACGTGGTGGCGTGCTTGCCCTTGGCGTTCACCAGACGAGCCTTGTAGCCGGGTTGGGCATACGACTCGGTCGATGCCGCGAAGCGGGTTCCGACCCATCCGCCGTCGGCCCCGGCGCGCAGGGCCTTGACGAGGCTGCGGCCGTCGGCGATCCCCCCGGCCGCGAGCAGAAGGATGCGATGAGGCACGCGCTTACGGACCTGGGCGAGGAGGGCGAGGGTCGGGATCGTCAGGTTGCGATTGTGGCCGCCGGCCGACTTTCCTTGGACGACGATCGCGTCGCAGCCGAGGCGTGCGGCCCGATCGGCCATCTCGACCGATCCGGCCTGCACCCAGACCCGCGATCCCGCCGCTTGGAGCTGATCGACCCAAGATTGGGGCGGCAGGTTGAAATGGAACACCACGACCGGCACGCGATGGCCGGCGGCGATGTCGATGTGATCCTGCGTCGTGAAATCGCCCATGGGACCGGTGGCGAGAATGAAGTCCACCCCGTAGGGATGGCTCGTCCGACTTGCGATTTCGCTCAAGCGCGCATCGACGACGGGAGGGGGTTCCGGCGCCGCGCCGTAGACCCCAAGACCCCCGGCGTTGGAGACCGCCACCGCCAGGTCGGGAAGACCCACGAAAGCCATGCCGGCGCTTACGATCGGGTGGCGGATGCCATAGTCGTGGACCAGTCGGGTGTGGAGCGAGACCTCGTGGTCCTCGTGTTGCTCCTCGCGGTCGTCTTGACCGGCGCGGGAAGGGTTTACGCCGAGGAGGGTGATGGCGGAGATGCCGCCCAGGAAACCCAGCGCCTGGCGGCGACTGACTGTCAATGAGCTGAGAGGGTTCTGCGGATCGTCGTGAGACATGAAGGAACCTTTCACAAAGGAGGGTCCAAAGATGGGGGCGGCCGAGGTTTTCGTCCGTGACGCGCCCGCAAGGCTCAACGGAGGACGCGTCACTCTGGAGAATCGGAATCCGAGGGAAAAAAACGACTGGGGGGCGGATCGAAGCCGCCGCCGTAACCCTGAGACCGATCACTCCTGCTACGACTTGCCGAAGTCGAACGGGCTTGATCGTCTCCCTACCGCGTCCTCATCCCGTGGATCCAGGCGAGCAGCGGCTGCCAGACGAGAGTCCGGGCCTGCTTCGCCAGGAAGAGGTCGGAATGGCCGAAGTCGGAGAGGCGTGACTGCGGCCGCAGGTCGATGATCAGCGACTCCTGATCGGGGCTGCCGAGAAGGCTCAAGGTGTAGAGGCCGAAAGCGCCGAAACCACCGTCGGCGCCGACGTAGAGCACTGGGACGGTGATGCCGCCGAGGTTGTCGGCGAAGGGGAGGTCGTCGCGGTCGCAGATCACCGCCTCGGCGTCGGAGAGGAGCTGAACCGGCATGTACGGGGCCGCTCCGGAGAGATAGTCGAAGAAGTAGGCGTTCTCGGTGAAGGAGAGGCCGGTGGGCAGGCCGTCGGCTTCGAAGGCGCCGCCGGCCCAGTGATAGAACGGAGTGGGCTCGAGGCCGCCTTGAAAGTTAAAGGTGGCCTCACCGGCCAGGTAGGCCGCCTGGAGGTTCGACACCGAGGGGACGATCGGCGATGGCGCGTCGGGCGAGGAGATCGCCAGACGGCCGAAGGTCGAGATGAGCTGGCCGGTGGTGTCGTGGTAGAAGCCCTGGGCAAGGCTCTGCCGCCGCTGCGCGAGTCGCGCGCAGGCTCGTTCACGAAGCTCCGGAACGTCGGTCTTGAGGTAGAAATCGACGGGGATGAAGCCTTTGACCCGACGCTGGGCGGCGGGTAGCGAAGCCTCGGTGTTCAAGATGACGAATACGCGGAGCTGCAGCGGTTCATGCTGGGCAACCCGGAGGCCGGGCAGGTCGTTCCCGGTTCTGGGGGCGTCCGCAAGCTGCGTTGGGCTCGGCCCGGCAAGGGCAAACGCGGCGGGCTAAGGATCATCTACTTCGTTCGCTATCTGCCGAACGAATTCTGGATGCTGGCGATCTATGCCAAGGCCAGGACAGACGACGTGCCTGCCCACATCCTGAAGCAGTTGTTGGAGGTGTTCCGTGACAAGTAGGAAGCTCAAAGGGAAGGCGTTGGCGAGGTTCGAGGCCGAGCGCGACGTCTGGCAGGAAGTCCTAGACGGGGCTCTCGAGATCAAGTCCGGCGGGGGGAAGAGGACGGTCATGGAAGCGGTGCCACCGGTGGTCAGGGTGCGTCTCAAGAGCGGTCTTTCTCAGGCGGAGTTCGCAACGGCGCTCGGCGTCTCGAAGCGCACTCTCGAGCAGTGGGAACAAGGCCGGCGCGAGCCCTCCGGGGCGGCGCAGACGCTCCTGCGGATCGTCGAGCGACATCCAGAAGTGCTGCTTGAGAAAGCTGCGTAGTCCGTACGTCTCGCGATCTGGCGTCGCGCGGGCGAGTTACTCCTCCGACCGATACCGCGCCGCCTCTCCGGGCCGGCCCCATGCCTTGTAGAGCGCCACAAGGCGGGCGAGATTGTCCAGGCCCTCGCGGGTCTCTTGGCCCTCGGAGCCGGGCGTCACCGTGAGGATTTCGTGCGCCCGGAGCAGATGGGGTTCCGCCTCGGGAAAGCGGGAGAGCTTGGTGTAGGCGGCGCCGAGCAGGCTCTCGGTCGCCCCGAGGCGCCAGTCCCTGGCGCCGGCACCGCCCCGCTGGACTTCTAAGGCGTGAAGCAGCAGTGGCTCGGCGGCTCCGGGGCGACCCTGGTCGAGGTAGATCCGCGCCAGCCCCACTTCGTGACGGGCGACGGTCGGGTGGTCCGGCCCCAAGGCGGGCCGCGAGATCGCCAGGGCTTGCGCGTTGCGCGACTCGGCTTCGGACAGCTTGCCTTCCAGCCGCAGGACGGATGCAAGGCCCGCAAGACGTTGCGCGTAGCGGGGGTGTTCGGTTCCCAGGGACTCGCCGGTGATCGCCAACGCCTCGCGGAACATCTTTTCGGCGGCCGCGTAGTCGCCGCGTTCGCCGATCGTGCCGGCCAGGTTAGCGAGCGCGGTGCCGACGTCCGGGTGTTTCGGACCGCGGGTTTCGCGGTTCAATTCCACGGTCGCCCGAAACAATCTTTCGGCTTCAGCTCGATCGCCTTTGTGCTGGAGAAGGTGCGCCAGGTCGTTCATGCTGCTCGCCGTTTCGTGGTCGCGAGGCCCCAGCACCTTCCGCCGAATCGCCAGGGCCAAACGGCAGTGAATCTCCGCCTCGACGAAGCGCCCCTGGTCCGCAAGGACCCGCCCCAGCTCGCTCTCGGAGACAGCGGTTTCCGGGTGCTGGGGTCCGAGAAACTTCCGGCGCATGGCGAGCGCCTCTTCGAGCGTGATCCGCGCAGCGTCGAGCCGCGCCCCCTGTCCTTCCGTCACGCCGAGGTCGTGCAGGCTCTGGGCCAGCTCGGGGCCCGGACCGAGGGTCTTTCGTCCGATGGCGACGGCTTGCTCCAGCAGCGGCAGGGCCTGCGCGTAGGCCCCGCGCCGCTGCAAGATCCGGCCTAAGACGGTGAGCAGCTTGCCCTGCACCTCCGGCTGCCCGGTCAGGTCGCGCTGCGCCTGAGCCGCTCCGGCATCGAGCAATCCCTCCACCGTGGACTCGTGGCGGCCCTGGTCAAACGGGTCGGTGCGAGTCAGCAGGCCGATCAAGAAATTGCTCACCTGCTCCGCTTTCTGCGCTTCGAGCCGAACCCGATCTCTTTCTTCCGCGAGCCGGGTGCCGTAAAACGCGATGGTCGCGGCGAGCATCAGAACCCCGGCGGCGGCGGCGGCCAGGCTGCGCGCGTTGCGGCGCGCGAACTTGGCCGCGCGGTAGGCGAGCGAGTCGGGGCGGGCGAGGATCGGCTCCTCGGCGAGGTAGCGGCGGAGGTCTTCGCCCAGGGCCGTGACCGACGCGTAACGCTCCTCGGGGCGTTTCTTCAAGGCCTTGGCGACGATCGTGTCGAGGTCGCCGCGCAGCTCACGCCGCAGACGTTCGGGCGTGGTCCCGCGCTCTTTCGCGACACGCGAGTCCGTCACCCCGTCCGACGGGCGAACGGGGTCGGTCTCCAAGATCGCTCGGAGCATCTCGGCCGGCTTGGTCCCCGGGCCTCCGGCGGGATGGCGGCCCGACAGCAGTAGATAGAGCAGGGCGCCCAAGGCGTAGACGTCGGTGGCGGTGCTGACGCTCTCCCCCAGGATCTGTTCGGGCGCGGCGAAGGCGGGGGTGAAGGCGTGCCCCGCGTCCCGCGTCAACAGGGTCGCCGCGCCGCTTTCGGCGTCGAGCAGCTTGGCGATGCCGAAGTCTAAAAGTTTGACCCGGCCCTCCTTCGACACCATCACGTTCGAGGGTTTCAAGTCGCGATGAACGACCAGATTCGAATGGGCGTGCGCCACCGCGGCGAGCACGTCGAGAAACAGCCGCAGGCGGCCCGGCACGTCGAGTGCCTGTCCGTCGCACCAGCGGTCGATCGGCTCGCCCTCGACGTATTCGAGCACCAGGTAGGGCTGGCCGGCCTCGGAGACGCCGGCATCGATCAGCTGCGCGATGTGCGGGTGCTTCAGCCGCGCGAGGATCGTCCCCTCGCGGCGGAAACGCGCGGCCCCTTCGGCTCCCAACAGGGCGGCGGAAAGCAGCTTGACCGCCGCCGTTCCCTCGAAATGCCCGTCGCTTCGTCGCGCCAGCCAAACGCTGCCCATGCCTCCGGCGCCGAGCGGTTCGACCAGCGAATAGGCGCCGAACGTCCGGCCCACGAGGCGCGAGTCGGCGAACAGATCCTGCGCGTCGTGCTCCAGGTACTTTTCGTCCTGGAGAGCCTGCTCTTCGCCGAGCAGCACCATGAGATCCGCGGCGAGGGTGAAATCCTCTTTCGCGAGGTCTTGAAGGTAGCGCTGCCGCTCCTCACCGGAGAGCTCGAGCACCTGATCGAGGTGGGGGGAGACGAGCCGCCAGCGCGCGCTGTTCAATCGAGAAGCCCTTCGCGGAGAGCATGGCGCAGATAGATCCGCGCTTTGTCCCAATGGCGCTGCACCGTCCGTTCGCTCACCCCGCGCAGCTCGGCGATCTCGGCGAAGGTGAAGCCGCAGAAGAACTTGAGGTCGACCACATGGGCGATCTCCGGCTCCATCGTCGCCAGCTCGTCGAGCGCGTGCCCCAGCCGCTCGATCTCCTCGGCGTCGCCCGGCGGGCCGCCGTCGCCCACGTCCTTGCCGTCGATCGAGGTCATCTCGAAGGCGCCGCCGCGCTTCCGGGCCTGCCGGCTCCGGAGGCCGTCGATGATCAACCCGCGCATCACCCGCGCCGCGTAGGTGAAAAACCGGGCGCGGTCGGGAAACGCCACCCCCTCGCGCTTCGCGATGTCGAGATAGGCCTCATGAAGCAGGCTGGTCACGCCGAGCGCGGCGCCCGGCCCCGAGCGCGCCAGCTCGCGGCGCGCGAGCCCGCGCAGCTCGCGGTAGAGCGCGGCAAACAGCGCCTCGGAAGCCTGCGGCTCGCCGCGATCGGCGGAATGGATCAGAGTTGAGAGAAGGCGTTCCACGGGTTGCCTCGCCACCCCTCGGGAAACGGCAAACAGGAGGCAGCCTGTCCGGGTCCGAGGATTTGCGAGAAAGGTTACGCCGCCTGGGGCGTGCGGTGCAATCGAGGCACGGCCGTAGGGGGATGAGAGCGTCTTTTTCCGGGATGGATCAGAGCAGGCCGGCATGCTCGGCGCGCAGCAATTCTCGGGCGAAGATGAGGCCACGACCACCGCCTAAGGAAGCGGCTGCTCTATACTCGTGAGTATGAGGGTTTCCGTCGATCTGCCCGATACTCTGGTGAACCTTGCGCCCCACTACCTCCGCGAGGCGCTGGTCGCCCAGCTCTATCACACGGGCAAGCTCTCAGAGAGGCAGGCCCGTGAGGTGCTGGGGATGACGCGCCGCGCCTTTGAGGAGCTGCTCCCCCGATTTGGTCTCTCGATTCTTATCGACAGCCCGGAAAACCTCGAGGTCGAGCTAAACACTTGAGCCAGGACCGGCGCGTCGTCAGCGATACGGGGCCGTTGATCTCGCTCGAGAAACTCGGGAACGGCTTTCACATCCTCCGCCTTCTGTATGACCGGCTCCTGATCGCGCCGAGCGTGCTTGCCGAAGTCATCCACGGTCAGTTCGTCGACGAACACGCCTACATGGAGCACTACGGGATTTCCGACTTTCTGGAAGTCGCCGAGATTCAAGACCAGCGTGCTCTACCTGGAAGCGAGCTGCTGGACTCGGGCGAGACCGATGCGATCCGGCTTGCTCTTGAGCGAAACTTGCCCCTACTGATCGAGGAGGAAGCCGGCCGCCTTGTCGCCCAGCAAACGGGCCTTCACATTTCCGGGATTGCCGGCCAGATCCTCAAGGCGTTTCGTGCCGGGGCGATCTCGATGGGTGAGGCACAAGAAAGGCTTGGGGAGCTATTCGCTGGCGGGCGAATCAACAAGAAGATCTATGAGGCTCTGAGCGAGGCGCTACGGGATTCGTGATTCGGGAAGGCGGTAAACTCTCGATGCGCTTTCGGGAGGCCCGCTCGCATGAACCGACGTTCCATCGCCTTTCCGCTCCTGCTCTCTCTTGGACTTGCGACGACCGGCGCGGCGATCTTCGTGCGGTCGAGGGCCGCGACGCCGCCGACGCCTTCCAGTCCCGAGGAGACGCACTTTTCTACCGGCTCGTTTCCGGGCAGTGTCTTGGTCGAGGATTTCAATCGTGACGGCAGCGCGGACCTCGCCGTCGCCAACGTGTTGGACAACAGTCTGACGGTGCTTCTGGGGGACGGTCGAGGAGGCTTCCGGCCGAGCGCCGGCTCACCGTTTTCGGCCGGCCACAACCCGAACGACGCTGGGGCCGGCGACTTCGACGGCGACGGGTTGCTCGATCTCGCCTTCGCCAATCACGATGCGCCCTATGTCACCCTGCTCCGGGGCGATGGCAAGGGCGGCTTTCGGCCGGCGCCTCGTTCACCTTTCGCCGTGCAGAGCCAACCCCATCCGCACGGGATCGCCGTCGGCGACTGGAATGGCGATCGCAAACTCGACCTCGCGGTGGAGAGCTGGGCGATCGACAAGGTGGAGGTTCTGTTGGGCGACGGCAAGGGAGGCTTCGCGATTCCCGGCGCGCTCTTCGCCGTCGGCCGCATGCCGTACCAGCGCCTCCGGGCCGCCGATCTCGACGGCGACGGGCGGGACGATCTGGTGACTACGAATTTCGAAGGCGAGAGCGTGAGCGTCCTCCTCGCCGACGGCAAGGGGGGATTCCGCACCGCGCCGGGTTCGCCCTTCCGGGCCGGCAAATCGCCTTTCGCCGTCGCGATCGGCGACCTCGACGGCGATCATCACCCGGACCTCGCGGTCGCCAACTACTCGGGTCAGGAAACCGACGGGAGCCGCGATGGCGTCCATGTCCTCCTGGGCGACGGGAAAGGCGGCTTTCGCCTGCTCGCGGGCTCGCCGTTTCCCACCGGCCGCTCCCCGGTGCGGATCGCGCTGGGCGATCTCGACGGTGACGGTCGCCCCGAGATTATGACCGCCGCCAATGGGAGCAACGACGTCACGATCCTTCGGCGCGCCCCGTCCGGCGGTTATGCCTTGGCGCGGACCCTCGCCGTCGGCCACGGTCCCCAGGGGCTCGCCATCGCTGATCTGAACGGCGACGGCAAGGGGGACCTCGTCGTCTGTGAATCCGCGGATAACAGAGTCACGATCTTCCGGGGACCCTTCGTGCGCTGAGGGCTTCCTCTCGCCAAAGTAAGGCGAGGCTCAAGCGTCGGAGGCCTGCGACGGCAGCTCGGTCGGGTAATCCCGCGCCGTGAGCTCTACTTCAGAGTCAACAGAATCTCCGGGAAGTACCCCGAAAGGTCCGTCGCGGACGACCCCTCGCGCACCAGGATGCGGACCGTCTGGCCGGGTTTCACCTTGAGGTCGGCGTAGTCGAGGGTGCCGCGAACCACGAGGTCGGGGCCGATCGGCGTCTTCGTCGAGGCCTTCCGTCCGGGGAAGCCGAGGGCATCGACGACGTCCTCCTTGTCGTACGCGCCCTTGCCGGTAAAGCGGCTGAGGTCGAACGCCGCGTAGTGCGCGGTGGCCTTTACTTTGGCGTCGCTGGAGCCGCCGATGCAGGCGGAGCTCTTGTCGCTGAAGTCGATGCAGGCGTCGAGCTGGGCCTTGTATTCGAAGCCGCCGATCTTGGGGAAGATCATCTCGGCGCCGGTGCTCGCGTTCCGGTCGGTGTCGAAGAGAAGCTCGAGCACCTCGGAGGCGAACAGCCCCGGCGCGTCGTGCAGGGTCGCGCTCACCGTGAGGGTCTTGCCGTCGCTTGCGAGAGCGAGCTTGACCACGTCGTAGCCGGGGTAGTCCTTGTCGCTGGAGGAGTGCAGGGGCTCGACGTCCCCGACCGGATCGGTGAATTCGATCGATCCCAGCGCCTTCTTGACCGGCAGCGGCGCGTCCTCCGCCCGGACCGGGGAGGCTGTCGCAATCAGGGCCAGCGCGATCAAGAGGGCGGCGAGGCGAATCGGGAGGCGCAGTGAGCGCATCGTGGTCTCTCCTTTGAGGACTTCGGTGGCGCGCTTCGCACGCGGTGCTTGGCCAGGCGAATCGATCACGATTTTACGGCCGGCGTCAATCGCATCGCGGTCAGTCTACGGACTGCGGACCTTGGTGCGTCAGGTTGGTTCTCAGGGGAATCCGGCCTTCTTCTCCTGGGACGTGGAATCGAACGTCGCCGGCATTCTCAGCTCGCCCTCTTCGAAGTAGAGCTCTTTTCCAACATCCACCTGGATCTTCCTGTGAACCGCAGAACTGCCGGCCAAGGTGGCTTCGCCGGCGGTCTTTTTGCTGCCCAGCCGGCCGGAGGCGGTGTTCTTGGTTCCCGGGAAAACGACGGTCACGCCCTGGGCCAGCTCGTCGTCGGTAAGCGCCGGCTCGACGGTCTTCACCGACAAGACCTGATCGAAGTCCGGCGGCCCGACGATCCGATGCGCGAGGAACAGCTCTCCTCCCTTGCCGAAGAGAAGGTATTCAAGTTGGGCCGGCTTCTTGGCCTTCGGATCGAATTCGCGGAAATGGATCACCCTCGTCACCGTCACTCCGACGTCCTGGAGGATGGAAACATTGCCCGCCCGCTCCAGGTGGCCGCGAACGACCTCATTCGCCTGGAGCGATCGAAGGGGCTTGCCCGGCACAGCCAGGTCTGGCAGCACGAATTCTTCCGGACTCAGCATATAGATCGTCGTCGCCGGGTGCGCCTGGCGATCCTTCGCATAGGTCTCCTGGTGCGCGAACGTCGCCTCCAGGATCACCTGAAACCGGTGGGGCATGATCCTCGGACCCTTCCCCTGGAACATCGGAAGGTGCGATAGGTAGACCGTCCGCTCGCCGACCACGAGCATGTTGTGGGTCGCGGGAGATTCGCCCGAAGCTGTCGCTCCGGCAAGAGCGACAGCCGCCACGAAGATACCGACCGGTACTTGCCATTGTCCCTTCATTCGGAACCTCCTGGATCTTAAAGATCCTGCCAAACTACTGGCGAAACAACGAAGAGGTTCGTTACTGGGCCATCAAAGCCGGTGAGTCTCGTGCTCAAGCGACCGTCAAGAAGAGAGGATCGATTCCAACATTCCGATCTCCGCGGGCTTCACGAGGTGATCGTCGAATCCGGCGGCTCGGGAGCGGGCGCGGTCCTGATCGGTGCCGTAGCCGGAGAGGGCGATCACCCGCACGTCGCTCAGCTCCGGATTGGAACGCAGGCGGGTCGCAACCTGGTAGCCGTCCATTCCCGGCAGGCCAATGTCCAGGAAGATGATTTCGGGATGGAATTCCGACGCGGCGACGATCGCCTTCGGGCCGTCGTTGGCCTCGCGTACGTCGTGCCCGATCAAACGGAGCAGGAGTCCCAGGCTGCCCGCGGCGTCGCGGTTGTCGTCCACGATCAAGACGCGGCGCCCGGCCGGGCGCGGTGTGTCCGCCATCACCTTTTTAGCGGGCAAATCCTCGGTTGCGGGTTTCGATGGGTCCGCGAGCGGAATTCGGATCACGAATTCGCTCCCCTGCCCGAGGCCGTCGCTGGTCGCTTCCAACGTGCCGCCATGCAGCTCCGTCAGGCGCCGCGAGAGGGTCAAGCCGATCCCCAAGCCTTCTTCGCATCGGGCGGCGGTCGAATCCGCCTGCACGAAAAGGTCGAAGATCACGGCCAGGATCTTGGGCTCGATCCCCCGTCCGTTGTCGCGCACGCGGATCGCGGCGGAGGATCCGGCGGCCCGCTCGGCCGTGATCCGAATCCACCCGGCCGAGGGAGTGAACTTGGCCGCGTTCTTGAGCAGATTGACCACCACCTGGGTCATCCGCAGTAGGTCGACCTCGATCGGTAAGGGATAGGGGCGCAGGTCGATGTCGAGGCGGTGGCCGCGCTGGTCGACGAAATCGCGGCAGCTCTCGACCGCCCGTTCGATGACTAGCCGCGCGTCGATCGGCTCCTTGCGCAATTTGATCATTCCCCGCGTCACGCGGCCGACGTCGAGCAGGTCGTCGACCAGGCGAACCAGGTTCTCGATCTGCCGGGCCATCATCTCGCGCGTCTCCTGCGCCAATGGTTCGAGCGGTCCGGCGAGCCCCAAAAGGTGGATGCCGTTGCGCAAGGGACCGAGGGGATTGCGCAGCTCGTGCGCCAGGATGGCCAAGAATTCGTCCTTGCGGCGATCCGCTTCGCGCAGGGCGGCCGCGGTGCTTTCCGCGGCGACCCGGGCCACCTGCTCTGCGAGAAACCGCTCCCGCTCCTCTTCTTGCCGCTTGCGCTCGGTAAGGTCGGTCAAGAGCACGCAGATCATGTTCTCGTGGACCAGGAGCGGGCTCGCCGTGACGCCGGCGGGAAAGACCTCGTCTCCGCGCCGGATCGAAACCTCGCGGTACACGTCCTCGGTCAGCGCCAGGGCGAGCGCGTCGGTCAGCTCGGCCCGGTCGGCCTCGGCCACGAAGTCGGTCAGGCGCGATCCGATCAGGGCGCCGAGGGGCACCTCAAGGAGGTCCGCGAGCCGCTGGTTGACGTAAAAGACCGTCGCGTCGGCGGTCAAAGTCGCCGCGCCCTGCTGCATCCTTTCGATCAGCAGGCGGTAGGGCCGGTCCACTCCGCCGAGGACGAGGACGTGATCCTCCGCGTTCCGCCGCACCAGGAAGGCGTCCACCTCGCCGCTGGAGATCGCCTGGATGGTCGACTCGGCGTCTTCCAGCCGCTGGCGAAGATCTTCGTTCTCCTTATGGAGATCTTCGATCGTCGGCGAATTCCTGCTCGCGGTCGGCGGTTCCGTTTCACTCACGAAAACCGGTGCAGAGCAAGTTTCAAGCCCAACCCGCCGCCATATGGCCCGTGCACGGCCTTCGAGCCGGCGCTCAAGGCTCAGGAAGCTTTTCCAGGCAAAAACTTCCGACAAGGCTTTCCGCTAGCCCCCGGAACGAGGGCGGAGAGCCTGGACCCGTTACTTCTGTTCCGGGAATTTGAAGCCGATATAGGTTCCGGAGCTGATCCCCATCAACCCCAAGAGCGTGGGGCTGAACTCCGGCATCGTCAGGTCGTTGTAGACCGACGAGACGAACATGATTCCGAGCAGGATCGTCCAGGCGAAGATCTGGAAGCGGTGGAAACTGTAGCCCGAGCTGTCGGCCAGGAGGTCGAGCAGGAAGCCGCGGGTGACGCCCGAAGCCGCCGTGGGGGTGAGCGCTTGGACTTGCTGGTTCACCTGGGCGAGGCGGGTCCGGCTGTCCTGGACCTGCCGGTTCAGGCTGTCGCGGTTGGTCAGCTCGTCGGGCGCGAGATCCGGCCGCGCGCTGAGCCCGGCGGCTTGCGCTTGGAGCGCGGAGAGGCCCTGCTCGAGCGCCTGCTTCTCGGCGGAAAGATCCTGAAGCTGGGCCGCGTTCGCGCCGTCCTTGCCGGAATCGATCAACGCTTCGCTGAGGGCGGTTCCGGCGCTGATGCCCATCAGGGCGAGCAGCGAGGCGGTGATCGTGTCGAGCGAGCCGGTGATCAGCCAGATCCCGAGATACGACACGAAGACCAGGAAGAACCAGAACGCCATCTGCGTGCGCCCCAGGTTGTAGGGCCGGAGCCTGCCCCCCGTCGGGGTCGGGCCGGTCTCGCGGATCAGGTTCGTGGTCCGTGCGAGCCAGAGCAACAGGAACATCGTGACCAGGGTGAGAACCACGGCGATCAGGCCGTACCAGGGCGAGATCACCGTCAGAAGAACGGGGCGGCCAAGATCGTAGACGGTGTCGAACGAGGAATGGGCTTCACCCTCGAGCCCGACGCTCAATGTGACCGGATGGCGCAAGCGGCTCGGCGCGCCCAGCAGGTCGGTCCAGATCTCCCGGTTCTCGGGCAAAAGCTCCAAGTGGTACGAAAGCATGCCCCGCGCCGGTTCGATCTCGTCCGGAAAGTTGCCGCGGATGGCCCGGCCGCTGATGTAGGGGACGAGCTTGCCGGGATCGTTGGTCTTCGACCACTCGGCCAGATGGTCGACCTGGATCTGAATCAAGTCGTCGAGCTCGAGGTTGCCTTGGAGGTTGACGACCTTCGGCGGCGGTATCGGAGCCGCGGCGGCCGCGGGAGGCGCCGGGACCGCGGGCGCGCTGGCTGCCTGCGCCGGAGCGGAAGGCTGCGGATTCGCGCCCTGCGCATCCAGCGCAACCCAGGTTGGAAGGAGAAGCGCGAGCGCAACGAGACAAACCGGCCTCAGGGAACCTGCCGCTTTCGGTCGCATTCTTTCCTCCGGAGGGAGATGAGATCGCGGAAGGTTATCCCGATTTACCTCTCAACCGCACCACTCCGGCTTCGGCCAGCGCCTTCAGGAATTCGACCACGTCCACCAGCGGCAGCGGACCGTAAATCGCGGCCAGGGCGTCGCGGATTTCCTGGGCGCTCCGGCGGCCGTCGACCAGATTGAGGGCCTCGTAGCGGTCGCCGTCGGCCAAGCGCAAGGCCTCCGCGCGCCCTGCGGCCAGGTGGGCGGCGAGGTAGTCGTAGCCGAAGACCGACATCGGACCTTTGACCGCCGGGTTGCGCAGGAAGACCAGCGCGCCGTCGCCCGATGGTTTCGCCGCGGCCGGAGGAGGTGGCCCAAAAATCTGCGCGCGCACCGCGAGGAAGCGCTCGGCTTCTTGTTGGCTCGCGGGCTCGACCGCTCCGAAGCGCGCAAGCGACTCGAAGATCCCCCGCTCTCTCCACAGGTCGAATCGGGAGAGGGCCGCGGCCTCGTCGCCGGGAAGGCCGGTGCGGCGCGCGAGGGTGACGGCGGCCCGCTTCAAGCTCGCGGTTTCGATCAGCGCGGTGAGCGCACCGGCATCCCGTGGGCCGGCGTTCGCCAGGAACCAGCCGCTCGCGGCGGCGATGAACCCGGCGCGGCGGAGCTTGGTCGGATCGATGTTGGCCGGCGTGTCGAAATTGGTGTGGATGTAGCGGTCGGGCCAGTCGTTCAGGTAGATGGCGGGGATGCCGAACGATCCTTCGCTGTAAACCTCGTGGTCGCTGCCGAGCGTGAGATCCGCGAAATCCGCCTGAAGAGCTTCCTTGCCGCCCTCCGGCGCCACGAGCGGATAGGTTGCGGCCTCGCCGCTGGCAAACGCCGCCGACTGGCGGTTGACGAGCTCCCCGAACGCGGCAGCCACGTCGTGGACGAACGACGGCAGGCTCGCCGGGCCGCGGGTGACGTGAAAGATCGCCTTCGTCTCCGGCCCGCCGCCGACCATGTCGAGATGGATCGCCGCCTTGATCCGCGCCGCGAGCTCCGGCCGCAAGACGAGCAGCGAGAGCGTCCCTTCGACCTCCGGCGGAAAGAGGAAGCGGATCGTGCGCGCCGGGCGTTCGAGCTTGCCGTCGCGGATCAGCTTCGAGAACGTTCTGGCGATTTCGAGGATCGTCGCACAGCCGCTCGCGTTGTCGTTCGCCCCCGGATGAGGATGGTCGAGATGGCAACTGAAGACGATTTCCTCATTCGCCCGTGCCGCATCCGCGCCGGGGATCGTCCCGGTCACCACGTCGTAGTGGCCGTCGTGCTGGCCGGCCCGCACCGTGGCATGAAGGCGGATCGCCTCGCCGGCCCGCAGCCGCTCCTGTAAGCCGCGCGCCGTTTTGAGCGACACCATGAACGCGAAGGTCGGCTTCGCGTTGAAGCTTCCGGCGTGCCCCCATCGCACCAGGTTCTCGTTCTCGCCCCACCAGGCCGTGCGCTGGTTCTGGGCGTAACTGACAATTCCCGCGGCGTCGAAGCGGCCGATGGCGAGCGGCACCACCGCCTCCGGCTGCGACGAGACCAGGACGATCTTGCCGCGTACGTCACGGCCGGCGTAGTCCTCGGGTTTCGTCCCCGCACCGACATCGATCAGTTCGGCCGTAACGTCCGCGCTCTCGCTGTCCTGGGCGAGCGAGAGCGGCAGAGTGTCCCAGCTCGCCAAGCGATGGCGGGGAACCCACGCGTCGCCCGATTTCTCCAGCTCCCACAGCTCGGCAAACTCCGCGTCCCAAGGCCGGCGCGAGCGCTGCGTACCGTAGAACGTCTTGCCGTCGGCGGGGATCTCGACGATTTCCACGCCTGCGAGGCCATCCTCGCGTAGCGCGTTGGCCACAAATTCCGCCGCGGCCCGAAATCCCCGCGAGCCGCGCATCCGGTGCTGCCGCGACAGAAAATCAAGATCCCGCTTGGCCGCCTCGCCCGAGATCTCCTCGGCAAGCGCCGCAACGGTCGCCTGAGGCAACAAGGGTGCCTCGTCCGGCCGTGCGGCGAAGCTCGGCGCGGCAAGCGCGAGCAGGATCGCAAAGCCGATCGTCGAGCGGAGTGCGGCGGAAAGTCGCGACTGGGGCATCTGAAGCTTCCTCCGGAAAGAGTACTGGGATCAGACGGATGGAGCGCCGATTGTAGCCCCAAGCAACCACTACCCCCTTCCGGCGAGCGAGGAGGCACATGCTACGATGCCGACCGCGAGGTATTGCCGGTAAGTGGATACGACGGAGTCAGTTGACGGCGTGCCTATCCGCCTCACGGCGGAAAGGTGGCTTCATATCGTAGAGAACCACGATGAGGTGGCAGGCTACTACGATGAGGTCTTAGAGAGCGTGGCCAGTCCTGACATCCTTCTGTCGGGTTACCAAGGTTCCTTCATCGCAGTGCGCAGCCTCGGTAGACAACGCCACCTGTGCGTTGTCTACCGCAAGATTGCGCGCACCGATGGCTTCATCATCACGGCGTATTTCACCCGCAAAATTGACCGAAGGAAGGCGATATGGAAGCGAACTTAGATCTGCATACGGTCCAAGCCGTGACCCGAGCCGTGCCGCTCCTCCTGAAGTTCCCAATGGAACACTTTTCTGTGGACTATGACAAGGAAGCGGATGCCCTGTACATCAGCTTCCGGCGCCCTCAGAAAGCGACGGACACACAGTTGACCGACGAGGGCCTTTTGCTTCGCTATCACGGCGAGGAACTGGTGGGAATTACCATTCTCGAGGCTTCTTCGCGCGCTGAGGGACTTCCAGCTCTTCCAGGACAGTCACGGGCTGTGTCAACGCGGAAACGGCCAGTGAACAAGAAGCTCTGAAACAATTCTAGGTTGCCACTCAAGCCTCGCCGGCCAGGCGGCTCGGCGGGTCTGGCTCCTGTTTCCCGCGGTGATCAACTCGCTGCGGAGGTAGATCACGAAACCGCCGCCGCGGATCCCCTGGCCTTCCGCCGCCCGGGCGCCTAGACTGTCGAGATCCTGGATTTCGCTTGCCCGCCCTTTGGAGCCCGCCTTTGGCGTACCGATCGTTGTTGCCGACGTCGATTCCTGAGATCTCCGAGCGGGGGCCGGGTTGGTGGCCGATCGGCGAGCTGTGGAAACCCTCGGGCACCGCGCGGTCGGCGCGGATCGGCGTGCTGTGGCTGCTTTCCGTGGCCCTTTCGGCGGCCTTCGGGGTGGCGAACGTGACCATGGAGTGGAACGGGATCGAGATCTCGGTCTTCGGCGTGCCGGCCGGCGTCACCCTCTACCCGCCGTTCGTGCTCTCGGTGCTGATCGCGCTCTGGCTCGGTCCGACCTGGGCGGCGGTGCCGATTTACCTCGCGAACCTCGCGAGCGCTCTCGCCTCCGGCCTGTCGTGGCCGATGAGCGCGCTGTTCGCCATCGCCGGAGTGATCGAGACGCTGATGCTCTGGGGGGCGCTGGTCGCCCTGCGGGTCGATCCCGCCCTGCGCCGCTGGCGCGACCTTGCCTGGTTCGTCGCCGCGGGGTTGGTGGCGGCGGTCACCGGCTCGCTCGCCGCGATCCTCTGGAACTCCAGCCATCACCTCGATCCGGCGATGAGCCAACGGATCTGGCGCGGCTGGGTGATCGGCGACCTGCTCCAACTCGCGGTGCTGGCGCTCCCCATCCTGCGGCTGGTCGGACCGACCGCGCAGGCCTGGATCGATCACCAGTTCATCAATCCGCCCACGCGGGCGCTCAACGCCAAGCACGGCGCGGGTCTCGCGGTCTCGGCGTTCGCCGTGCTCGGCCTGGTGGTCTTCCTGGGCGTCCACCAGGCGCTCGGCTCGATCGAGGTCGCGCTCGACGCCCGGACCGCGACGGGAGAGCTGCTGGTGCCGAAGCTGCGCGAGATCGTCCTCGCCATGGGCCTGCTCTCGACTGCGCTGATCCTGGCGACAGGGATCTTCTCGACCGCGCTCGCGACGCTCGGCGAGCGCCAGCGGCGGGAAGCCCGGGTCGATGGCCTCACCGGCTGCAACAACCGGCGCTCATTCTCCGGGGCGTTCACCCGCGAAGCCGAACGGAGCCGCCGCCTCGGCCTGGGCCTCGGCCTGCTCTTCCTCGATCTCGATCGCTTCAAGGAACTGAACGACCGCTACGGCCACGAGGCCGGAGACCTGGCCCTCGCCCGCGCCGCCCGGCGCATCGAGTCGGCCCTCCGAGAGACTGACCTGCTGTTCCGCTGGGGCGGCGAGGAGTTCGTGATCCTGATGGCCCACACTCACGCCGAAGAGGTAGGCGAAGTCGCCGAGCGCGTCCGCCAGGCGCTAGAACGCGAGCCGCTCGCCGCGCTGCCCGGTGGAGCGGAGCTGGCGACCACCGCAAGCCTCGGCGCGGTCGCCACCGCCCGCTTTCCCTGCGACCCCGCCGAGCTGGTCCGGCGGGCCGACGAGGCATGCTACGAGGCGAAGCGGCTGGGGCGGAACCGGGTTGTGGTGGCGGCGTGAGATTGACGGATCATTCAAAATCGTGGAGGCATCCAAGGCCGATAGGCCCGCCGCCACCTTCAACCACACCTTGAGGAGGAAAGCCCCATGGCTTCGGATCCGATAGATCAGCTGCTTCTCGAGATGGATCAGATTGTCGCCTGGACGATCGCCAACAGCAGCCGCGCGGGATATTTCGCGGCGCTTTATCGGCGGGTGACGCAGACCGTACGCGACCGGATCGGTACCGGGTATTTCGATGACGACGCGCGGATGGAGAGGCTCGACGTCACATTTGCCACCCGGTATCTGACGGCTTTCCGGCAGTGGCGGGCGGCCGATCATTCGATGTCCGCATGCTGGGCGGTGGCGTTCGGCGCCGTGGCGAACCCCAAGCTGATCATCCTGCAGAATCTCCTCGCCGGCATGAACGCCCATATTGCGTATGACCTAGGGATCGCCACCGCCCAGATTGCCGGCAGCTTGGAGGGGCTCGAAAGCGTCCACGACGATTTCAACAAGATCAATGCCCTGCTCGCCTGCATGGTGCCGACCGTCTTTGCGGAGCTGGGCGAGCTTTCTCCTTTGATCCATCTGGTGGAGGACATCGGCGGAACCGATGAGGAAAAGTTGGTCGATCGGGTGATGAACATGGCCCGCGATCTCGCCTGGCTGCTCGCCCATGAGCTGGTGATCCTCCGCGACATACCCAGCCTCCAGCAGAAGGTGCTCCGGCTCAAAGATCAAACGGTCGCACAGATCGGCAAGAGCGTCATCCGCCCCGGCGGCTCGCTCGAAAAGATCGTTCACGTGGTGTGGCTCCCCGAGTCCAAGGACGTGGCGAAGAACATTGCCGTTCTCGCCGCGCCGCTGGCGTTGCCGGCAAACTGCGGCTGAGATCGCGATCGTCGCTCGATCGCCATCGGGCCCTGTAGCGAGACGGACTCTCTCGCGTCCCCCTTTCCTTCCCCCCGCGCACAACCGGTGCAGGGGGTTTCTCTTGCCTACGGAACAACGCACGGCATCCTGGTTGACTCTCGGCCTGTTCGTGCTCCAGACGGCGCTGCTTGGGCTGGTCGTGCTGCGGCTTCGCGGCGTCGAACGCGAGCTTGCCGGCCTGCGCCGGAGTCTTGCCGCCGGTGCTTCACAGGCCCGGACGGCCCCGGTTGCGATCGAGTCCGGCGATGGTCCCTCCAAGGGGCCTGCCGACGCGCCGGTCACGATCGTCGAGTTCTCCGATTTCACCTGCCATTCCTGCTCGCAGCTTCAGCCGGCGCTCAAGGAGGCGCTCGCCGCCCGTCCGGCCAAGGCGCGGCTGGTCTTCCGCTACTTTCCGCTGGCTCCGGAGGGCAAGCCGTTCGATCTGGCGCGCGCCGCGGAGTGCGCCCGGGCGCAGGGCAAGTTTTGGCCCGTGCACGACCTGCTGTTCTCCGAGGCGACGGAATTGACCAATCTCTCCGCCGCGGTCGAACGGCTCGCCACCCTGGGACTCGACCGCGCCGCGCTCGAAACCTGCCTCGCCGACCGCGCGAGCGGCGAGCGGGTACGGCGAGAGGCCGAGGTCGGGCGCGGCTACGGCGTCGAGGCGACGCCGACCCTGTTCTTCAACGGCCGTCGCCTCGAAGGCGCCGTTTCCGCAGAAGAGCTGATGAGCGCGATCGATCAGGCGTTGCCCGCGCCTGGAGGAGCCAAGCCGGCTGGTTCGTGAGCCATGACCGCGTCGTTTTCTCGCAGGCGTTCCGCGATCGGCCGCCGGTCGATCGAATCGAAGGTCAACCGTTCGAGAAAGGAAGCCCGATGTCCATTCCCTCTTCGAAATCGCACGTCGTTCTCTTGTCCGCCCTGGTCCTCTCCGCCCTGTTCCTGATTGGCCTCGCGATCGCGCCCGAGCCGGCGTACGCCGCCTGCACCGATGGCGATCAGCGCTGGGTGACCACCGGCACCTGTTGCTACACCGGCTCGGGCGTTTTCCAAAAGCTCAAGCTGCAGTGGTGCGATCGCGGCGTCTGGACCAGCACGACCACCTACAAGTGCTCCGGCGGCTGCATTTTCTGATCCCGGCGTCTCCGGCCGGGGTGGTCGCGCGACTTGGCACCCCGGCCGCCATTTCCTTCCTCCGCGGTCGCCGTCTCCGATGGGGGCGGTCAGCCGTGGGAGAATCGCGGTGTGCTGAGCTTCTCCCTACGGCTGGTCAAACCCTACTGGAAGCAGCTGATCCTCGTCGCGGTCGCGTTGCTCGTCCAGACGGCGGCGCGGCTCGCGGCGCCTTGGCCGCTCAAGATCGTGCTCGATTCGGTGCTCGAATCGCGCGCCTTGCCGAAGGCGCTCGCGTCGCTCCTTCCCGCGGGCGCCGATCGGCTGACGATTCTCACCGCCGCGGTGCTCGCCACCATCGTCTTCGCGTTGGCTGAAGCGGCGAGCAGCTACCTGAACGCGGTCTCCACCGCGACGATCGGCCAGTGGGTCGCCCACGACCTCCGCCAGCGGGTCTACGCCCACCTGCAACGGCTGTCGATGTCCTACTACGATCGCCAGCAGGTGGGGCCGCTGATCAGCACGATCACCGACGACATCAAAGCCGTCCAGGATTTTGCCTCGTCCTCTCTGCTGACGATCGTCGTCGACGTGCTCACCATCCTCGGCATCCTGGCCGTAATGTTTTCGCTCAACTGGAACTTCACGCTGGTGGCCCTTTCGGTCACCCCGCTGGTGGCGCTGTTCGCCTACCGGCTGCGCTATGTCGTCCGTTCCGCCACCCGCGAGGTGCGCCGCCGCCAGAGCGAGATCGTGGCGATCGTCCAAGAGGGCTTGACCGCCATGCGCGTCGTCAAGGCTTTCGCGCAAGGGCGTTTCGAGCGGCAGCGGCTCGATGCGAAGAGTTTGGAGACGCTGGAAGCCTCGCTCCGCGCGCGGAAGGTCCGGGCGCTCCTGCCGCCGATCCTCACGTTGGTCGTCGCGATCGGCACCGGCGGGGTGCTCTGGTTCGGTACCCGGCTGGTGCTCGAAGGGGCGATGACCGCGGGCGCGCTGGTCGTCTTCCTCGCCTACCTCGCGCGGCTGTTCGCGCCGATCCAAGATCTGGCTAAAGCGAGCACGGACGTCGCGCAGGCCGCCGTGGGGTTGGAACGGGTACGGGAGATCCTCGACACCGACGAGCGCCTCGTCCGGTCGCCCCACGCCCGCGCGTTGGAGAACGTCGAAGGACGGGTCGAATTCAAAAACGTCACCTTTGCCTATCAACCGGGCCGGCCGGTGCTGCACGACATTTCATTCACCGTCCAGCCGGGCCAGCTCGTCGGGCTCGTGGGGCCGAGCGGCAGCGGCAAGTCCACGCTGGTCAGTTTGATTCCGCGCTTCTACGATCCGACCTCCGGCGTGGTGTCGATCGACGGCACCGACGTGCGGGAATTCACCATCCGCTCGCTGCGTCGCAAGATCGGCTTCGTCCTCCAGGACACGCAGCTCTTCTACGCTCCGATCTGGCAGAACATCGCCTATGGCCGGCCCGACGCGACGAAGGAAGAGATCGAAAACGCCGCGCGCCTGGCGCATGCGGACGAATTCATTCAAGACCTCCCCGAGCGTTACGACACGATCGTGGGGCAAGGCGGAATGGCGCTCTCCGGCGGCCAGCGCCAGCGAATCGGAATCGCCCGCGCCGTGATCCGCGACGCTCCGATCATGATTCTCGACGAGCACAGCTCGGGCCTCGACGCCGAGTCGGAAAAGCTGGTCTTCGAAGCGCTCAACCGGCTCCGGGTCGGCCGCACCACGTTCGTCATTGCCCACCGCCTCGCGACGGTCAAAAGCTCCGACCTGATCCTCGTTCTCGACGCCGGCCGGATCGTAGAGCGCGGCACGCACGACGAGCTGGTCGCCCTCGGGGGGCTGTATTCGGTGCTTCAGCGCGACCAGTTGGTGTGAGCGAAGCGCGCTCCTTTACTCCGCGCCGGCCGCCGGTCCCTCCAGGATCTGGGCAATCTCACCGACCGCCACCCGCGCCGCAGCGTCGTCGTCCTCTTCCAGGGCGTGCTCGATCTCCCGGAGGAATCTGCGGACCTTCTTTTCGCTTCGCCGCAGCCGGCTATCCTCCGGCGTGATCCGGACCACGCGCGCGCCCAGCTTGGGCAAATCCGACGACGCGATGCGCATGCCGGCGAACTCGGTTCCCGCCGATCCGTAGACCCCCTCCTGTTTCAACACCTCTTCGTCCAGGTAGACCGCGGAGATCCTCTCCATGCCGAAGACCTGGATGACCGGCACGCCTCCCTTGGTGTGCTTCGTCACCTCTCGAACCTCCTCCTGCGAGGCGAGCTCCACCTTCCGCGCCCCGGTCAGCTGCCGCAGAAGCTCTTCCGAGATGTGCTTGCGGCCGCTGCAGATGGCGGCGATGAACTGGTCGTCGGCGCGGAAGATCAGACACTTCAGCACCTTCTCCGTTCCCACTCCCAGGGCGCGTTCGGCGTTCTGGGTCGTGGTGCCGTCAATGCCGGGATGGGAGACCACCGTGCATCGGAGCCCGTGGTTGACGAGATCGATCAGGCAGTCGCGGATCGGGTCGGGGAAGACGCGGGCGGCGGCGATCTCCTTCTCCCGGTGCGCTCCTCCCCGCGCCGGCATGGCGAACTCGAAGGCGATCTCGTGGCGATAGAGATGGGCGAACAAACCCGCCCGGTCGGCCACCAGGTCCGACACCGCGATTCTGTCTCCCTGCTGGGTGCCGGGAGGGCGGCCGGGAGGATAGTGAGGGAAGAAAGCCAGGCCATTTCGTAGATCCTGGATGAGTGACGGAAGAACCTGGGCGGGCTCGGCCTTCAGCGGGTCGACGCCATGGCCATCGAAGGGCTGCCGCGCCAGGTACCGAATGACTCTTTCGGCGCCGCCTTCCCGTGCGGCGAGGAACAACAGGGTTGCCAGATACGGGAGGATCGCTTCGCCATGGGCTTCGCTGGCCGGCTTGGGGTAGGCGCGCGGCATGTTGGGAATCGCTCGGTAGACACGGTTACGCTGGGCGCCGATGACTTCGGCCAGGCGCGGAATGATCCGGTTGCTGGTCCAGGTCGAGGGGATCGCCGGATCGAGAATCGCGCCCTTCTCGTCGATCGAAATGTCTACCACGATGGCGTTCTCGGCGAGCTGCTGCACCAGGGTGTCGATATGAACGACTTTCGGCGCCTCCTCGCCCGGGCGGGCCACGGCGAAAATGACCCCGACCGCGCCTTTGAGCGCCTCGGTCAGGTGGAGGTGGTTCATCCCCCGGATGCCCTGAACGCGGATCTTCGCGAGCTTGGCGAGCTCGCCGCGCACCTGCTCGAGCCGCGCGGGAAATTCATCAGAGTCGAGCAGAATCACCTCGGTCACGGCGGCGTCTTCCACGAGCTTGCACGCCGCCGCCTTCCCCGCGTTGCCCGCCCCCACCATGACCACCGGTCCGCGGACATGTCGGGCGGCCAGATGATCGAGGACCCACTCCGCCGCGATCTCGCCGGCGAAGATCGACATCCGTCCGCGGATCGGAATGCGGTACGCGTCCGGCGCCCCGGTGTGGGAGCCGTCGAAAATGGCAACGTCCGTGCGGTTCAACAGGCCGGCCAGGCCGCTGTCGGCGTGGAAGTCTCCCGTATGGATGGCCCCAATCCGGCAGAACGGACCGGGAATCGTGCTCTCGTAACATGACGGCTCCTTGAGGGCATGGACCACGTCGGGAGGCGTGCCTCGGTCGAAAGGGAGCTCCTCCAGGGTAACGATCTCGGCTCCCGCCGCGATGAACTCGGCATCGGAAAAACCCGCTCGCTGGCCAGCCCCTTGGATGACCAGAACCTCCAGGTCGACTCCGACGTCGCGCAAGAACCCGACGAGCTCCTGCACCTGCCGGGGAATGATCCCCACCCGCTTCTCTTGCGAGAAACTCTCCCGGCCGATCTCGCGATCATTGCCCAGCAGCAGCTCGACCCTGCGCTTCTTGGGCGCACGGAGCGGGTGATACTGCTGGATACACGACCTCAGGGCCTTCAGTGCCTCGGGCAGATCGTCCATGCCAAAACTCCCGTAGAAATCTGTTGCAGTGGTAAACCTAAGTCTACCAGAGGCAGGGGACGGCTGGATTTGTAGAGAGCCCGAGAAAGGGCGGTCGGCTGGGAGGCCCCAAAAAAGATCGGTAGAAATTGGGGGCGAGCGGAGCCTTTCCCCTCTTGCCCGATTCAGGCCGACTTTTTCCGTGCGCTGGAGGTCCGGCGGCGCTTGGTTCCCGCTTTTTTCTCGCCCTTCGCGTTTCGCTTAACCGTCGTGCGCGGCTGAGGTGCTTTGCCGGGTGCCAGGCTCTGGCGTAGGAGCGCCATGAGGTCCACCACCTCCGCCATGGGCTGCTCTTCGGGCTCGGCCTCGGGTTCCTCTTCCTCGCCCTTTCGCTTCGCCTTTTTCTTGATCAGCGCCAATAGATCGTCCCGATATTCGTCCTTGTACTGCTTTGGGCTCCACTCTTCGTCCATCCCCTCGATCAATTTCTCGGCGAGCTGGATCTCCTTGGCGTTCACGGGTCCGCGCTTGGGGAATTCATACGCCGCCGGGTCGCGAAGCTCGTGGGCGAAACGGAGAAGATTGACGACGATCGCTTCGTCCAACGGATAGATGGCGGCCAGATACTGGCGCGTGCGGACCACCAACCGGGCGAGACCGATGCGCTCCGACCGGAGAAGCGCTTCGCGCAGCAGGGCATAGGCTTTGGCCCCAGCCTTCTGCGGCACGATGAAGTAGGGCTTGTCGAAATAGATCGGTGGAATGTCGCCCGCGCCGACGAAGCCGAAGATCTCGACCGTTTGCGTGGCTTTAGGATTGGCTTGCTTGAAATCGGTCTCGTTCAGTAGGACGAACTTGCCCTTGCTGACCTCGTAGCCGCGGACGATGTTCTTTTCCTCGATTTTCTCGCCGGTCTTCTTGTTGATCTTTTTGTAGCCGACGCGGGAGAGGTTGCGCCGATCGAGCAGCGTGAGGTCGAGATCATCGGGACTCTCCGCGGGGTACAGGCCGACCGGAATGTTGACCAGGCCAAAGCTCAAGCTGCCGTTCCAGATCGAGTGGGGCATAGCGAAATCTCCGCGGAAATCAGACGAGCGTCATCGAGTCTTCGGTGGGGCCATCCTCCCCAGAAACCGAAAGAGCAAGGCCTGTGCCGACGTATCGGCACTTTGCTTGCTTACCCTCGCGATGTCTCCAGCCATCACGCTGGCGAATGCTCTCGACCGGAGGAAACATGGAATTGCCTCAAACCTCTTCGTCCACGAGCTCGAAGTTCGACGGGAGGAAACTCCCATGAAGCGCAAACTCCTGTGGACCGCTCTCTTTTTTGCCGCGATCGTCGCCGTCGGAGGTGTTGTGGCGGGCCAGAACCCGCCGCGCGCCGTGGGCCAACGGACACCCACCGATCCTGAAACCTCACGCATCGTCCGCGGCTTCCTGATCGCTCCCGTGCCGCTCAAGCTACACGGCCGAGACCGGGCGCTGGTGGGGCTCGGCAGCTACATCGTCAACGCCCAGGCGGGCTGCAACGACTGTCACACGAATCCCCCCTTTGCGCCCGGCCACGACCCGTATCTGGGCGAACCGAAGCAGATCAACGCCGAGCGGTACCTCGCGGGAGGCCGGGATTTCGGAGGCGGTGTCGTCTCGGACAACATCACCCCCGATGAAGACGGCAAGCCGGCAGGCCTGACCTTTCAGGAGTTCCGCACTCTGATCCGTACCGGCCATGATCCCGACGAGCCGGACGAGATCCTCCAAGTGATGCCCTGGCCGATCTTCCGTGAGATGAAGGACCACGACCTCCAGGCGATCTACGAATACCTTCGCTCGATTCCCCACATCGAGGGAGGGGACGACGAGGAGTAACCCCCCACTCCACGCCTTCGGGCCGCCCCGAGGGCGTGGCGTCGGCCTCGCGAGACCGTTCGGCGCGCAAAGACATCGCACTCGCGCGGCGCGCAAGATTTTCCGATGACCGCAAGATGTGCCAGGCGCCCGTCTTCTCGCGGTTGCCGAACCCTAGAAGAGGCCGCTCCGCGAGGCCATCCATCAGAAACGGCAACTCGGCAACTTGGCTCCGTCTTCCGGGTGAAGTATTTGTAATCAGGCCGCGAGAAATTCGTCGGTCACCCGCACAAGCTCGTCGGGACGCGTCCAGATGAGCGCATGGTTTGCGCCGGCGACAATGACGAGCCGAGAACCAGCGATACCATCGTGCAGCATCTTCGCGTGGTGGATCGGTACCGCTTCGTCGTTCGATCCGGCGATGACGAGCGTCGGGCATCTGATCTCGGCGAGGCGACATCTACTGTCGAACGCCAGCATCTCCTTCCACGCGGACAGCATCAATGTCCGGTCCTGGCTTGCAATGAGGGCGACGAGCCAATCGCCGCGTTTCCTACCAAGATCCTTCGCGCCCTGGGAAACGACGAGCTTTGCAAACCGCTTCATGCCAAGAATGCGAATGAGAACCGGCGCGAGATGACCCTCGAGCTTCTCGCGGAAACTCGCCATGTTGTAAGCATAGGTACAAGCGAGCACGAGGCGGTTGCAGCGCTCGGGATGGTCGAGAACAAGTTGTTGCGCAATCGCACCGCCCTGCGAATAGCCGAGCACCGCGGTAGAGTCGATGCCGAGATGGTCAAGCAGGCGCGCTAAGTCGGATGCGAGCTGCGCCGCCGTGTACGGCGGCGGCAAGCTGCGACTGCGCCCGTGGCCACGTAGGTCTGGAATGATCACGCGATGTAGCGTTGCGAAATGCTCGATGACCGGCTCGAACATCTCTCCGGTGGCCATCAACCCGTGGACGAGCAGGAGGGGCGGTCCCGATCCGCGCTCGGTGAAGTAGAGAAGATCTGAGGCTGGATCGCGTGCGTTCACGTGCACTTTCCCACGACGAAAAGCCGCGTCGGCTCCAGCGCGGTGTTAGCCAGCTGACCGCGATGAACGCGCCAGGGAATCAGGTGCTACCGCCACGCAGGACATAGACAAGTCCCAAGGCGGACCAGATCAAACCCCAGATCCACACCGGGAGCCAAAACAAATGGCCCCCACTCCTCGGATGAAACCAGTTTGGCGGCTGCTTCTTCGCGCGATATCCCAGATCAAGGACAAGCAGAAGAGGGCCGGCGATCATCATCAGCGGGCCTTCCGCAGTCAGCCCGAGAAGGCTCCCGATGCCAAAGGCAACTCCGAAGCCAATGGCCACCATTCCAATTCCGATGAAGTTAAAGATGATCAAAGTCGTGTCCGGCTAACGTGTATTAGGCAGATCCGCATTAATACTACGCAGGACTAGAACCTACCGGAGTTCCTGAAGTCAACCGTGGCCGCGCTGGCTGAGTCCGGCCGATGACTCGCGAAGCCACCGAGCAGCGCGCGGCGCGCGAGATTTTCCGGAGACCGCAAGAGCTGCCAGGCGATTCTTCCGGCGCGTACGAGCCGGCAGCAGGCCAAGCCGAGTTCCGTTAGGGGAAAGCGTACGCCGCTCACCACGGTTCGCGCTTCAGCAACTTAGTGGCGGAGACTGAAGATCGACCGGCGGAAGGCCCAAAGTAGTGTTCCGGAGGAAAACACCGGAGCGCCGATCCGGAGCACCGGTAACCCGGTGCCGGACACCGGTGCCACGGGTCAGCTCACCGATGGGCCGACCCACAACACCCGTGCGCCGGGCCATAGCACCAGAGAGCCGAACCGCGACACCAGTGCCCTGGGCCAGAGCACCGGTGAGCCGGACCGTGACACCAGTGCCCTGAGCCAGAGCACTGGTGAGCCGGACCGCGACACCAGTGCCCTGAGCCAGAGCACCGGTGAGCTGGACCGCGACACCAGTGCCCTGAGCCAGAGCATCGGTGAGCTGGACCGTGACACCAGTGCCCTGAGCCAGAGCACCAGTGAGCTGGGCCGTACCACCAGTGCCTTGAGCGAGAGCACCGGTTGGCTGGCTCGTGATACCAGTGCGCTGAGCCAGGGCACCGGTGAGCTGGACCGTGACACCCGTGCGCTGGGCGGGAGCACCGGTTTCCTAGACCGTGACACCGGTACCCCCGGCGGGAGCACCGGTGGTGGCGGGGAGAAAACCGGTGTTCCGATCGGTCGCACCGGTTCGAGCATGCCGGAACTCGCCATATAGTTCCCGAAACGCGCGATTGGGCCGGGGAACAGTCCTCGCGGCCCTCGACTCGGCAGGCCACCATGAAGGACCGGTCCTACGCGGGCAAACTCTACCAGTGGCAGAGCATGATCCAGAACATTCAGGAGTCTCTGCCCAACATTCCGGAAGCGGACGTGCCCTTCGCCGATGCGCAACAGAAGGTCGCCGAATTTCTCGCGACGCAGAACGCCATCCAGATGGTCGAAGGCCAGCGAAAAGAGCTCATCGAGCGGCGGCGCCATCTCGACCAGGAAACCCGCCGGGCCATCCGCCGCCTCGCCTCCGTCGCCCGCGGCCATATGGGCTTCGAAAACCCGGCCCTCGAAAAGTTCGGCGTCCGCTCGGAGGACTGGAGCCGTCGCAAGCGCAAGGCGCCGGAAAAGGCGGAGGCTGCGCCGAAGGGCTGACGCTTGGCGACTCTCGGTTCGGGGAGGCCGTTCGAGGTCCAGAAGCTCACCGCGAGCCCTAAATCGTTCATACCGCCCCGGTTACGCCCCTCCGGAAAGCGAAACGCCTAGAAACTAGGCGTTTCGAGGGGAGATTTCCCCTATTCGCCGCCCCTGGCCTCACCGAGTTCTTTTTTGGTGCGGTGATTCGCTGCTACAATCACCGCATATTATGCGGCGAAAGAGTCCGCCCTGCAGCGTTCGCTCGACCTGACGAGTGTGACTGCTGGGCGCTGGGAAGAAGGCGCGCGCGGAGCGTCGCGCGGCCTCCCTCCGGCGCGAGGTTTGGGGAGCTTCAACCGGTTGTCAGGCCCCAGGATAGGATCTCCTCCGAACTTCCCCGGGAGGTCGCCATGCCGGAAGCCGCACCGACGGTCGAGCAGCATTTCGAAGGCAAGGACCTCTCGGTTCGCGAGACCTACGATCGGCTCCTAGCTGAAGTTGGAAAGATCGGCGAGTTCACCGAGGACCCCAAGAAGACCTCGATTCATCTGAATCGCCGCACGGCCTTCGCCGGAGTGGCTACTCGTAAGAGCGCGCTCGTCTTGACGCTCAAGGCGTCCCAAGACATTCCCAGCTCGCGGGTGAAGAAGCATGAGCAGGCTTCGGCGAATCGGTGGCTCTTGGAGGTGCCTCTATCGTCCCCTGCGGAGGTAGACGCCGAGGTGGCCTCTTGGCTCAAGGCGGCGTACCAAATCTCGGGATAAGCAGCCGGCTGGTTGAATTTGAACGGGCGCGCGCGGCGGCCAGGAAGTGGCTAGACTTGAAGAGATTGCGCGCAAGAAGATTCCGGGGATGCGAGCCCGGCATGTCGGCGCCTGGGGGGCTCCGGGAGATTCAGCCGCCGGGAGGAATGCCCTGAAGATCTCGTCGTCGGTGTCCGCCGTCGTTCTCGCTTTCGCCGTCCTCGCGGGTGCTCTGCCCTCGGCCGGACAAATAGGTCCGAGCCATCTCGAGCTGTTCAGCGGTCAGTTCGCGCCGGACGATCCGGCCAGCCATACGGTGTTCGGAGTGCGCGTCGGGAATCGCTTCGGCCATCGCTTCGGATTCGAAGTCTCACTGGGGCGGCTCGACTTCGACGGCGGCTCCGTGCTTCTTGCCGATCTATCGTTCAAGCTCTACCTCCACCCCGAGGGACCCGTCCAAGGGTTCCTATTCGCCGGTCCGGGACGAGTCAACCCCGAGAACAGCAACGGTTTCGACGAGGGGGGAGTACCTTACAACAGCTCGGCGAGCGCGCACGTCGGAATCGGTTTCGAGATCCCGCTCCGGGAGCGCGTCTACCTACGGCCCGATGCCCGAATGCGCTGGTACCGCGATGTGAGCGGCGCCGATCTCGAAGCGTCGCTGGCGGTCGGCTTTCGCTTCGGAGGGTGAGAACGCGAATTCCGCGACTAGGACGAAACCCTGGGGCCGGATTGCCCTGGGCCTTGCAGGCCGCCGGACACCAGGCATAGGCTCGCGTCATCACTCAATCGAGGAGAGGCTCATGACCACGGGAAACTATCTTCGCGTCTCCGGTCTCGTTTTTGCCTTCGTCGCTTTGGCGCATGCCTACCGGGCGATTCGAGCGCTGCCGATTTTGATCGGCACGACCTCCTTCCCGATCTGGACCTCCTGGCTCGCCGTGGTGGTTTCCGGGGCCTTGAGCGTTTGGGCTTTCCGTAGCCGGGCATAGCACTCTTGGGGTAGGAGCCGGGGCGCGACGCGCTCAGGACGCCTTCTCGGCAGCTTTTCGCAGGAGCTTCTTCTCGCGCTTCTCGGCCTTCTTCGCCGCGAGGCGGAGAGCCATCTCTTCGAGAGTCGAGACGACGTCCGGGCGCTCTTTGCCGAACCGCTTGAAGTAGAGGTGCTCGATGAAATCCGGCAGAGGAGCCTTCCAGGGTTCCTGGCGGTGGTTGTCAATGCTGCCGAGCTTGCCCGGATTGAGGCCCAGCTCGCGAGCCATCTGAACATGGGCGTGCGACAGATGATGCCGCTTGCGCGCCTCGATCCACTCCTGGAACGGTCCCGGGATTCGCTTATTCGGCATGGTGTTCGGTGGCCTCGTTGATTTCGAGTGGTTGTTGGTCGCAAGAATATCCGATCGCCTGATAGGTCCGCATTCGCTTTGCAAACATGCGCATGAGCACCGGCACCTCTCGATCTACGTAGTCGAAGATGTGAACCCCGGCCTTCGCTGGATGAAGTCGATGTAGTCGGCCCGCGTACTGGACAAGTGTACCTTTCCAGGACACAGGCATCGCCAGAAAAAGTGTGTCGAGCCGAGCATCGTCAAATCCTTCTCCGATATAGCGGCCAGTTGCCAGAACGAGCCGACCTTCTGTTTCGGGAATTCCGGCAAGTTGAGCGTCGAGCTCACGCCGTATTCTGGCTGTCGCTCCACCTTTGAGCACCACGAGGTGGCGAGCGTGTCCGCGTAGCATCTCGGCTAAATGTTCAAGGTGATCCCTCCGTTCGGTAAGAAGGATAGGGGAGCGACCTTCTTTCAGTGAGCGAATGACGTCGTCCACGATGAGGCGGTTGCGTGCCTCGTCCTCGGCCAAGGCGGTATAGATTTCTTGGATTCCAACGTTCGCTTGGGCGTCGTCGATCCTGAAGGCGGTTCTGCGGACGATGAGCCGGTGCTCGAATGGCTGCAGGGCGGCTTGGCCTTTTTGGTTTACTGCGAACCGGACCGACCCCAGCTGCATCTCCAGGATGGGCTGGTGTCCATCTCGACGATAGGGCGTAGCGGTAAGGCCGACGATATAGCGGGCCTTGATCTCGGCAAGCACCCGCTCGAACGAGAACGCAGGCACGTGATGGCACTCGTCGACAATGACATGGCCATAAGACTCCACGATGTCGTCCACCCGACCTTCACGAACCAAGCTTTGGATCATCGCTACATCGATTCGACCGTTCGGCTTTCGCTTGCCGCCGCCGATCCTTCCGATACCCTTCTCGTCGATGCCGAGAAACATCGATAGCTGTGCCACCCATTGATCCAGCAGAGGCTGGCGATGCACGAGAACGAGAGTGCTCCTTCCACGCTTGGCGGCGAGGTAGGTGCCCAGCACGGTCTTGCCGATCCCGGGAGGAGCGACGAAGACTCCAATATCGTTCTCGAGAAGCGCTTTTGCGGCTTTATCTTGGACTTCTGTCAGCTCACCGGAGAACTCGAGATCGATAGCCAAACCGGTGTTTCGCTGGTCCTCGACAACGAGTCTCACGCCATGTTCCTTCAGAAGAGCTTCTAGGTCGCCGCGACAGCCCCTCGGTAAGGCGATGTGTTGCGAGAGCTCTTCTCCACAAACAATGACCCGCGGCGTCGTCGAGACGGACAATCGAAGGGCTTGCTTCTTGTAGAACTCGGGATTCTGGAACGCGGCCAGTCGCTTGATTTCGTTCAGAAGCGGAGAGGGGAGGCCTACCTTCTCCACGAATATTCTCTGCGCCAGCACCGCATGCACCTCTCGCGGCAGTGGACCTGGCATTTGCGATCGCCGGGGGCGACCCGAAGGCAAATCTCTCCAAGGGGTAGCCTCGTCGCCGTCGGCGACGGACCGCACTCCGACGACGCGGCCTTGCCTGGTGGCCTCGTTCGCGATCGCCTCGACAGTCGATGCGGCGATGCGGGGAATGGATGCAAGGTAGGCCCACTGTTCCGAGTAGGCCTCCAGCCGGTCATCCAAGAAGACGGTGTTCCCTTGCTGGCGAGGTTCGTATTGGAGCGGTAATGCGATCAGGTTGCCGAAACCGCCGCGAGGCATGCTGTCCTGGTTCGGGAAGAGTCGATCATACGAACCCAGGCTCAACTGGTGCCGTCTGGCCATCGTCTCGGTGAGGAGGTAACACCCCATCCTTCGGGCGAGATTGGCCGCGACCGGAGCCGCGAAGAAAAACCACGCGTGGGCGCCGTTGCCGGAACGGGATCGCTCCACGACCACCGGGATGTCGATCGCCCGGCCCGTTTCGACAAAAGCACCGACATCCTCCTGCCAAGAGGACTTGTCGAAGTCGACCGCCAGAAACCAGCAGGTCTCGTCTTCGAGGAGAGGGTAGACACCCATCACGTGCCGTCCCTGAAGATGGTCGAGAACAACCTGGTCACCTACCGAGGTAAAGCCTTGGTTCGGGCACTCACCGCACTTGACCTTCGGAAGCTCACAAACTCTCCGGACGAACTTGTTTGCACAGGCAGGTGCATAACCCGACTTTCCGGTCTTCTTGCTGACGAACCTCGTCGGGAAGACGTCTTCACGACCTTTGAAGAGCCTCCGAAAGAGCCCGACTTTCTCAGCGGGTGTTGTCGGCGTCTGGGCGTTTGCGCTGATCGGCAAAACGAAGGGGGCGGACCGCGGAACGATCGCCAACTTGGCGTGTAGGGCCTCGATCCGAGAGCGAGTCGCCTGTTGTTGCCGATCGAGCTCAGCCAGGCCCGCTTCTTCAAGGGCCAGTTTCTCGAGGAGTTCGTTCTTAGCGGGAACCATTGCGGAGGCAATTCCCTAAACAGGCGGCCTGTACCGTCGAAGCGTGATCTCCAAACGTAATGGTACCGCAAGCCGGAAACTTCGGACTCCTTTCGCACTCCTCAGGGTTCTTTCCGTTCAGCGGTCGGCTCGCCCTCGACGGGCGAGACAACTCCAATCCTTTTAGGGTGCAATCACCATGATTCGGTCGCAAACACCCTAGGCCCAGCCTGACGGAGGATCGTGTGACAAGGCATCTGATCGTTTGCCGTCAACGAGTTGCGGCCCTCGAATCGTTTTGAAGATCTACCGCAATGCCGGGTACGCTCCTTGCCCTTTCGAACGCCCGGAGCCGGGATTTTCCGGCCCATCGGCAGCTTGAAAGGGAACGTGTCATGAAGGCCAAATTGTCTACGACATCCAAGGTGACGACGACACCCGCGGAGAGTGGGTCGGCCAGCAGCACCAGCGACCTCGATTCGATTCACCGGGAAACGAAACGCAGGTTGGGAGATGGGGAGAAGTACTTCTGCGATTGGATCGAAGGGGCCGTCAACAACTATCTCCAGGAGGAGAAGAAGCAAAAGCACAACGCGCTGGGCCATTGCGACGCCGGCCACGAAGACTGCTCTTGCGGCCGGCCCGGCGGAGCCAAGAAGATCGTCGATCTCGTGATCCTGCTCGATTCGAGCAGTTCGATGAGCTGGGCCGCCACGGCGGTTTCGAGCGCCGCGAAGGATGCCGTCGAGCAGGCGGCGCGGGAGTGTCCGTCCGATCTGCGCGTCACCTGGCTGGTGGTCGATGGCGTGAAGCCGGGAGCCAATCCACCCGGCAACCTCGGAGACATCACGCCCCAGCTCGCCGGCACGAGCTTCACCCAGACGCACCAGCAATACCTGCAAAGCATTGGCAGCGTCGGGCCGTTCGCGCAGGACCAACCCCAGCCCGCAGGAGACTCGACGTACTGGGGCGAGGAGGGCGCGGATGCGATCGCGGACCTCTGCAACTATTACGACTGGCGGTCCGGGGCGTGCAAGGCCGTGTTTTATGTCAGCGATACCGCCCTGGACGGCCTGGGGCACGATGCGGTCGACGTCGCGGCGAGCGCGAACGCGGCGGCCGCGGCGAAGGCGAACGGGGTCGTAATCTTCGCCCACCACATCGGCCCGATTCCGCCGCCGATAACGCCCGAGATGCAGTCGTACAGCGACATGTGCAATCCGACGGGGGGCAGCGCCTACTTCGGACCGGTCGACGTCAGCCAGTACGTCGAGCTGCTCAAGAATGCGATCTGCAAGGCGTGCGGCGCCGAATGCAAGGAATTGGCGCTGCCGCCGATCGAGCCGTGCGTTTCGATCGCCTGGGGCGACAGCAACTGCGATTGCTTCGAAACGGACGACGTCGAGGTGGCGATCGTCTCGATCTGCAACTGCTACTCAAACCTTTCGTTTTCCAATGTCCACATCTCGTACTTCTTCGTCTCGATGGCCGACGGGTCGCCGGTGCCGCAGTTGCCGGACGGTACCCCTTCGGTTTCGATCCATCCGATCGGCCCTATCTGCTTCGGCGATATCGGCCCCTGCCGCGAGGGCGAGACGAACTGCATCTCCCGCGAGATCGTCATCCGGACCCGGGGAGCCAAGAGCGGGAAGTACCGGCTCGAAGTCGGTGGAATCTGCTTCCAGGTGGTGCTCAGCCAACTGTACAACGAGTGCTTCACCTTGGAGCTCTGCAAGGATTGAGGCGACGTCCGGTTCATTGGACCGAGCAGCCCCGGCCCTTCAGCACCTGTCGCCGCAATCGGGGGCGGAGGGCCGTGGGCTGCGCTCACTTCGCCGTAGCGACGACGGACGAACTTCTGGGTGGTGAATGGGTGCTCAAGAGAGAATTGAACTCGGTTACTACCTCTCGGGAAGAAAGGATGCTGAGGTGTGTCTCGGCGAAGCCGTAGACCCTCCGAGCTTCGGCCTGCGCAGCCAGGTTCAACTCGCTTTTCAAGGTGACGGTTCCATCGTTCCGTGAACGGAAGAGGCCCCGGCTTCCCCGGTATCCGAAGAAGAGGTAGAAATCGATCTCCGACGGCAGTTTTCTCTCAAAGAGCGAAGCGAGGAACGTCCCTCCCGGGCGCATGTCGTCCCAGGCATGGATGGAAGCCGGGGCCAGTCTCGCCAGTTCTTCGCCACCCCAAGGTGTAGAGAATGAAACGAACAGCCTGACGTAGGGGAAACGACTATGGTACTTGCCCAAGAAGGATCTGACCACGAGGCCACCCATGCTGTGTGCCGCGATCTGGAGGGTCTCGAAACGGAACCTGGCTCGGAGATTCATGAGCTTCCAATAGAGGAGGTCGGAAAGGATATCGGCGCCTGCCCCTGACGGGAAGGAATAAACCCAGGGCTGGAAACGCCTCCGGTCGAGGCGCTCGATGAGGTACTTCCAGTCCTGCGGCGTGCCTGCGGCACCATGGACGAACAGGACGGGCGTTCGGTTCGGATCGTACGGCTCAAGAAAGTAGACGTTCGCACCGTTCCGTTCGAAAGCGCTCCTCGGCGCCCAATAGCCTTGTTCCCCGTTCTTTTCGGAGAACAATTCATCATCGAGGTCTACGATCGGTCCCTCCGGGGCGCCGCCCGAGATCCGACCCGTGAGGATAGTGGAGGCCGAGAGCCCTTGGGCCTGAGAGCTAAATCGGACGAGCGAACAGCCGGCGAGAAATAGGCACGTTCCGGCCCATAGGACGAGAAGCTCTCGCGAGATGAGGGGGCGCATGGAGGCACGCCTTCCTTCCAGTCGGGTACGGCCTCAACACGAGACCGGCCGTCTCTAGGAAAGACCCACTCGTGGGTGAGTTGTTTTTTCGTTCTTGCGTGCGGTCTTTTTTATCGACCTATCCGCAACTCCCCCGGCGCGGCGCAAAGGTAGGCGCCGGAGGTCAGCGGGTTCAGCGAGAAAGGCTCTCACCTGGAGGTCACCTATCGCGCGAGTGGCGATTCGTCTCATGCACTCGATAAGGTCGCCCCGTTTGTGGACAAGGTACTCACCGAGCAAATCGAACGGCTGAAGAAGTTCGTCGAGACGGGAAAGCCCGAGGAGCGTTCCGGAAGCTAGACCTTCGCGATCCGCGGCAAGAGGACCAGAGGGAGCAGCGCCAGCATGTTCATTGTGGGAGCGAAAAACCCGAGCAGGACCGCCGCGAACGCGCAAAGCGCCACGAGCCCGGCGCGGATTCGTAATGCGCGCGCGGTGTTTGGGGTCATCTCGGGGGAATGAAGCTCGGCATGCCGAAGGAAGTGTCGGGTTCGCAGCAAGGACAGGAGTGCGATCGCGAAAAGGTGCCCGGAGTAGATCACGGCCGGGAGTACCCGCCCGCCATGCTCTCCCAACAGGATATTGGAGAACGGGAACAGGCTGATCAAGGCGAGCTGCGCCAGCTCGATCCGCGCCAGGGGCGCATCGATCGACAGGCAGAGCCGATACAACCGCTGCTGTGCGAGCCAGAACAGCGCGATCACCCAGAAGCTCAACAACCAGGCGAGGCCTTTGGGGATCAATTCCAACAGCGCTTTAGCCAACACCTCGTCGGGGATCGAGTGCGGGAGCGGTGGGATCTTCAGTTCCAAGACCAGCAACGTCAGGGCGATGGCATAGACCCCGTCGCTGAGCGCCTCCAGCCGGTGCTTCGGGATCACGGAGCGGGGAGGCTGGGGTGGCATGAGGCTGTGAACACTCGCGACCGAGTGTTTTGTTCCGCCAAGCAAGGCGGCCTTGCGCCCGGGAGATCCGGGGCGAGGCCGCCTTCGCGCCCTAGGAGGAGCCGGTCCTCGTTTCAACCGATCCCTAGAGCGTTTGATCGTCGGCGAAGCGTTCGGTGGAGTGAGCCGGCAGCGAGGGAATCAGGTCATCGAATACGTGCGGGGGGTTGGCGTCGGCGCGCCGCGCCTTCGCCTTGATGGACGAAGTCGCGGGTCACGGGGTCTGGGCCTCGGCGCCCCAGACCCCTGCTAGATTCGACTCGGCGTGATCATCGCCCTCGACGGCCAGGTCGGGGGATATCACCAGGCCGTGGAGATGTTTGCCGGTTCCGTCCTGCGAGATTGCGATGCTCCATGCGGAGTCGCTGGATTCGTGTTGGGCTGGATTACCGACCATCTTCTGGGTACCGCCGTCGTACATGACCTTTCGGAGGTTGTGTTCTAAGTCCTCAACATCTATCCAATGCACCCGGCACTCCGCGGCCCCGGCGGTGATCTCTTCAATGGTCAAGGTTGTCTCCGGCTTGAAAGCTTTGGTACTCGAGCTGGTGATTCTCCATTTGCCCAGATAGAAACTCTTATCAGGCATCGCTTTCTCCTTGGGGGTTCATTGGAACGGGCGCCGCGCCGCGCTCACCTTCTTCCTGCCGCGATGCCGGCGTTTGTCTCACTGTGCCGCGCCGTCTCCTTCGAGGACGAAGCCGGCCCAGTAGGCCGGATCTTGCCAGCGGCGCTCGCGGCGGATCGAGCGTTGGGCTTCACGTAGCGCGGCGGCGGGGGAGAGGCCCGCTTCGAGGTGCGCGCGGTAGAAGCGGACCATCAGCTCCGCGGTCGGCCGGTCTTGGACCCGCCAGAGGCTCGCGAGCACGCGCCGCGCGCCGGCCTGGAGAAAACCGCGGGTCAAGCCGACCAGCCCTTCGCCGCGCATCTCGCGGCCGAGCGCGGTTTCGCAACCGGAAAGCACCACGAGGTCCGCATGGAGGGAGAGGCCGTAGAGATCGGCGAGGCCGAGGAATCCCTCCTGCGGCGCGCCGTACTGGTCGACCAGCGAGAGGACCAACCCGGAGAGGCGCGGCGTCTCGGCGTCGATCACGCCGTGAGTCGCGAAGTGAACGAGGCGGGCCTCACCGAGCGAACCGCCCAAGACCGCCGCGCGGCTGGCGTCGAAATCGAGCCAAGTGATGGCACCTCCGGGCAAGCGGGAGACGAGCGGGGCGATCTCCTCGACCTCGCGGCGGGAGTTGGGCAGGCGCTGGAACGTACCGCCGCGTGCCTCATCCATCTCGCCGGCCGACGAGGCGGCGGATGCTCCGGACGCGGAAGAGATTGCCGCATGAACCCGGGGATCGAGCCGCGAAAAGACCGGGTCGCCCACCAGTACGGCCGCCGGCGGGACTTTCAGGTTTCCCCCGGGCTCCCGCTTGACCTCGGGCGCCCGGAGGGAGGTGCGGAGCGCCGCCAGCACGGAGGCCGACGGAAGAGAGATGATCTCGTGCCCTTCGATCAGCGGCACGTCGGCCGGATCGTCGGGCGGCGGCAGGGCGGCGAGCGGCACGTATTGCAGCGCGCCGTCGGCGATCACGATTAGCCGGCGCTCGCCCAGCCGATGGGCCACCGGGCCGAGCAGCATCCGGGAAAGCTCGTGCCGCGCCGCGCGCTCCGCCTCGGCCCCTTGGGCGTCGCCCGCATCCGCCGTACGCAGATCCTCATAGACCCGCCGGGCGAGGCGCTCGATGTCCGCGCGCGGGGGGAGGACGAAGCTTGCCATCTCGTCCTGGGTCACGGCCCAGAGGAAGCTCCGCTCCTCGCCCAAGGAGACTTCGAGCAGCAGCTCGTCCGGCGCGAGCAGCCGCCGTACGTCCGCGGCGCCGAGCGGCTCGGGAAGCGCGAGCGCCGCCGTCCGCGGCGCGCTGCGGCGGATCTCGGCCGCCACGCGGTCGTCCTCGGAGAGCAGATCTTCGATCTCGCGGGCGAGCTCCGGGTGGGCGTCGGGCGCGCGGCCCGCGAGAATCTCAATCCGCCGCTGCGCCTTGGCCGCCAGGCGTTGCCCGATCTCCGCCGCCCGTTGCCGCAGGAGAGGATCGATCGCTCCGGCGGCGTCCGCCCGCGCCGCGTCGAGCAGGTCGAGCAGAGTGCGGGCGCGCGCCCGCTCGGCGAGAGCGAATCCCGCTTCGGCGGCCTTGGGATCGGTGGCGGCCTGCTCCATCCGCAACTGCAGAGCGAGCTCGAAGGTCTGCTGCTTGGCGGCGAGAAACGACGCCCGAAGCTCCGGCGCCACGACCGCCGCGCGGAGCGTCTCGACGAGGTCCAAGGCCTCCTCGACGTGGGTACGCGCGGCATCCTTCCGGTCGAGCTGGCGTTCCGCCGTGGCGAGGGCGGTGAGCGTTTCGGCCTGCCCCGCCCGGTCGTCGAACCCGCGGCGCAGCGCGAGCGCCTCGCCGAGCGGCGCGAGCGCGGCCTCGGGCTTACCCGCGAGCCGCAGCGCCTCCCCCTTGCGGGAAAGCGCGGTGGCGAGCCCTCGGCGGTCCTCCAGCGCGGCAAACAGCTCGACGGCCTGTTCCGCCGCTTGGAGCGCGGGAAGCGCTTGGCCCGCCGCGAGGTAAGTCCGGGCGAGCAGCTGCCGCGCGGTCGCCTCCGGACCACGCAAATGCGCCTCCCGGGCGAGGGTCGCCGCCCGGGTTTCCAGGTCGAGCGCCGCCTCTCGCTCGCCGAGCCGGTCGCGCGCGGTTCCGAGCAGACCGAGGGCCGTGATCTCCCCGGGCCGATCTCCCACGGCGCGGCGCAAGACGAGAGCCTGTTCGATCTCGGCGATCGCCCGGCCGGCCTCTCCCGCCGCGAGATAGGCGACGCCGCGGTTCTGGCGCGTGCGCGCTTCCCAACTCCGATCGCCGAGCGAAAGCGCCGCCGCGAGAGCTTGGTCGTAGAGCGCGAGCGCTTCGCTCGTCTCGCCGAGCCCGGCAAGCACGACGCCCAAGTTGTTCAGCACCGGCATCTCGCTCCGCTTCTCGCCGATGGCGCGTAAGACGGGTAGGGCGGCCTCGTACGCCGCGCGCGCTTTGCCCGGTTCGCCGAGCAGGTCATAGACTCCGCCGAGGTTCGACCGCACGGCCCACTCGGTGTCCGAAGCTCGGACCGCTACGAGAAGCGCGATCGCCTGCTCGTAACAGGGGATCGACTCCCGCCACTCGCCGCGCACGTGGCGCACCAGGCAGACGTTGGCTCGCGTCGTCGCCTCGCCATAACAGTCGCCGCGCCGTCTTTCGATCGCGAGCGCCCGATCGAACTGCGCGAGCGCCTCGTCGAGCTCGCCAAGCGCCAGGCGGCAGAGCCCGAGCGCGGTCTGCGCTTGGCTCTCCGCGGCCTCGGCCCCCGTGGCGGCGAACAGGGCGACCGCCCGCTCGTGGAGCGGCACCGCGCTTCGGCAGTCGCTGAGCGCACGGTCGGCTTCCGCTTGCAAGAACAGCGTGCGCGCCGCTTCCAGCTCGCGGCCGGCGCCCGCGAATCCGGGGAGTGCCTGCTCGGCGAGAGCGACGATCCGCCGCATCGAATCGCCGTCCCCGTTGGGGCGCAGGCGGCCGATCTCGGAGAGCAACCCCTCCGCCTCGACCCGGCGGCGCTCCTCGGGCGTCGCGTCGGGCAGCTCGTCGAGCCGGATCTCGTAGCGCCCGGGCGGGACTTCCGTCTCGCGGCCGATGACTTCCACCCGCCATGCGCCGGAATCCGGACCGCGGGCCGGTAGCAGCAGGGTCTCCCACCCCTCCCGCTGGCCGTCCTGATTCGACAGGCCGAGGTCCGCCCCGTCCGCCCCCTTCGCATTGCCGGGAGCGACCGCGGTGAGCGCCACGTTGATTCCGCGTTGCTCGACCGAAACCAGGAGCGGCCCGGCCGCGGGCTCGATTCGATAGGCGTGGCGCTCGCCTCCCGCGAGATCGCGTTCGATCGGTACGCCGGGCGCTAGGGTGGCCTCCTCCGCCCCGGGCGCCGCGCCACCGACGAATGCGGCGAGAGCGAGCGCCAGAAACGGGACCCCGCGTCGAGCAACCGCCCCGTAGGGCGCAGCCATCGCGTCTCCCTCCTGTTCCGTGTTCGTGCGGATTCTGCCACGGATGGAGTTGCGGCAGGGGAGGGAGGAATGCCCCGGGTGGAGCCGCTGCCGACCCTCCGTCGAGACACCCTATTTCGAGCGGGCGACGCGAAGGACGCGGAACGTGAAGCTCGCCACGGGCACCGGTTTACCCTTCGCGTCGAGCCCTTCGACCCGCAGGGTGAGGTCGCCCGTCGGGAGCAGCGCGGCGGGAAGCGCCACGTTGAGCGTTCCCTGCGCGTCGGGCACCAGCCCCGAGCCGCGCCAGAGCGAGGCGCCGCCCGGCCCGGCGAGCGTCGCGCGGTAGGAGGGGCGGTCCGAGGCGTCGAGCTCCAGCGCGAGGACGACCCACTCCATCCCCGGCGCAAGGGAGATGCGGGTCGAAGGCGAGGCATTCTGGGCTCCGGGGATCATCGCCGAGCGCTCCGGGGAGAGCGGCACGACGGCCAGGTTGATCCGCGGGCTTTGCGCTCGGGCAAGCTCCGCCGCCAGTTTCTCGCGCTCCCGCCGGTCGGCCTCGGCCTGTCGCTCTCCCGCGGCGATCTGCGCGCGCAGCGCGGCGATCTCACCCGGCGCTGCCGCGGGGGTGGCGCGCTCCGCGGGTCGAGTCGTTCTAGGTGCACTTTCCACCCGGGCCGCCGCCAGCTCGGCGTCCAGCCGCTCGCTCTCTCGCGCCCAGTAGACCGAAGGGAGGAGGGCGGCCACGAACAGAAAACCGAGCGCCCAGGGGGCCGCGCGTGAGCGGGCGATCCGGGAGAGCAACGTCGCGCGCACCACCCCGGCGGCGACCTCCTGGGCGGCCATCGCACGCAAGGAACGGCGCAGCGCGTCGGTCGCCTCCAACCGGTCGAGACACTCCGGGCAGGCGAGCGAATGCTCCTCGAAGCGCGCCGCTTCCGCGGGCGGCAGACGGCCCGCCAGGTAGCGCTCCAGGACCTGCTGTGCGTCCATCTCGGCGTGATCCACGGTTCCTCCGGAGCCCGAGGCCCATGTGATAGCTGTCACGAGCGTGGCCATCGTCTCAGCTCGCCGCTTCGAGCAGTTCGCGGAACCGCTGCCGCGCCCGAAACAGTACCCGGTTGAAATGGAGGCTCGACAGCCCGAGGGCGGAACAGATGGTCTCTTTCTCCTCCTCCGCGACGTAGAAGCGGAACAGGATCTGGCGGTCGCGGTCGGTGCCCAGCTCGCCGATCAGCCGCCGCACCTTCTTGATCTCCTCCTCCCGCACCAGCCGGGCGAGCTGCCCCGGTTCGGGATCGGCCGGATCGATCGCGGCCGCGTCGGCTGCGTCCCGCTCTCCGCGCCGGGTCTGCTTGCGCCAGCCGCCGAGGAACAGATTACGCCCGGTGGCGAGCACGAACCCCGCGAGCCGCTCGGGTTCTGCGATTCCCCCGGCGCGCAGCCGTTCGAGCACCACGCGGAAAGTTTCCTGGTGCAGATCGTCGCTCCAGGTCGGATCGCCGGTCATCCGGCGCAAATGGAACAACAGGCCCCGACTGTAGCGGGCGACCAAGTCGCCTTCGGCGCGCGCCTCCCTTGCCCCGATCCGGCGGACCAGATCGGCGGCGACATCGCCTTCCTCGGGCACAGACCGGTCGGTGGCGAGCACGGTGATCCCGGGTCCCCCTCGATCCCTCAAGGTGGCGCGGACGGGCCGCCGCCACGGTTTGCTTTAGCGACTACGGCGGAGAGTAGTCGAGGGGGTGGTCGGGGGGCAACTGGTGCCCTCAGATCAGGCCGCGTTCGGACAGCTCGGCCTTCAAAAAAGCGTAGTAGATCGGAGCCGCGATCACCCCCGCGAGGCCGAAGGCGGATTCCATGAGCAGGATGGCGAGCAGCAGCTCCCAGGCGCTCGCCTTGATCTGGGTACCGACGATCCGTGCGTTCAGGAAGTATTCGAGCTTGTGGATCACGGCCAGGAAGGCGAGCGAGCCGAGCGCGGCACCCAGCGAGTGGGAGAGGCTGACGATCACGATGAACGTGTTCGAGATCAGGTTGCCGATCACCGGCACGAGCCCGGCGACGAAGGTCACGCCGATCAGCGTTTTCGTGAGCGGCAGGTGGACCCCGAAGAGCGGCAGGATCACGACCAGATAAATGGCTGTAAGGGTGGTGTTGAGGGCCGAGATCCGCACCTGGGCGAAGACGATGCGGCGGAACGCGTCCCCCAGATGCTCGGCGCGATCGGTGAGCGCCTTGGCGAGGGGGGCCCGCTTGCCATGCTCGAGCGTTTCGTTGAGCGAGATCAGGGCGCCGAGGATCATCCCGATCAGGGCGTGCAGGAACGTCTTGCCGAGGTTGGTGCCGAGGGTCTTCACCTCGCCAGCATGCTCGCGCAGCCAGGCGACCGCCGTATGCTCCAGCTCGGCCGCATTGTCGGGGATCTGGCGCGCCAGCCATTCCGGCAGCTGCTCTTTCGACTTCTCCAGCACGTCGGCCATCTTCGCGAGCAAAGCGGCCAGGCTTCCCTGGTCGCTGCGAAAAAACGCAAGCGTACCGAGCACGACCAGAGCGAGGGCGGCGATCACGAACGCCGAGAGGAGCGTAACGGCCAAAGCCCTCCGCAGCCCGCGGCCCTTCTGGGTGAACCGCAACTTCCCCGCGATCAGATGCACCAGCTCGTACACCGCCAGCCCGCCCAAGAGGGCGGCCAGCAGATGCAGGCGCAGCACCAGGAACAGTCCGATCGCGGCCAAAATCCATGACGCGACCTCGATCGAAGTCGGGCGAGGGAGGGGGGCGGCTGGGGCGGTGGTGGTGGCGATGGGGGATGGGGCCGGAGAGTTCTTCTTGGTTGCCATAGCGTGGCGGGAGCATGGCACAGGTAGGGCAAAGCCTTGGTCAGTAGTCTGACGGGCTTAAGGCGGGCGATATTTGCGGCTAGTCCCGATTTGGGACTATCCTTGATGGGTGCGTGTACTCGCTCTCTCCACTCTCCGAGCTTTCTGGGAAGGAGGGCCTGGATTCGGAGACGCAAGGGAGCCCCTTCTGGCCTGGTATCGACATGCGCTCCATGCGGACTGGGCGTCCCCTACCGCGGTGAAGGCGGATTTCGGCAAGGCGAGTATCCTCAGAGACGGTCGTGTGGTGTTCAACATTGCGGGTAACAAATATCGGTTGGTGGTCTGGATTAACTACGGACACAGGATCTTGTACGTCCGCTTCGTGGGAACGCATGCCGAGTACGACCGGATCGATGCGCAAACGATTTGAAGGAGAACGGATATGGACATCCGACCCATCCGCAACGACGTCGACTACCGCGCGACCTTGAAAGAGATCGAATCGCTCATGACGGCCAAACTTGGTACGCCCGAAGGAGAAAGGCTGGACGTTCTGGCGACATTGGTCGAGGCCTGGGAGCGCAAGCACTTTCCGATGGATCTACCCGATCCGATCGAAGCGATTCGGTTCGTGATGGACCAGCGCGATTTGACGGTCCAGGATCTCGAACCGTTGATCGGTCGATCTAACCGTGTCTACGAAGTCCTCGCCCGCAAGCGTCCCTTAACCCTCAAAATGATCTGGAGGCTCCACACAGAGCTTGGAATTCCGGCGGAGTCTTTGATACGGCAAGCCGCCGAGTCGCGCGCGGCGTAACCCTTCCCTTGGGAATACATATGTCCGAGGCTACTCCCGTTACCTCATAGAGTTGAGACGTCTAAGTTCTTCATCAGCGGCGACATCGCCGTGATCGGAGGAAAGTTTATAGAGGCGAGCAGCCTCTTTGAGGTTCTGGGGCACTCCGCTGCCCGTAGCGTAGGCAGTGCCTAGGTTGAAGTAGGCACAACCGTATCCTTGTTCCGCCGACTTTCTGAGCCAATCCAGACCTTTCTTTTCGTCCTTGGGGATACCTTCGCCGGACAGATACCGGAGTCCGAGATCGTTTTGGCCCGGCGCAAAGCCTCCATCGGCGGCTTTGGAAATCCAATACGCCGCAGCTTCTGTGTCTCGTTGAACGCCGCGCCCAAAACTGTAGTCGAGCCCTAGGTTCTCCTGAGCGACCGAGTAGCCTTGCTCAGCTGCTCGCCGATACCATTTCGCGGCGGTTTCCTGATCTTGCTCTGTGCCGTTGCCACCCTCATACAAAGTTCCCAAAGTACTCTGAGCCACGGCGTGGCCCTTTTCGGCAGCTTGCTTTAAGTAATAGAAAGCCTTGTCATCGCTCTGAGGTACGCCGTCTCCGTTTAAGTAGTTGAGCCCAGCATCCACTAGCTCTTGGCTTCCAGGCGGAGCCCGATACGTCTTCATGAAGCGGGTTGTCGCCCCTTTAGGAACTGGAGCGGTGCAGCCTAGATTCTCCCACTCGTCATCCTGCGAGCCACAGCCAATGAGGCAGAGGTAGAGTAAGGCGGCAGCGAAACAGCGATTCATGTCCAAGTCTCCAATTCAGACCTGAGGCCGGTTTATATAAGTGTAAAGCTGCTGCGCGTGCTTTCTCCGCGCACAGCGCTTATGCCCATTCTGCAAGTGCCCCCACCAGCGGCTGGCGGGTCCCCAGGTTTTGCCTCCTCTAGCGCAATGCCAGAATCTCAACCCCCACGGAAAGGCCCGCCCAATCGCGATCGGTAGTGAAAGCGGGTTCGCCGCGCTCCAGCGCCAAAGCCAGGCAAGCGCGGTCGGCGAGCGATAGTCCTAGGAAGCGAGTCGCCGCACGGAGCCGCGCGGTGCTTTCGGCATGATCGGCGGAGAAATCGATCACTTGAAGCCCAAGGGCCTCCAGAGCGGTACGCAGACCCTCGGTCGCAAAACCACGCTCGTTCGTCTTCTGCACCACCTCCGACCAGTTGACGGCCGAGATCGCGGCTCGCGAGATGTGTCTCTCGACGATCTCTCCACCCGGCTCACTCTGAAGCATCGCGAGGAGTGCCGAAGCGTCCAGGGTTGCGCCGGAGTCCGTTTCGAGGCTCAATCGTCTTCCTTTGCGGCCTCGGCGCGTCTCTCCGCGATGAGCTCGTCGGCCAGGCTGACTCCGATCCCCGCGAATCGCGCCTTGAGCCTTTCGAGAATCGCACTTCGCCTTTCCAAGACGAGGCGGTTGTCTTCGACGAAAGCCACCAGTGTTTCCCCGGAGGAGAGGTGCATCTTTCTTCGGATCGCCGCCGGGATCACCAGTCGTCCCTGTTCACCAACCGTGACGAGTACTGTCTCCTTGTTCATAATGAGGGAGCATGCCACAAATTCTCAATTTGTGCCACGAGAGAATTATCGTGCCTATCCCGTGCCGTTGCGCCACGTCCTCACCGCAGCACGTCAAGCACCATCCGAGGCCCCACCAACCGTTCAGCCCCCATGCCCTTCCCCCCCGCCTTGAGCCACAACACCGCCGCCACCTCCCGCCCGCGAACCTCCGGCAACCGCCGGGCCTTCTCTTCGAGTTCCGCGAGCAGGCGTTTCGCGTCGCGTGGGATGGCCCATTTCACTTCTCCGACCAGGACACTCCGGTCGTCGCTGCTGTAGGCGAGGAGATCCACTTCGAGCGGCTTGCGATCGAGGCCGGTGCCCCACCAGCGGCTGGCGGGTCCCCAGGTTTTGCCTCCTAGGGTGAGGTGCGGGACGCTTGTGCGGGCCAGTTCTTCCCAGATTTCTCCGATGTGGTGGGGGAGGGTCTTCTCGATGTCCGCGGCCACGGCTTTCAGCAGGCCGGCGCCTAGCCGGGAGCGGTCGATTTCTACGAAGCGGAACCAGAAACGCAGGAAGGGGTCGGAAATTTTGTAGAGCGTCCGCTTGCCGCCACGTTCGGCTTCTCCGAAGGGCTGCTCGCGGTGGATCAGATCCATCTCCTGCAACCGCTGGAGCGGGCGTGAGAGGGCGGTTGCCGGTTTGCCCAGGCGGCCCGCGATCTCCGAGATGCGGTGGCAGCCTTGGCCGATCAGGCTCAGGATCGAGGCGGCCTGCGTGGTGTCGCGTAGATCGTCGAGCAGTAGGCGGGACGGCTCCTCGTGGAGCACGCCCATCGGGCTGAGCACGAGCGAGCGGATCGCCTCCGACAGGCTCGGATAATCCCCGGCCAATTCCCAATAGCGCGGAGTTCCGCCCCAGATCGAATAGGCCTCAATGGCCTGTTCGGGGCTCTTCAGGTGGAGTGCTTCTTCGATCCAGCCCGCGGGGAGCGGGGAGATTTTGAGGATCTCCCGCGCCCGACCGAACAGTGGCGCCGTCCGGTCGAGCACGAGCCCTTGCATCATGCGTTGGGACGAACCGCTCAAGATGAGATGGATGCCGGAATCCGACCCGTGGTCGAGGTGCTTCTGAAGCAGGCTCGGCAGTTCGGGAGCGACAGCCACCATGGAGGGAAACTCGTCCAGGGCCAACACCGTCCCGGGCCGCGCCTCCCGCCACCAGCGGGCGAACAGGGTATTCCAGTCCGGATACGTGACGGCCTCGAAGCCAGGCAGCAGGCGGCCGATCTCGGTCGCGAGACTTTCGCGCTGCAGGCCCCCTTCGCGGTCGTCCCCCACGTAGTAGACCGCCCGCTCGGGCGGCAGGATTTCGCGCAGCAGCCGCGACTTGCCGCACCGCCGACGCCCATAGAGAACCCCGAGCGAGCCCTCGGCTTGGCCGAGCAGCTTGCGGAACCGGGCGGTCTCTTCTTGGCGGTCGAGGAAGGGCAGTTTCATCGCGGTTCGCTCTCAACATTATGCAGCAGAAACATTATGTAGCTGCTGCATAGTCTTCGGCAAGCCTACCCCCGGCTCACTTCTTGGGCGGCAAAATCTCCAACGTCTGCTCATCGAACTGCGGTTCGTCCTGGCCCGCTCGGACGAACAGAACCCTCTGGGCGCCGCTCTTCGGGTGGGTCTCCCAATACTGGATACCGTCTACCACGTCGCCCCAGTCGCCGCAGGGAGGATCGGGAACCTCGTTCGGATCGTTCTTGGCCGCCAACTCCTTGGCGTATTTGGTATCCGGCACGAAACCGTAGCGGGCGACTCCAGCCGGTCCGTTTCCTTCCCGGTAGGGCGCGAGGGTGCAGCGCTTGGCCACTTGCCGGTCGGTGCGGGCGGCGAATAGGCGACGCAGGCCGGCCTCGGGCGCTTCTCCGGGTTGAAGATCCAAGACCTCGATCACGCGATCGGGCTCTCCTTCGCCGTCCGAAAAGCGGACCGCGAGGGCTCCCGGCACTTTGAGGAAATCGATCTTGCGGAAGCCATAGTCGCAGCGCTGCACCCAGGCCGCGAGGCCGAGGTCGGCGTCCGAAAAACGCTCCCATTTGCACCCCTTCTGCGCGGGGCGGGAGGGTTTGGTGGCCGGTCGGACCGGTAGAGCGAAGGCCGCGAAGACCAATGCGATGGCGGTATAGCGGACGGGTCGAAACATGGGGTCATCCTTCCGGTCAGAGGCTGCAAGAGGAACAGAGGCTGGCAGGAATCGATGCCGCGGAGCAATAGGGGGAAAGAGTGAGGCCGAAGCCCCACTCTTCCAGGAGCGAGATAGGACCGCGAAGCGGGATCGCTAATCTAGGTCGACCGTCACCAACGCGTCGGTGCCGTCGGGTACATTCGGCAGGATCAGAATGGTGGCCGTGCCGCGCGCCTTGCTGTAGGACCCTGTTCCGCCGGTGATCGCGAAGTCGACCGGGTGGTTCGTGAAGAAGGTGAAAGCGTTCACCAGGCCCGAGAACGTGATCTGGCCATTGCCGACGGAAAGAGACCCCGAGCAAAGAATTTCGGCGCCGCTGGAGAAGACGCAATGGGCAGCCGAGCGCCCGACCAACGTTCCCCCCGCATGGTTGAAAAGGTCGCCGCCGGTGACCAACTGATCGCCCACGCTCAGACCGGGGTCTCCGACATCGAGGCTCTGTCGCGACGTGTCGTGCTGGAAGAGGCTTAAGGAGTGGCTCCGGTTCTTGGCGCCCTCCTCCTGGGCGGAGGCCGGCAGCGCGGTCACTCCCAACGCGATCCCCAGCACCCCGAGGGCGGCCAGAAGGGCCGGGCGAGGGTGTCGACGGCGCGCGGTCGTCGAGCGGGTTGCGTTCGGATCGATACGGCTGCTGTCGTGGAGGGCGTTCGTGATGTGGTTCTCGTTCATCTGGTTTCCCCTTTCGCGGTTGTGGTTGGGTCGCACCGCTACTGCGTTCCTGCCGCGGCAGGGTCGTTGATCCCACCTTGCGACGATCTGAGTCGCACAAACTGCACCCGATGCGGTCCTTCAATGGGAAGTGCGCAGCCTATTTTCGCCGCTCAGGTGAGCGGCTTGCCCGAGAACACCAGGAGCGGGCAGTGCGCTGAGTCGCCCTACGAAGCGCTCTCGGCTTGGGGCGGCATGGTGGCTCGGATCGGAGCGGCGGCCGGGAAGCGGAGCTTCCGGCGGCGATCGACCAGGTCGACGAAGGGGCCGGGCTGGTCGTTCGCTTGGCGCAGCAGCGCGGCGAAGACCCGGATCAAGAGCGCGCTGCCCGGCACGGGCGCCGGGGTGGAAGCGAGGCCTGCGACCCGCGGGGCGAGCGCGGGAATCTCTTCGCCGCGTTGCAGGTACAAGAGGGCGAGACCGAGCTCCAAATAGGCGTCGGCGGCGAACAGCTGGTCGCCCGTCGTTTCGAACGTGATCGCGGCCCGCTCGAACAGCGCGACGGCGCGGGAGTGATCACCCTCCTCGGAGGCGCGCTCGCCGCGGAGCATGAGCCCTTCGGCGAAGCGGCGCGAGAGTGGTTCCGCCGCCGATAGGACCGGCTGCGGACCGCCCGATTGCGAGGGACGACGTTTCCGGTCAAATGGAAGCGGAGTGTCGTCCATGTGGAGATGATAAATCACGGAACCTTCCGAAACACCACCCAGAGGGCGAAAAGACGTAACGGAGGGGTCTTTTGAGCGAATTTTGTTGCCGCGGAGGGAGGCTTCCGGGCGTTCGGACGTCGCCAGGCGCCCCACGGGGTGCCTTTCCGCAATTTTTTGCGGTGCCTCCGTCCGTGCCGAAATCGGACACCTGGGCGCGGGTCCCGGGGATTCGCAGGCCCTGAATCGCCTACCTTCCGCGCGCCGTTTTGATCGCCGCGGTCGCTTCGCGGTCCGCTTCCTTCTTCCGCTCGGACTCGCGCTTGTCGTAGAGCTTCTTGCCCTGGGCGAGCACGATCTCGACCTTGATCCAATTCCCCTTCAAGTAGAACGAGAGCGGGATGACCGTGAGACCCTGGAGCTGCGTGCGGCCGTACAGTTTGTCCAGCTCGCGGCGCGCCAGCAGCAGCCGGCGCGGGCGCTCCGGCGGGTGGTTCTCCCGGTTGCCGTGGCTGTACGGGCTGATGTGCGCTCCCACCAGGTAGGCTTGGCCGTCGCGAAACTCGACGAAACTGTCGCGCAGCTGGACCTTGCCGGCCCGGGCGGCCTTGACCTCCGTGCCCGACAGCTCGAGGCCCGCCTCGAAGCTTTCGAGGATCTGATATTCGTGCGTCGCCCGCTTGTTCGACGCGAGCGGACGGATGGCCTGCTTGAGGTTCGTCATGGCTGAGGCAGTCTACCAGCGGCGAAAGGATGTAAAGGACTCCAAGGACCGGCTGCCGCGAAGCAGGTTGTCCTTGAAGTCCCTGCCGTCCTTTAAGTCCTTTCCTTGAGGAGCCTGGTAGGATCGGCGGACCGATGAGATCGAGATCGGCTCTTTGTTGCGTCCTCCTGTTCCTGCTTCCCGGGCTGCTCGGCTCGTCCGCCCGTGCCCAAGGGAGGATTCGAGCGTTGCGGGCCGGCGTCGAAGGCGACCAGGTGCTGGTCTCGTTCCGGCTCGACGGCGGGATCGACCGCCGCCTGCTCGAACGGATCGACACCGGCCTGCCGACCCAGATCGTCTACGAGCTGGAGCTGGCCCGCGACCGTAAGCGCTGGTACGACCAGGGGTTGGAGCGGAACACCTTGGAGATCACCGCCAAGTACGATGCGGTCGCCCGGGAGACCAACCTCCATTACCGCCTGGGCGGCGAGCTGATCGAGAGCAAGACCGTGCGCGACCGGCCGGCCCTGCTCGACGCGTTGAGGAAGATCGAGCGGGTGCCCGTGTTCCGCCTCCAGGGGCTCACCCCCGGGGTGCGCTATCTGGTACTTGCCCGCGCGATTCTCGGCTCGCGCATGGTGCTCGCCATCATCCCGACCGACATTCGGACCGACTGGGCGGAATCGAACAAATTCCGGCCGCCGGCCGGCCCCTCCTAGGACGCTGCTTTTGAGTCTCCGCGATCGGCTCTACCAGCAGGGCAAGAACACGCGGACTTTGTTGTTCGGTCTGGCCGGGCTGCTGTTCGTCTTCACGGCCATTTTCTACCTGTTGCAGCGCGACCGGGAGATGCCGGCCTACCTGGTGACCAACCGGGTGCTGCTGTTCGTCCTCTGGTACGTCAACGTCGTCCTGATCCTCGCGATCCTGTTCGTCCTCTTACGCGATCTGTTCAAGCTGTTCTTGGAGCGGCGCCACCGCATCCTCGGCTCGAAGCTGAAGACCAAGCTGGTCGCGACCTACGTCGGCCTGTCGCTGTTTCCGGTGCTCACCCTGTTCGTGATCGCCACCGAGCTGCTCCAAGGGTCGATCGACCGCTGGTTCGCCACCCCCGTCCGGCCCGTGCTCGAACAGGGTAACGCGGTCGCCCAGGCGCTGATCGATCGAATTCAGACTTCGTGCGCCTCGGCCGCCCGCCGCGCGCTGGTCGACCTCGGCACGGCCGACCTCTCACGCGAGGCGGAGCGCGAACGGCTCGCCGGGCGGCTGCAGAAGATGCTCGCCGAGAACGATCTCGATTTCCTTGCCGTCTACGAGGGGACCGACTTCGTGCAAGGGGTGGTCGACTCCCGCTCCGGGATCTCCGATCTGCCCGAGCCGGGGCGCGATCTGCTCGGCGAGGCGGCGACCGAAGGGCGCGCGGTTCGCACCGTCGAGCCGCCCGGCGGACGCGGCCGGCTGGTGCTCGCGGCGGTCTCGGGAGGCGCTGCCGCGGAGACCGAAGCGACCGATCCAGGCACCGCGGGCCCCGGGGGAAAAGTCGAGGCCGGAAAGCCGGAGGCCGCGGAGAAGGATCCCCTCGCTCCCGACCCGGCCGAGCCGAAGCCGCGCATCGTGGTCGCGGGCTCGTTGCTCGATCCGGTGCTCGCGGAGCGCACCGAGCGGTTGATCGAGGCGTTCCAAAGCTACCGCCAGCTCGAAGTGCAGAAGGAGGATTTGCGCGCGAGCCACCTGCTGATCTTCCTGATGGTCACGCTCCTGATCCTGCTCGCCTCGACCTGGACCGGGCTCTACCTCGCGCGCCGGGTGACGGTGCCGATCCTGGCGCTCGCCGAGGGGACGCGGCGGATCAGCGACGGCGATCTCGACCATCGGGTGGAGGTACCGGCGGACGACGAGCTCGGCGTGCTGGTCGCGTCGTTCAACCGGATGACCGAGGAGCTGCAGCGCAGCAACCGGGCGCTCCAGACCACCAACGAACGGCTCGCCGAAGAGCGCGCCCTGGTCGCCGCGGTGCTGGAAAACGTCGCCGCCGGCATCATTTCGATCGACGGGGCGGGGCGGATCTTCACCTGCAACGGCGCGGCGCTCCAGATGCTCCACCAGCGCGAGGACGAGGTGGTCGGGCGGACGGCCGCCGAGGCGTGGAGCGATCCCGAGCGGAGCAAGCTCGCCGCGCTGCTTGCGAGCCTGCCGGAGCCTCAAACTGGCCGCGACCGGCGCTCGGCGCGCGAAGTGCAGATGGTGGTTGGCGGCGACTGGAAGACCTTCGAGGTCAAGGTGACGCCGATCCGCGATGCCGCCGGCTCGCGCGGCCGGGTCCTGGTGCTCGAAGACCTGACCGAGCTGATCCAGGCGCAGCAGCTCGCGGCCTGGAACGAAGCGGCCCGGCGGGTCGCGCACGAGATCAAGAACCCGCTCACGCCGATCCGCCTGGGGGCCGAGCGCCTGCTGGAAAAACACCGGCGCGGCGATCCGGAGCTGGGGCCGGCGATCGAAGAGGCGGCCGACATCATCGTCCGCGAAGTGGAAAACCTCCAGGGGATGGTCGACGAGTTTTCGCGCTACGCCCGAATGCCCCGGCCGCGCCCGGCACAGCTCGAGCTCGCCCGGTTGATCGAAGAGACCTGCCATCTGTATCGCGACGTGAAGGTGGGCGTGCCGGTGGTGTGCGAGCTCGGGCGAGAGCCCCTGCCCGCCGTCTGGCTCGACGGCGAGCAGATCCGCCGCGCTCTGATCAATCTGATCGACAACGGGGTCGAGGCGACCGACCCACCGGGCCAGGTCACCGTCTCGGTCGAGACGACCGAGGGGCATCTGGAGATCCATGTCGCCGACACCGGGCGCGGCATCCCGTCGGAATCGAAGGACAAGCTGTTCCTGCCTTATTTCTCGACCAAGGGCCGGGGCACCGGCATGGGGCTCGCGATCGTCCACCGGATCGTGACCGACCACCACGGGACGCTACGGGTGGAAGACAACCGGCCGAACGGCACGGTGTTTACGATCGAGCTGCCGCTGGGGTGAAGGGCGGGGACCTCTTTCCGAGGACGGCTCCGAGTCTGTCTGAGCGAAGCGAGTTACGAGGAGCCGCCCGCAGGGAAGATGTCCCCGCCCTTTTACGAAGCCCCCCGGCCGAGCAGCACGACCGGGATGGTCTTGAGCAGGATCTTCAGATCGAGCGAGGGCGACCAGGAGTCGATGTATTCGAGGTCGAGCTCCATCCAGCGGTCGAAATCGACGTTGTTGCGGCCGCTGATCTGCCACAGGCAGGTAAGGCCCGGCTTCATCGACAGGCGCCGACGCTGCCACCTTTTATAGCGCGCGACCTCCTCCGGGATCGGCGGGCGCGGCCCCACCAGGCTCATGTCGCCGCGCAGCACGTTCCAGAACTGCGGCAGCTCGTCGAGGCTGAACTTCCTCAAGAAACGGCCGATCCAAGTCACCCGTGGATCGCTCTTCAGCTTGAACACCGGACCGTTCATCTCGTTCAGATGCATCAGCCCGCCCTGCTGCTCCTCGGCGCCCACCACCATGGTGCGGAACTTGTAGAGCGTGAAGGCGCGCCCGTTCAAGCCGCAGCGCGTCTGGCGGAACAGGACGGCGCCGCCCGAGGTGATTTTGATCAGAAGAGCCACGCCGGCCGCGATCGGAATCGCAAGCACCAGGAGGGAGGAGGCGACCACGATGTCGAGCGCCCGCTTGGTCATCAGCTGGAGCGGATTGGTCGGCGCCGTGGCGAACGAGACGAGCGGCATGCCGTCCAGATCTTCCAGCTCGACCCGTGCCCGCGTGTGGGGGAACAGGTTCATCGCGAACCGGGTGCGGATGCCCTGCTCTTGCAGCGACAGGAACAGATCCTCCAACCGGTCCAGCTCTTTCCGGTGGACCGCGAAGATCACGTCGTCGATCACCTGGGTCTCGACGATGCCCGGGATGTCCTCGATCCGGCCGACGATCCGATAGCGGCGCGGCCAGTCGGCGGGCAGCGGCTCGTTCTCGACGAAACCGAGGATGCGATAGCCCCAGAACCGGTGCTGGTCGAGCGAGTCGGCGATCTGGAGCGCGCTGTCATTGGTCCCGACGATCAGCACCGTCCGGTAGTTGAAGCCGCGGCTGCGCACGTAGCGCGAGGTGAGCCGGACGGCGATCTTCTCGGAGAGCAAGAACAGCAGGGAAAAGACCGCGAACAACAGCACCCAGGAGCGGCTGACCCGGTCGGAGCCGAGGATCTCCTCGTCGATCCGCAGGGCGTAGAGCGAGAGGGTGAAGATCACCGAACCCGAGATGCAGATGCGGATGATCGCCCACGCCTCGTCGAGCAGCGGGACCGTGCGGTGCGACCGGTAGCGCCCGGAGGAGAGCAGCAGCACGCCCCAGATCAAGAGGGCGAGCGGCAACAGCGGCAGATAGGCGGAAAGGGGGTAGAGCCGGCTCGGAAAGGCGTGCGGTGCGATGTCGGGCAGCAGCCAACTACGGAGGAGAAACGCACAGACGAACGCCCCGGCGACCAGTCCGAGATCGACCAGAAAGATGCCGACCGCGAGGATGCGAGCTCGTTCTTTGAGCATAGAGTTTTGGGTGTTCGGTGAAGCGAATCCTGAACCTGTTGGTCATTTTAACGGATCGGGACGAAAAAGCGTCCAATCGCCGAAGATCTTCATTCGACGTTTTTCGAGGAACGGTCGAGGTTTAGCTGGGTGAACCCCAGAATTCACTCGAGGGTAGAACCCGCCAATCGGCCCAACAGGGCGGCGTAGCGGTCGGCGACGGCGTCCCAAGAGAACCGTTCCCGGGCGCGGGCGGCGGCCTGTTTCCGCAGCGCCACGACCTCTTCCGGGTGGGCGAGCGCCCATTCGATCTCGGCTGTCAGAGTGAGCGGCCGGTGGGCGTCGAACCGCCGGGCCGCCCCGCCCGCCACCTCGCGGTTCTCCGGCGTGTCGTGGAGCAGGACGCAGTTGCCGTAGCCCATCGCCTCGACCAGAGCCGGGTGCGTGCCACCCACCTCCGTGGCATGAATGTAGGAATACGCGTGGCTCAGAAGCTCGCGGTACCCCTCGCCATAGATCGGGCCGGGGAAGCGAATGCGCGGATCGGCTCCTTCGGTGAAGCTCGCGATGAATCCCTTCGCATACGGAGCGCCGCCGACCATCACGAGCGGAAAGTCGGCCCCTCGGTGGACTTGACCGAAAGCGGCGGCCACCCGGTGCGGGTTGTTCTCCGGCTCGAACCGGCTGACGTAGAGAAAATACCGCCGGCTGCGAAGGCCCAACCGGTCGAGCACGCCGGTCTCTTTCGGCGGCCGGGGATCGACCCCGTACGTAATTACATCCGAGTTCGCTCCATAACGGGCGAGGTAATGGCGGCGGATGACCTCGGCGTCCGTGATCAAGGCGTCGGGCAGAAAGCAGGCGAGCCGCTCCGAAAGCGCGTAGACCGCGCGCCCGAACGCGCCCCATTTCGCCCGCCGCTTCTCGATCCCGTCGACGTTCAGGGCGACCGGCGTCCCGCCCAAGAGCGGCAGAAACATCGTATTCGCCGAGTTCACCATCAGCACGGCGTCGTACCCCTCGCGTCCCGCGTGCAGGCACGAGAGGAACGTATGGACGGGCGTGTCCAGGTGCTTCGAGCGGATCGTGGGCAAGACCACCAACCGCGCCCCGAGGTGCGAGGAAAGCCCTTTCGGCGTGTAGTGGGAGCGGCAGTAGACGGTGACCTCGAACCCCCGCGCGATCAGCCGGGGCGCCAGCTCCTCCATCAACGTCTCATACCCCCCATAGGTCGCGGGAATCCCGCGGCTGCCGAGCAGGGCGACGCGGATCGGCCTCGTTGGCTTCAAAGGGGAACCCCTTCAATCCCGAACCAACGATCGAGCGCCTTCGCCGGAACCGTCCGCCGTCCCTGGATCTGCCGCCGCCGCAGGAAGATCTCCCTCCGATGCCGCCAGAGCCAGGAGTAGGCGGGAAGCGAGGTCTGTTCGCGCAGAATCGCGTAGCCGAGCGCCAATAGATCGCGGCCGAAAGTCGGCAGCGCCGTGCGCAGAAAGTTTCCTCCCGTCTGGTGGTACAGCCGGAGCAGATAGCGGTTCTTGAGCGAGTGGCGGTTCACCTCGGGAGGCATGGCACTGCGCCGTTCGGGCAAGTTGAAGCGCCGATGCACGGCCACCGCGGCCGGCTCATAAAGGATCTCCCAACCCCGCTCGCGCAGTCGAAAGCAGAGCTCGGCATCCTCCCGGAACGAATGGAATGCCGGATCGAAAATCGCACCCTCGATCGAAACGTCATCGAGCGCCGCCCGCCGAAAAAGCGAAGCCGCGCCGGTCGCACCGAACACCCGTTCCGCCCGAGAGTATTGGCCGGAATCGACCTCGCCCGAGCCGCGATCCAGATGGCGCCAGGTGCGCGTGAGCCGCATGCCGCAAGCGTCGAGAATCGTTGGATTCTCCCCTGCACGAACCAGCCGACCGGTGACCGCGCCGACGTTGAAGTCCGGATGCTTTGCGGCGCACTCCAGCAGGCGATCGAGATAATCGGCCGCGGGCAAAGCGTCGGCGTTGAGCGTGAGCACCCAAGGCGCCGAAGCGCGAGAAAACGCCTCGTTCATCCCGCCGGCAAACCCGAGATTCTCAGCGAGGGGAACGACCCTCGAGGGGATCTCGGAAGGCAGCGAACGCGCCAGCCGCTCGGCCTCCCCTGAGCTGCCATCGCCGCTCGCACAATCGACCACCACCAGCTCGATCGGCCGATAGGAAAGCGCTTCAATCGCCTGAAAACAAGCCGCGAGATCGCCCGCCGAATTGTGCGTGACGATCGCAACGGCGACCCGGGGCTTCTCGGTCACGGCGCGGCCTCGTCATGCTTCCACTCGTGCCAGATCTTGCGGAACACCGCTACCAACCCACGCGCCGCCTCGCGCCGGCTGGCCGCCCGGGCGGGGCAACGAAGCGGCAAGAGCAGCAGCCGGACGAGAATCCCGAACGCGAGCGTCACCCGAGCCACACCGGCCCAGAGCCCGCCGTGGTGCTTCCGCAGATAGCGATCGAGATTGTCGTAGTAGATCGAAAGAAACGGCCCATACCCCAACCGCGGCACGCTGCTCCCCAACCCATGGCGGAACACCGAAGCCGGCCAATAGTGGAGCGCCATGCCGGCCTGCCTCATCCGCTTCGCCAGATCCACGTCCTCGAACCAGGCAGGAAAGAACTCGGCATCGAACCCACCCACCCGCTCGAACGCCGTTCGGCGAAGAGCGAGCGCCGCGGCGGCCGGCTGCTCGATCCGAGAGCCCGCCGCGGGCTCCTCCTCCGGCCCCTTCCCAGCGGGGATCAAAAGCGTCTGGAGAAGCAGAGTGAACGGAGTAGGGAGCCGTCGCAACTGCCACCGATGCTGGGAGTCTCCCTCCGTACCCAGAAGCTTCGGAGCGAGCCCGGCGGCGTCAGGCAGAGCGGCGAAACCCTCGATCAACCGATCGATCGCACCTGGTTCGGGGTGGGCGTCCGGGTTCAAGAACAACAAGATCTCCCCGCGCGCCACCGCCACTCCGGCGTTTGCGCCGCCCCCAAACCCGAGGTTCTCGTTCGGAGCCACCAGCCGAAACGCTCCGCCAGGCAGTCCATCCTCCGAGTCGTTGTCCACCACGATCAATTCGAACCGCGGATCCTCCGGCCAGGCGGCGACCAGGCCGGCCAGCTCCGTTTCGTTCCGCCAATGGATGACGATGCCGGAGAGGAGAGGGGGCGAGACGTCAGGCGAGGAAGCAGGGGACATGAGGGGCTCGATCGATCATAGCAGGCGCCCCAAAGCGCTTTTTCGGGTGCTTTTCCCCGGGACCGCCGAGCACCAGCTCGGCCCAACGTTCGGGCAGGCACGAACGCCGACCGTAGGAAAAACAGCCGAGCTGGAGCTCGGCGGTCCCCGGGAGAAGCCGCGTACAATCCACCCCCTATGTTCCTCGTCGACCTGCTCGGCGCGCTGCTGACGCTTGCGGCGTTCTCGTTCCTTGGCCTTTCGGGCTATCTCGCGGCGGTTGCCCTGCTCGGGGAGCGGGCGCGCCGAGATTCCCTCGCTCTCGCCGTTGCCTGGGGGCTTTCGTCCCTCTCGATCGCCCTTCTGATCGGCCTACTGCTCGGTGCGATCGGGCAACTCCGGATCGACCTCGCGCTTTCCGGGCTCGCGCTGCTTACGATCCTGCAACTCCAGCGGGCGAAGAAGACCGACGATCCTTGGGGACCCGCGCACCTGCTCGGGCGCCGCACATGGGCCCACCTCGCCGAGCGGCCGGCCCTTGCGATCCTCACGGTCCATGCGGCGGGGAGCGAGCTGCTGCGCGGACTGCTTCGGCCTCCCCTCAGTTGGGACAGTTTGATGTACCACCTGCTGCTGACCGCGACCTGGCTGCAGGAGAACACCCTGGCGCCGGTGTTTGGGCCGGCTCCTACGAACTTCTACGGCTTTCAGCCGGGCAACGGCTCGCTCTGGTTCTGGTGGTGGATGGCGCCTTCGCACAGCGAGTTTTGGGTCAACCTTGGCTCCGCCCTTCCTTGGCTGCTGCTCGGGCTCGCGGCGGGCGCCGTGGCGCGGCAGTTGGGTGCGGAGAAGAGTTGGCCGGTGGCGGCCTACCTCACGCTGCTCACCCCCTGCATCCTTCGCTTCATCGGCGCGCAGTACGTCGATCTCTTGGTCGGAGCGGGCATTGCGGCGGCGGCGTGTTTCTCGATGCTCTGGCTCGACGAGGCGCGTTGGGGGACGGCGCTGCTCGCGGGGGCCGGCCTCGGAATCGCAGCGGGGGCGAAAGTACTCGCTCTGCCTTATGTCTTGGCGTTTGCCGGAGCTTTGCTGCTCGCCGCGGCGTTTCGCGGAGGGTGGCGAGTGCGGACCGGCCAGATTCTCGCGGCAATCGTAATCGCATCCCTTCTCGGCGGCTTCTGGTACGTGCGCAACCTGGCCTACGGTGCCGGGCCGCTTGGGCTTCGGTGCGAGGGGACAGCGGCGGGGGCGCAGGCCGATCGCGGCGAGGCGCCGACGATTCCGCGCCCGAACAGCGTGCTCGACCAGTTCGGCGTCTATCTCAGGTCCGGCCAGCTGGTCGATGCGACGCTTGGGGTCACGCGCCCGCCGTCGCTCGAATTGGGTCTGGGGCCGCAGGTGTTCCTTCTGCTTCCCCTGCTTGCGTTTCCGTTGGGGTTGCCGCGCGGGCGGCGGCGGGCCGCCTTTCTGATCTGGAGCCAGGTCGCGGCCCAAACGTTCGTCTGGCTGACTGTGCCGTACGCCGATCGGGGCACGATCTTCGCCAACATTCGCTATTTGGACGGCGCGCTCGCGCTCGCCTTGGCCGGCGGGGTGGTGCTGCTCGAATTGCGCGCGGTCGCTCCGCGCTGGATCGAGGGGATCGCGCTCGTGCTGGCCGCGCAGGGGCTGCTCCAGCTGCATTCCGAAATGCCGCGCGGCGTTCGGCTCGCGATGGCTGCCGTGGATCTTGCGGTCGTTGTCTTGGCGCTCTCGCCGATTCTCAGGAATCGAATCCGCGAGCGCGCGCCCACCTATGCGGTCGCGGCGGTCGTGCTCCTGCTTGGCTTGGCGCCGATTCTCGCCGGCTTCCGGGCCGCCGACCGGGGCCGGGCGATGGCGTTGGATCTCTCGGTCCACAAGACGCCGGTCGAGCTGTTCGCCCGTGCCTGGAGCTGGCTCGATCACTATGGCGAAAACGGCACGGTGGCGGTCGCGAGCAGCCCGCAGCATTTTTTCGTCTATCCCGCGATGGGGCCGCGGCTCGAACGGAAGGCGATCTTCGCCAACGTCAACGCGGCCGATTTTTCGAACGCCGCGGCCTATCCGGCCTGCGATCCGCGGGTCGATCTCAATCCGGAGGCCTGGCTGACGAACCTCGGCAAGCACGAGGTGCGCTGGCTCCATCTGATGCGCTACCCGGGAACCGAGTACCTGCCGGAGCGCGCCTGGGCCGACGCCCTGCCCGGTCGCTTCACGCTCCGTTACGAGGACGACGCCAACCGGATCTACGAAGTGAGCCCGCCGCCCGGTTCTTGAATTTCAAGGAGGCCAGGCGAGCGCGAGCATCTCGTCGAACGGCAAGCCGGCTTTCTTCGAGCGCGCCGCGACGAGCCGCCAGGCATCGGGTACCGGGGGCCCTTGGCGCATCATCTCCTGGGATTCCTTGTCGCCGCCCCAGACCGAAAAAGCGAGGCCCATCGCGACGGGACCGCCGGTGGGGATCGGAGCCGGCACCAGGGCGAGCTTCTTTTCCAGGTCCAACCGGAGGCCCAAGGGCAGGCGCTTCGCGGCCGGAAACGCGAACCAGATCTTCGCCGCGCTGCCCGGCCGGACGGTCGAGATCAGCACGCCCGAGCACCCTTCGCCGCGCGGCGCCGCCGCGAGGATCTTCTTCGCCTCGGTCTCGATCTGCTTTAAGTAGAACGTGGCGATCAGTCCGTCGCCGCCGAGCCGCTCGCGAAGAAGGGCGTCGGGCTGGAACAAGACGGCTTGATGCACCACGAACGCCGCGGGAGGTGCCGGAGGAGCCGCAGTTTTCGGCGGGGCCGGAGTCTGCGCAATGGCGGATAGGGCGAGCATCGAGCCCAGCGCGAGGGCCGAAGAGATTGTCTTCATCGATTGAGGTTCTCCATCTTCTTCAGGTATGCCCGGTTCCACGGGCGACTACATCTTACGTCGGGCCAACCAACGCCCCACGAACGGCAGAGCAAGAAGCCCGAGGACCACTGCGAACCAGAGCGTCGCGGCGCGGATGATCAGGGTGGCCGAAGCGGCCGCAGCGGCGTCGAGCCCTTGGCTGCTCAAGAGGCCGGTGAGGACGCCTTCCGCCGCGAGCAGGCCGCCGGGGAGCATCGAGAGCGAACCGGCGCAGGTGGAGAGGCTGTAGTTGAAAATGCCGGAGAGGAAGCCGGCTTGCGGCGCGTATTGGCGCACCGCGAGGGCGAAGCCGATCCCCTCGGCCCCCCAGGCCACTACCGCGATGGCGAGGCCGATTGCCAGCAGGCCGGGCGAGAGGAGACCGCGCAGATCGTCGTAGATGCCGCGGATCAGGCCGACACGGCGGCCGATCGCGGGGATCTTCGCGATCAGGGCAAACAGCGCCTCGGCGCCACGTTCCCAGGTGAGGACGGCGACCGCTGTTGCCACTGCCGCGAAACAGGCGGCGGCGATCCAGATTCCTCCCCGGAACGGCAGCGCGCCAAGCCCCAGCAGGACGAACACGCCGAGCAGGTCGGCCGCGCGCTCCGCGAGCACCGCGGGCACCACTCGGCGCGCCTGCCCTCCCCCCAACTCGCGCACCAGCCAGGCCTTGCCCAGCTCGCCCGCTTTGCCGGGAGTGACCGAGAGGAGGAATCCGACCAGGAACACCGCGAGGCTTTTTCCCCGCGACAGCGTCACCCCCAGCCGGTCGAGATAGATCTGCCAGCGGACGAAGCGGAGCGCGTAGTTGGCGAGCGACAGCCCGAGGATCGGCGCCAGCAGGGCGAGGTCGAACTCGCGGAGCCGGGTGGCGACTTTTCCCGCGTCCGCGAACAGCGCGAGGCCGACGCAGGCAAGAACCCCCAAGAACGCCGGGATCAGCAGGCGGCGGCCGAGATGCTCGAAGCCGCGCCCGGCCTCTTCCATTTCCGCTGGGGTGGCGGAATGGGTCGAAGGTGGGGGCGCGGCGGGGTGCTCGTCCTGGGACTTGAGAGTCGGGCTCAAGCGGCCTTCCGCTCGGCCGGCACCGCCTCCGGATAGTCCTCGAACAGGCGCATCCACTGGCTGTTCTTCGTGTAGTCGGCGGTGCGTTTCTTGCCGATCGTCGGGTACCAGATGTAGTCGTGGTAGAAGTACGAACCGAACACGAACAGATTGACCAGCGGGGTGTGGAAGAACAGGTTCTGCAGCCCCTTGAACGGCCCGAACCAGATCGCGTCGCCGATCCGGCTCGCGGAGTTGTCGCCCACCCGGAACTTGAAGTTCATCTTCGAGATGTCCATGCCGACCACGTCGATATCCCGCGGATCGCCGCAGCCGAGCCCCGCGTCATGGGCGAGGCGGATGTACTTGATCGACATCGGGTCGAAGCCCATCAACTTCGCCGCCACGGCGTCGATCGCAACCTGATCGCCCGAGGCGAGCATCAGGTTCTTCTCGACCGGAATCATCGTCCGCGGCCCCGGGCCGTTGCCGCAGGTCGTGCCGTCTTTGACCGCGAAGAGCCCGCTGTGGATCTCCTTTTGGATCGTCAGCAGGTCGACCAGCGTCTCGTGAATCCAACTGTGGGTGTAGTGGCGGCGGGTGTTGAGCAGGCCGCCGAACGCGTTCTTCATCGCGCCGGTCGTCGTCGTGTAGATGTGGCACTTGACGGTAGGCAGGTGGACGATGTTCTTGCCCAGGAAGAACTCGGGGATGGTGATCCCCTCCGGGTAGATCTTGGGCAGGACGAGCATCTTCCCCTTCGGCTTGTAGGTCACCCACTTCAGGTCGTCCGCGAAGCAGTTGTAGCGCACCGGAACGCCATACTGGTCGAGCACGGGCAGGTAGCGGTTCAGCCGCTCGCCCTTCTTCGGGTCGGTCACCACCGTGTTGTTCTGGACGCAGACCAAGTCTGAATAGCCGTCGGCCCGGAGCTTCTGGATCGTCCCTTCGAGCTGCCAGGGGGTGGTGTTGGCGCCCGGGAACGGGAAGTGCCAGGAGATGTTGTCCTTGAGGATCGTGGTGGCTTTCGGGTCGAGGTATTTCTTCACCTCGGCCAATTCCATCGTGCGTCCGATGTCTTCGAGAACGGTGTCCGGCTTCGTTTCGAGGATGGCGACGCGAGCTTTCGGGGGCATAGAGGACTCTCCGGTCGGGGGAAGTTCGATCGGCGCAGGAAGCGTCGGCGCCGGAAGTAGGAAAAGCAGCCGGTGGCGGGTCGAAATTCCACCCGAACGCCGGTCAGAACGCCGATTATAGCGGGTCTCCGGCTGGTCGCCCGCCGCCGGGCCGTGAGAAGCTTCGCGCACATGCCCCCCGCGCTGGCCGTCGAGCACGTAGTGAAGGTCTATCCCGAGGGCACTCGGGCGCTCGACGACGTGTCGTTCGAGGTCGCGGCGGGGGAGACGGTGGCCCTGGTCGGCGAGAGCGGCTCGGGCAAGACCACCCTCCTTCGGCTGTTCAACCGGCGGCTGGAGCCGTCCTCCGGCCGGGTACTGGTCGCGGGCGAGGATGTAGCAGGGGTCGATCCGATCGGCCTCCGGCGGCGGCTGGGGTACGTGCCGCAGGACGGCGGCCTGCTTCCCCATTGGACGGTGGGGAAAAACGTCGAGACCGTGCCACGCCTGCTCGGGTGGGACGAACCCCGCCGGAGGGCGCGCGCCCACGAGTTGCTCGATCTGGTCGGCCTTCCCGGCTCGACGTTCTCCGGCCGTTATCCGAACGAGCTGTCCGGCGGTCAACGCCAGCGGGTGGCGTTCGCCCGCGCGCTTGCCGCCGACCCGCCGATTTTGCTTCTCGACGAGCCATTCGGCGCGCTGGACGCGCTGACCCGACGCGAGCTGCACCTGCAATTTGCCGAATGGACCGCGGCGCTCGGCAAAGCGGCCGTCCTGGTTACCCACGACCTCGCCGAGGCGTTCCGGCTCGCGACGCGGACGGGGGTGCTGCGCGGCGGGCGGCTGCTCCAGATCGGTCCGGCCGAGGATCTGGAACGGCGGCCGGCCGACCCGTATGTCGAGGCGCTGCTCGATCTGGCGCTTTCACGGCGGAGCACGCATGCGACTTAGAGCGGCTCTCGTCCTCCTGGGTCTTCTCGGTGCGACTCCTCTCGCCGCGCGGGACGGAATCGTCGTCGGCTCGAAGAACTTCGAGGAGAGCCGCCTGCTCGGGGAGGTGTTCGCCCAGCTGATCGAGGCCCGGACGGGGCTCCCCGTTGAGCGGCGATTAGGTCTCGCCGGTACGCAGATCTGTTTCGAGGCGCTGCGCACCGGGGCGATCGACGTCTATCCCGAATACACCGGGACCGGCCTGGTCTCGATCCTCGGCGAGAGTTCGACCGGAGGCCGGGCGGCGGCGCTTTCCCGGGTGCGCCAAGTGTTCCTCCAGCGGTTTGACCTGTGGTGGCTTGCGCCGCTCGGTTTTGAAAATTCGTTCGAGATCGCGGTGCCCAAAGAGCTGGCGGAGCGCGAAAAGCTGAGGACCCTGTCGGACCTCGCGCGGATCGCGCCGAGCCTCAAGGTGGGTTTCGGCCAGGAGTTCGTCGGCCGCGTGGACGGGCTCCCGGGGCTTGAAAAGACCTACGGCCTGCACTTCGGCGCCGTCCGATCGCTCGAACACGGGATCAAATACCAGGCGGCGGGAGCGCGCGAGATCGACGCGCTCGACGTCTACACCACCGACGCCCGGCTGATCGAGCACCGGCTCGTCGTGCTCGAAGACGATCGCGGCTTCTTTCCGCCCTACGAGGCGGCCGCCCTCGTCCGCGGGGAGACCCTCCGGAAGCATCCGGAAGTGGGATCGGTGCTCGGCCTGCTCGCCGGGGCGTTCGACGAGGAGCGGATGCGCGCGCTCAATTTCCGGCTCGAACATGGCGAGAGCGAAGAGGCTGTCGCGCGGGACGTGCTGGCGAATCTCGGCCTCGTCGCCTCCCGGCCCGGAACGGAGCCTCAGAAGGCGACGGAGGGAAAAGCGGCCGGGCGCGCCGGGTTCTTCGCCTATCTCTGGCAAGAACGCCAGGCGTTGCTCCGGCGGACGCTCGAACACCTCGGCCTCTCGGGGCTCGCACTGCTGCTCGGCGTACTGGTCGCCGTGCCGTTCGGCCTGCTGCTCGAACGCCGCCGCCGGCTCGCGGAACCCGCGATCCGTCTGCTCGGGATCACCCAGACCGTACCCTCCCTCGCTCTCTTGGCGTTCATGCTGCCGCTGCTCGGGATAGGAGCCCGCCCGGCGATCGTGGCGCTCTGGATCTACTCGCTTTTTCCGATCGTCCGCAACACCTATTCCGGGGTGCGCGACGCCGACCCCAAAGCGGTCGAGGCGGCGCTCGCGCTCGGCATGACCGAAGGCCAGGTGCTGCGCCAAGTGCGCCTGCCGCTCGCCCTGCCGATCGTGCTCGCCGGAATCCGTACCGCGGCGGTTCTCACCGTAGGCACCGCAACGCTCGCCGCGTTCGTCGGCGCGGGGGGCCTGGGCGAGCCGATCGTCACCGGGCTCCAGCTCGCCGACAACCGGCGCATCCTTTCGGGTGCGCTCCCCGCCGCCCTTCTCGCGGTTGCGGTCGACGCGCTGCTGGGAGCGCTCGAACGGGCGCTCCGGCCGCGCGGGTTGTGAAGCGAAGGCCGCATTCGTGGCGACGCTATTCGAGAGGGTGCGGTTGCCGGAATCTGATCCGGCCGCCCGTTAAGCTTCTACCGTCCGCCAGCGCCCGATCCGCTCCTTCAGCCGCTTGAAGCCCAAGCGCTCGAACAGCGGATCGATGAGGGCGGGATCGGCGCCGTGGAACTCCAGGTGGCGATCGAAGTCGAAGGGCTCCGCGATCGGCGCGTCGGTCGCGACGGTCGCCAGGCGCTTGGAGAGGAACGCTAGATCGCGGCCCGCTTCCAGCTTCGCGGCGAGTGTTCGGGCGCCGCGCAGGTCCGTGCGCAGGGTGAGCTCGTCGAGCTTGGCGTAGAGGCCTTCGACGTGCGGGTAGCGGAGGAGCAGCTCGGCCGCCCCTTTCTTACCGATCCCGGGGACGCCTGGAATGTTGTCGACCACGTCTCCCGCGAGCGCGAGCAGGTCGGCGATCTGCTCGGGGGCCACGCCGAATTTCGCCAGCACCTCGGCCGGGCCGAAGCGCTCCGCTTTCGCGAAGTCGTAGAACGAGACGCGCTCGCTGACCAGTTGGGCGAGATCCTTGTCCGAGCTGACGACCACGTAACGCGCGTCGCCATTTTGTTTCCCGCAGCGCGAGAGCAACGTGGCGATCAGGTCGTCCGCTTCGTAGCGGTCGTCGGAAAACGTCGCGCCGCCGAGTGCGCGGGCCGCCTCTTCGCAGGCCGCTACCTGGTATTCGAGCTCCGGCGGCGGCAGCGGACGCTGCGCCTTGTACGGCGGGTAGAACTCGTTGCGGAAGCTGGTCGAGAGGTTGCGGTCGAAGCAGACCGCGAGATGGCTCGGACCCTCGTCGGCGATCAGCTTGAGCAGGAACGAGACGAAGCCGTGAACCGCCTGCGCCGGCCGACCGTCGCGGTCGCGAATCGAGTCGGGGAGCGAAAAATAGGCCCGAAAGATGTAGGGCGAGGCATCGATGAGATAGGCGGCAGGCATGGTCAGGGTCGAAAAGGGCGGCAAGTCTAATCCCTTTCCCCCGGTGCGGTGTCCACGGTGTCAGAATCGGCGATCCGAGATCGAAAGCCCGATTCGTGGAGCCCGAGATGAGCGAGGCGAGCGCGCCGCCCAGCGTACCCGGCGGCGATCGAAGGACGCACGGCGGCTCCGGACCGGCCGCCCGGGGAGCGCTTCGTCCCGGCGACCGGCTCGCCGAGCGATTCCGGGTGATCGAATTGCTCGGCTCGGGCGCCACCGGCGAGGTCTACGAAGCGGAGGACTCTGCCCTCGGCGAGCGGGTGGCGCTCAAGCTGCTGCGCCCCGATCTCGCCGCCGACGAGGGGCTGCTGCTGCGCTTCAAGCGGGAGCTCCATCTTGCCCGCCAGGTGACCCATCCGAACGTCTGCCGGCTCTACGACCTGGTGCTCGCCGCCGCGCCGCGCGTGCGGCGGACGGGCGATTCTGCGGATCTCGTGCTGGTCTCGATGGAGCGGCTGGCGGGCGAGTCGCTTGGCGAACGGCTGGAGCGCTGCGGGCCGATGGCGCCCGAGGAGGCCTTGGACGTCGTGCGCCAGGCCGCCGCGGGTCTCGACGCCGCGCACCGGGCGCGCGTGGTGCATCGCGATTTCAAGCCGGGCAACGTGATGCTGGTGCCGGAGGAGGGGGGCGTCCGGGCGGTGGTCACCGATTTCGGGCTCGCGCGCGTCGATCTGTCCGGAGATCCCGGCGGCTCTTCCTCGGGAGCCGAGGCGACCACCCTCACCCAGGACGGCAGCATCCTCGGCTCGCCCGCCTACATGGCGCCCGAGCAGGTGCGGGGGGAGGTGGCGACCGCGGCGTCGGACCTCTATGCGTTCGGCGTCGTGCTCTACGAGATGGTCACCGGCCATCTGCCGTTCGAAGGGGGCGGCGCGTTTCAAACCGCCCTGCGCCGCCTCCACGAGGAACCGAAGCCCCCCTCTGCCTGGGTGCCGGGTCTCGATCCGCGCTGGGAGCGGGCGATCCTCGCTTGTCTCGCGCGCGAGCCGGGCGACCGGCCGGCGAGCGCCGCCGCGGTCGTGCGTTCGCTCGAAGGGGAAGAGATCCTCCAACACCGCGCCCCGTCGGCGCCTTCCTCGCCTTCTCCGCGAGGGCCAAGCCGCTTCGGCGTTCGGCGGGCGCTGCTCGTCGGTCTGCTCGGCGTTTTGGGACTGGCCGTCGGCGCGTGGCTCGCCTTTCGCCCGTCCGGCTCGGCGAGGACGGCGGAGGCGAACCGGCTCCTGAGCGAAGGGCTCGCCGAGCTGCGTCGATTCAACGCCGCGGCCGCGCGCCAAGTCTTGGAGCGTGCCGCGCAGGAAGATCCGCAAAACGCGCGCATCCCCTGGGCGCTCGCCTCGGCGCTGTCGCTGCTCGGGCACGAGCGCGAGGCGCGCGAGGCGGCGCGCCGGGCGTTCGAGATGTCGTCCGATCTGCCCGATCCCGATCGCTGGGAGATCGAGGCGCGCTACCGCGGCTTGGCCGATGACGAGGCGGCCGAGATCGCGCTCTACCAGCGCCTCTACCGCGCCTTTCCGGGAAATCTCGAATACGGTCTCGGCCTGGCCAATGCCCAGGTGGCCGGGGAACAGACAGAAGGGGCCGTTGCGACCTTGATCGGCCTCCGCCGGCTGCCGACCCCGGCGGGCGACGACCCGCGGATCGAAGTCCTGGCGGCGAAAGCGGCGAGCGCCACCGGCGATCTTCAAGGTCAGCTCGCCTACGCGACCCGGGCCGTGGAGCGCGGCAAGGCGCTCGGCTGCGCCCCGTTGCTCGTGGCGCGCGCCCAGTTCTTCGAGGCGAACGCGCTACGCATGCTCGGCCGGCTCGGCCCGGCGCTCGCCGCCGCCCAAGCGTCGCGCGCGGGCTACGCCGCGGGAGGCAATCCGGCCGGCGAGGCGCTCGCCTGGAAGGAGATCGGCGCGCTGAGCACCCTACGCGGCGACCTGCCTGGCGCGCTCGCGGCGTTCGACCGGACGGTGGACCTCGCTGGACAGGCGGGCTGGCAGGCCGGCGTCTCCTACGGTTTGAACGGTCGTGCGATCGTGCTGCGGAGAGAGGGCCGGTTCGCCGAGGCGGCCGAGACGTTCGAGCAGCTTCTGGAGCTGCAGCGCGAGATGTCCGACGCACGCGGCGAGGCGGCATCGCGCAACAACCAGGCGATGGTCCTATTAGAGCTGGGCCGCCTGGACGAGGCGGAAGGCGCGCTCGATCGCGCGCGCCGGCTCTACGTACGGATGGGGGATCGGGGCGGAGAGGCGACCGTGCTGCTCGGCCGCTGCGGATTGCTCGACCGGCGAAACCAGCTCGCCGCTGCGGGCCAGGCCTGTCGCTCGGCTAAGAAGCTGTTCGCGGAAGTCAAGGACGAAGGAGGAATGATCGACGCCGACCTCACGCTCGCCCGCCTCGACCGGCGGGCCGGGCGGTTCGACGCCGCGCGCGCGGGACTTCAAGAGGGGGCGCGCCGCGCAGAGGCTTTGGGCGACGCGGATCTTCAGGAGACCGCCCGGCGGGAGCTTGCCGAGCTGGCGCGAGACGAGGGGAAGGCGGGCGCCCGGCGCCTCAGGAGCGCGAGCCCCCCTTGAACGCTCCCGGCTCGATGCCATACCGGGCCATCTTGGCGTAGAAATTCTTGTAGTCGAGCCCCGAAGCGCGCGCCGCCTCGCTGATGTTGCCTTTCGCCGTCGAGAGCGCGGTTTCGATCCAGCCGCGCTCGAACTGTTCGATCACCCGCTGCTTCGCGCCCCGGAAGCTCGACGGGGAATGCGCGCCATCCTCGCGTCCATCCGCGGCCCCCGCCGTCCGCATGACTTCGGGCAGATCCTCGACGCCAATCTCGGGGCCTCGGGAAATCAGCACCGCGCGCTCGATCGCGTTTTGCAGCTCGCGGATGTTGCCCGGATAACCATAGGCTCGGAGCAGCCTCTCGGCGCGCAACGAGAGGCGACGATCGCGGCCGTGCTTCTCGTTGAACCGGTCGAGGAAAGTGCGGGCGAGGAGAGGCAGGTCGCTCGGCCGCTCGCGCAGCGGCGGCATTTCGATCTCGACCACGTTCAGGCGGTAGAGCAGGTCTTCGCGGAATCTCCCCTCGCGCACCATTCCCGCGAGGTCGCGGTGGGTCGCGGCGACCACCCGCGCGTCAGTGCGCTTCACGGTGGTCGAGCCGACCCTCGCCAGCTCGCGATTTTCCAGCACCCGGAGGAGCTTCACCTGCAAGCTCGGCGGCATCTCGCCCGCCTCGTCGAGCAGGATCGTTCCGCCCTGCGCCCGCTCGAACCAACCCGCCCGGTCGGCCACCGCGCCGGTGAAAGCTCCTCGCACGTGGCCGAACAGCTCGGAGTCGAGCAGCGCCTCGGGCAGCGCGCCGCAGTTGATCGCGACGAAAGGCCGCTCGCGCCGCCGGCTGCCGAAATGGAGGGCGCGCGCGATCAGCTCCTTGCCCGTGCCGCTCTCGCCCGCGATCAGCACCGGAACGTCCGAGTCGGCCACCTGCGCCACCCGTTCGAGCACCGCGAGCAGTTTCGGATCGTGGCCGAGAATACTTTCGAACCGCTGCTCGGCGCGCAGCTTCCGTCCCAGCTCCTCGATCCCCGCGGCGAGCCGGCGACGCTCGATCGCGTTCGCCGCGGCGAGAGAGATGAGGTCGGCGAAGCTCTCGACCAGCCGCGCGGTCTCGGGGGTGAACACCCCGGTCGCCTTGCGGTTGTCGAGATAGATCAGGCCGAGCCGCTCCTCCTGCCGGCGGATCGGCAGGCAGATGACCGACAGAATGCGCAGCCGCAGGACGCTCTGGCGGGAGCCGACGCTCGGATCTTCGAGCACGTTCGGGCTCCAGAAACCCACCCCTTCGGCGCGCACCTTGTCGAGCACCGTGCGCGAGACCTCGAACTCCGGCCGCTCGATGTCCTGCCGGTCGAGATGGCGCGCCGCCTCGAACCGCGTCTCGCCCCCGTCCCCTTCGAGCACGATCATGCCGCGCTCGGCGCCGCACAGCTCGATCAGGCCGTCGAGCGCACGGGAGAGCACCGAGTCCAGGTCCCGCTCTGCGAGCACCTGTTTGCCGATCTCGAGCAGCCGTTCGAGCATTTTCGATTCATCCTCGGGTAGGTCGCGAGGATACCTCGGAACCTGGGGTGAAAACGCCCAAATTATGGCGAGCGCACCCTAACCAACCCGCCGCCTCGCGAGCCGAGCGTAGTTCGCAACTCATTGATTCGACAGACCTGAGCCAAGACTCGAACCCTGGTGGCAGGCTGGCCCCCGCTTTGCGTTTCCTCGGACACAGCGGAAAACTTCAGATCTCAGCGAGCACCTCAAACCACCGACTGCCGAGATCCTCCGCCTCAACCCAAAAGGAAATCTCATGAACCGCTCTCGTCTCCTCGTCCCCGCCCTCCTCGTCGCAGCGTTTGCCAATGTCTATGCCGTTGACGCTCTCGAGACCAACACCCAGGCCAGCTTGCCGAATGGGCTGCAACTCGCGGATGTGGACGGCGACAAGGCTGACGACTTCGTGCAGGTCGTCGGCCATCGGCTGTTCGTCTCGCGCGTGAACTACGACAAGACGGGAATCCTCCACCACTACTTCTCGTCGGCTATCTCGAGGCTGATTGTGGGCCGCTTCGGCTTGACCAGCGTGGCGGTCGACCAACTCTGCATGGAGTTCGCGGACGGCAACTTTGAATGCTACGCCTCGCTCAATGGCGGCAAGGGGCTGACCCGGGTGTTCTCGCAGAAGAAGTTCAGCGCCAGCGGCGAGGAGCTCATCGTGGGCAACTTCGACGGCGACTCGATGGACGATATCCTCCTGTACAAACCTTCCACGGGCGTCCTGCGCATGTTCACCCGGGCGACGACGGGCGTCTTCGAGGCGATGCGCGGCTTCGCGCTGGGCAATCTGGCGGGTATCAGTCTGGTCAGCAAGCAAATCCGGGCCGGCGAGTTCGGCCAGACCGCCGGTCGGTCCGACCTCCTTGTCTTTGACGCCGACCTGAAGCGTGTCTCGCGCTTTGACTCGGTGACCGACAGCTCCGGAAAGAAGACCTTCTGGTGGGCGTTCACCGCGTACACCGGTGCGACGAGCAGCACCCATCAGGTGACGGTTGCGAACGTGGAGGGCGGGGCGTTGGACGCCATCGTGCTGCGCGACAAGAGCACGGGCGCCTACGCATTCCGCAGGGCGGCGTTCGCGGGCACCGCGCTGGAGCCGATCACCTCCGTGCTGACCGGCCAGCTTCCGGTGACCACGGCCTCCGGCACCATGGCGTTCGCGATGCTGAAGGGCGCTCTGACGGAGCCGGGAAGCACGCGGCGCGAAGATCTCCTGTTCTTCAATAGCGCCACCAAGCAGGTGATCAGGACGGACGCGCGCTACGACGGTGCCAAATACACCTATTGGTGGGCCTTCATGACCGCGACGCCCGAGAACGTGGGCTGGCCGGCTGTGACCAAGGACAAATGGGTGGTGCTCTTGTGCAAGTTCAAGGGCGACTCCAGCGAGCCGAAGAGCACGGGCTACTTCCGGGAGCTCTTCGGCAGCGCGGGCGCGGGATTGGGAGGCGTCCCGGACTACTTCCGCGACATCTCTTACGGCAAGATCGATACGGCCGCGACGGAGGTGAAGGGCTGGTACTCGATGCCGATCACCCTCGCCACCGCCCAGGCGACCTTTGAACCAACTAGGGATCGACTCGGCGTGATTAATGCCTGCGTCTCGGCGAGCAAGGTCTCCGTGAGCTCCTATCGCAGCGTCGTGGCCGTCATCAATGCGGACATCGGAGAGAAGATTGGCTCCGGTGCGGCTGGCGGCCGAGTCCTGATCGATCCCTGGGGTCTCGAAACCGATCGGGGACTAAGGTTCGTGGTGCACGAGATGCTGCACGGCTACGGCCTAGACGAATCCTATGACGACAAGGGCAATGTGTACGGCGACCCCTGGGACATCATGAGCGCCATGAGGGTGCGGTCGTTCACCGGCTTCGGAGGCGGGAAAAGCGGGCCCGAGCTCAACGCCCCCTTCAAGAGCAAGCTTGGCTACTTGCCCTCTGGACGCGTCCTTGGCCTTTTCCCGGGGCCCGTGCCAAAGACGCAACAGGTCACCGTGGCGGCGATCAATCGCCCCGAGGCGAACGGCTCCCTGATGGTGTGGATCCCCGTCTATGGTGACAGCACGGGTTCCTACTACGCGGTCGAGCTCCGCCAGACGAGCGGCTGGGATGCCGGCATCGGCGGGGACACGGTGCTGATTCACAAGGTCGTCGGTGGCACCCCGCAGCTCCAGACGAGCTCGGGCGGCCCCGCGTTCCTGCCGGGAATGACGTTTTCGGCCTTCCGCCTCAGCATCGCCATCGACGCGATCGACGCCAAGGAGTCCACGGCTCGCTTGACCATCACGTACTGATGGGGAGGGGCGCGGGGAGCATCCGCTCAGAGGAGCCGATCTCCTCTATCTCGGCTTGAACCGCGTGATCTCCGGCCCGGGCGGCCGCATCGGCTACGGCGCACGGCGGGCGATCATCAGCTTTCAGTAAGGTTTTTCCAGTGCGCCCGAGAGCGGGCGATCTGGAACCCGGCGAGCCCGTCACCTCCGAGGTGGCTCGCCGGGCCTTTTTGTTTTTAGTTGCTCACCATCTGTCGAGGGCCCCGTAGGATGAAACCACCCCCATCCGTCATCCCGAGCGAGAGCGAGGGATCTGTGGGGTGGGCGGCCTTAAATCCCGTTGGTGGGGTGAGCAGTTTCTAGGGCGCGTAGCCGGCGGGGGCTTTGATTTCGAGGCCGAGACGTTTGAGCGCGACCTCCACGCGGCGGAACTTGCCGTCGCTGGTCGATTGGGTGGATTGATACGAGAGCAGCCAGCGGGCTCTCAGGTCGCGGTCGATCGCCTGATAGAGGCCGCCGAGCTCGGCGGCGTCGTTGGGGAAGAGCGCCAGGCCGCCCGTCGCTTCGGCGAGCTTTTCCAGGTTATGGCGGGCGGCCAGCTCGCTTCGAGGGAGAGCGAGGCCGATCGCGTAGATCACCACGCCGCTCCTGCGCGCGGCTTCCAGCGTCTGGTCGAAATCGAAGCGGCTCGACTTGTCGCCGCCGTCGGTCAGCACCAGTAGAGCGCGCGGTCCGGCGAGCCCCTTCATGTAGTCGAGCGCGAAGATCAGGCTGTCGAACAGAGCCGTGCTGCGCTCGGCGGAGAGACCGGCGAGGCCCGCCACCAGCTTGTCGACTTCGGCCGTGAACGGCACTTCGATCACCGGTTTTTCCGAGAAGCGCAGCAGCGCCGCCCGATCGCCCGGCCGTAGCGCGCCGCGCAGGAAACCTCCGGCCGCCTGTTGCACCTGGCCGAGCGACGATTCCATCGAGGCCGAGGTGTCGAGTAGCAGGGCGGCGCGAATCGGCAAATTTTCCACCCGGTCGCAGCGCAACAGCTCTTGCGCCGCGCCGTCCTCGGTGACTGAAAAATCACTTGCGGTAAGACCCGCAACCGCATGGCCCGTGGCATCGTGGACCTCCACCGGCAGCTCGACCAGGCGCACCTCGACGTGGCCGATCTCGCCCGGCGCGTTCAGCACCACCAGATCCTCCGCCGAGCGGCCGTCGGTGAGATAGGCGAGCGCGCGCACCGAGACGATCGCGCCGCCCGCGGGCAGGTCGATCGGTTGCAGCCAGGGGGGCTGGTAGAGGGTCGCCACGCGTTGCTCGTCGACGAACAGCTCCAGCCGGTCGATCGCCTCGCCGTCCGGCACCTTGATCTCCGCTTCGGCGCTCCGCCGGCCCCCCGCGTCGAGGCCCGGGCGGGGTTCGAGCAGGCGCACCGCGAAGCGCTGGCCGCCGGGGTTGAGCGCCAGCTCGTCGCTTCCGATCAGGGTTCCCGTCGCGTCGTAAGCGAGCGCGCGCACCGTCCGGCTGGCCGGCAGCGTGCCGAGGTTCAGCTCGACGCTGTAGGGCGGCTTGCCCTTGGTCAAGATCGGTTTGTCTTCGAGCTGGAAGGTGACCTTCGTGATCCGCGGATCGCCGATCTCGGTGTCGATCCTCACCGTGCCGGATTGCAGATCGCCGGCCGGCCGCAAGAGCCGGATCGGCACGGATGGCACCTTCGGAAGAAGCGCTTCGGCCGCCGTGCTCTCCGCGCCGGGGCTTCGCTCGGCCGTCGCGGCCTCGCCGGAGCTAGCCTCGACGGTAATGTCCCGCTCGAAGCGAATCGCTTTCTTGCTCGCCAGCTCTTCGAGTTTGAGCACCAATCGGTATTGGCCGGGGCGAAGCTCGCGCTCGACCGTGAGCGGCAGATCGGCGGGCGGCGCGCCCTCTTTGACCGGCAGATCGAAACGCACGCGGAACGAGTCGAACAGCTCGCTTTCTTTGATCAGCTCGCCGGTGACCAGGAACTCGTAGCTCGGCGAGCCCGCGATCTCGGTCGCCGTGGCGTCGGCCGAAGGGATGGCGAGCAGCGCGCGAACCCGGACGTGCTGGTTGCGGCCGGGAGCCAGCTCGATGCGCTCCAGGCGGGCGTTCAGATGGGCGTCCCCCTCGCCTACTTCGGTCGAAACGATGCGGAAGCTCGCCAGCCACTCGTTGTCGCCCCGCTTTTCCGGCAGGGACTGCGCGATCTCCAGCTCTCCCCCGCGGTCCTCGAACTCGACGTCGGTAAGCGCCCTGTGGATGATCGGCGCGTCGGTGGTGCAGGCGCGGTCCATCTGCGCGCGAAAGCGTTCCTCATTGGCGAGGTCGTCCTGCTCGGAAAACCCGGGCAGCAGCGCGCCGAACCCTTGGCTCGGTCGCCAGAGCCGGAACGGACCGGAGGATGCCGGCTGCACAAAGATGAAAGTGAATGTGCCGATGCCGTTCTTGCCCACGGCCATGTACCAGATCTGAAGCGGCAGCAGGTACAGGCCGCAGCTGGTCTCGAAGGTCGACCGGGGCTCTCCGTGCAGCTGGTAGATCCGGCCCCGGTCGTCGAGCTGGTGGGGGTAGCGGACCTTCCGCTCGTCCAGGCGCCGGCGCCACTCGATCTCGAATTCGTTGCGCAACGTCTCCGGGTACGGATCGCGCGCCTTCCAGAACTCGCGGACGAACGCCTCGCGCTGGTAGTCCTTGTCGAGCGCCATGAACGCCTTGCGCTCGTCCCGGGTGATCAGCAACTCGACGTCTTCGAGGAACTGGCGGAACTGGAGCGCGAGGGAGGAGGTGTCCTTGGCCGAAGACACGGCCGGACTCAAAACCAGACAGGCGAGGAGGACGAGACCGCGGAAACCGCGGCTTGCAGCAAGCCGGCGAGGGCGCATGGCGAAACAGGCTAGCAGGTTCGATGCCTGGGAGGGTCTCAACGGAATTCTGTTCATCCGGGTCTGGGACAGATCGTGGACCATGCGCTCGCTCGGCTCATTTTGAAAAAATGGAGAAACCGATGCCCACGTGCGTTCACGGTGACGGGTACTATCGACGGTTTTCCTTCTGCGAGCCTGACCGTCACCAACGAGAGCGGCAAAACATCAACGGTGTTCATGTTTGATCCGAGAGCAGCAGGAAATGGGCCGTTCTCACTGATGCCTGGCGTAGGAGATCAGAATGTCACATCCCTCTGCAGATCAAACGGGGTCTGCAATTCTTCTGTCGAGCCTAAGTAAGATTAAGATGCGACGCGCGATAACAGCGGTCGGTGGCGCACTGCTTCTGTTTTCGCTGCCTGCACTGTACTTTCAGGCCGTAGAATTCGTCTTGGGCAGTCAGGCCTCTTCCCTATACAGAGTTGAACGCCTCGAGGATCATGACTCCGCTCATCGATTCCGGGTCGGTGGCGATTTGATCCAAATCGGATCCGAGCGAAGAGAGCGTTTGGGTGGAGCAAGAGCCTTTGCGGTATTGATGCTACATGAACTGAGATCGCTACGGCAATGGACTTGCTTCGCAGAGCGCGCAGGTTCTACAGCCAAGAAAAGTTGGCACTTTCATATCGTGTGTTCAGCCCCGACGGGGGACCTTCGGGAGGAGTGGTTTTCGTTTGAGGAGCGATCAAAACCACTTTATCGTACTTTGCTTGTTCGATATGTCTGTCCTGATCCTGTCGGATTCAAGACGGAGACTCTCCAGTATTGGCCTTCGCTCTACCATCCGATTGCTTATCCATGGTTGACCAGCATCTTAGGAGTCTTGGCTTTGATGTCAACATGGAGACGTTCACCCAGATGACCAGGCTTGTGGAGTTCTCCTCCCATCCGGGTGGGTGGCTCGTGTCGTTCCCGCTAATCAGGCCTCCGCCAAGTCTTGTAGCCAACTCAAAGGGCAGCCCATCTCATATTTTGACACTCTCTTGGAGAGAACCCGGAATTAAGGGTGGCCCCAGCGGATCGAAGCCCCTGGCGGCGGCAACGGCCGTCGCCGACCGATTTCAATCGACGGGCTGCGAGATTCCCGGTCCTCTACTTCGGCCCGCTCGGCGGCCCAAGCGTCAACCGGTGGACTGCCTTGCCGGGCAGGAACGGCGTCGGCTCGCCTTTCTCCCAGGCTTCGTGGCTGCTCATGTAATAGGGCGAGAGGGGATGTCCGCTCTGGCCGATCGGCGTCTCGAAAATGCCTTTTTCCTCCGCGCCGGGCGAGACTGAGATCCGCTCGGAGGCGCCGAAGCCCGCGTTCTGCACGCGGGGCATGTTCTGGTCGCCCGGCAAGCCGTGGCGCGGGGCGTCGAGGTAGCGCCCGAGCGCGGGAATGGCGAGCGAGATCGGATGCTGGAAACGCGACGTGTTGCGCCGCCCCCAGGTCCGGTCGGCGAGCTTGGGACCGAGCCGAGCCGTGCTCTCGGGGAAGCGATCGATCGCGGCGAGAAGCTGCTCATCCCAGCTCTTGAACTTCGGGTCGAGCAGGTGCGCCGGCCGCTTTTGCACCATCTCCCAGATCGGGCCTTCGAGCTGGCCGAGCTGTCCGAAGTCGAAATGCGGGTCGGCGGCCTTGCACCGGGCGGTGATCGAGGAAAAGACCTGGTCGATGAGCTCGGAGCGGAAGTTCCGCACCGCGAGATAGGCGACGGAATCGACCGACGCCTTGCCGGTCCATGTGGTTTCGAGCAGCCGCCGGATCTCCGCCCGTTCGGGATTCCCGGCGAGCGCCTGCGGCGTGAGCGCGGCGAGCTCGACGCCGCGCCAGCGGTCGAGGAAAAGCGCGCGATCGTCGAGCTGGATGGCGAGGAAATCCTTCGGCGTGGCCCGTTCGAGCTTGGCCAGATCGTCGCGGATCTGGCGGGCGCGGGCGCCGAGATCGTGGCCGCCGTTGCCCAGCTTGGCGAGGAATTCCCCTTCGGTCGTGCGGTTGTTCGCGGTCCACAGCCGGCCGTCGGGCGGATCGATGATCGCGGGCACTTCCGAGTCGGACAGCCAGCCGTTCCAGCCGCGCGAGCCATCGCCCCAGGAAACGGGGGTCGCGCCGTCCCAGCCGAAACGCCGGGGGATCGCGCCGATGATCGTCCAGCCGATGTGCCCTTCGGCGTCGACGACCGTGAAGTTCTGCGGCGGAATACCCACCCGGTGCGCCGCGCGGATCGCCTCGGCGACGTTGCCCGCCGTCTCCAGCTCCAGGCTCGGAATGTTGATCGCTTCCGGGTGATGGGCGGTCCAGGCGAGCGCCCGGGGACGTTGAGTGTGATCGTTGTCGATCACCGGCCCCCAAATCGTTTCGAGGACGGTCATCTGAACCGGCGGACGCCCCTTGACCCGGATCGTCTCCTCGAAATGCTCGAACGGTTTCGGGCCGGCCGGGGTGCCGTAGACCTTGGGATTTTTCGGATCGAAATCGAGCTCCACCAGGTCGGTCCAGTCGCCGTAGCTGTTGGTGAAGCCCCAGGCGACATGGCCGTTCGAGCCGACCGCGACCATCGGCGTGCCGGGTAGCGTGACCCCCGTGGTCCGCCAGTTTCGGCCCGCGGCGTCGTTCCAGATCATCGAGGCGCGATACCAGGTGTTCGGCACCTGGATTCCAAGGTGCATGTCGTTGGCCAGCATCCCGCGGCCGTCGGCGGTATGAGCGCCGGAAAGCGCCCAGTTGTTGCTTCCTTCGGCGATCCGGTCGGCGGGCGCCGGTTCGGCGAACAGGGAGGAGATCGACTCCCTCGGCGCCGGCTCAAACGCGGCGGCCTTGGCGGGGACGGCGGCCGGTGGCTGATGGGAGAGGTCGAACACCTCGGGGCCGGGCATCGGCGGCGGCAGGATCGGCCCCCCTTGAAGCGGCGCGTCCCACTCGTTGCCTGCCGCGGTCAGGTAGGCGACCAGCTCCGGCGGCAGGAGATCGCGCACCAGGCCGCGATTGGAATCGCGGTTGCCGCTCTCGTCGTTCAGCGCGAAGAACATCGAGAAGACCGCAAGCAGCGAGTCCTCCGGGCGCCAGGGAACGGGATTCAACCGGATCGCCAGATACTCGGGCGGCCGCGCGCCGAGGCTCGCGAGGCCGGCGTTCACCCCCTGGGTGTACGCCTCCAATATCTGGCGCTGCGCCTCGGGCAGGCTCTTGAGCCGGCTCTCGGCGCGGCTGCGAAAACGATGGATGCGGTGTTGCTTGTCGATATCGATCGCGGCCGGTCCGAACAACTCAGCGAGCTCGCCGGCACCCTGGCGGCGCATCAGGTCCATTTGGAAGAACCGGTCCTGCCCATGAAGAAAGCCGAGCCCCCGCGCGGCGTCGGCCCGATTCGCGGCGCGGATCGTCGGCATTCCCAGCGCGTCACGCTCGATCTCGACCGAGGCCGAAAGACCCGGCACGCTCGCCCGTCCGTCCAGCTGCGGCAGGCTCGCGGTCATCTGAATCCAGAACCAGAGGCTGAACGCGATCACCAGCAGAAGCAGTACGCCCAAAACCCCGGCGGCGATCAAAAGCCCCCGGCGCATTCTGCCGCGTACGCGGCGTCGAGAAGGGGGCGGGATGGGAGAAAGCGGTTGGGTCATCGCAAAGTCCTCGTTCCCCGGACGGGGGGCTCGTTGCTTTACCGTTCGATCAAGGGAAGTGTCGCGCGGTGACCATATCGCGCCGTCCACCGCTTTACGGCGGGGAAAGAATGAAAGTTGCCTGAAAGACGAGTTCGGAGTGTGCCGACGCGTCGGCGCTTTCGGCAGGGGCGATGAAGCGACGAAACCGGTCAAAGCGGCGACGTGTCGCCGCCCTCCAGACTTCCACCCCCGGCGAAGGGTCACGCTTCGCTTCGATTGACCCAGGGAATCCCCGAAAAACCGGTGTCGTACGAAAGCACTTCGCCAATCCCGTGCTCCCGCATCACGCCGAGGTGGACGCAGTCCCGAGTTGACAGGGCGGGATGATCTTCTAGCAGTTGTCGAGCTTCCGCCATGGAACGATCGGTCACGGAAAGTACGGGAATCCCGAGATGGGTCACGGCATCGAAGAGCTTGAAGCCCACTTCGGGAAGGCCCATTGTGCGATAACGATGCAGAATCTCCTGCAACACTTCGACATCGGTGCAGGCCGGAGGAGGTTCGTCGCCGACGAGACGTTCGAGGAATCGCTGACAGGCAAGCCGCTGGAGACTCTCCTTGCCGGCCGCGTACATGAAAACGTTCGTGTCGATCAGGATCACGAGTAGCGCCCGGCGATCGACTCCTCGATCATCTTGTCCACGGGGCCCACCGGAGCATCGAGCCCTTTGAGGAGTTCCAGTGCCTCGCGGGGGCCAAAGGCTGCTTCCCCGAGTGCCGCGTCGGCCTTTTCACGGAGTTGACGTCGAGCCCACTCGGCGAGCGGCAGGCGCGAGCGGCGAGCGGCGGCGTGAAATCGGGAAGATTCCTGCTCGCTGACTGGGATCTGAAGGCGCCTCGTCATGTTCATGGGCATGAGTATGATCGCCAGAACCAGGACGGTCAAATCCAGTTCTGACAAGCCGGGCTAGTCCCGAGCCTTCAACCCTCGGTCAGCAAACGTTTTGGAGTGCGCCGACGCGTCGGCGCTCTGGGCGATGGTGGTGAGATTACGAATCCGGTCAAAGCGGCGACGCGTCGCCGCACTCCAAACTTCTATCCCCGGATACACTCCCCCGACCGATGCGCGAGCCTACCCTCCCCGATTTGCGGGCCTTTCTCGATCGACTGCGGCGCGAGGGCGACCTCGCGGTGGTCGATGCGCCGGTCGATGCCCGGTTGGAGGTTCCGGAGATCCACCGCCGCGCGATTGCGGCGGGCGGACCGGCGCTCTTGTTCACCCAGGTTCGCGGGGCGGACTTTCCGCTGGTCACGAACCTGTTCGGGACGCCGAATCGAGCTGAAATCGCGTTCGGCAAGCGCCCCTTCGAGCTGATCCGCCGGCTGGTCTCGCTCGCTCAAGAAATCATGCCGCCGACCCCGGCGAAGCTCTGGGGCGCGCGCGACGTTGCGTTCGAGGCGCTCCGCGTCGGCCTGAAGCGCGGACGTTCCGGGCCGGTGTCCGAGGTGATCACGAAGTCCCCCGGAGAGGTTCGGCTCGATCGCCTCCCCGTGCTCACCACCTGGCCGGAGGACGGCGGTCCGTTCGTCACTTTGCCGCTTGTCTACACCGAGCATCCGGACGGCCACGGTCACAACCTCGGGATGTATCGACTTCAGGTGTATGACGCCAAGACCGCCGGGATGCATTGGCAGATCGGTAAAGGCGGTGGCTTCCATTACGCCGTTGCGGAGGCGCGGGGCGAGGCGCTGCCGGTCACCGTTTTCCTGGGCGGGCCGCCCGCGCTGATCTTGTCCGCCATTGCGCCGCTGCCGGAAAACGTTCCCGAGCTGATGCTCGCCTCCTTGCTCGCCGGGCAACGGCTCGGGCTGATCGAGGGGGTCGGCCCGCACCCTCTCGTCGCGAATGCGGAATTCGCCCTGATCGGCAAGGTGCCGCCGCGGGTCCGCCGTCCCGAGGGGCCGTTCGGCGACCACTACGGTTACTACTCGCTCCAGCACGACTATCCGGTGTTCGAGGTCGAGAAGATTGCCCGACGGAAAGATGCGATCTATCCCGCGACCGTGGTCGGCAAGCCGCGACAGGAGGATTTTTTCCTCGGCGATCTGCTCCAGGAGCTGCTCTCGCCGCTTTTCCCTCTGGTCATGCCCGGCGTGCTCGACCTCTGGTCGTACGGCGAAACCGGCTACCACTCGCTCGCCGGAACGGTGGTCCGTGAGCGCTATCGGCGCGAGGCGATGGCGAGCGCGTTTCGCATTTTGGGCGAGGGCCAGCTGTCGCTGACCAAGTTCCTACTGGTCACCGATCAGGCCGTAGACCTCAAAGATTTCCGTGCCACGCTCGTCCACCTGCTCGAACGAACCCGGCCCGAGACCGACCTCTACGTCTTCTCGAACCTGTCGATGGACACGCTCGACTACTCCGGGCCGAAAGTGAACGAAGGCTCCAAAGGCGTTTGGCTAGGGCTCGGGGACCCGGTGCGTGATCTGTCGCGCGAATTCCAGGCGCCGGAGCTGCCGATCGGTTGCACCGAGGTCCACGTCTTCTGCCCCGGATGTCTGGTGATTGGTGGTCCGTCGTTCCAAGCTGAGCGAGGAGCCGCCACTCGTTTTGCCACGCATCCGGCGTTTACCGACTGGCCGCTCGTGGTCCTCTCGGACGAGCCGAAACGGGCCGCGGCGAGCGCGATGAACTTCCTCTGGACGACGTTCACCCGTTTCGAGCCTGCCGCGGACATCCACGCTGCGGCGACGGACGTCGTACGGCATCACCTGTCGTACAAAGCGCCAATCGTGATTGACGCCCGCACCAAGCCTTGGTTCCCCAAAGAGCTGTTCGCCGATCCGGAAACCGCCGCAACCGTCACGCACCGCTGGCGCGAGTATTTTCCCGACGGGAAAGTCGAGATGGGGGACTCGGATCGGGGACATCTCGATCCGGAGTGAACGGTGAGCGATTCCGAAGATCCGGGCCGAAATCAAACCCCCGCGAATCAAGCCATCGGATCGGTCCACCGCAGGCCGGGAAACTTCGAGAAGTCGGAGTCGTTCGAGCACAGCTCGGCTCCATTCTCGATCGCAAGGGCTGCCAGATGGGCGTCGGTCGTTAGATTCCCTGCTGTACCCGTATGGCGTAACAAGCCTTCGAGGATGCCAAGGTGGCGAGAGCCGGGATGAAGAATTGAAGCCTGCGGCCTCTCGAGCCAAGAGCGGATGTGCCCAAGAGCCTCGTCTGGAGTCAGGGGCACAAGGACCACCTTGCGGTTCGTCATCAACCGTAAGAAGCCGAGGAGTACAACCCATGGCAGCGCTACCGGACGAGGTTCCGAAAGGCACGCTTCCCACCACTCCTTGGCTTTCAGGTGCCCAGGTGCTTGAGTGTTGTAGGCGAAGATGAGCAGGTTGAGATCCGGAAGGATCATCGCTTGCTTGTTGCTTCCGCCAGTTCGCGGCGAAAATCTTCGATCTCCAGGTCGTCATTGAGCTGGTTGAGCCGGAAGACATCAATTCCCGGCTGGAAGCCGCAATCACTGGCCTTGACTTCAAAACGCGGAAGGGGCGGGGCCGGCTTGTCCGCGACCCTCAATCCCCGGCGCAACGCGGTATTGACCACCGCCTTGAAACTCTCGCCGCTCTTTCGGGAAGCTTCGTGAAGTTCTTGGGCGAGATCGTCGTCTAGCGTCAGCGTGGTCCTCATGAAAACATCATGATGCCCCGGCCTAGTAGCGTCAAGTTTTGAGAGAGCGCCTGCGGGTTCGGCCCCGAGTTGATCGACGCCAAGGAACCTCGGCTTTAAGCCGCCCCGAAATTCGCTGAAGCGACCGAGAAGATCGCCGAAGCCACCGAGAAATTCGGTGAAACCACGGAGAAATTCGCTGAAGCCACACAGAAAACCCCTGAAGTCCCCCAGAAAATCGCTGAAGTCACGCAAAGTGCCCAATTCTTCGGTGGCTCGACCGACTGATCGGTCCAATTCATTGAATTTCTCGGTGACTTCACCCTTGGACTCGGTGGTTTCGGCCATCCGCTGGGTGAGTTGAGCAGCTTTCGCGTGGCTTCGGTGACCCGCTGCGTGGCTCGGGCGACCGTTTGTGTGGCTTCAGGGGTTTTCTCTGTGGCTTCAGCGAATTTCTCGGTGGCTTCGCGCGCTCTGTCCGTGGTTTCGGGGTGTTTTGCGGTGCTTCCCCCGTTTTGCGTGGCTTGGTGGCCCAAACTGCGTGGCTTCACGGAAATTTCTGTGTGGCTTCGCATGAAGCCCCGCGTGGTTTGGGCCTGGTGAAATGGCCATGCCGATCCGGCCTACGAGTCCTTCGAGCGCCTTCTGGGGCTCAAGGTTCCCGATCCCGGATTTTGACCCTGCTTTCGCCGTCGAGACGAATCGGCCGCCCCCTTGGCGGCGCGCCCGGCGAGACCGGCCGCTAGATCCGGCGGCCCGAGGCGCAGGGCGGCGAGGAAAGCGTCGAGCGCCCGGCCCGACTCTCCCGTTTGGAGGCACAGCTCGCCCAGCTCGACGCGCGTCGTCGCCTCGGCTTCCGACTGGCCGATCTCTTCGTAGAGGTCGGCCGCCCGGGAGAGGAGCGCGATCGCCTCGTCCCGGCGCTGCTGGTCCCGGCGCAGGGTTCCAAGCGTTCGGCAGAAGTCCGCGGCATCGAGGACGTCTCCGGTCTGTTCGATCGATTCTGGCGCGAACAGGAGCACGGCTTCGGCGCCGGAAAGATCGCCCAGCGCCCGGAGGGCGTCGCCGAGCGCGATGTGCGCCGCGGCCCGTAGCGAGGCGCGCCGCGCTGCGGCGTCCAACGGTTCGAGATCTAGGATCGCGATCGCCAGCTGGGCGAGGTCGCGGCGCTGCTCCGGGTCGTGGGCCGGTTCGGCGAGCAGCGATTCGGCGAGCGCCGGTGATTGGAAGCGGGGCTCCGCGTGCAGGCGTTCCAGGCGCGCCTGCTTTCCCCGCGTGCGAAGGAGGTCTTTGAGCAGCGCGTCGGCCGCCGCTCGATCGCGCGCGAGAGCCTCGCGTGCGCCGGAAACTGTGCCTTCGAGCCGGGCGAACAGCCCGCTATAGCGTTCGCGGTCGGCCGGGGCGGCCTCTTCAGCCCGATCGGCGCGCGGCTCCGGCGCGAGGCCGAGCACGCCGGCCGCCCGGCTGGAGCACCGGACGCAGTGCAGTAGGTGGCTCACCAGCGCGGTCTCCTTGAGCGTGAGACCGCGGAGAAAAGAGAGCAGGCGTTCGGCGGACGGGTGGCTCAACGCGTTTCCTCCCGGCGGATCCGCAGCCCGACGGCGAGCGCTTCGAGCAGGCCGGAAAACACCCGAAACTCTTCCTCGGTCGCGAGCTGCTCGATCGGTTGCAGGTGGGGGGAGAAGGAGGTCTCCCGCCCGGAAGACTCGCCGACCACCAGGTCGTCGAGGGTCGTGCCGAAGGCCTCGGCCAGACGCACCGCCTCCTGGAGGGTCGGTGGCACGTGGCCGTTCTCGATCCGCGAAAGGCGCATGGAGCTCATGCCCGTGCGGCCGGCCAGCGTCACTTGGGTCCATCGGTGGTCGCGCCGCCGTAGCGCCAAGCGGGAACCGACTCGGACGGCGAAGGGGAGAGGGCGCAAAGTTGCGGCGCCGGATTTCTTTTTGTCGTCCATCGATCGCCAGATTCTTCAGAGAATCTGCTGATCGTCAAGGTTATTTCTCAATCTTGCACAAATCGATAAGGACTCTCCGCTTTGCGATAGCCGGCTCCCGCGGATCTTTGCGACTCTTTGAGCATCCCTTGAAGTTTCGGAAACGGGCGACTACTTTCCTGGCGGGAGCCGCCAAGAGGCGCGAATGCGGTCGAACCGACTTGCGCAAGGTCGAAAGCCGGCTCTCCGAATCGAGCAAGTCTCATCCAAACTAGGGCGTTGCCTTCGCGGGTCCCGCGACCATTCCCGGCCGGCGGCCGACTCCGCGGGCGTTGGAGATCCACCATGTCGCGTCGAACGACCCTACCGATCACCCTCTTCCTTCTTTTCGCGGCCGTCGCCCTCCCCGCGCCCGCCGCGCCCGGAGATTTCGCCTCCGACCTGTTCGCCCGCGCCTGGGGCTGGCTCGACCGTCTCTGGTCTCCTACCGCGAATGCCGCGCCGGCCGGTCGGTCTGAGGGGCGCACCCCTCGCGGAATCTGGGCCGAAAACGGCGTTTGCATCGACCCGGATGGCAAAACGCGTGCAGGCTGCTCGGCTTTCATCTGGGCTGAAAACGGCGTCTGCATCGATCCGAACGGACGGCCGGGTTGCGCTGCTTCCTCAGTTCAGGCCGAGAATGGCAGTTGCATCGACCCGGACGGCAAAGCCGGGGCGGGCTGCGCCCGTTGACCGGTGGTTTCTCGTTCGAGCCCTCGCACGGTGATGTTGCCTGTGAGAGAATCCGGAGGCATTTGCGCGAACGATTCGGTTGCATCCGGAGGAAATCGGCGTGGACGACCATGTGAGCGACGAGCAGGTCCGCCGGCTGAGCCTCGGCCCGTTCGACGGACGCGACTGGCGGAACCTGGTTCATCATCTGGTGGTCGGCTGCCCGGTCTGCCGGGAGCGCGCGGAGCCTTCGCTACGCGCGCTCTTGCACCCCGAGCCTCCGGATGCTTCAGAGTTTTCGGACCAGGTTCTCGATCCCGATCTCGACAGGGCGTACGAGGCGGCGATCGACCGGGCGTTCGATCGCGTCCTACCCTATGCGCGCCGCCGGTTTCCGTTCGGCCTGCCGCAGAGTGAGCTGCCGCAGGGACTCTCCGGTCCGCCGCTGGTCGAAGCGTTGCTCGCCAAGAGCTTCGCCGCCCGCTACAAGAATCCCCACGAAATGTGGCGTTTCGCCACCTTCGCCCAGCTCGCGGCGCGCGCCTTCAACGAGAGCGAGGCGACTCGCGAGGCGGCGGACCTGCTCGCCCGGGCCTCTGCCGAGCTGGCGAACGCCTGCCGAGTGAACGACGACTTCACCGGCGCGGAAAGAGCCTTCGACCAGGCGCGCCTGCATTTCGAGCGGGGCACGGGGGATCGCGCGCTCGAAGCGCGGCTCCTGGAGCTGCGCGCGAGCTATCTAAACGGTCGCCGCCTGTTTCGCGAGGCGTGCGACCTGCTGCTGCAGGTCGAGCGGATCCGGCGGGAGAGCGGTGACCGCCATCTCGCGGCGCGTGCCGTCGTCAAGAGAGGAATCTATTCACTTTACGACGACGATCCCCGATCGGCGCGGGAGCTGCTCGCGCGCGGGCTCCGGGATCTCGACCAAGGGCGTGATCCGGAGTTATTCCTCTCCGCCCGCCAGAGCTACATCGCGGCGCTCGTCGAATGCGACGAGCCGTTGCGGGCGGCCCACGAGCTGCTTGGAAGCGGCCTCGGCGAGGCGCTCGCCGAATCGCCGCTCAACCTCGCGAAGCTGCGCTGGCTCGAAGGGCGGATCTATGCGGCCCTCGGGAAGCACGCCCTTGCCGAGGGCGCCCTGGAAGCCGCCCGCGAGGCGTTCCACCACCATGGGCAGGGTTTCAACAGCAGCCTTGTCGGTCTCGATCTCGCGGGGCTCTGGCTCGAACAGGGCCGCACCCGCAACGTGATGGACCTCGCCCAGGAGATCACCGAGATTTTCGCCCGGCTCGGCGTCTCCGCCGAGGCCGAACGGGCGATCCGCTACGTCTATGTCGCCTGCGAATTGAACATTGCGACGGTGGGCAAGATCCGTTACGTCAAGCGCTTCCTCGAAAGGGCCGAGCGCGATCCGTATCTCGCGTTCGTCTACCCCGAGTCGGCGGCGGGCTGATCCGGCCTCCTTTAGCAAACTCCTCTCCCACCGGGTCATGTAGGGGCGGAGCTTGCCTCCGCCCGAGGGCAGGCAAGCTGCCCCCCTACACAACAGCCACTTGTCGGTTTCAGGTGAAGCTAGCTTCGCGGGGGCAGAGCCAGCTCCTGCAACAGGCGGATCAGCGACTCGCGTACCTGGTCGTCGATCGGGGCGTCCGGCGACCGAGGCTCCCGCCGGAGACGTCGTCGCACTTCCTCCACCTGCTCGATCGTCACCCGGGCTCCCGGGTCGGTGCGCCGCTGCTCGGCCAGGCGAAACAGCTCCGAGGCCGGAAAATCGAGCACCGCCGATAGCATCATGACGTGCCGAACTTTAAGCTCCACTCCGCCGTGCAGCAGCTTGCTCAAGTAGCCGGCCGCCAGGCCCATCTCCCGCTCCAGCTGCTGGCGCGTCCGCTGGCTGAGCGAGATCACCGCGATGATCGCTTCGCGCACGTCGTCCACGCCGCGGTCGAATTCGTCAGGCTGATCCGTCATCTCGGCACGGAGTTTAGCCCGATTCCGGCGAACCTCTGAAGAAATCGAGCACGTCGTCGTCGCTCTCGCTCCACCGCGCCTCCTGGAGACCAGAGCACCGTGCCGTCGTGGTTGTCACAAAAAACTCTCCTCCTTCACCTGCTTTAAGTAGACAAAGGAGAGTCGAATCCCCTCGGCTCCTTTCAGCCCTTCCGGGCGAGGAGGTCGGAATGAAGACGCGGATTTTTCTGCTCGCGGTCTCGATGCTGTGGCTGGTCGGCGGAGTGAGCCGGGCGGCCGACGGGGCGACGCCTAATCTGCCGGCGGTGCTCTCGCAGCCTGCTCTATCGAGCCAGCCGGGATGTGGCCAAGGAGCGGATGCCGGCACCCAGCCGTCGGCGGCTCTCGACCTCTTCGGACCGAAGTCGATCAACCTCACCGAATTCTGCGGTGCATGTAGCAGCAGCCCGTGCGCCGGCCAGCCGATCGATCTGCCGTGCTGGGTGGGCGGAGAGGTCGGCTGGGCTCGATGCATTCCGCCCGGCTTCCAGACCTGCCCGGGCGCCGGGTCCGAGTCCTGGCAGTGCCAGTGCACAACCGAGTATTGGTGATCCCGGGAAGTGCCGGCCCTTCCCCGAGCTTGCGTGGGGAAGGGCCGAGAACGATCCGCCTCAGATGATCTCAGTGGCCGTGCCCGCACACCGGGCTTAAGCTCGACGCGGCCGAGCGGTTCGCCGCGCCGAACAGCGACGGCAGCGGGCGCTCGACCTCGACGCCGGTCTTCCAGATGTGTTGAATGCGGCGGGTGGCCTTGATGTCCTGGAGCGGATTGCCGTCGACCAGGAGCAGGTCGGCCCGCAGGCCCGGGGCGATGCGGCCCCGGTCGGGAAGACCAAACGCGTCGGCCGCCGCCGAGGTGCCCGCGATCAACGCTTCGCGCGGCGAGAGGCCGGCGAGGGTGAGCAGCTCCAGATCGCGATGGAGGGCCGCGCCGTAGATCGGCGAGTCGGTGCCCGAAAGAAGCGGCACTTCCGCCGCGCGCAGGGCGGTCACGTTCGACTTGGCGATCGCCAGGTTCTCCGGGGTCAACAGGCCCGGCGAAGAAAGCAGATAGGCGATCTCGTCCGCCGTGAGATACGGCCCGAGGTCCGGATCGGCAACCACTTCGGCCCCACCGCTGCCATCGACGAACGATTCCTCGACCGAGAGGGTCGGAACGACGAAGATCCCCTTCCGCTTGATCTTCGCCACCAGGGCGGAGCTGATCGGCTCGTCGACGAACACGTGAACCAGACCGTCGATTCCATTGTCGACCGCGAGCTGGGCGAGCGCCCCCTTCGTCACGTGGGCCACGGCGAGCCGGTGGTGCCGGTGGGTCGCCCGGGTGAGAGCGCGCACCGTCTCGGCGTCGAGCGTCGGAATGGTGAACGGCGAGGTCACCGACATGTCCTCGATCATCAGCTTCAGGTAGTCCGAGCCCTCATCGAAGCGGTCATCGACGAAGTCCTCCGCCTCGGCGGCGCTCGACAGCGTCGGCTCCTCGATCTCGTCGGGAGTGAAGTTGTAGGGGTAGCCCTCGGGCAGTGTCGCCGGGCTGATCGCGCTGAACATGTCGGCCCGGTCCGTAGCGCCGCCCCGCTCCTGCTCGCGCTTCATCCGGTGGACGTACTGCGGCAGCGACCACATGTCCATCAAGGTTGTGACGCCGAACTGCGCCGAGCGCTCCAGCTCGCTCCGGTCGCGGGAGTGGCCGTGGGAGTCGATCAAGCCGGGCAGAAGGGTCGAGCCTGTGCCGTCGATTTCCGGCAGGTTGTGCGGCGCCTGGACGTGTTGGCCGACCGCGACGATTTCGCCGTTTCGCACTACGACCGTGGCGTGCGGAATCGAATGGACGCCGTCGAAAACCCGGACGTTGGTGACGGAAAACGAATCGTGCGGGTGGGAGGTCGTCGCGGCAGCAGGGGCCGCGATCGCGGCGCCCAGGAGGGCAAGAACGAAAAGCGAACGGAGCTTGAGGGTACTCATGGAAACGGACTCCTGAAGGGTAGAACGCTCGCAGGGAGGGCGTTGAAGGCCCTCGCGGTGAGTCATGGTTTGTGGGTGAGGCGCCGGACTCGGCGCCTGAATGACAGCGATGTACGGAGCATCCTCGCGAAGGTTGCACGATTCTGCGGTTTCGCCTGTGCCCCCGCGCGGGTCCAAGAGAGGGGTAGTCTTGGCGGCCCCTACCGGAGGTCACGAATGCGTTCCCTGTTTCTCCGCTCGATCGTTTTACTTCTCGGCCTGACTCCTTTCGCCTTCGCCTTCGCCGAGGAGCCGCCGGAGGCACTCCCCCTTGCGCGGGAGGGCGTTGCGCTTCTCGCCCAGCTGCAAGATCAAGGGTGGGTGGTCCATTTCCTGCTCGCGAAGGTCCTCGACGGTGCCTCGATTCGCTATCGCCGGCTCGGCGCCGAGGAGTGGCATTCGATTCCGGAGGTCACGGAGACGGTCGGGCCGCTCGACGTCGGAACGATCGGCACCGGCGAACAGGTGTTCGAGGTGGAGGTGATCGACTCCGACGGGGAAGGGACGGGGCGCTTCCGGCTGTCGTTCGACCCCCAGAAAGAGCGCATCCGGCAGGCCCATTATTTCCTTGACCATGTGGGGACGAACGACTGGGTAAGCTTCTACGGCACGACCGAGGACACACTCTCCGCGTACTTCAATACGGTTTGGGACTACCGGGACGTGCTCCGCTCGATCCGCTATTCCCTCGACGGCTGCCAGCTGGATCGCACGCCGGAGGCCGCCTACGGCCCGATCCCTCCCCGCTTCACCTATCTCTGCATGCAGCTGGTCTACATGGACGGCGAGGTCAGTCCGCCCCGGATCTTCTTCAAGAAAAATCCGGGGGTGACCCGGCGGCGCCCTGTCCGGCCGGTCCCGCCGAAAGGGCCGCTGTCGATGACTCCCCCCGAGCCGGGTGCTGGATCGACCTTGCCGGTCAAGCTCGAATCCTCGCGCTCCAACAGCGGTTGGTCGCTCCTCTTCGAGGTCGAAGAGGGGAAGTCCGTCGCCGAGTTTCGCTATCGCCTCGAAACCGATACCGCCTGGCACTCGACCGGCGACCTTCCCTGGATCAATCCGCGGCTCGGCCGCAGGTTGCCAAATCCGGAATTCACCCCCGATCCGCTGCGGGTGACCCTCGGACGTCAGAAGATCGAAGTTCAACTCGTGGGTACGGACGGCACCGTCTCCGGCCCCTACACCCTCTGGTTCGATCCCGACGAAGAGATCCTCGTCGCGGCGAAAGCCGATCTCGGCGATCCCGAGCGGAAGTGGGGCATGTTCGAAGAAGCCAACGACAGGAGCCCCTTCTACTTCGCCGTTTTCGATGACCGAGATTCCTTGCGCGAGATTCGCTACTCGGTGGACGACTGCAGCGTCGGCAAGAAGTTCGAATTCCCGCCCTGGAACGACATCACCAAGTCGCCGCCGATCCCGGACAACGCGATCCTCTGGGTGCCGAAGGAGACAGCGTATGTGTGTCTACAGCTGGTTTTCACGGATGGGGAGGTGAGCGAGGTGCGGCGGTTCGAGAACGTGGTGGTCGAGGAGGAGATCCAGGCCGTGGGAGAAGATCCCCAGATATAGCGTTGGGCGCACCGCCGTGCGTCGAACGCCCCGGTGCGCCTCAAGACCGACCGCGCCAACAAGGCCTGGTCGCTGAGCTTCGAAATCGAAGACTGGGCGTCCGTCGCCGAATATCGCTATCGTCTCGAAACCGATACCGCCTGAGGAAGCGATCCTCTTCAATCATCCCGAAGTCTGTTGACGATATCCTCATATCGCTGCAGATGCTTGGATTTGAAGGATTTTGACGCTAATAGCTTATGCCAGCCGACTTCGCCGGCATGGTCAACAGGCCAATCCTCGAGATGTTCATGGTTTGGGCGCAACGCCGAGCTCCTGGTGACCACTCCGTCGTTCACTTCCCCCTTGATTCTGCCGATCTCTGCTGCAAAGTGAAAAAACAAAAGCTCGTCGCTTCCTTTCGACGCATCACCCGCGACCTCGACGTAGCGGACATCTGAATGATCCGGAGTGCTTTGGTCGAAGTGTATTCCAACGTCGGTTGTAAGATCGTCGAGTGCACCCACATTGTGCTCAAGCGACATTTTGATAATCGGTGGTACGTGGGACGATAGTGGATCGGTTCGATTTTTTATCGCATCGGCTACAGGCGAGCCGCGGTGAGGGGTGCCGATAGTAACAAGCGTAGCTACGCGCTCTGCGACGCCGCGAACGTTGGTAATTGCAAATCGTGCGTCAAGACCGCCCATGCTATGAGCGATAATGTGGATGCGTTCCTTCCCAGGCACCTGCTCCAAAACGTATGACGCCAGCTTTTTCCCGCGTTGCTCCACGCTTCCAATTGGACTTACCTGTGGCTCGAAAACTGTATGACCCTGCCCGCGTAGGTGGTCGGCAACGCCTTTGAAGTAGGTCAAAAACGAGGGTACAATCCCGATGCTGCCAAACCCTAGAACTCCATGGGCTAGTACGATTGGACCACGGCTCATATTGCCTCCCACCGATCTCAACTGTAAATACCTGGATATGAGGCCAGGTGCTACACATTACACTTAGGACGCGATCGCGAGCGAACGTCCATTGGACCGTTTCCTTCTCGGGAGGCCAGAACTCCCCAAGGTAGTGACGGACGCGCCGGATCGATTCCTGGCGGACCGAGTCATGACGACAGAGGACGTAAGGAGCGACCGACGCAGATCTCGCTATGACCCTCCCGTCAGGCCGTCCGTCGGGAGGCGATCCACTCGCGTAACGCCTCGTCCATCCGCGACTGCCAGCCCTCACCAGTGGATTTGAAGTAGTCCACGACCTCCGGGCTGTAGCGGACGGAGAGCAGAACCTTCCGAGGACGCTTCCCTTGGCCCCGCTGGCCGAGACGACGAACGGTCCCACTCTTCCAGTAGGTATCGACGGCGGTGCCGTCGTTCGGGTCATAGTCACCTTCCGGATCGGCAGTTTGCCCCGGCGCCGCCTCAATCGCGGCCTCGACCTCTTCAGGGCTGACTGGAAAGGGCTGGGAAATAGGCGCGAGCTTCATGCCGGGTTTGGCTTGCCGCTTCCCTTCGTCCCGGATCGCCATCAGCTGAATGTAGCTACAGAAAGCGTCGACGTCAAGGTCGCGAGTCCCAAAAAGCAGCACCAAGGCTTAAACTCGCCCAATGAGTCTCGCAATTCCGACCGAACCCTCCGCCGAAACCAAAGCGGAATGGCTCGCCGAATTCGAGGCGGCGGCTCGAAGACCGCTCGCAACACGGCTGCGTTACGCTTTCATCCACACCTATAAGCCGGTGCTCGACGACGAGCCGTATCGCTCCTTCGAGACGATGGCCGAGTACCGTGCCTGGTGCACCGAAAACCTACCTGCGTGGCTCGGCTATGGCCCGGCGGTTTGAGTACACCCAGGCCGAGGAAATCCGGGACGCCTTTGCCGCTCACGGTGTTCGATATCTCTTTTTGGGTAAGTCGGGGGCGATCCTTCTCGGCTATCCGGACACGACGCAGGACGCGGACCTGTTTCTTGAGAAAAGCGAAGCAAACGGACTCGCCGCCGCCGCCGCGCTCCGCCAGTTGGGTTTCGAGCTGACGGACGAAAAAGAGGCCGAGATCCGCCGGGGCAAGGATTTCATCCAGCTCAAGAATGGCCCTTTTGACCTGGATCTCATCTTCGCGCCTGACGGCATCGAAGATTTCAACCGCGCCTGGTCGCGACGGGTCGAGGTGGAAGGGTTTCCCGTCTGCCACCCGGACGACATCATCGCGAGCAAGGTGGCCGCGAACCGCTTGAAAGATCGCGAGGTTCTGCCTCGGCTCCGCGCCTTCCGTGATTACTGGCTCGAACGCAAGCAGTGAGGTGAAACGGGTCGGCCCCCGCTTCCAAACCGACCGCGCCGACGTGTTCAGCCGTTGCGCCGCTTCAGGCTGTCGAGAAAGGCTTGGGCCTCGTCCGGAGTCTCGGTTCGGGTCGAGCGGCCTTCCGCGAAGTCCTTTTCCGCTTGAGCCACTCGCGCCTGCATTTCCGGGTGATAGAACCAGCGCTGATCCTTCGGTACCCGGACGGTAGGTATCGGTCTTTGCATCATCGATCTCCCTACGGCGTCTCCCGCCAATTCATCAGGCGGGTCTCGAAATCATAGAGCACCTCGAGCTCGTGCCGGAGCGCTTCCCGCCATGGCTCGCTCCGCGGAGAGGAGAGCCACTCGCGCACGACGTCCAAACCGGAGGTTTCGAGGGCGGCGCGGACGGTTGCCTTGAGCCCGCTTGGGACGGGGTAGACGGTGAGGCCCCAGCGTTCTCCAAAATCCCCGCTCTGACTCGCATTGCCCGAGACGCCGGGACGGCGGTGGGTGAACCAGGCGGAGAGGATCGGCTGCGGAGCTTTCTCGACCTGCTCAGGCGTCGCGGGCCGCGTATCGTTCCAGAGAGTGGGCACGCCGGAGAAAGAGACGCTGAGCGCATCGAACTTCGGCACGCCCGCGAGTTCGGCGCTCAACTGCTCCGCTCCGATCGGATGCGAAAGATCGCGGGAGATCGGCTGGCGGTAGCGGGTCGGAATCAGCGCCGGAGCTGGGGGCTCGGGCGGCGGGGTCAATCCAGGGGAAGTTCTCTTCAATCACGATCCCTGGCGTGGAAGGGGCCGAAGTAGACCGATCCCCCAAAGTCGCCGCCGATCGCGATTCCCCCTGCGCCGGCCGCTACAGCTCTTCCTCCTGGCCCTGCTTGTGCGGTGGCTCCAAATTCGTACCTTCCCCCTGCGCCGTGGGAATCGACGAGGCGAGCCATTTCCCTTGCCACGACCTTGTCTCGCTCCAAGAGCTTTCGCAGTTGGACGCGGAGAACGGCTTGGGCATCCAGATCCTCTGGGTCTTTGGCCACGTCTCGAACTGCCTCGGCCGTCGCTGGATATCCTTCCACGCTGTTGCTGAGCCTGGACCAAACAGCCTTGGCCCGATCCATGTCGGACGTCGTCCCGGAAGACACCTCAATGCTGTTGGCAATCAGGCGAGGAAGAGCCGGGGTCAGGATTTGGGTCAGGGTGTCGGCGAGGGCCTTATAGTCCATGTGTCAAACATCTCCGGAAGTCTTCCACGACGAAGAGTATGCGCTCTCGGCCGGGATCAAGACAACCCGGAAGCCGACTCCGTCATTTCGGGATTCGGACGGCAAGCCGGTTCGTGACGAGCAGCGGATGTCTCGGCTTTCATTGATGTAGGAGCCGCCACGCAAGATGCGCAGGACTTCGCCAGGAGCATTGAGATCTTCCCGCCCGTCCTTCAGGTCATAGGGGTAAGCGAAATCGGGCACCTGCCAGCTGCGCCCCCAGAGGCTTCGCGTCCACTCCCAGACGTTACCGGACATTTCTTCGCATGCGAAGGGGCTAGCTCCATCAGGAAAACATCCTACCGTGCTAGCGCTGCCGATCCCAGTCGCCACGAAGTTCGCTCGCTCGGTCTCGACCTCGGTACCCCAAGGATAGAGCCTGGCGTCATGGCCACGAGCTGCTTTTTCCCACTCTGCCTCCGACGGAAGGCCTACCCTCCAGCCGCTTTCCAACCGTCCGCTCTGATGCCATCGGAGGGTCAGCCAATCACAAAATGCTATGGCCTGGTACCAATTTACTCCCACTGCCGGCGCATTGGCGTCGCCATCAAGACTTTCGGTCTCGTCGCCCAATCCTCTCGCACGTAGGTACTCCCGGTACTGCGCGACGGTTACTGGGTAGCGGGCAACTCGGAACTCTGGGAGATCTACCTCATGCTGCGGTCTCTCATTCTCCGATGCCTGAGCATCTTTCTCGTTGCTTCCCATGAAGAACCTGCCAGCCTTTACCTTGAGAAACTCCAGGCCATCTACAGTCATTACTTCGGATCGGGAATCTCCAAGGGCTGCAAGTGTACGGCCTGTGAATGCGCGTTCTGTCGGTGGCAGGAGTTTCTCTCGAAGCACCTTGACGAGCCAGTGGCGGAAGTGTTCGAGTTTTGTCTGGTAGCGTTGACTGATTCCACTGAGATTGGCCGACTCAGCGATCAATTGGCCCGCGATTAACGCCCCCCAGGAATCTTCAATTCCAGCACTCTGGTCATCCGGCTCTCGCCAGCAGAGAGCGTCCGCCAGGACCCAGACAGCCACAGAAGTCCCACGCGCAGCTCTGGCGCCTGCCAAGAGAGCCACTTCTCCCCAGCGAAGGGGATTGGTTCGCGTCAGTTCTGCCATCTGATCCGGGAAGTTCTTTCTCGTCAGGTAGCAGGCCGCCAAATACTCCTGGAACGTGCGGTGGGGAAACGCATACACCCCTTCGCCCCTCGGCACCAGAAGTCCAGACCGATCCCGAAGATAATCGAGGAGGTGGGCCGGGCTCGCCGCTGAGTTCCGGGTGAGCTTCAAGAGTTTCGCCAGCAGTTCGTCCTCTCCGATATCGGCTGTTCCCCGGAAGTCCGATTGCCGACTATGGGCCTCGAAGGCCAATTCCTCCAACATGACACGTACAGCTTCTCTGTCGACCTTTAGGAAGTCAGAGAAGGCGGGCAGCACGAGTGCCAACTGACCCTGTGCGTCTCTGCGTGTCCGACGGCCCTCCCAAGTGTCGAGCAGGAGGTCTACCGCGTCCGCGTACAGCTCCTCCCGCCTCTCCGGTAAGCTTCCGCCGCGCCACGAATGGAGGCTTGCAATCAAAGTCAAGAGTAGTGGCCGCTCCGCCAGGTCCCGTAACCGGTCGCTGGCTTGAATTGCACGCCCAAGAAGATCGGCGCGCCCGGCGGCGTCTTCGGCACTCAGCTGGCCGGAAGCTGCGGCATTCACATACCAGCGGTGGATGAAATGGCTAATCCGGTCGGCATCGAACGGCGCAAGCTCCGCTTCAGAGAAACCCTGGAGCCGCCATCCTTGGTTTCTATAGGCGTAGGACCGACAGGTCACCAACACTTGACACCGGGCGAAGCTTGCAGCGAAACTCTGGATAGCTTCTCCTACTTGGTTCCGGCGCCCTTCGGCTGAGGGAACTTCGTCCAATCCATCAAGGATCAGCAGCCCTCCCTGAGTCAGGAGGTGGCTTCGCAGCCTGTTTGCGTACTCTCCTAAGCCTGAATCAGTGAGATCCCTTTCGATGTAAGCCCAGAGCTGCTGCGCTGTTCCAGGTTCGTCTGACAAGCTCCCCCAAGCCGGGCGCCAATTCAAGTCGGCAGCGGCCACCAAATCGCGGAGCGAAATCCACACGGGGAGGAGCGCTCCATGGTCCCAGGTCTCGACGTTTTCAGGGGAACTTCCAGGCAGGGAATCGGTAAGACGACGGAGGTTGACGTTGGGAAGGTCGAGTGCTTCCCCGGCCATGCAAAGTGCCAGGAACCTGGCGAAAGTACTCTTGCCGCTACCGGGCTCGCCAAGCAGGACCAGGCGAGGATGAAGATTCAGCTGGGCCAGAGCGGATTGAAATCGGAAGAAGGGCTTTCCAATTTCGGAAGTCCGCGTCGCGAGAGGTGTATAGATAGCCTCAACGTTCAGCCTGGTCTCTGCCGTGGTTGCCCGATCAATCGCGCTAATGGGCACGCCCTGAGAACGCGCGACAATCGACGAAAGATAGGCATTGCGGAGTGCTGCCTCTTCAACGAAACTCCCCGGCCCACCGGAGTTGATATAGATATTCCCAGCAACGAGATCGCCCCCCACTATTACTAGACCATCTCTGGTCCTTCTCGCTGCTGCACCAGAATCGAGAGCGGCGTCTACGAAGTCATCTCGCTTGGCAACGAGAAGCTCGGTCTGATCCAACTGGTGAACCAGCAGGGCGGCTAGAGTGGCGAGCGCATAGCCAAGGCTTTCCGGATCCCGGATGCCCTCGTCCAGAACCGGCATCTTCTCTCCGAAACTCCAGTACGGTACATAGGGAAGGCGGAGCACGTCGAGAAGCTGCCGAGGCTCGACCGAGGCGGCCAGCCAATGTCGATAGAGAGGGATAAGGCGAGTGGCGAAAACCTCCAGCCACTCTTTGGCGATCTCGAGCTCCACGCGGGACTCGAAGCGGGTTGGGACCGGTACGCACGGTAGGCTGGTCCGATCGAAGGGGAGATTTCCTTGGCGTTCGGAGGCACGGTGGGCGACGTCCAGGACGCCGTCAAGGCTCTGTTGATTCGCGGTGAAGAGCAAGACAAGGATGTCGGGAAGCTGGATCGTGCAAATCCCACCGAGGTCCGTGATCCCGGTCCGGCTGTCGATCAGGACGAAGTCGTACTCTTCTTTCCAGTCTGTCCTCAGAGCTTCTATCCACTCTCCGAGATGCCTTTCCCGGTACAAGGCATCCCAATTGAGGGCCTGCAGTCGCGCGACATAACCTGCGTCGAAACGTCCGGCAGGCAGGAAATCGAGGGTGGCTTCCTTCTTTGTTTCCTGAGGGAAAGAGATTGTCTGGATGAATCGCCGCCAATCAGTCGCCTCTCCTGCGCCATGTTTGGTGATGAGCTCCACCAACCCTTCGGCATCGCGATCGGTGAGCCAGCGCTCGAAGTAGCGGTGGAGACCGGGAGCTTCGAGATCCCAATCGATGCATAGGACGCGAAAGCCCCAAACCGACAGGAGCGTACCGACGTTGGCGAGAGCCTGGGTCCGACCGACGCCCCCTTTGTAGGAGTAGAAAGTGATCACGGTGCCGCTCATAGCCGTGGGACCTCCATGGCTACCCTCGTAATTCCTTCCGCGGTGTCCGGCAAGAGGATCGGAAAATCCTCTCGCCAGTCCGGAACGGTGCGGAGCTGAGCAGCGAGCTCTTCGGCAATACCCTGCATCACGCTGATGAACTCGTCATAGGCTGCGGTGCGCCGAAAAGCCGGAGACGCCCGGTTCCAGCTTCGTAAGTCCCTGTGTTGGATATCTTTGGCGTCTGGAGGGAAACAGTCGCCATCGAAGAAGCAGATGGGGTAGATCAAGCCACGAACGCTCCCTTGCGTTCGAAGGCCGATCTGGTTCTCCCTTTGCCGGAAGCTGTTCCACTCGGCGCAGCACCAAGGGGAGCGGAAGTAGCTGGGCGAAAGTACGGCCACGAATACCTTTGAGCGATGAAGCCCCTCCTGGAGGGCCAACGGCCAGGACATGCCGGTCTCCAGGGATTCCTCATCCCGAAAGATCAGCGGCTCCTCCGACATCGACTCCCTCAGCCATGCTTCGAGAAGGGGCTTGAAGAAATACCGTACCCAGGGAAGGACCGGGTCCTTCCGTGAATAGCTCAGGAAGATGTCGAACGAATAGGACATGTTGGTACGGGTAAGGCGTCCGGAGAGCCTATAGCCCCATCTCCATCTCGACCGTGATCATCGAATCTTCGAGCGCCGCGAGGAAGATATCCATCTGCTCCTTGGAGATCACCAGCGGCGGCTCGACGCGGAGGACTCGGGAGTTGATGTAGGTGCCGGAGATCAGGATCTGGCGAGCGAAGAGGTTTTTGGAAACGGCGTAGCCGATCTCGTCGCTTTGGAACTCCATTCCCAGCATCAGTCCTCGGCCCCGGGCGCAGAGCATGACTTTCGGATGTTGGGCGGCCAGCTCGTTCATCCGGCCGAGGAGGTAGTCGCCTTTCTCCGCCGCCTGATCCAGCAAGCCTTCTTCGAGCAGGACGTGGATCGTTGCGATCGCGGCGGCGCAGCAGACCGGGTTTCCTCCGAAAGTGGTGGTGTGGAGGAACGGGTTTTCGATGTAGCGCGCCCAGGTTTTCGGGGTGCCGACGCAGGCTCCGATCGGCATCACCCCTCCGCCGAAGCCTTTGCCGAGGGCCATCAGGTCGGGTGTGATTCCATCGTGCTCGCAGCAGAAGAACTTGCCCGTGCGGCCCATGCCGGATTGGACCTCGTCGAGGATCAGCATCGCGCCGTAGCGGTCGCACAGCTCGCGCGCGCCGGGGAGGAAGCCGGGCGGGGAGACGTTGATTCCGCCCTCGCCCTGGATCGGCTCGATCACCACGCCCGCGATCCGGTCACCGGAGAAATCGCAGGTCTTCATGAACTGGGCGAGCGCGTCGAGATCGCCGAACGGCACGTGCGACCAGTGGAGCAGCGGCAGGAAGGGCTCGCGGAACACCGCTTTCGAGGTGCCGCCGAGGCTGCCCAGGGTCTTGCCGTGGAAACCTCCGACCATGCCGACGAAATGCTTCCGTTCGGTGGTCAGCATCGCCATCTTCAGGCACCCTTCGATCGATTCGGTGCCCGAGTTGGTGAAGAACGCGTATTGCAGATCGCCCGGTGTGATCTGTGCCACCAGATGCGCGAGATAGGTGCGCAGCGGGTCGATCAACTCCTGCGAGTGGATCGCCTGGCGGTCGAGCTGATCGCGCACGGCTTTCAAGACTTTCGGATGCCGGTGGCCGACGACGTAGATGCCGAATCCGCCCAGGCAGTCGATGAACTCCTTGCCGTTGATGTCGCGGAACACCGCCCCTTCGTCGTCCCATTCGACCGCCGTGTAGTCGGTCGAGACCGACTTGCGGTACTGGAGGAAGCCGGGGTTCACGTGGTCGGCCCAGTACTGCACCGACTCGCGGATCACCCGCGCGCGCTCGTCGGCGTCGAGCGTTTTCTTCGCGATCAGGTGGAGGACGTCGGCGGAGGTCGCGAGTGCTGCTGTCAGGTCTTGCGCCATGATCGGGCGTCGGGCTCCATGGGAAATTGAAGGAACCGCGACTCTAGCAGGCCGCGGCCGGAAAGCCGCTCTAAAACTGGACCTTCAGGAACGCCTTGACTCGCTGCTGGGAGAAGTCGCGCTTTTCCAGGCTGTTCCAGCCGCCGAAACGGCCGGTGAAGCCGAGCGAGCCGACCGGCACCTGGTGATCCTTGGCGATCTGCTCGGTCGCGACTTGCGGCACGAAGCCGCCGCCGAAGTTCGGATCGAATATTCCTTTGTTGACCTGGTATTCGAAGCCGATCTCCGCGCCGGCCAGGACGTAGCGGGCTTTCACCGAGATCTTGTTCTGGCTGTGATCGCCGGAGGCCAGCTCGTGCAGCCCATAGGCCTGGAAAGCCGTGTTGCCGTCCTGGAGCGTCGTGTCGTAGCGCTCAAAAGTTAATGAGGCGTACAGGTCGTCGGTCAGTTGGTAGCCGGCTCCGATTTGGAGCAGCCGGTAATGGAGATCGCGGTCGTCGTCCGACAGGCTGTCGAACGGTTTCCATGAATAGCCGGTGACGCCGCCCACCGTGATCACCGGCGGGTTGCCGTAGATCTCGGCCGTCGAGTTTCCCGGCGAGTAGAAGTGCTTGGGGTCGGCGCAGGCCTGGCCGCCGCCCGGGCAGGAATCCGCCTCGTAGGGAAGGAACCGCGCGTCGTTCAGGCGCTTGTCGCTCTCGTCGACGAGTTTGATCTTGCCGAACAGGTCGACGCCCTTGCCGGCGTCGAGCAGATACCGGGCACGGATCAGGCCGATGGTCGTCTTCTTGTCCTGAAACGGCGCGTAGGCGCTCCGAAAGTTGTGGCCGACTCCCGTGTCGAGCTCGTGGACCGGATAGACCGTCGAGGTGACGCTCCGGTTCGAGTCGCCGAACGCCTGCCAGTTCGTGTTGTAGCCGATCACCGTGATCTCTCCCGCGAGGTCGAGCCCGCCGAGGCTCAGGGTCGGAGCGATCGTGAGGCCCTTCCAGCCGATCACCGTTTCGGCCGCCGGCTCGTCGAAATCGGTGACCTCGTTGTCGACGTTGATCGTCGCCACCTGCTGCATGTTGCCGTTCCAGCCGCCGAGGCCGATCCGGCTTGGGTTGCCCTGGAGCACCCCGAACGAAGCGTTGGCCGGTCCCGGGAAGGCATAGGTCGCATCGTGCCCTTCGGTGAGCAGGACGTCGGACTCGCGGCGCGCGGCCATCAGCGCCACGTACTCGGCGCCGACGTCGAACAGCTGGGCGCTCAACGAGAAGCCGTTGCCGAACGGATCATTCCAAGCGACGTCGACTTTCCACGACTCGTCGTCGTGCTTAGCCAAAGGGACCGGCGAGAAGCCCGCGAGGCCGAAGAAGTTTGCCGGCGTGAGGTCGTCCGCCGAGTCGGAGCTGGAGTGATAGATCGCACCCGCGAGGTCCATCTTCGAGCTCGGGTGGAAACCGAACTTGGCGCCGATAACGGTGTCGCGGAATTGGGTGCGGATGTCGCGCCCCTCGTCGAGATTTCGGTCGATCCCATCGACCTCGAGGTCGTTGACGTGGCTCGCGATCAAACCGAAATCGAGCTTCGAGCTGGGCGCGAGCTTGGCCTGGAGGCCGTAGACCGCGTCCGCGGCGTGGAGCTTGCCCGTGGTGAAATTCGATCCGGAAAAACGGCGAGGCAGCGAGATGCGCGTCGCGTCCCAAGTGAATTTGCGGTCGGCGCCCGAGCCCTGGAACAGCAGGCCCGAGGCGCTGTCGCGGTCGAGGTAGCGGAAACGGCCGATCACGAACGGATCGAACTGCCCGAAGTCGTTCGAGCCGATCGTCGCCGAGTCGATCCACCTGTACCCAGGCGTGAGAGTCAGCGACACGCCGCGCAGCTTGACCGACGAGTCGAAGCGCGAATCGCAGTCGCCGCCGGCGCAGTTTCCGGCCGGTGGATCGTCGAGCACCGGATCGTGCTCGCCGAAGCCGCCGGAGTGGGTCCAGAAGTTCTGGGCGAAGCGGCCTTGCAGGCGCCCTTTGACCTCGACCTGCTTGGACAGACGGGCGGAGAGCAGCAGCTCGATTTCCGTGCCCTGGCCGCCCTGGCCATCATCGCCGTGCTCGTCCCAGAGCCACTTGGTGAGGATCGTGCCGCCGATCGTCGGGCCGTTCAGCTGGGCCGACGCGGCGCAGGCGGCCATCGCGAGTACGAACAGCACCCCTCCGATGCGCTTGCGATTCATTCGCTCGCGGTCAGGCGGCCCGAATCCGCATCTCGGTTTGCGCGTCGAAGACATGGAGGGAATCGAGCTCGATTTCGAGCGCCAGTTGATCGCCGACTTGGGGGGCATGATGCGGCTCGGTCTTCGCGACCAGCAGATCGTCGCCGATCCGGCCGTGGATGATCACCTCGTGGCCTAGCGGCTCGACGAACTCGATCGTGACGCGGATCGGCACCGTCGGGCCGTGGGCGCGCCGGCCGTTTTCGCCCCCGGCTTCGCGAATGTTTTCCGGTCGAATGCCGATTATCACCTGGCGGCCGTCCTGGACGCCGGTGGCGCCCTGGAGCGCCTCCGGGGTCGGTAGCTCGAAGCCGGCCCCTCGTAGCGTCGTGCCGTTGTCGACCCAGGTGCCGGAAATGAAGTTCATCGGCGGAGTCCCGATGAAGCTCGCGACGAACAGGTTCCGCGGCTGCTCGTAGACCTCCAACGGCGTGCCCACCTGTTGCAGCCTGCCGTCCTTCATGACCGCGATCCGGTGACCCATGGTCATCGCTTCGACCTGATCGTGGGTGACGTAGACGGTGGTGGTCTTGAGGTTCCGCTGGAGCTTGGAGATCTCCGCCCGCATCTGGACGCGCAACTTGGCGTCTAGGTTCGACAGCGGCTCGTCGAACAGGAAGACCGACGGCTTGCGGACGATCGCCCGGCCGAGCGCCACGCGTTGCCGCTGGCCGCCGGAGAGCTGCTTCGGCTTGCGGTCGAGCAGCTGGGCGATGTCGAGGATGCTCGCCGCCTCGCCTACCAGCCGGTCCATCTCCGCTTCCGGCGTCTTCCGGATCTTCAGCCCGAATTCGAGGTTCTCCTTCGCCGTCATGTGCGGATAGAGAGCGTAGCTCTGGAAGACCATCGCGATGTCGCGATCTTTCGGCGGCAACTCGTTGACCCGCCGGCCGCCAATCCGGATCTCGCCGCCGCTGATCTCTTCAAGGCCCGCGATCATGCGCAAGGCGGTCGATTTGCCGCAGCCCGAGGGTCCCACCAGAACCATGAATTCCTGGTCGTGGATTTCGAGGTCGAGCTGCTCGATCACCGTGACTGGCCCGTAGGACTTCTTGATGCCGTCGAAAACGACCTCCGCCATGTTCCGCTAGCCTCCGGTGGGGTAGGAGAGAGAAGAGCCGCACCCCGAGGGTACTGCGCTTTTGATCGATTTGGCATCGCGCGTGATCTGGACGGCGACCTGGGAGGCGTTTTGGATGCAATCGGGGACCGAGACGCCCTGAAGAAAGTTGCCGGCGAAGTGGAGGCCGGGCAGGTCGCGCTCGATCTCTTCGGCGAGGGCGACGAAGCGCCCGTGACCCACCTCGTATTGCGGAATCGCCCGCGGCCAGCGGCGGACGATCGCGACGGCCGGCCGTCCGGAGAGGCCGAGCGCGCGCCCCAGCTCTTCCCGGACCAGGGCGAGCAGCCGGTCGTCATTCCAGATCGCGGGATCGACGACCTCCGGATCGGTCCGGCCGCCCAAGAACGCGGAGAGGGCAACGTGGCCCTTGGGGGCGCGATTGGGAAAAATCGTCGATGGGAAGAGGCAGCCGAGCAGCCGCAGGCTCTCCCGGCGCGGAGCGAGGAAGCCGAAGCCGTCGAGAGGATGGGCGACTTGCGAACGGGCGACGCCTAGAGATACGACGGCGACCGGCGCGTACGGAATTTCGCCGAGCGCTTGGGCTTTGCCTCCGGTCGCTTCGTCCAGCAGACGCGCCGCGACGTCCGCGGGGACCGCGAGGACGACCCGGCGGGCGGAGAGCGGTCCGGCGGCGGTCTCCACCCGGAACCCTTCGATCCGGCCATGCGCAGACGTCTGCGGTCGAACCGCCGTGGCGACCCACCCCGTCCGCACGTCGCCGATCTCGCGGGCGAGGCGCCGGGGCAGGGTTTCCAAACCGTCCCGGAACGAGAACATCGCACCGCCCGGTCCCCGTCCTTTCCGCCCTGCGATCGCGCCGCGAATCAGACTGCCGTGGCTCTGTTCGAGGGCGAAGATCTTCGGAACCGCCCAACGCACCGCGAGCCGTTCGGGATCGCCCGCGTAGACGCCCGAGACGAACGGCCCCACGGCAAAGTCGAGCAACTCGCTGCCGAGTCGGCGGCGGACGAACGCGGCGACCGTCTCGTCGGGCTGGGCCGCAATCTCGCTCGCCGAACGGAGCCGAATCCACGGCTCGCGCAACAGGCGGAGCTTGGCGCCGAACGAAAACAAGCGGGTACGCAGCAGTCCCGGAGGACCCCCCGGGAGCGGCTCCAGGCGATCTCCTTTCCACAGATAGCGTCGCTTCGCGGCGGGCGAGGCGACGATCTTCTCGCCATCGCCCCCGTCCGCCAATCCAGCGTCACGCAGCAACTCGCTCACCTCCGGATGACTCTCCAGCACCGTGTTCGGTCCCAGCTCGAAGCGAAAACCCGCCTCCTCATACGTCTCGATCGCACCGCCCACCCGCTCGCTCGCTTCAATCACCAAGACGGAGAGCCCGGCGCGCCGCAGGCGGAACGCGGCGGTCAGCCCCGAGATCCCGGCACCGACGATCAGCACGTCGTGGACGTCGATCATCGGCGGATCCAGTTCAGACCCCGGTCGGCGGGCCGTCGATGACCTTGCGAACGGCGCGAACGAGAACTCCAGCGGAAAACGGCTTCTGGAGGCAGATAGGCCCTTCTTTTTTCGCCGTCAGTGGACCGCTACGATAGCCCGACATGTAGAGAACCCGGAGCTCCGGCCGGTCGGCCGAAAGGCGAGTCGCAATCTCGGTTCCTTTGAGGCCGGGCATGGTCAAATCGGTGAGCAGAAGGTCGATCGGCTCCGCTGAGCGGGCTGCGAGCTCGGTGGCCTCGGCTCCCGAGGCCGCCACGAGCACGCGATAGCCGCGCCCTTCCAAGATGCGACGCAGAACCTCGCGGACTTTGTCTTCGTCTTCGACCAGCAGGATCGTTTCGTCACCTGGCTCCGGGGGCTCCTCCGGGGTTGCTTCCGGCTCGATTTCGGGATCGAGGTGGGCGGGAATATAGAGGCTGAACCGGGCACCCTCTCCGGGTGCGCTGTCAACGAAAATGTGGCCTCCGCTCTGTTGGATGAAGCCGTAGCTCGTTGCCAGGCCGAGTCCGGTTCCTTCTCCGACCTCGCGCGTGCTGAAGAACGGCTCGAAGATCCTTCCTTGAGTTTCGGCGTCCATGCCGATTCCGGTATCGGAAATGGTGACCAGCGCCCAAACGCCTGGCGGAACGTCGTGCTCTGCGGGCGCTTCGTCGGCGACGGTGATCGGCTCGGTTCGCAGGGTGAGCACGCCACCGTCGGGCATGGCATGTCGGGCATTCACCGCGAGGTTGACCAGAACGTGCTCCAAGCGGTTGGGATCGAGACGGACCGCGGGCAGATCGGGATGCAACGAAGTGCGGACTTGGACGTCGTTGCCGAGCAATCGATGAACCATCCGCAAGAGGCCGTGGATCGACTCGTTGAGGTCGACCACTCGCTGTTCTACCGCCTGGCGTCGGGCGAACGCGAGGAGCTGGCGGGTGAGTGCGGCGGCTTTTTCGCTTGCATCGCGAAGCCCGGCCAGGTTCTCCTGGAGGAACGGGTCATCACGATAGGCCTCCATCAACAGGTCGTTGTAGCCGAAGATCGCGAGCAGACAGTTGTTGAAGTCGTGGGCGACGCCCGCCGAGAGCCGGCCGATCGCCTCCATCTTCTCCGCGAGCAGGAGCTGGCGCTGGAGGCGGTCCTTTTCCTCTTCGTCGCGTTTGCGACGGTCGATGTCGCGAATCGCGACCACGGTCGCGGCTTCCCCCTGAAAGAGGATCTGCTTGCCCGCGATCTCCAGGTTCACCGTCGAGCCGTCCCGGCGCCGTCCGACCGTTTCGCGCGGCTCGCTGGATAGTGGGGTTTCGCCCAAGTCGCCGAGCTCGATCAGCTCGGCGAGCGCATGCCCCTGAAGCTCGGATGCGGGAACGCCAAAGATCGCGGTCATCGCTCCGTTGACCGCTAAGATAGTTCCATCGCGGACAATCGCGATCCCTTCGAGGGTGGCTTCGAACAGAGCGCGGAAGCGCTGCTCGCTTTGGCGGATCTCCAGCTCGATCGCGCGCCGTTGCTCGATTTCGCGCTGGGCCCGCTCGTAGAGGCGGATATTCTCAAGCATCGGCGCGACTTGGTTGGCGACCGTCGACAGCAGTTGAATGTCGCTCGACGGATAGAAATCGTCCGGATCGCGCCGGCCCATCAGCCAGACCCCTAGAGTTTGCTCCTTGACCTCCAGCGGCAACGCGAGGCGTACCCACGCGCGGACTCCCTCAGAAGTCGCCGGATTCGAATGGGAAGGTGCCAGGTACCGCCGTCCGCGGGCGAGCAAAGCCTTGATCTCGGCGCGGTCGGGCGCGGCTTCGCCGCTCGGAAGGCCCTGGGAGTAGAGCGTTTCGATGCCCTCGTCCGCAAACAAATAGAGCGCCGATTGGCGTACCAACAAGGTCGGCAAGATCTCGTCGACCAGGGTCGCGCCGAGCACCGATCGATCGAACGCGCGCGGGATCTTTTCCGCGACCAAGCCGACGACTTCCTCATGCGTATGGCGAATGCCGAAGACATGGCGATCGACCAAGGTCTGGAAACGGTCGTGCAGGCCGGGCGCGAAAACCACCAGGCCGAGCGCGGTCGCAAGCAGCGTCGCGAGGGTGCGCGGCTGGCCGGCGTAACCGCGTGAGCCGATCGCGAGCAATAGGCCGATTGCGAGAGTCAGGTAGAGCGCCCAGAAGCTGTAGGCGCCGATCAGCCGATTTGCCCGGAACTCCAGAGCGCCCAGCGTGTGTTTGTAGATCGCGTAGATATAGCTGGCAGGAGGAATCGGGGTGGCGACTAGCGTGATCGTGATCGCCCAGGAGAACAAGGGATTGATGTCGGAGGCGGCCGCTCCCAACCGGTTGGCGAGGATGGGCAGAACGGCGAAAAACGCGGCGATCGGTGCGAAACCGAGGGTGACACCGAACAACATGATGCGGGTTGCCTGGCGCACCGCGGGTGGGCCGGGGAGAAAGAGGCGGACGACGAGAAAAGCAAACGAAAGGGCCAGACCGCCGAGGAAATAGAATCGGAAGAATACGCCAAAGTCATTTAGAAGATATGCGTAGTCGAGCCCTGCCAAAACCAGCGAGACGACGTAGAGTGGGATAAGAACCCGGCTTCCCCACCGGCCGAACAGCGGGCTTGGGAGGAGGGTATGGATGTGGGCGGCGAGGGGTAAGAATAGCCAGACCACAAAGTGGAAAACGATCGCGGAACCGCCGGTATGGCGCCCCGAAGAGAATCCTGACGAGAGCAGGAGTGCGGTGTTATAGGCAAACAGAACGAGGATCAACCAGCGTTCGTCTCGCGGACGCAGGAACAGTACGATCGCGGTGCCGAAAAGCCAAAAAATCAGCGGCAGGAGAGTTTGGAGCGACGTCTTTTGGAGAAAGGCCCGCGGGCTCTCGTCCCAGCGGATAGGAAACTTGAGGGTCTCGCCGTCTCGAAGCACCGTGAGCGTGGTGACGCCATCGACCGAATATCCTTCGAAGATACCGAGACTGCGGTCGGCGAAAAAGCCCTCGCGGTCGACGTCGCCGATGGCCAGGATCTGATCTCCGAGGCGAAGACAGTTCTGGTTCGGCGGGCATTTCGGTGCGCCGGCGACCTTCCAGGCGCCGTCCATGTCGAAGCCGAAGCCGGGATAAAAAGCTACGTAGGAGTAGTAAAGAGTCGGGGCGAGGACCAAAAGCGACACCCCGATCCAGACCAGATCGACGATTCGGCGAGGCTGCGCCGTCCTTGGGGTCAACCCTGCTCCGGGATTTCCCGAGGCTCGTCGCCAGCACCGATCGAGAACAGATGCTCGAGCGGGCGCACCATCCGATCGACCAGACGGTCGAGCGGGTCACGCGACGCCACGGCGATCTGTTGGACCTGCCGGCGCGACTCGGTGGAGAAGTGGCTCATCTGGAGCGCACAGTAGCTCACAGCTCCCGATTTGAAAAGAATCTTTTGGGCTGCTGCAAGCGCTTCCGGTTCTTCGGCCACCTCGGAGAGCCGGGCGAACTCGTCCCGCTCGGGGTAGGCGGCGCTCAAGGCATAGTGCAGAGCCAGGTTGTTGCGCGGACGGTTCCAGTCGGCGCCGGCCGGAGCGCCGAGCGCATCGGCAAGGTCGTCGCTCACTTGGATGAAGCGGCCGAGACTCCCCCCGAGGCGCTCGAAACCGGAGATGGCTTGGTCGGAGGCTCCCGCGAGCAGGCCGCCGATTGCGAAAGCGGCGGCGAACAAAGGCGGCGTCTTCGCTTCGACCCTCCGCCAATAATCCTCTTCCGTGACCGCTTCGACCGTATCCAGATCCTGGCCGCGAGCCGTGGCAAAAAATGCGCGAGAAAGCTGGGTCTGAAGGGCTGAGGCTCGATCGGCGGTGGTCGGGGTGTTTTCGATCAGTCGATGCGCGGCCGCTTGGAATGCCGAGGCTAGATTCGCGGCCCGGCCGACCCCCAGATGGTGAAAGTCACCCTGCGGGTCGTTGTCGAGAAGATCATCGATTAAATGGATCGCGGTGAGAGCGCAGAAGATCGCCGCGGCTCCAGGCAATGCCTGTTCTTCCGTACCGCCCGAGGCCAGGCAGGCTGCGACGGGATATTCCCAAACAGAGATCTCATCGCGATGTTTCGCACGACCGACGAGATCGCGCATTTCGGACCAGCGGTTGACCTCGGGCAGGTGAAGGACCCGCTCTTTCAACCGTTCGAACCGTTGACTGATTATCGGAAGGTGTACGGCGAATTCCATTAGATCAATGTCTCGAACAGCTTCAAGAAGACAACGGGAGAATCGGGAGGGGCGAAGCGGCGAGACGCCGCTTCGCCCGGGCGGGATATTTTAGGAAAGCCCAGGGATGGATCGAGACGACGAGCTCCAATCGGCCCAGCCGCCCAGATCGGACTCGTCGCCCGCCGCAAGAATCAATGCTGGATCTTCAATTTTGGTAATGGCGCGAAGTTTGGCCAACATAGGCTCGGTGTCGACTGCGCCGTGCAGGGCATGGTGAAAGCGCTCGATTGACATCAGTTACTCCTCCCACATCAAGTTAGTTTATAGATCGGTTCTCGGAGTCGCCGCGGTCCGCACAAGCCTCTTCACGTACGAGCGCTTTTGCTCGTTTGTAAAAAGAGATCTCGTGGAGACGGAATTACCGCTGCGAACACCGTACCGGTGTCCAGGTGGGGCGACTGCCGAAAACCGGGACACGTTTGTGGCAAATCGGAGAAAAAAAGTTCAGGAAGTGGGTGGAATCTGCAAGCTTTCGTCTCCCGTGAGTCTCTCTGCCTCCAGATTTGAATACAGATTCTGACCCAATCGAGTCGAATTTACCCTGTTGTTCTGCACCAAGGAACAAAGTAATCAAACTTATTCCTACACTTCGACTCGCTCTTCTGACAGGAAACGGAGCGCCGCACGAAAAGGCGCCCACTAAGCTAGACCTCGTGGTTAATTATGGAGCACTACCCATCGATCGACTAGCCGTTCGACGAGCCGTGCTAGAAGGATGAAAAAACTTCAAGAAGCGGGTGGAATGTGCAAGCTCTCGTCGGCCGCGAGCTCTCGGCCGGTTCGGGGTGTGGAGAAAAAGTGACCCTGGCCGAAGTCGACGCCGAGGCGGCGGATCTCTTCGGCTTCTTCGGCGGTCTCGACCGCTTCCATTACGGTCTTGGCACCGGTCCGAGCGGCCATCTCGGCGGTCGACCGAACGAGAGCTTGTTTGAACGGATCTGCTTCGACGCCGCGGCAGAAGGCCGACGAAATCTTAAGGAACTCCGGGCGTAGATCTAGAAACAGATTCAAATTCGACGATCCTTCGCCGAAATCGTCGAGGGCGATTCTTAGTCCGAGATCGCGCAGCTTGGCGAGCGTCGCGGCGAACGCGCGAGGATTGAGGATCGTGTGCTGTTCGGTGAGCTCCAAGATCACCCGGTCGTGTTCGACCTCGGCGGTGCGGAGCGCTTCGACCAGGCGGGGAGTGAATTCGGGATGGGTGAGCGAGCGCGGCTGAACGTTCAAGAACGCGGTCAGCCGGCCCGGCAAGGGGCGGAATTCGGCCAGCGCCGCGCGAATGCACAGCAGGTCGACCTCGAACGCGAGCTCTTTCTTCGCCGCGTAGGCGAACAGCAGCGACGGCATTCCTAAGAGAGCGCCCGCGGGTCCGCGGGCCAGACCCTCGACGCCGAAAACTTCGAACGGCGGTCCGCCGTCGAACAGCGGCACCACCGGCTGGAGCAGGGCGTGAAGCGGACCGGCGGCCAGAAAGCTCTCGAGCAACGGGACCTTTTCGACGGTCGGCGGCTGCGGCGGGCTCTTCGGGGCGTCGATCTCGGCCGAAGCCGCCGCCTGCCGCGCCTGCTCGGCGAGCAGCAGACGGCGAAGCTCGCCCAGACCGCCCGGCTTGTCGAGCACGGCCGCAACGCCCATCAGATGGCAGATCGAGCGGACGCTCTCGTCGAGAAACCCTGAGAGGACGTAGAGGGCAGTATCGGGGAAATGCGTGGCGACGAAGCGGATCAGGCGCACCCCTTCGAGCCCGCCGAGCGGCGACACCGAGAGATCGGTGACCACGGCGTCGAAGCGGTATTGGCCGAGCAGCGCTTCGGCGGCCTCGATCTCCAGACAGGTGGTCAGATGAACATCGGGGGCGCGCAGGGCGAGCGCGAGCATGTCGACCACCATCGACTCGTCGTCGAGGACCAGAACTTTGAACATGGGGCACGCAGTATAAGCGCCGCCTGCTCGCGAAACCAAGGAGAAACCTAAGGAAACGAGGACAAGACTGGCATCCGGACGTCCTCTCGCGGGGGCGTTCCGGCTCTCAGGTCCCGGCGGGAGAGCCTCTGCCGGTGGTGGAGGCGAGAGGAAAACATTGATTTCACGGCACTTTCCCGTCGTCGCTCAGACGCTGGCACCGCGGTTGCTCAGTTCGGGGTCCGGACATCGATCGCCCGTTCTCGGGCGTTGGAGGAATTTGAAACCATGTGGAAGCGCACGACTCTTACCCTTCTCTTGCTCGGCTCCGCGCTGGTTGCCGCGACCGCCGAGGCGCAGGCTCCGCTCGGTCCCGTCGAACAATCCGTTCGTCTTCGACTCGGTAGTTTCCGGCCGGAAGGCGATTCGCGGTATTGGGACGACAAGGCGCTCGAATTCACCGGCGAAGCTTCTGATTTCGAGGACGCGATCGGCGGGATCGACTATCAGGTCGCCCTCAATCCCCACTTCGCGCTGCTGTTCTCGGGCTCCTCGTACGAGGGGGAGCTCCGTCAGTCCTACCTCGACTTCACCGATTCGCGGGGCGACGAAATCTCGCACCGAACGACGCTCGAAATCGCCTCGCTCACTGCGGGCGTGGTGTTCCACCTGACCGGCCGAAACGCGCCGTTCCGTCCTTACATCGGCGGCGGCGGCGGCCTTTACTCGTGGCGTCTGGAGGAGGACGGCCGGTTCATCGATCGCACCCCGCCTCCGCCGACCATCTTCCGCGCCGATTCGGTCGCCGAGGGCGATGCGTTTGGTTACTACGGGCTCGTTGGCTTCGAAGTTCCGGTCGGCCGCAGCTGGGGGTTCTTCGCGGAGGGCCGCTGGCACAAAGTCGACGACGAGCTCAGCGACGATTTCTCGACCTTCGGCAAGATCGACCTATCGGGTCGCGACGTTTCAGCCGGCGTCTCCTACCGGTTCTGATCTTCGCGTTGTACCCCCTCAGGCGTCCCGGTCCGTCCGCGTGGCTCCGCGCGGGCGGACCTGGTACGCTTCCCGCCGCTCGATGCCCCTCATTCCTCGCACCCCCACGCCGGAAGCCGCAACGCCCACTCCTTGGTGGCGTCGTCGGCGCCTGCTGTGGATCGGCTTGGGGCTGCTCCTGGTCACGCTGCTCGCGTTTCTTCCGTTCTGGCGGATGGCGGGCCGGTTCGGTGACCTGATCTTTCGCCAACCGTCGCGGTTGTACGCGCGGATCGATCGGCTGGAGCGCGGTGGACTCTGCAGCCTGGAGCGTGCGGTCGCCGAGCTGCGCGCCGCGGGCTACCGAGCGGTCACCGGAGACGGACCGCTGACCCCGGGGCGCTATCGCCGCCGCGGCGACCGGCTCGAAGCTCACCTGCGCTATTTCCCGACCCCGGAAGGCGAGAGCGGCGGCGCGAGGTTCGATCTGCGGACTTCCCAGTCGCGCGTCGTCTCGATCACTCGCGACGGCCGGCCGGTCGAGGAGATGATCCTCGAGCCGCCGCTGGTCGCTTCCTACTACGGACCGAAGCTCGAAGAGCGCCGGCCGCTTCGGCTCGAACAGGTGCCGCAAGATCTGGTCAACGCCGTGCTGGCGGCCGAGGACGACAGCTTCTTCGAGCACGCGGGGATCTCGGTGCGCGGCGTCGCCCGGGCCGCGTGGGTCAATCTTCGCGGTCGCGGCATCCGCCAGGGCGGCAGCACGCTCACCCAGCAGCTGGTCAAGAACATCTTCCTCACCCAGAAGCGCTCGCTCGGTCGTAAGGCCGAAGAGGCGATTCTCGCCGTGTTGATGGAGGTACGGTACGGCAAGCGGGAGATTCTCGAATCGTATTTGAACGAGATTTACCTCGGATCGAGCGGCGGCGTCTCGGTGCTCGGCGTCGGGGCGGCGGCGCGCGCTTTTTTCGGCAAGGACGCCCGAGACCTCGACCTGGCCGAGGCGGCGACGTTGGCCGGCATGATTCAATCGCCGGCCCCGTATTCGCCGGTCGCCCATCCGGAGCGGTGCAAACAGCGGCGCGACTGGGTGTTGGCCCGCTTGCAGGAGCTCGGTCTCGCCGAGCCCGAACGGGTCGCCCGGGCCTTGGCGTCGCCGGTCGTCGCCGAGCCGGAAGCGCCGACCCGCCGCCGCGCCCCCTACTTCAGCGACGCGATGATCCACGAAGTGGAGCGCCGTTTCCGGATCGCCGATCTCGCGGATGCCGGCTTCGCCCTCTACTCGACCCTCGACCTCACCGATCAGCGCGCGGCGCAATCCGCGGTCGAAAGCGGCCTGGCCGGTCTCGAAGCCAAGGGACCCCAGGGCGACAGCAAAGATCCCTTGGAGGCCGCCCTGGTCTCGGTCGACCCGGCGACCGGCGGTCTGTTCGCCTATGTCGGGGGGCGGAGCTACACGCGCAGCCAGTTCGATCGGGCGAGCCAGGCGAAACGCCAGCCGGGCAGCGCGTTCAAGCCGATCGTCTACGCCCAGCTGTTCGAATCGGGCAAGGGGACGCCCGCGTCGTTCGTCGAGGATTCGCCGCTCACCATCGACATGGCGGGCAAGCCCTGGAGCCCGAAAAACGACGATGGCAGCTTCCACGGCTGGGTCACCGTCCGCCGGGCGCTGGAGCATAGCTACAACCCGGCGACGACGCGGATCGCGCTGCAGGTCGGAATGGACAAGGTCGTGGCGCTCGCCCACAAGATGGGGGTCGAAGCCGACATGGACCCGTTCCCGGCGGTCGCCTTGGGCGCGACCTCGGTCTCTCCGATCGAGCTGCTGCGGGTCTACGCGACGCTCGCCGCGGGCGGCGTACGGCCGGAGATCCATGGCCTGGTCGCCGTGTTCGACCGCTTCGGCAAGCCGGTCGTGGGCGAGGTGCTGCCCGCCCCCGAACGGGTGTTGTCGCCGCAGTCGGCCTACCTGGTGACCACGTTGCTCCAAGGCGTGATCGATCGGGGCACCGGCTTCGGGGTACGGGCGCAAGGGGTCGAAGGCGCTCTGGCGGGCAAGACCGGCACGACCAACGACCGGCGCGACGCCTGGTTCGGCGGTTATTCGACCAACCGCGCCACGGTCGTCTGGGTCGGGTTCGACGACAACTCGCCGACCCGCCTGTCGGGCGCGCGCGGCGCTTTGCCGATTTGGGCGCGGTTCACCGCGGCGATCCGCTCTCCGGCGGGGTTCCCGGCGTTCAAACAGCCTCCCGGGTTGCGCACCGCGATGATCGATCCGACCACCGGCGCGCTGGCCACCGAATTTTGCCCGAGCGTGATCACCGAGGTTTTCCCCGAGGGCCGGGTGCCGTCGCAACTGTGCGACCGGCATACCGGTTGGGACGACACGAGCGGCTACGACGAGGACGGTCAGCCGCTCGACGGCGAGGACGCGGGGAACCTGCCGCCGCAGGGCGGACATCCCTTCCGGCGCTGGCTACGCCAGGTCTTCGGCAATCAGGATTCCAACGCGCAACCGCCACGGAATCCGGGGAATCCGGACAATGGTGCCGAGCCCCCTCCGGACCCTCAGCGGTAGATTTCGAGGGCGCGGTCTCGTCTGACGCCGCCGCGTGAGACTCCCATGGCCGACATCCGCCGTATCTATCTGGTGCCCGCCCGGCTCGAAGACGAGGTTGCCGCCGAGCTTTGGGCCGTCGGCACTCTGGGTCTGGAGATCAAACCGCACGACGGCGAAAGAGTGCGAATCGAAGCGTATTTCGCCGAGGCTTCGTTGGCGCCCGATCTCTCGGCGGTTCGGCTCGAAGACGGCGAGGAAATCGAGTCGATCGCCGAAGAGCCGGTCGTTCCGGTCGACTGGTTGGCCCGCTACCGGGAGAATGCGCGACCGTTTCCGGTCGGCCGGCGCCTGCTGCTCGATCCGCGCGAGCCGGAAGAAGGGCCGTGCGAGGTGCCGACGGGGCGCCTCCTGCTCCGCCTGCCGGCGCGCTCGGCTTTCGGCGTCGGCAGCCACGAATCGACCCGTCTCGCGCTGGAGCTGTTGGAAGACCTGGCCGAAGAGGGGGGGCTTGCCGGCCGCTCCGCGCTCGAAGTGGGCGCCGGCACGGCGGTGCTCTCGTTCGCCGCGCTCCGGTTCGGCGCCCGTTCGGCGGTCGCCTTCGATCTCGATCCCGGCGCGCCGATCCACGCTCGCGACAACAGCCGGCTGAACGGTTTGTTTCCGCGCCATTTCGCCGGCCGGCTCGCGGCCCTCGCGGCGCCGCCGCACCCGAAATCCCGGTTCGACCTGTTGCTCGTCAACGTCCTGCCCGAGGAGATCCTCGCCGAGCTTCCCGATCTGGTCGAGCGGCTTGCCCCAGGCGGCGAGCTGATCTTCTCCGGCATCCTCGCCGAGCGCGGCGTCGAGATTCTCGGACAGGTCACGGCTCTGGGTCTCGTCGAACGTGGACGGCGGATCGCCAACGAGTGGATCGCGTTCCGGTTGGTCCGGGCCGCCGACGCCACGTGATCACTCTGCTCGTCACTCCCGAGGACTACGACGCAGCGGGGGAGATCGCGGTCGAAGGGGAGACCTACCGCCATCTGTTCCGCGCCCGCCGCGCCGAGGTGGGCGATCCCATTCGCTTGGTCGATGGCTTGGGTGCCGCGCGCGCCGGGCGGATCGTCCGCATCGACCGCAAGGCGGGGTGGATCGCTCCGATCGAACCGATCGAGATCCTGCCGTCGAATGAGCCTGCCCTTCGCTTGGCCCTCCTGGTGCCGACCCTCCGCCCCGAGCGCGCCTCTTGGCTGGTCGAAAAGGCAACCGAGATGGGAGTCGGCGCCATCCGCTTCCTCCACACCGAACGCGCCCCGCGCGAATTCGGCTCCGGCACGCTCGAACGGCTCCGCCGGATCGCTGTCTCGGCGCTCGAACAGTGCCACGGCGCCACCCTTCCCACGATCGACGGCCCGCACGGCTGGAACGAGCTGGCGAGCCTTGCCGAGGGGCTGGAGATGCGTTGGGTGCTCGATCCGGGGGGAACCCCCGGGCTCGTCGTCGAGCAAGAGACGCGCGCCGCCGCTCTGCTGGTGGGGCCTGAAGGAGGGCTTACGGGGGGGGAGCTCGGCGCCGCTCGCGCGCTCGGATTCCGGCCGGTGGCGCTTGGCCCGCGCATTTTGCGGATCGAAACCGCCGCGCTGGCCGGGGCGGCGCTGGCGTTGCTGAGAGCCCCAAGAAACTGAAACACGGTCGAGGTCGGAGCGACCTTGCCCTTGGAGCGCGCCCCTCTCCTGTCCTCCCCCCGGTTCCAACCCACCCCCGCCCCGGGGGGAGGAACCCTCCGCCGAAGGCTGAGCCGGACCTGGAGCAGCGGCGAAAGCACTTCGACCCTTCCCGTCGAACGTTTCGTCCCTTCCCCCGGGGAGGGGGTGGGTTGGGACCGGGGGAAGGATAGGATGGGGGTCGTTCCGAACGTCCGAGACCTATCGACCTCGCCGCCTTCGAGGATCTCGTCATGCCCGAATCTTCGACCCCTGCCGCACCGCCGTCGGCCTCCGCGCCTCCCCGCCGGTTGGGACGGCGTCTCGGTTGTGGGGCGGCCCTCCTCCTGCTCCTCGCCGCGGGCGGTTTCGTCCTCTACGTCTGGGCGGCGCTCTCGTTCGATTTCTCGGAAGGGGAGCGGGCCGGGTACGTCCAGAAGTTCTCGAGGAAGGGCTGGGTGTGCAAAACCTGGGAAGGGGAGCTGGCGATGGTGACCCTGCCGGGCACGCTCGCCGAGACGTTCCGGTTTTCCGTCCGCGACGACAAGGTGGCCGAGGTGATCAACGCTTCCGTCGGCCGCCGGGTGGCGCTTTCCTACGAGCAGCATAAAGGCCTCCCCACCGACTGTTTCGGCGAGACCGAGTACTTCGTCACCGGCGCGAAGGTGGTCGAGCCATAGCGGGTAGGTGACACCTTTGGGTGACATGGACACCCTCCCCCCCATCGGCTACGATCCCCTCCTTAAGGACCTCTGTCCGCAATCCCAAAGGGGGCCCCGCCGTGGCGAATCATCCGTTCGAAGGGATCCGCTGGGCTTGGATGAACGGCCGATTGGTGGAGTTCGAAAAAGCCACCGTCCCGGTCATGACCCATGCTCTGCATTACGGCACCGGAGTTTTCGAAGGCATCCGGTGCTACCACACGCCGCAGGGCCCAGCGGTGTTCCGTTTGGCGGAGCACATGGAGCGGCTTCTTTTCTCGGCGAAGATCTGCCGCATGGATCTGCCTTTTTCCGCGTCCGAGTTGGTGGCGGCCGTTGACGAGACAATCCGGGCCAATGAGCTTCCTGACTGCTACATCCGGCCGATCGCGTTTCGCGGTTTTGGGCCGATGGGCGTCAATCCGCTCAAATCGCCGGTCGACGTCGCGATCGGCGTCTGGCGCTGGGGGACTTATCTGGGGGAAGAAGCTCTGGAAAAAGGCGTCGACGTCTGCGTCTCGTCGTGGCGCCGCCCGTCCCAGGACTCGGTGCCCGCGATCTCGAAAGCGACCGGCAACTACATGAACGCCGGCTTGATCAAGATGGAGGCGGTCCTCGGCGGCTTCCACGAGGCGATCGCGCTCGACACCGCCGGCTACGTCAGCGAAGGTTCTGGAGAGAACCTGTTTCTGGTTCGCGACGGCGTGCTCTACACGCCGCCGGTCGCCTCGTCGATCCTCGCCGGCATCACCCGGGATACGGTGTTGTGCCTGGCTCGCGACTTCGGGATCGCGATCCGCGAAGAGACCATTCCGCGCAGCTTGCTCTACGTCTGCGACGAGCTGTTCTTCACCGGCACCGCGGCCGAGATCACGCCGATCCGCTCCGTCGATCGAATCACGGTCGGTCCCGGGCGCCCCGGAGAGATCACCCGCAGTCTGATGGCCGAGTTTCGGCGCATCGTCAACGGCGAGGTGCCCGATCGCCACGGCTGGCTTCACCCGGTCGGGATCGAAGCGACGGCCTCGGTGGCCTGACGCGATGGGTGGTCACTTCTAGATGAACATCAACGACCTGCTCAAGATCGCGGTCGAACGGAAGGCCTCCGATCTGCACTTGAAGGTCGGCAGCCATCCGGTCATCCGCGTCGACGGCGAGCTGATGGGCCTCGCCGATCTGAAACGCCTGCTGCAAGAGGACACCATCGCGATGGCGTTCTCAATCATGAATGCGCGCCAGAAGCAGCGCTTCAAGGAAGAGTACGAGCTCGACATCGCCTATTCGGTGCCCGGCCTCGGCCGCTTTCGCTGCAACGTGTTCCAGCAGCGCGGTGCCGTGGGTCTCGTGCTCCGCGTCATCCCGGCGCGCATCCAGACGCTACGCGAGCTGATGCTGCCGCCGGTGATCGAAAAGATTTGCGAGGAACGGCGTGGTCTCATCCTGTGCACCGGGACCACCGGCTCGGGAAAGTCGACGACGCTGGCCGCCATGCTCGACTCGATCAACGCCGGTCGCTCCGAGCACATCATGACGATCGAAGACCCGATCGAGTTCCTCCATCGCGATAAGAAATCGATCGTCAACCAGCGCGAGATCGACGTCGACACGCGGGCCTTCTCGGGTGCCCTGCGCGCCGCCCTGCGCCAAGACCCGGACGTCATTCTGGTCGGCGAGATGCGCGACTACGAGACGATCGAAACCGCCCTGCTCGCGGCCGAAACGGGCCACCTGGTGTTTTCGACCCTCCACACCCTAGATGCGACGGAGACGATCAACCGCATCATCTCGGTCTTCCCGCCGCACCATCAAAAGCAGATCCGCATTCAGCTTTCGGCGGTGTTGAAAGCGGTCGTCTCGCTCCGCCTGCTGCCGCGCGCCGATGGCATCGGCCGAGTGCCCGCGGTCGAAGTGATGATCTCGACGCCCTACATCCGCGACTGCATCGAAAATAAAGAGAAGACCAAGTTCATCCGCGAGCAGATCGCCGGCGGCACCAGCCAGTACGGCATGCAGACGTTCGACCAGTCGCTGTTCCAGCTCTACAAAGGCGGCCTGATCACGCTCGAAGAGGCGCTACGCCGCGCTTCGAACCCCGACGAGTTCAGACTCAAAATCCAGGGCGTGCAGTTCACCTCGGACGCCGCGCGCGAGCAGATGGAAGAATCGATCGAGCTCGCCCCGGAGAACGACCTGCTCGGCTCGGCCACGTTCGAGATCGAGCACAACTGAGCGGTGGATCTGCCGAAGTGACCCGGGAAAAACCGCCGGCCTACGAGCAGGCGGTCCGCCTGTTAGGAACCCGGCCCCACTTTCGCCGCGAGCTGGAGCAGAAGCTCGCGGCCCGCTCCTACGACGATGCGGAAGTTGCCCCGGCGCTCGACCGCCTGGCGGGAGCCGGCTATCTCGACGACCTTGCGACCGCCCGTTCCTTCATCGCCCAGCGCCTGGCCCGCGGCGCCGAAGGAAAGCTCAAGCTGAAAGCCGAGCTGGAACGCCGCGGGGCATCGTCCGGAGCGGTGGCGACGGTCCTGGCCGAGATCCCCGACGACGACGTGGAAGCCGCCCGAGCGGCGGCCGCGAAGTGGTTACGCCGCGGCAAGACCGATCCCGCGGCGCTCGCCCGACACCTCGCGGCGAAAGGTTTCTCGCGCCGGGCGATCGGCGTGGCGGTCAAGGAACTGGGGGCGAGCGGAGAGGATTTCGATCTGGATTCGTAGCTCGTGCGGAGTGGGTGGCCGCCGGGCACCGCTTCGCAGGTGCCGGAGCGCGCTTCGCCGCGTCGCAAGAGCGGTGGACAGGATCCGGGAACTGCTGTGCAGGAAGCCGGAAGAGCTGCGCGGCTCCCCGGCACCGCTGGACCGGGTCCGAGCACCGGTGGGCGAAGTGCCGAAAGCGGTGGATGGAACCCGAGCACCGGTGGGCCGCATCTGCGAAGTGGTGGATGGAGGCTGGAGACTGGTGCGCGGAGCCCGAACACCGGTTCGCGCGTGCGGCGAAGCGGTTCTCGGATGTTGCCCACCGGTGCGGTGCCGCCGCCCACCAGTGCGGTGACGCTGCCCACCAGTCGCCGGGTCCCGTCCACCGCTCCGGAGATGCTGCCAGGCGGTCTTCGGGTTTCGCCCACCAGTGCAGGGAACCTGCGAAGCGGTGTCCGGGTTCCGCCCACCACTTTCGGGAGGCGGCCCACCGGTCCCGGGAAGCGAAACACCGGGGCGGAGACCGGCCTACCTCTTCAGAGGCACTCCTCAGTGGTGTCCGTCATCTGGTCGATGGTCGCCATGCGTTCGTGGGTGCCGTTCGATCAATTCGGGTAGCTCGTCGGCTACCTTTCTTCGGATTTCCCGATACTCCGCGACCTCTTCGGGCGACAAGCGCCGATCGCGAGTGATCCGCTGGGGTTTTTCATTGAAGCTTCGGGATTTTCGTTCGTCGCCATGGGGTAGAGCGAGCGGGGGAGTTGGAAGGCACTTTCGCCACCGCCGCCTTGAATAAAAAATACCACGGCAGCCGGACTGCCGAGCCGTTGGTGGCGGTCGAGTGAGCCTGGTTTTACCCCGGGACCGCCGAGCACCAGCTCGGCACGGCGGCGGGGAACGCAGTAGAAGGGCCGAGTGGCGGCCCGGGCTTGTCGCGAGGTGAGCAGTGTGCCAATTTCGAGGTGCGGTCGTACAATTCAGGCGTCATGCCCGTTGTCCTCTTCGACGCCCCGCCGCTCACACTCCCCGAGACTCCGGGTCCCTACGGAGTTGCGGACTATGCGAATCTTTCGGACGAGCCCCGCTGCGAGCTGATCTTCGGAAGCCTCTACGTAATGCCGCGTCCGCTGATTCCTCACCAGGTCGTCGCCACGAAGATCTGGCAGCACCTGGACGGGATCGCCCAAGCGAACAGCGGCTACGCGCTCGTGGCTCCTCTCGATGTCCACCTGGCGTCGCACTCTGTCGTACAGCCGGATGTGATCTGCGTTTCGGCAGACCGGCTCTCGATCCTCGGCGATAAGAAGGGATGGATCCGTTGACTCGCACACAGGAGAGAGCAGTTCAAGTTTCAGTCACCCCCAGCGCGACCAGCTTCTCTCTCAACCACGCTGCCAGGCCTTCTTCCCGCACCTTGCCACTCGCCACGCCGACCATCAGGGTCACGACTTCGGCCTCCTCAGCCTCGACCTCAAACCCGTTGAGGCCGACGAAAACCGCCATGGCCAGGAAGGCCGTCCGCTTGTTGCGTCGACGAACGGATGGGCTGTCGCAATACCGACATTAGCTGCCGCGAGAAGAGGAAGATCCGCATCCGGATCGTAGGTCCACTTCTGTCGCGGGCGGGCGAGTGCCGCTTCGAGCGCGCTTTCGTCCCGCAGGCCGGCCATCCCGCCGTGCTCGCGGAGCTGGTCCAGGTGTAGAGCTTCGACCACCAGGCGGGGGACCCACCGGGGCTCGCGCAGACCGGAACGTTTGCCATGGCAAGCCAACCAGCTGCCATGCGCACCGAAACGCCTGCCATGGCAGGCCAAGCGGTTGCCATGCACACTCAAACGTCAGCCATGGCACCTCGATCGGCTGCAAAGGCTAACGCAAGGCCTGAGCGTTTTGCGCTGACCACTGCGATAGAGTCCCGCTCACACTTCACCCGCCCGGCCGTGTCTTTCGGAGGTAGGCTATGAGCGTCGGTCTCATCTACATCAGTCTGCTGGGGATAGGCGTCGTCTATGCCCTGATGACCGGGGTGTTCGGTTGGCTTTCCGACATGGTCGGCGGGGGCGGCATGCACGTCGACATCGGGGGTCACGATATCGCGGGGCATCTCGATTCGATCGACGCGAGCCACTCGCACCCGATTTCGGGGACGACGGCAGCGACCTTCGTAACGGGTTTCGGCGGCGGCGGGATCATCGCCCATTACCTCCTCGGCTACTCCACCGTTCCGGGACTGTTGGTCGCCTCCGGATCGGGGGTGGCGCTTGCCTTTGCCGCGTATCTCGCGCTCGACTGGCTGTTCAAGCAGACTCAAGGGGGCAGCGAGTACAAAGTCGCTGAGGCGACCGGTCGCGAGGCTGAGGTGATCTCGGCAATTCCCGCGGGCGGTATGGGCGAGATCGCCTATCAGGTGCGCGGCCGGCGGGAGAATTCCCCCGCGCGTGCCGTAGACGGCACCGAAATCCCCAAGGGCCGTCTGGTCGTCATCGAAAAAACGCTCGGCAATACGTTCTACGTCCGGCCGCAGAGCTAGCGGTTCGAGGGAGGTTGGGTCATGGAAAGCATCGGCACACAGGCGGCGGTTCTTGCCATCTTCATCGTTCCGCTCGTCTTCTTCATACTGCTCATGGCGATCGCGAAGCGCTACAAGAAGGTCGGTCCCAACGAGGTGATGATCATCTCGGGCCGCAAGCACAAGATGCAGACGGAGCACGGCACGTCCGAGACCACCGGTTTTCGCATCCGGACCGGCGGCGGCGCGTTCATCTTCCCGCTGCTCGAACGGGTCGACCTGCTCTCGCTCCAGGTGATGACGCTCGATATCACGACGCCGGAGGTCTACACCAAGCCGGGCGTGCCGGTGGTGGTCGAAGCGGTCGCGCAGGTGAAGATCAAGGGCGACGAGGCGTCGATCCGCACCGCGGCGGAGCAGTGCCTCGGCAAGAGCATCCCGGAGATCAAGGACATCGCCCGCCAGACGGTGGAAGGCCACCTGCGGGCGATCATCGGCACGCTCACGGTCGAGGAGATCTACCGGAACCGCGACCAATTCGCCTCGTCGGTCCAGGAGGTCGCTGTCGCCGACCTCCAGAACATGGGCCTCCAGGTCGTCTCGTTCACGCTCAAGGACATCCGCGACACCCACGGCTACCTGGACGCCTTGGGCAAGCCGAAGATCGCCGAGATCAAACGCGATGCGATCATCGCGCAGGCCGAGGCGGACCGGGACGCGAACATCAAGTCCTCGCAGGCGCGCCAGCTCGGCGACGTCGCGAAGTTCCTCGCCGACACCCAAATCGCCGCGGCCCAGCGCGACTACGAGACCCAGAAGGCGCAATACGACGGGGCGGTCAACCTGAAGCGCGCCGAGGCCGACCTCGCCTACGACATTCAGAAAGCCAAGACCTCGCAGGAGCTGAAGAAGGAAGAGATCCAGGTCTCGATCGTCGAGAAAGAACAGCAGATCACGGTCCAGGAGCGCGAGATCCAGCGGCGCGAAAAAGAGCTTGAAGCGACCGTCAAGCGCCAGGCGGACGCCGAGCGCTACAAGGTCGAGACGGAGGCCGCGGCGTTCCGCAACCGCGTCGAGCAGGAGGCGAAGGGCCAAGCGGAGGCCGCCCGGACGAAAGGCCAGGCGCAGGCCGAGGTGCTGCGCGTCACCGGTACCGCCGAGGCCGAGATCATCGCACTCAAAGGTACAGCGGAAGGCGAGGCGATGAAGAAGAAGGCCGACTCGTTCAAGGAGTACAACCAGGCCGCCGTGCTGCAGCTGCTGATCGCTTCGCTGCCCGAGATCGCCCGCGCGGTGGCCGAGCCGCTGGGCAAGACCGACCGGATCACGCTCGTCTCGACCGGCGGCGAAGGGATTGGTGCCTCGAAAATCACCGGCGACATCGCCAAGGTGATCGCCGAGCTGCCCGCGGTGATCGAAGGGCTCTCCGGGATCGACCTGAGGAAGCTGATGGCGCAGATTCCGGCGTTGAAAGAGGCCCAGGCCAAGAAGGAAGAAGGGGCGTAGGAACCTCCCCTAAGCCAACGTCGCGATTTGTGGGGAAATGTAGGGGCAGGCCTGCGTGCCTGCCCTGGTCTGCTGGGGCCTACCACCAAGGGCGGACACGCAGGTCCGCCCCTACGCCCAGACCCTTTCTACTTCCGCCGGGACCGAGAAACGAAGGCCGGACACACGCAGGTCCGCCCCTACGATTGACATCGCAAATTGTTAGGGAATGTAGGGGCAGACCTACGTGTCTGCCCCGGGGTTGCGCCGAACCTTTTCTACTCTTCCGCCGGGGCCGAGCCCGGGATGCCGAGCTTCTCGCGCACCTTCCCCTCGATCTCCGCGGCGAGCTCCTGGTTGTCTCGCAGAAATTGCTTCGAGTTCTCGCGTCCCTGGCCGAGCCGGACGTCGCCGTAGCTGAACCAGGCGCCGCTTTTCACCACGAACTTGTGCTCGACGCCGAGGTCGACCAACTCGCCCGCGCGTGAGATCCCCTCGCCGTAATCGATGTCGAACTCGGCCTGGCGGAACGGGGCCGCCGTCTTGTTCTTGACCACCTTCACCTTCACCCGCGAGCCGGTCACCACCTCGCCGTCCTTGATCGAGGCGATGCGCCGGATGTCGATCCGCACCGACGAGTAGAACTTGAGCGCCCGGCCGCCGGTGGTGGTCTCGGGGTTGCCGAACATCACGCCGATCTTTTCGCGGATCTGGTTGATGAAGATCAGGCAGGTGTTCGACTTGGCGACGATCGCGGTCAGCTTGCGCAGCGCCTGGGACATCAGCCGCGCCTGAAGGCCGACATGGGAATCGCCCATCTCGCCCTCCAGCTCGGCTTTCGGCACCAGCGCGGCCACCGAGTCGACGACCACCACGTCGACGCTGTTCGAGCGCACCAGCATCTCGGTGATCTCCAGGGCCTGCTCGCCGTTGTCCGGCTGGGAGACCAGGAGGTTGTCGATGTCGACGCCTAGTTTCTTCGCGTACTCCGCGTCGAGCGCGTGCTCGGCGTCGATGAACGCGGCGGTGCCGCCCTTCTTCTGCGCCTGGCCGACGACCGACAGCGCGAGCGTGGTCTTGCCCGACGACTCCGGGCCGTAGACCTCGACCACCCGGCCGCGCGGGAAGCCGCCGATGCCGATCGCCCAATCGACCGCGATCGAGCCGGTCGGGATGGAATCGATCGCGAGCCCTTCCCGCGAGCCCAGGCGCATGATCGCGCCCTTGCCGAACTGGCGCTCGATCTGGGAGAGCGCTCCTTCTATGGCTTTCAGACGATCCGCCGCTTTGACTTCCGGTTTCGCTTCGGACATGGGGGGACCTTGCTCCTCGTTCTCCGTGGGTTCGAAACCCGGGCCAACCCGGGATCGGGGGGCGCAGGGGGTGGGGCCGGAGGAAACCCGATCTTAGAAGACGGAAAACGAGTGGGCAATCTTGACAATTCGGAGAATTTCTGCCCTATTACCGCCAAATCCGCGTTCGACGGCTGAACAGGCGGGCGATCCGGCCCCGCGAATCCTCGTCCCGCGAGCGATTTTCTCCTCCGCCTTCCCCTTGACAGCCTCACCCTCCATCCCTAATATCGGAGATCCTTTGCCTGGCCAAGGCGGGGCTTTCGTTTGCCGAGCACTTCTCGGTGCTTGAGCCAAGCCCGCAAAGCCGGGTACCCCAGAGCGCATCTTCGGTTTGTCGTTGCGGGCTGGCCTTTTGAAATCAGTGCTTTGGACATCGACCTTTGGGTATCGATACCGAATCTCGGGAGCTGAGCGATCAGCTGTCCGCGCCTCGGGCCGTTTGAGAATCGTGAGCAGGGAGACGAGATGAACAGGACCTACAGCCCCAAGGCGTCCGAGATCGATCGCGATTGGTGGGTGATCGATGCGGCCGGCGTGCCCCTCGGTCGCCTGTCGAGCGTGGTCGCCGGCCTGATCATGGGCAAGCACAAGCCGAATTTCGTACCGCACCTCGATACCGGGGACTTCGTGGTCGTGATCAACGCCGAGAAGGCGGTGCTCACCGGGCGCAAAGAACAGCAGAAGTTCTACTACCGCCACAGCGGATTCCCGGGCGGCATCAAGTCCGAGAGCGCGGAGAAGCTGCGCCAGCGCCGGCCCGAGCTGATGATCGAGCGGGCGGTCTGGGGCATGCTGCCGAAGAACAAGCTGGGCCGTCGCCTGAAGCTCAAGGTCAAGGTCTACGCGGGCATCGAGCATCCCCATCAGGCTCAGAAGCCGGCGGCCTTCGACGTGACGAAGGCTATCTAAGCGATCTAACGCGACCCCGAGCGGCGAGCCAACGAGGAGATCGATTCAGTGAACGACGTGCATTACTACGGCACCGGCCGGCGCAAGACCTCCACCGCGAGGGTTTTCATGCGCCTGGGCAGCGGCGAGGTCAAGGTCAACGAGCGCACGCTCGACGACTACTTCCCCAACGAAGTCTTGAAAATGGTCATCAAGCAGCCCCTTCTGCTCACCGAGACGGCGGAGAAGTTCGACATCGTCGTGACGGTCTTGGGAGGCGGCAGCGCGGGTCAGGCGGGCGCGATTCGCCACGGCATTTCGCGCGCTCTGCTGGTGTGGAATGGCGAGCTGCGCGACCGGCTGAAGTCGGCCGGCCTGTTGACTCGCGATTCGCGCAAGAAAGAACGCAAAAAGTACGGCCAGCGCGGCGCCCGCGCCCGGTTCCAGTTCAGCAAGCGCTAGGTAAGGAGGGTCTCTTGGTCGGAGTCACCATGAAGGAGCTGCTGGAAGCTGGCGTCCACTTCGGACATCAGACCCGGCGGTGGAACCCGAAGATGAAGCCCTACATCTTCGGTAAGCGCAATGGCATCTACATCGTCGATCTGCAAAAGACGCTCAAGCTCTTCGAGCAGGCGGCGGAGTTCGTTCACGATCTCGCGAGCCAAGGCAAGCGCATCCTGTTCGTCGGCACCAAGCGCCAGGCGCAGGAAGCGATGGCCGAAGAGGCCGCCCGCTGCGGCGAGTTCTACGTCACCAGTCGTTGGCTGGGCGGCACGCTCACCAACTTCGTCACCTTGCGCACCTCGATCACGAAGCTGAAGGAGATCGAGGCGCGTCTGAACGACCCGAGCGGTTCGCTGACGAAGAAAGAGAAACTGCGCCTGGACCGCGAGCGCGATCGCATGGCGAAGAACCTCGAAGGCATTCGCGAGATGAGCGAGCTGCCGGACGCGCTCTTCGTCATCGATCCGAAGAAGGAAGACATCGCGATCTCCGAGGCGATCAAGCTGCGTATTCCGGTCATCGCGGTGGTCGACACGAACTGCGATCCCGAGCTGGTCGACTACATCATCCCGGGCAACGACGACGCGATCCGCGCCATCCGCCTGTTCGCTTCGCGCATCGCCGACTCCTATCTGGCGGGGTCCGGCAAACTGGAGCGCGACCAGGAGATCCTGGCCAAGGACGCACCGATCGCACCGATCCCGCCGCCGTCGAGCCACGCCGCCGGCATGGAGAGTGCGCCCGCGGCCTAGGCTTCTCGGGACTACGGGCGGGTCGGGCTTTTCGTCAGCTCGGCTGCGTCGACACCAGAAAAGGTCAGTCGATGGGTCTCCCGGGCTGACCTTTTCGCTTGTTGGAACCGAATTGATCCCCAGGAGCCCCCGGGAATCGATCGGTGACGGATTTAGTTCTCAGGTCTTCGGCGCGCGGTTGGCCGTGCGTCGTCCTGCTCCGCAAGGTTCGGGGCGGGCAATAGCGGAAGGAGTTTCGTCATGGAAATCACGGCTCAGATGGTCAAAGAGCTCCGCGAGCGTAGCGGCGCGGGGATGATGGATTGCAAGTCGGCTCTCGGCGAAGCGAAGGGCGACATCGAAACCGCGGTCGACCTCCTCCGCAAAAAGGGCCTGGCGGCAGCGGACAAGAAGTCGGGACGCGTCGCCGCGGAGGGTGCGGTCGGTTCCTACATCCATGCCGGCGGCAAGCTCGGCGTGCTGGTCGAGGTCAACTGCGAGACCGATTTCGTCGCGCGCACCGACCAGTTCCAGGAGTTGGTCAAGGACATCGCGATGCACATCGCGGCGGCCGACCCGCGATTCGTCCGGCGCGAAGAGGTCACCGCCGACGTGCTGGAGCGCGAGAAGGCCATCTATCGCGAGCAGACGATCGCGGCCGGCAAGCCGGAGAAGATCGTCGACAAGATCGTCGAGGGCAAGGTCGAGAAGTTCTACTCCGAGGCGGTGCTTCTGGAGCAGGCGTACGTCAAGAATCCTGACCAGACCGTCGGCCAGCTGGTGGTCGAGAAGATCGCGAAGATCGGCGAGAACATCCAGATCCGCCGGTTCGTCCGCTTCCGCCTCGGCGAGGGGATCGAGAAGCGCAAGGAAGATTTCGCCGCCGAAGTGATGGCGGTTGCCGGGACCAAGTGAGCGAGGAGCCCAAGCCGGCCTATCGCCGGATCCTGCTCAAGCTTTCCGGCGAGGCCCTAATGGGCGACAAGCCCTTCGGCTTGGATGAGGCCGTCGTCGCCGACATCGCAGATCAGCTGGGGGAGGTCCATGCCCTCGGTGTTCAAATGGCGATCGTCGTCGGCGGCGGCAACATCATCCGGGGACTGGCGGCCAGCCACCGGGGGATCGACCGGGTGACCGGCGATCACATGGGCATGCTGGCCACCGTGATCAATGCGCTCGCCCTCCAGGACGCACTGGAAAAGCGGGGGGTCTCGACGCGGGTGCAGACCGCGATCGACATTCGCGAGATCGCGGAGCCGTACATCCGGCGCCGGGCGATCCGCCATTTCGAGAAAGGCCGGGCGGTGATCTTCGGCGCCGGCACCGGCAACCCGTTTTTTACCACCGACAGCGCCGCGGCGCTCCGCGCGGCGGAAATCCACGCCGAAATCCTGCTCAAGGCGACGAAAGTCGATGGCCTTTATTCCGCCGACCCGAAAACCGACCCGGAAGCCCGGCTGCTGCCGGAGGTCACCTACCAGGAAGTGTTGGAAAAGAACCTCCAGGTGATGGACGCGGCGGCGATCAGCCTCTGCCGGGAGAACAAGATCCCAATCGCGATCTTCGATCTTGGCGTCGGGGGTAACATCCGGCGGGTGATCTGCGGCGAGCGGATCGGTTCCGTCGTCCGCGACTGAGGGAGGCTCTCGGGGGGCTTGCCGTTGACACTCCGAAAGCGGACAGAGAAGATCGTCTCGACTTGAAGTTCGGCCCCTAGTGCCAAGCGACGGAGGAGAATCCTATGAAAGAGTTGTTCTTGGAGACCGAGCTGCATATGAAGCATGCGGTGGACCACGTCCACCACGAGTTCAAACACCTGCGGACCGGACGCGCCTCGCTCCAGCTTCTCGATGGCGTCACGGCCGAGTACTACGGTACGCCGACGCCGCTCAACCAGCTCGCCAACCTTCAGGTGGCGGACGCCGCGATGCTGGTCGCCGTGCCCTACGACCCGTCGCAGATCGCGACGATCGAGCGCGCGATCATCAAGGCCGACCTCGGCCTCAACCCGTCGAACGACGGCAAGGTGATCCGCATTCCGGTGCCCTCGCTGACCGAGGATCGCCGGCGCGAGATCGTCAAGAAAGCCCACGACATCAGCGAGCACGGGAGAAACGCGGTCCGCCTGTCGCGACGCGAGGGCAACGACAAGCTGAAAAAGATGGAGAAGGACCACGCGATCAGCCAGGACGACGAGCGGCGGGGCTTGGACGAGATCCAGAAGCTCCATGACCATTACATCGGCGAGATCAACAGTGCCTTGGCCAAGAAGGAGGCGCAGATCCTCGAGGTCTGATGCGTGGAGTGTTGGCTCCACGCGCCCCCATGTTTCTCTACGGCTTCCATCCGGTACGTGAGGCGTTGCGGCACCGGCCGCACGATATCGTCCGCGTTCTGGTTGCCCGAGGGAGGGCCGGGGCGCGTCGAGACCAGGTCGCCGAGCTCTGCCTGCGCCACCGGATCGAGATTCGAGACGTGCCGGAGCGCGAGCTTGCGGCGCTCGCCGGCCCGGCGCACAACGGCCTGGTCGCAGAGGTCCGCGAAGCCGCGGCGGCAGCTGAAGCGCCCACCGCCGACGCGGATTTCCGGGTGCTGCTTGAAGACGTCCAGGACCCCCGGAACCTGGGCGCCGTCCTCCGCGTCTGCGAGGGAGCCGGGGTGGGCCAGGTGATGATCCGCGACCGCGGCGCCGCGCCGATCTCGCCCACCGTGGTCAAGACTTCCGCCGGGGCGAGCGAGTGGCTCGCGATCGAGCGGATCACCAACTCGGCCATGGCGATCGCGCAGCTCAAGAAAGAGGGCTTCTGGATCTACGGCACGGATGCCGAGGGCGATCCGCCGTGGGAAATCGATCTCACCGGCAAGATCGTCATCTGCCTGGGCGGCGAAGAAAACGGCCTGCGCGATCTCACCCGGAAGAGCTGCGATCGCCTGATCGGGCTGCCCATGCGGGGCCACGTAGAGTCGCTCAACATAGCGACGGCTACCGCGGCCGTGCTCTACGAGGCCGTCCGCCAGCGCGTGCGGGCCTTGCAGACGACGGGCAAGCCCAAGTAGACTCGCCCCTCGCTCTTGGGGGCAACCCCAGGCGCCCGCCGGCATAGCTCAGCGGTAGAGCGCCTGTCTTGTAAACAGGGGGTCCCCGGTTCAAGCCCGGGTGCCGGCTCCCTTCGCAGGCTCCAGGGCAGCAGCACGCAGTTCTTTGGAGGTGTGGCCGAGTGGACAATGGCAGCAGACTGTAAATCTGCCGGGCTTCGCCCTACCTAGGTTCGAATCCTAGCGCCTCCACCATTTTTGTACTCCGTAAGAAAATCTGGTTACGTGCGGGACCGGCGGCTGGCCGCCGCCTTCAGAGAACCTCCGAAGGGGCTCGTGCTCTGGCAACTGGTAGATCACGCCAGCCCCCCTCGCGAAGCGAGACTTTCCGGTTTATTGGGACTTTTTCCCCACTGCCAGGTCGAACCCGTTGAAATCGATGCCGATGGAGAAGAAGGGCCGAACTACGAAATCCTCCCCTGTCAGCTGATCGTTAGTCAAAGCTTCAGGAATAAAATCTTTGTCGCGATAGCGACGCAGCAAGTGACGCTCGAGAGTTGTCGCTGCACCAATGGTGATCGAAACGTGATCGCCTATCAGAATCCCGTATCCGATCATTCCCACCAGCGGAGTTTTGCTGTCCGTTAAACCGAATCCAGCCATAAAAGTATGTGCTAGGTTCTTTTCTCTCTGCTTTTCAGGCACCAGGAAAAAGCCAACTCCGGCCCCGGGGCGCAGTTCCAAGCCGTGATCCTCTCGGATGAGGCGGAACCGTTCCTCCATAGTGCCATCGGCGTTGGTAAGAGGCGCGGATTCCGCAAAGTACCGTTCGCCATCATCCATGACTGCCGCAAGTACGCTCATGGTGGTCCAGACCGCGCCTGGTCCAGTTCGCACCTCCACGGTCCAGGTTCGCTCATCGTTACCAATGTTCCTCTTGACATTGATCTCGCTGACAGACTTACCGCGGACCGTCACGGCACCCTTGAACAACAGCGCCCTTCCATCGATAGCCTGATTGACCTCAGCAATGCAATTGGGATTGGTGCCGAGGGCCTTTCTCTCGGCCTGTTCAACCGCTTCTTCGGTCGTTGCGAGGTTGACATCGGTTGCTAGGGTGGTGAGCACTGGGTCGCACCGCTGAGGTCTGAGGGCCGCCGGAATATTGGCCTTTGGCGCCTGTAACGTCTCGAAACTCGTGGCCACGGTGAAGGTGTAGACAGCACCCGGGACTACATGGTTAAGTTTCAAGTCATAGATTCCGCGAGGCCGCTCCATTGGGGTGGTGCTTCCAGGCGAGAGATTCCCTAACGGCAAGGAGATAGGCTCTGCTGAAAACACACATTCCGGGGCCGCGGCGAGCACTAAGGTGAGAGCAAGAGTCCGTAGCTTCATGTCATCCTCCGAAGTTGTGCCACCTTGTCGTCAGAGGTCTGATGCTCGCGTACGCACGTTGCCAGGCCCCGGAATATTTCTGACGGACGCACCGCCAATTTTCCGAAGGGAGGTATGACTCGAGAAAATTCGATTGCTGGCTGGCAAGGTAAGAATTCCCGCCTGCTACTTCCTTTGGCGGGCCGTGACGGAGTCCTCCGTGGCGCACTTCTGGCATACTGAGTGAAAGAGTGAAAGCATACCGTCACCTCCGGCTGCCAGCCCAGGATCTTACCGGGGCCACAGGTCCAATATAGAGTTCGACTTGCGTATTGCGGGAGATTTTGGCGGCAAGGGTAAATGCTGTCTGCCTAGCTTCGCTAGTTACGCGCGGGGCCGGCCGGTCTGCCGTGTCTATCGCCAACGCCTTTCTTGACTATGGAGTTGACCATCGAGCTACCAGACGTGATCGCCGAGAAGGTCAGGGCACGTACCGACCGCCAGGAGTTCCTTCGGCACGTGGTGACCCTTGCCCTTGACGAGAAGTCCCTACTCTTGCCGCCTCACCTGGAGATCACGCCGGGCATTGCCGGCGGAAAGCCTCGGATCGCCGGACACCGGATCACGGTCCAGGACGTCGTCACCTGGCACCAGTTACAGGGCAGGAGCGTCGATGAGATTTCGTCGGACTACGGCATCACTCCGTCAGAGGTACATGCGGCCCTCACCTACTACTTCGACCATCGCGAAGAGGTCACCCAGGCCATGCGGGAAGGCGAGGCTTTCGTCGAGTCGCTGCGCCGCCAAACCCCTTCGAAGCTCCAGCAGAGACTGGCAGCTCTACGATCAGCAATATGAACGTCATCGCAGAGAAGTTGCTGCGCCAGGCGCTAACCCTCAACGATGAGGGGAGGGCCGCGATCGCAGGGGCTCTGATCGACAGCGTTCATGGCGAAGCAGACCCGGGCGCGGAGGCCGCCTGGGATCGTGAGATCGACCGAAGGGTCCGGCAAATCGACGATGGTTCCGTCGCGATGACGCCCTGGTCGGAGGTTCGGAAGCGCCTGTTCCATGGCTTCGAATGAGCCGGACTGGCACGCCGGGGCGATCAAGGATGCCGACGAGGCGAAGCCCTGGTACACGGAGCGCAGCCCCCTCGCGGCTCACGGGTTAGTCTTCGCGGTCGATCATGCAGAAGTTCGATGGGCGGCCCGCTGCATCGGCTTATTGGCCAGCTCTCTCCGCTGCTGTCGCAGAAAAGAGTCCGCGGAGTGCTGCTCCCGAAGCCACCGAAAGATCTCAACCGATCCAGGGCAAGGTAATCTCCCGCGCTTCGCGAAGCCGCCACAGTTGCAATTCTGCGCTGGAAACCCGAATCACAGATCCGAGCCTCTTGGCTCGCACCTTGAAATGCGGCGAGCGCAGTAGCCGGCGTACGAAAAGGGCGGATTCATTGGGCCTGACTGCCAAGTAGACCAGGCAGTAACCCGCGTGACACAGCCTTCGGTCGTAGAAGCCTTCGTCGCGGGTGAAGAACGTGGGCCGGTTCTGCTCCCTAAGGAACTTGGTGAGCCGATCGTCTTTGATGCCCTTCTCGGAAAGATCTCGACCGATCAGGAGAGCCCGAATTCGCCAACTGCGTAGCAGCTGCCACTGGCTCTCCGGGACGTTCTCATCCAGGATGATCACAGATAGAGAGCGTCAGGCTGTCTTGGGTTGCAGAACGTAATCGTCCGCGTGCTCGAGAAGCGCTCGCGTTGCCAACTGGAGCGCCTCCGCGATGGCCTCTCGCGAGATGCTTCCGTGCCACTCTTGGATCACCGTCTCCCAAGCCAGGCCGTCGGCGATCTGCTCCAACACGTCGGAGACCAGAATGCGCGTCCGGCGGAAGGTGGGCTTGCCATGGCAGATCCGGGGATCGCTGACGATGTGTCGCCCCATGAGTAGCTCAGCCATGATTCCTCCTCTCGTCCGAGTCTAACGCAAGACCGATCGATATCCGTCCGACCGCTCTGGCAAGAGACCGGCCTGCGAGCAGCGGCCACCATGACTCGGCCGGCGGGCGATGTAAGCTTGACCTTGGAGGAGCGCGAATGAGTTGGGAAGAAGACCATCAGGCGCGAGTCGCCGCATTTCCTCCCGATGTGCGAGAGGCGCATCAACACTCCAATCGACACCGCGAGAATCTTCTCCGGAGCACGCTGTGTGGGTGCTTCTACTGCTGTGAGACCTTCTCGCCGCAGGCGATACATGAGTGGATCGACACGGACGAGAGCGGGGTCGGCCAGACGGCGCTCTGTCCGAAGTGCGGGATCGATTCCGTATTAGGGGACGCGTCCGGCTTTCCCATCGAGCGCTCTTTCCTCGAAAGGATGAACGCGCGCTGGTTCTGAGGCCGCCTCGCCGCAGCGCAGGAATGGGGGGCCATCGATGGCCCAAGGTACCTCCTCTATGTGAAAAGAGCCGACCGGACCGCCGGGTGCAAGGGGCGACAGGTGCTATCCTTTCTCCATGGCAAAGAACTCGCACCAACTCGAGCGAGGACCTTTCCTTGCGGATCAGCTTCATCCGGGGGATCCGTATGAGTTGTCAAACGGTCACCCGATTCTCTGCTTGCCCACGGGGAGCCGGGGAGGAAGGGCGACGAGCGTTGGGGACGGAGTTCTCGCGAGTGATCCGGCGGACCAGGACGTGGGCGTCGATGTCGGCTTTTCCCCGTCCCCGGACATCCTTCGCGCCCCGGATCTCTCGGTCGGTGAGATGCCGGACCAGCCGGGCTGGGTGCAGGGCGCGCCGCCCTTGGCGGTCGAGTACGCCGACACCGGCCAGGACGAGGCCGAGCTGCAGACCAAGATTCATCAGCTGTTCGCAGCCGGGACCCGCTTTGTCTGGGTAGTGCGGATGATCGGCCCCCGGCGAGTGGAGGTGTATCAGTCGGGAGAGAGAATGCGGATCGCCAACCCCGGCGAGCAGCTCGTGGCGTCCGGAATTCTCGCCAATCCGGTGCCAGTGGAGGCTCTCTACGACCGCGAAGCGGCGCGCCCGGTTATCTTCAGAAACCTCCTGGAGCGTCAAGGGTACGCCAGCCTGGACGAGGTTCGCGCAGAGGGGGAGGCCCACGGTTTGCGCCGGGCGATCGTCGCGGTTCTAGAAGGCCGCGGCCTGGCGGCCGCCGAGGATCTGGAGACCACCCTCGCGAGCTCCAACGACCCCGCCGTCCTCGAATCCGTACTTCGCCAGGCGGCCACGGGCTCTCTCGCCGATGTTCTCGCCGTCCTCCGGGGATGATACGAGATGACCCGTATGAACTTCGCAATCAAAGCCGAAGTTCGCGCCTTCCGGGAACGCCCGGCTCACGAAGTCTGAGATCCGCTGCGAGTCCCGCGGGGTCGGAGCATGCCCCCTCCAAAAACCGAGCTTGAAAGGATGAACGCATACTGGTTCTGACGCCGCCTCGCCGCCGCGCAGGAATGGGGGGCCTTCGATGGCCACGGTACCTTCTCCTCATCGCCGTCGTGTTCGGGTTCGCCCAGAGCTTCGCGATGCTGCGCCAAGTCATTGGTGCCGACTCCCCCTGGCTCGGCTTGCAGTTGATGCTCTATTTCCTGGGGTTGACCAAGGTCGCGGAGCCGATCTTTACCTTGAAGATGCCCGGAAGGCTCCGCGCGATCCGACCGCAGGAACGAGAAGGGGGGCTCTACCGCAAGCTCCTCGTGCCTCAGTTCGGGCAGATGCTGCGGGACAGCCCCCTCCGCTACCTCAATCTGGCCGTCTATGTGAAGAAAGGCGGGCCGGACCTTCGAACGCTCGCTCGGTACGTCGAGGCCGCGGAGGCGTCTCACTTTTGGGCCGCGGTGCTCTTTGCGCCGTACATCGTGTACGTGCTCCTCAAAGGGAGGCCGTGGGTCGCCGGGTTCTTTCTTCTCGTCCAGGTGTTTTTCAACGTCTACCCGATCCTGCACTTGCGAATCGTGCGGGACCGGCTGGGGCGGCATCTCGATAAGATCCACCAGCGCCAAAGGCTGGCTCGCAGCCCTAGGCCTTCGCGGGAGCCGTGAGCTGCAGGCCGCGCTGGGGCGAGCCGCGCAGAGCGTCGATCAGGTCGTCGACCACCGGGGAGCGCGCGCCGGGTGCGAGCACGGCTCGCAGCACCACGCAGGGCAACGCCGGACTCACGCGTATTTCGGCGAGCACGTTCTCGCGTAGCTCCGACTCGACGGCGTGTTCCGGCAACAGGCCGAGCGCCGCTCCGCCGGTCAGGATCCCGCGCTTGACACCCTCGATGGTGCCCATCGCCTGCATCCGTGGAGGTTCCACACCGGCCGCTTCGAAGTGCTGCCGCAGTGTCTGATGGTAGTTTCCCCCCGCGTCGCACATGTAGAAGTCGTGGCGGCGCAGATCGTTCACCGCGGTTGTGCCACGCGCCAGCGGGTGGGTGGGGGCGCCGAGAATCAACAGGCGCGCCTTCGCCAAGATCGCGCCGGCCTCGGGTCCGGTTTCGGGCTCCAGCACCAGGCCGAGGTCGCTCTCGCCCGAGGCGACACGCTCTCGGATCTCGCCGCAACTGCCGGTCAGCACCTCCACTCGCACCGACGGCCAGCGCAGGCGAAGGGCGGCCAGCCGTTGGGGGAGCACGTAGGCGCCGATCGACTCGACGGCCGAGACCCCGAGTGTTGCCTTGACGCCGTTCGACGCGTCGGCGAGCGCCCCGACGAGATCGCTGCTCAGTGCGAACATGCGGCGCGCGTACCCGAGCAGGACTTCGCCCGACGGCGAGAGAGCCGGCGCGCCCTTCCCCGACTTGCGAAACAGCTCGACCCCCAGCGTGCGCTCCAAGGCGCTGAGCGTCTCGGAAACCGTCGACTGCGAGAGGCCGAGCGCTCGGGCCGCGCGCGTGTGCGTCCCGGCCTCCATCACGGCCGCGAAGACGCGCAGGTGCCGCAGTTCCAGCTCGGTCTTCACCGCGCGAACCTATCATCGGCCTCACCGATAGGCGGCATCGGCGTTTTGGTGACCGGGCAAAGTACCCGTACGGTGAGCCCATGCTCTCCCTCGAACCGCATACCACCACCCTCTTGGTCGTCGATCTTCAGCTCGGCTTCGACGAGCCGCGCTGGGGCCGGCGCAACAATCCCTCTCTGGAACAGCGCACCTCCGACCTGGTGCACGCGTGGCGAACGGCCGGTCGCCCGGTCGTGCACGTCAAGCACATGTCCACCGATCCCCTGTCGCCGCTGCGGCCCGGTCAGCGCGGCAACGAATTCAAGCCCGAGACGGCTCCCGTCGCGGGCGAAGCGGTGATCGAGAAGAGAGTCAACAGCTCTTTCATCGGGACGTCGCTGGAGGACGATCTGCGGCACGCCAGGTGTCGCGGTTTGGTGATCGTAGGGCTCACCACGAATCACTGCATCTCGACGACCGCGCGTATGGCCGGGAACCTGGGCTTCGCGACCTGGGTCGTATCCGATGCCACGGCCATGTTCGATCGAGTGGGCCCCGATGGTGTTCGGCATCTCGCCGAGCAGGTTCACGCCATGGCGCTGTCGGACCTCCACGGCGAGTTCGCCACAGTGGTCGACACGGCGGCTGTGATCGCCGCCCTGCAGGTTCCTGGTTCCTCAAGGAGCGCTTCATGAATCCCGAGCGGATCGTGTGGGTCGCGGCTACGAAGGTCGCGCTCTTCGCAGGTGTCGCCCTGATCTCCGTCGCTCCCGTACTGTCCGCGTCGGCGGCCCAAGGGTCGACGGCGAAAGTTTTGGCGCCGAGAGGCATCGAGCTCAACGACCTGGATCGTGCCGCGGACCCATGCACCGACTTCTACGCGTTCGCCAACGGCTCATGGCGCGCGGGAAATCCCATACCGGAAGGGACACAGCGCTGGAGCCGGCGGACGGCGGGTAGCGAGATAAACCGGCAGCAGTTGACGACCCTTCTGGAGGAACTGGCAGCGAAGGTGGATCGGTCCCGCGGAAGCATCGAGCAGCAGCTCGGCGATCACTTCGCCGCGTGCATGAACGAGCCGTCGATCGATGCCGCGGGTGTTGCCCCGCTCGCTCCATGGCTTGCCGACATCGCCGGCGTCCAGGATGCCAAGGACGTCCAACGCATGATCCGCCGGCTGCACGACCTGGCCATCCCGGCCTCGTTCGTGGTCACGAGCGCGTCGGACTACCACGATCCCGAAAGCGTCGTGGCGAACATCGCGGCCGACGGCCTGGGGTTGCCGGGTCGCGACTACTACCTGAAGCCCGATCCGCGCTTCGCGGAGGCGCGCGCGAAGTATCGGGAGCACGTGGCCAGACTCCTGACGCTCGCCGGAATGCCGGCCGTTCCGGCGCAGAAGGCCGCAGACGAGATCGTGGCACTCGAAACCCGCCTGGCCGAGGCCAGCCTGGCGCCCGAGGTGGCCGCCGATCCGGCCGCGACGGCGCACAAACTAACCTTCGCGCAGCTCTCGCAGCTCGCCAAGCACATCGACTGGGACAGATACTTCACCGAGGCCTCGATCCCGCGGATCGACGTCAACGTTGCCGAGCCCGCGTTTATCGAGCGCCTGGACCGGGAGCTCGAGGCGACGCCGGTGACGACGTGGAAGGCCTACCTGACGTGGCACCTGATCGAGTCCGCGGCGCCGTGGCTTTCGAAGCCGTTCGCCGACGAGTCTTTCGCCTTCAAGAACGAGTACCTCGGCGGTGCTGTCGCGAGGGAGCCCCGCGCGTCGATCTGTCTCGAATCGACGGAGGACTTGCTAGGAGAGCCTCTCGGCCGTGTGTACGCCGAGCGGTACTTCCCTCCTGAGGCGAAGGCCAAGGTCCAGGAGATGGTCCGTACCTTGCTCGCGGTCTTCTCGGACGATCTCGGCGAGTTGAAGTGGATGTCCGACGCGCCCCGGCAGCAGGCCCTCGCGAAGGTTGCGGCCTTCGAAGTGATGGTGGGTTACCCCAACGCCTGGACCGACCACTCGGCGCTCGCGATTCGCCGCGACGCGTTCTGGTCCAACGTGGCCGCGGCTCGGCGCTTCGGAGTCGAGACCCGCCGCAAGCGCATCGGACAACGCACGAGCCGTGCGATCTGGCAACTGCCGCCGTCGTCATCCGGCGCCTACATCGACATTCAGCTCAACGTGATGGGGTTGCCGGCCGGCTTTCTGCAAGCGCCGGCGTTCGACCTCGCCGCATCGGACGCCGTGAACTACGGTGCGATCGGCATCGGGATGGCACACGACCTGACGCATGCGATCGACGCCCTGGGCAGAGATTTCGACTCGACGGGGCAGCCGCGGAACTGGTGGACAGAGGCCGACCTCGACGCGTTCCAGAGGGTCGGCCAGTGCACTGTCGATCAGTACGACGGCTATGCGATCGAGCCCGGCGTTCACCTGGAGGGCAAGCAGGTTCTCGGCGAGGCGCTCGGCGATCTCGCCGGCATGCGCCTCGCGTATCGCGCCCTCCAGCGATCGATGCAGCGTCACCCGGTGCCGGTGATCGACGGCTTTTCCCCCGAACAGCAGTTCTTCATCGCCTGGGGTCAGTTCCGCGGCGCCGCCGAGAGCCTGGAGCTCCAGCGTCAAATGGTGAAGACGGATTCGCACCCGACCGCCAAGTACCGAGTGATCGGGCCTCTGTCGAATGCGCCGGAGTTCCAACAAGCCTTCGCCTGCAAGGCCGGATCGGCCATGGTGAGACCGCCCCAACAGCGCTGCACGGTCTGGTAGGCCAGGCAGCGGTCCGCTGAAAAAGAACACCGGAGGAAGCCCACGAATCCGTCAACGAACCGTCTGGCCCACGGCTCGACTCCGAGCGGCCGGCCAAGTTCGGAGGCTCCGAACGGCGGCGTAAGGACGTCTCTTAGATCCGAGTCTCGCCGCGAGCGTCTGGGAAAGGTGCTCGCGGTGCTCGCCATATTCTGCCAAGACCTGCCGGAGGTTCGAAACTGGATTGGGGGGTAGTTTCTACCTACGTTCCGGCCGTGGGAGGGTAGTAAGTGCGCTTCTCGGTGGGGTGGCGAAGGAATAGCTTGATCGGCGTACAGACTCGGGCGAACGCCCGGATTCCCAGACCGATTGGAGCCCCCGATTCAGATTTTCAGGGAGACAACATGACCATCGCCATGCTCGACTTGCCGACTCTACCCACTGAAGAGACCACGACCGACTTCGACACCCTGATGATGAAGGCGCTCGTTTATCATGGGCCGGGCCAGCGTGCCTGGGAGGACGTGCCGCGCCCGGCGATCCAACATCCGGCCGATGCCATCGTGCGCATCACCACTTCGACGATTTGCGGGACGGATCTTCACATTCTGAAGGGCGACCTCCCCGCGGTGACCGATGGCCGCATTCTGGGCCATGAAGGCATCGGAATCGTCGAGCAGGTAGGGGCCGCCGTCTCGGAGTTCAAGGTCGGCGACAAGGTCATCATTTCGTGCGTCACCGCCTGTCTGAAGTGCGACTTCTGCAAGCGCGGCATGTACTCGCACTGCCGGCATGGCGGTTGGATCTTGGGCCACAGGATCGACGGCACCCAGGCCGAGTACGTGCGCATCCCGTTCGCCGATGGCAGCCTCCACGCCTTCCCGGCCGACGGCGACGAAGAAGCGATGGTCATGCTCAGCGACATCCTGCCCACGGGTTTCGAATGCGGCGTGCAAAACGGCCAGATCAAGCCCGGGGATACGGTGGCCATCGTCGGTGCCGGACCTGTGGGACTCGCGATCTTGCTGACCGCGCAGTTCTATTCGCCCGCGGAAATCTTCATGATCGACCTGGACGACAACCGCTTGGCGGTCGCCCAGGAGCTCGGCGCGACAACCCTGATCAACAGCAAAGATGGCAAAGCCGCCGATCGGATTCTGGAGCTGACCGGCGGGGCCGGCGTCGATGTGGCGATCGAGGCGGTCGGAGTGCCCGCGACTTTTGCGATCTGCCAAGACATCGTGGCGCCCGGCGGGCGCATCGCGAACGTAGGAGTTCATGGCAAGCCGGTGGAGCTGCACCTGGAGAAGCTCTGGGATCGCAACATCGCGCTCACCACGCGGCTGGTGGACACCGTGACGACCCCGATGCTGATGAAGGTCGTGCGCTCGGGCAAGCTGCAACCGCAAAAACTGGTGACTCATCGCTTCGCGATGAACGAGATCATGAAGGCGTACGACACTTTCGGCAACGCGGCGGAAGAAGGCGCGCTCAAAGTGGTGGTCACGAACCGCGACGCGTAAGTAGCGAAGCCTTGGAACTTCCTGCCGAGATTCTTCGTCCGCCGCCGCATTATCTTCCGAGGAGAACTCAATCGCCGGAAGTCGCGGATGGCACTGGTCTTGCCACTTCCGAGGACGATCCCTTGCCTAAGGACAAGCATCCATCATGCGAAGGCAACCTCAAAAAAGCCCCCTGAACGTGCCGCGTAATCTTAGCGATCCTCGCCACGATTCGAGGTCTGGGAAGACGACGAGCGCCCCTTGGACCTGACCTCACCCCACGCCTTCTGGCTGCTGAAGAACGGCATCGGGCAGGTTCCTCCGCCATTGCCGGGCGATGCCCGTTGCGACGTCCTGATTCTCGGGGCGGGCATCACCGGCGCGTTGATCGCCGATGCGATGACCGCGGCCGGACTTTCGGTCCTGATGATCGACCGGCGGCATCCCTGCCATGGCTCCACCTCGGCCTCGACCGCTCTGCTGCAATACGAGATCGATAGTCATCTGGTCGATTTGATCGACTCTCTTGGCCGGCCACGGGCGGTCGCCGCCTATCGCGCCTGCCTGGAAGGAGTCGAGACCATCGCCCGTCTGGCGGGGGAGCTGGGAGCGGAAGACCTCAACTTCAAGCGCCGCCCGAGCCTTTACCTGGCCTCCCGCCGCCGGCACGTCCGCGCCCTCAAGAAAGAAGCCGAAGCCCGTCTCTCCGCCGGTCTGCCTTGTGAATTCTTGAGCGCGAAGGAGGTTCGGAACTTAGGTTTCGACGCCCCCGCGGCACTCTGGATTCCGATCGCCGGAGAGGTCGATCCCTGGCGCCTGGCCCACGCGCTCTTGGCCCGCAGCGCCGGCCGCGATTTCGCGCTGTATGGCCGCACCGAAGCTCTGGGTTGTAGCCCCACCCGCGGCGAGTTGGAGATCGTCACGGATCGCGGCCGCATCCGCGCGAAGCACCTGGTCGTGGCCACGGGCTACGAGGCGGAGCGCTTCTTGCCGGAAAAGGTTTCCCGTCTCCATAGTTCCTATGCCTTGGTGACCGAGCCGGTCGAGTCGTTTTCCAGCTGGCCCGAGCGCTGCCTGATCTGGGAATCGGCGCGCCCGTATCTCTACCTACGCACGACCGCGGACAACCGCGTTCTGGTCGGCGGCATGGACAGCCGGTTCCGCAACCCGGCGCTCCGGGACGCCCGGGTGCCGAAAACCGCGGTCAAGTTGCTCGAACAAGCCCGCAAGATGTTCCCGTCGATCGCGATGGAGCCCGCCTACTCCTGGGCGGGCACCTTCGGCGAAACCGAGGACGGCCTGGCCTACATCGGCTCCCACCCGGGAACGGATCCGCGAATCCACTTCGCCCTCGGCTTCGGCGGCAACGGAATCACCTACAGCGCAATCGCCGCGGAAATCCTTACCGCGGCGGTGTTGGGCCGAGATCATCCGTACGCCGAAACGTTTTCTTTCGATCGCTAGGTTTCCAAGCGTTTCAAACGCCGAAGTCTCCGGCATTTTGCTCTGCCCAAAAGTCGGTCCTCCGGCTCAAGGCACGATCGGCAGGATCGGGCGCGCCGCGGGCTCGGGCGGCGGCCCGGTGTTCTCCAGGTCCGCGGGATCACGCGGTTCGAGCGTTGCCAGATCGAAATGCCGGTCGAAGAATTCGTCGCACCAGAGGCAGACGTTTTGAAGCGCCACGGCGCGCTCGACCCCCGCCTCGCGGGGAATGCCGATCGTCTCGCCCATCGCGTACGGGTCGCCCTCGTTGATCTTCTGGAAGATCGGCGACTTCGCGACCCGCTCGATCACCTCGGCGACTTTTTCCGTTCGCGCATCGCCGAGCGCGTGCTTGGTGCCCGGGCAGCAGGGGTTGATCCGCCAGAGCTGGATAGAGATCTCCTGCGGCAAATCGGTTCCGCCCAGGAAACCTTTGCCGCCGGAGAGCACGGAGCAGAAATTGTGGCGCCCGTCGCGCAACCAGGTGTTTTGGCGCATCGCTTCGCCGCGCGCCCAGTTGCCGCCGATCCAGAAATCCTCGTTGGCGCCCCAGAAACCGTAGGAGAGGACGCCACGCTTCAAGTAGGTCTCCTTTTCGATCAGCGGCGTCGTCGCGTCGTCCACCATGCCGCGCGATTTGAACAGTAGTTCGAGCACGTCCTTCCTCGCGCCGGCATGCTTGTGGAACCGGTCGATGCTCGCGATGTCGAAGCGGGTGACCCCGCGCGCGATCAGCTCGTCGAGGATCTCTCCGGTCAGGAGATCTCCGTTGGTTTGGAGCATGATCTGCGTCTCGCCGCGGTAGCGCTCTCGGAGCGCGTCGAGGATGGCGTAGAGCTTCGGCCGTTCGGTGAGCGGCTCTCCCCCCGATAGGATCAGGCGGTCGATCCGCTCGGGCAGGTTGGCGACCACCGCCAGGCAATCTTCGAGCGGCATCCGCTCGCCATGCGGGCTCGAATCGTTGTAGCAGTGCGCGCACTGGTCGTTACAGAGGTGAGTGAAGACCCAATAGAGCGATTCGTACCAATCGTAGGGAGAGCTCATACGGTGCTCCCTTGGAGCGTCGTCCAGAAAGCGATCTCGGCCCCGACGCCGCTTTCCGGATCGCGCAGGAAGTCTTCCTTCGAAGGATAGGCGACGAGCCGGCCCTCGCGCATCAGGCCGATCGAATCGCCCATCAACAGGGCTTCCTTCAAGCTGTGGGTGACGAACAGCGCGGTGATCGAATGGGCGGCGGCGATGCGCTGATAGAGCTGCTGCATCGCCGTCCGGGTCTCGCCGTCGAGGCTGCTGAACGGTTCGTCGAGCAGCAGTAGCGCCGGCTCGACGATCAGCGCCCGGCCGAACGAGATCCGCTGCCGCTCGCCGCCCGAGAGCTGGTGCGGCATCTTCCGGCCCTCGGAAGGCAGCTCCAGCTCGCCCAGCATCGCCTCCACCTTCCGCCGGACCTCGGGCTCCGAGGTACCTCGCAGGCGCAGGCCGAACGCGACGTTCTCGAACGCGTCGAGATGCGGGAAGAGCAGTGGCTCCTGGTAGAGGTAGAGCGCCCGGCGTCGCTCGGGCGGGAGCGCCGTGATCTCCTCGCCGCCGAGGCGGATCGCGCCGCCGTCCTGGCTCAAGAGCCCGGCGAGGATCTTGAGCAGCGTCGTCTTGCCGCAGCCCGACCGGCCGAGGATCGCGAAGGTCTTCTCGCGCGGCACGGCGAGATCAATGCCGGAAAGCACAGGCCGGCGGCCGAACGATTTGGTGAGCGCTTGGACTTCGAGAAACATTACAGTCGGTCTAAACGATCCGAAAGAAAAGCCGCTTGTTGACCCACAGCAGCAAGAGAGGTGGCAGCACGAGCAGGAGGCTCGCGAGGGCGGCGTAGGAGAGGTTCGCCTCGTTCACGTAGTCGAAGACCTTCATCGGCAGCGTCTGCACCGCGCCGCCGCCGATCAGCACGGTGAGCCCGTACTGGAACCAGGAGATCAGGAAGGTCTGGAACGCGCAGAGCCCGAGCGGGCCGCGCGAGATCGGCAGCAGCACCCGAGAATAGAGCTGCCAGGTGGTGCCCCCGAGCGTGCGGACGAGATCTTCGAGCGCCCGCTTCTCCTCGTTCCAGAAGCCGAGGAAGAAGACGACGCCGAAACTGGTGGCAAAGATCGTCTGCGCGAGCACCACGCCCGGAAACGTCCCGGCGAGGCCGAGCTTCAAGTAGAGATACAGGAGGCAGACGCCGAGGACCACGGGCGACATCACATAGGGCGCATAGGCGAGCAGGGAGAGCCGCGCGCGCGCCGGATGGGCGGCGATCCGTTTGGCCGCCAGGTAGGAGAGCGCCGTCGAGACCAGCGCCACGACGGTCGAAAGCAGAATCGAAGCCCCGAGCACCCGCGGCAAACCCCCGTGTTGAAAATCGAGCAGCTCGCGCCATGGATCGAGGCGGATCTCGCCAGGCCAGATCTCCGGGTACGGCCAGCGCGCGGCGAGCGACAGCAGGGCGAGCAGAGCGATCGGCAAGGCGCAGAGCGCGCAGACTCCGGCCGCGAGGGCTCCACGGCTTATGGCTCCAATCCTTCGAGCTTGACCGATCGCCTGGGCGAAGGGTCCCTTCCCCCGGGGAGGGGGCAGGTTGGAACCGGGGGAGGGACAGGATGGGGGTCGCTCCAACCGGGAGATGCTCATCCGCTCCCCTCGGCCCGGGTTCGGCGTAGCGCGAGGGCCAGCACCGCGAGGGCGAACGCGGTATAGACCAGCGCAACCACGAACGCCTCGGGCTTTTGCAGGATGTCGAAGCGCTGCCACTTGCGATAGGTGAGCACCGAGAGCATCTGAGGCGCCTGCCGGCCGAGGAGCAGCGGGATCTCGTACGAGCCGAGGACGACGACGAACAGCAGCAGCATCGGCGTCGCGGCGCGGGTGAGGAGCATCGGCACGACCACCCGCCGAAGCGCTTGCCCGGGAGTGGCGCCGAGCGAGCGCGCGAGCGCCGCGTACCGGTCCACCCGCTCGCTCGCCTGGAGCTGCGTGAACAGGAGCGCCATGAACGGTAGGGCGAGAGCTGTGTGGGCGACCAGGATACCGAGCGCAAACCGGTCGTTGGTGAGCGCGGGAAAATCGGCCGGACCGGCAACCCAACCGAGGCGGAAAGCGAGCCGGGAAAAGAGCCCGGTGGGGGCGAGCAGTTGATAGGTGACGAAGCCGGCGACGGTGTAAGGGAGCGCCAGCGGCAGGTAGAGAAACGTTCCGAGCGGACCGCTCTCGATCGAGCCGCGGAGGGTGAGAGAAAGGACGAGCCCTCCCGCGGTCGCGAGAACGACCACTACCGCGGCCACCGCGACCGAAAGACCGAAGGAGGTCCACAGCTCGCCGGCCGCGAACATCTTGGTCCAGGAGTGAAGGGAGAAGCCGGTGGAGAGCAGTCCGGCCAGACCGATCGTGTAGAGGAGCGCGTAACCCAGGCTCGCGGCGATCGGCAGGACCGCAGCGAGCAGGAACAGGGCGAACGCCGCCCGCTCGGGTCTACTTGTCGAGGATCTCGGTGCGGAAATCTTCATAGAGGCGGATCATCGTCTCCGGCGCCAGCTCCTGGAGAGCCTTGCCTTGGATCTCCGAACGCTCCGGACCGTTCTGCCGCTTCGGCAGCTCCGCGAAGCGCCGCTTCCAAGGTTCCGGCAGGCGCGGCAGATCGAGGATCGTGCCGTCGCCCCAGACGGCGGGCTTCATCTTTTCGAGCTGCGCCTCGGGCGAGATCATGAAGTTGATCGCGACCAGCGCGCCTTCCAAATGCGCCGCGTTCTTCGGAATGCCCAGATAGTGCGAGTTCTGGATCGTGCCGGAATCCCAAACGTAGGCGCGCGCCGTCTTCGGAAACAGACCCTGCGCCACCTTGTTGTCCACGTCACCATCGTTGTTGCTCATGGTGAAATCCAGCTCGCCGTTGGCGAACATCTGGTGGATCTGCGCGACGTCGGAAGGAAAGGTTTCGCCTTTCTTCCAAAGGTAGGGACGAATCTCCCGCAGGTAATTCCAGAGCAGGGCGGAAGCCCGTTCGTACTGGCCCTTGTCGAACGCGCCGGCCAACTCCTTCTCGCCGCCGGCGAGGTCGATCAACAGCTCTTTGAGAAACGTCATGCCGGTGAACCCGGTGTCGAACGTGAACCGGCCGGGGTGGGCTTTCACCCAGGCGGCGAGCGCCGCGCGATCTTTCGGCGGGTCGGCGACCCGTGCGGAGTCGTAGATGAACGCGTGTTGGACGTTGCCCCAGGGGCATTCGAAACCGTTCACCTCCTGCTGGAAGTCGTAGCGGATGAACCGATTGGAAAAATCGATCCATTGCGCGTTGGGCAGCCGGTCGGTGAACGGTCCGGTGAGCCCGTCGATCTGGCGCAGCTGGTAGAACGTTTCGCCGTTGATCCAGGCGAGATCGATCGCGCTCTCGGTTTTCTTTGCCTCGCGCTCGGTCATCAGGGTCGAGACGATCGTGCTTCCTTGGCCGGCCACGGTCACCAGCTCGACGCCGTAGCGCGCGGCGAGCGTCGGCGCCACGAACTTCGCGACATAGGCGTTGATGAACGGGTCGCCCTGCCACATCATCCAGGTGACCTTCTGGCCGCGCGCGGCTTTTTCGATCTCGGCCCACGGGCGTTGATCGGCGCCGGCCGGGACGGCAGGGGCTTCCGCGCCGCGCCGGCAGGCTGCCGAGACGAGGGCCGAAACCAGCAGGGCCGCCGCGAGGAGGCCCTGCCCAAGGAGCGGAAGAAGTCTTTTCACCATAGTCCTCAGAAGCTGTAGCGTAGACCGAACTGGAATTGCCGCGGCGGACCGGCGTTCTTCTTCGTGATCCCGGAGCCGCTCGGCCCGACCTGGATCTGGTTGCTCTGGGTCGAGTTGTTGCTGTAGCCGGACAGGTTCACCTCGTGGGTCACGTTGAACACGTCGGCGCGAACTTCGATCCGACGGGCTAGCAACGGCAGCCGGTACTGAAGCCCGAGATCGAGCGTCTTCGACCAGGGGAGCCGGTCGTCGTTGCGGCTCTCGCCGGGCGAGCGGTCGCTGTTTCCGACATAGGCGTCGCCGAACGACCGGCCGTCGCCGTTCAGGTCGGTGGTGCCAAACAGCGCCGCGTCCGGGATGCGGTTGATCGGCTGGCCGCTCTGGATCAGCGCGGCCAGCGTGACGGTAAGATCGGGGATGGGGTCGAGGAACAGCAGCGCGTTGATCACGTGGCGCCGGTCGTTGATCGACGGCCCCCACTCGGCGCCGAAATCATTGCTGTCCTGGGCGCGGAAGTTGATGTCCTCGGTGTCGTTCTTCAGCCGCGACAGCGTGTAGGAGAGCCGGTACGACCAGCGGTCGCCGCCGCGGTCTTTCACCAGGTTGAGCGACAGGCCGTCATAGTTCGAGCGCCCGCCGGTCTCGGTCACCACGATGTTGCGCGCGCCCCCCGGCAACACGCCGACCGGCCGCGTCGCGTCCGCTTGCGCGGCGGTCCGGACCACGACGTGGTTCGGATCGATCGAATACGGCGCCGGCGCGTTCAGGTCGCGCAGGCGAAACAGATCGTACGAGCGTGCCGAGACCAGGTCGGCGTAGAACAGGGTCTTCCGGTCCAACTGCAGCTGATAGCCGAGGGAGGCCTGCTGCGTGTAGGGATTGTCGTAGCCGTTCGGGTTCAGGATGCGCAGCTCGTTGCTGACGATCCGTTCGCGCTGCGACAGGTCCGGCCGCGGTCCTTGGAGATAAATGACGCCCTGGTTGAAGTCTGCCGACAGGTTGCCGTTGAAGAAGACCCTGGATAGATCGGTGCCGCCCGGCAGGATCCCGCGCGCGATCAGCTGCTGAACCTGCGTCCGGAAGCCGGCCGAGGTCGAATTCTGTTGGAGTGCGTCGCTATAGATCGAGTAGAGGATCTTGTCGTAGAAGACCCCGAAACCGCCGCGGATCGCGCTCTTCTCGTTGAGCGAATAGTTGAAGTTGAAGCGCGGGGCGATGTTGTCCGTGTCGCCGTCCTTCGCTCCTCCCGCCGACAGGTTGTCGTAGTCGTAGCGCAGGCCGAGCGTCAGGTTCAGGCGCGAGCTGACCGAGAACAGATCTTCGACGTAGACCGAGCTGATCTCCTGCCGCTTGCCGAACGTGTTCGGCTGCATCTCGATGTTGTAGTCGAGCACCTGCACGTTGCCCGGAATGTCATCGATCGAGAGGCCGGCCCCCAGGTTCCGCGCCCGCAGCGCCGCAAGCTGCACGGCGTTCAGCTTCACCGTGTAGTTGCCGTTGGGGTTGCCGCCGCCGGCCAGAGCGAAATCCGACGACAATAGATCGACTCCCGCCTTCCAGGTATGGCGCTCGCGCGACCGCGAGACCTTCTGCTGGAGCTGCCAGCTCTTCTCCAAATCATCGAACACATAGCCCGGATGCCCAAGCACGGCGATCGTCTGCTCCTGCGGATCGAGCACCGCGACCTGCGGGCTCTCGGGATGATCGGGGTCCGCATAGTTCCAACGAAACCGGCTGTATTGCAGGTTGGTCTCGGACAGCCAGTTTTGGCCGACCCACGAGGTTGTAGCCGCGGCGAGCAGCGAGTTGCGGTCCTGCGTGTTGCCGGCCGAAGGGAACGTTACTCCGCCGTCGAGGCCGCCGCCTTGGCGCTCGATTCCGACCTGGCCGGCGTTCACCCGGAACGTCGAGAGGAGCGCGTCGTTCCAGCGCTGATCTACGCGGCCCGAGAGGAAGGTGAAATCGTTGGTGCCGGCCACGGTGGTCGAAACGCCGAGCGCGGGGCTGCGCAACAGGTTGTCCTTGTCGTCCTTCGTCGTCTCGGCGTTCAGAAAGTAAAACGTCCGGTCCTTGACCAACGGGCCGCCGAGCGAAAGCCCGCCCTGGTTCCTGCGGAAGCCGTCTTTCACCTGGTTGCCCGACAGGTCGCGCTGGGCGAACGGGCTCGCCGAGTCGAGCGACGGCCCCGGGCGGGTCAAGTAGAACGCCTCGCCGTGAAGCGCATTGCTGCCCGAGCGGCTGGTCAGGTTGATCACGCCGTTGCCGGTCCGGCCGAACTCGGTCGAGTAGTTGTTGGTGAGCACCGTGACGTCGCTCGTGAAGCCGACCGGGGCCGCGAACTTCTGGCCGCCCAGGAAGTTCTCGTTGTTGTCGAGCCCGTCGAGCATGTAGTTGGCGAACAGCGAGTTCGCGCCGTTGATGCTGACGTTCGGCGCCTCCGGATAAAAGCCGGTCGCCTGGGTCACGTTCGGCAGCCGGTAGAGCGCGCGGGTGATGTCGCGCCCCTCGACCGGCAGGTTCTCGATCTCCACCTGGCGCAGCGAAGCGGAAACCTCGGCGTTGATCGTGTTGATCTGCGCCACGCCAACGCCCTCGGTGACCACGATTTCGCCGGTCACGGCCTCTTTCGGAGCCAGCGAGAGCGTCACGCTGCGATCGAAGTTGGCGCGTAGCGCGAGATCGCCCGAGTCGATGCCGTAGGTGCGGTCGGTCTCGGCGACCGAGATCCGGTACCTGCCGGCGGTCGAGAGCGAGTTGAACCGGACTTTGCCCTGGGCGTTGGTGGTCGCGGTCGCGCGCAGGCCGACCGCGGAGTTTTCGAGCGCCACTTCGGTGCCGGCCACCGGCCCGCCGGAGCCCTGGTCGAGCACGACGACTTCTAGACCCGCCTGCTGGGCGGCAAGCGGTGCCGCAAGGGCCACGAGCACGAATCCCACCCGGAGGGTACACAGGGAAAGCAAAGCGCGGCCGGGACTTCCAGCCGCGCGCGAACGGTTCGGCGTGTTCGACATCCTCATCTCCCGCGAAATCGATCGCAGTTTGTATGACGGTTCGGGCGCCCCGAAGAAGCGCCACGGGACAGCGCGAGAAGTACCGGGCAGGCGGTCATCGGCTCTGGCAGATACTACGACGCCGCGGAGGCCACCGGATGTTCAATATCGTACCCCCGAGCGGCGGCCGGTCCTCCCTACCCGGTTCGGCGGGTTCGGCGGTTGAGCCACGCCGATGCCGCATGATCCCTAGGGCGACAAAGTTCGGTGAATCCCTTCGCCGAGTCCCGCACGGCCGGACATCCGCGACGGCGGCGCTCAGTGAAGCATTGCAGGAGCGCCCGCTCGAGAAGCTCTCCGGCTCTCGCTCCGCCTGGCCAAGCACCTTGAACGGCGCACTCGCGGATCTCGAACACCTGATCGGCCCGGCGCCTCAACCCAAGCGGGAGCAGAGGTAACGAGTCTCCTCTCTTGACGCTCCTCCCTTCGCGGCGGAGTCCTTCGCGTGCCGGAGCGATCGAACGGAAACGCGATGGGAGCCGCCTGGCTGGCGAGTGCCCCGAGCCTCAAACAGAGTTTCCTCTCCTGTTGTCAGAAGTTGGCGGGAAACGACAAATACTCCTTTCAGTGGAATGCGAGATCCCACTCGCTTCGAGAAGGAAAGGATTGCGATCATGAAGTCAAGGTTTATCACGAGCGTTCTTCTACTTTTCGTCGCGACGGCTGCGGGCGCTGCGACGCCGACCTACTCGACCGGGGGCGTCGACGTCTACACTCCGTGTGGCGTGCCCAATCTTCCGTGGCGCGTCTTATCGGCCAATAAGGTTGCCGGCTGGTTCAACGTGGCCGGGTTTCCGGCGGTCTCCAACTGGCGGAATGGCGATGTGTGGGGAAGCGACTTTCGTAACACGGGCGCTCCCGACGACCGCGAGCCGGGCGGCGGCAGCGATCTTCCGCAGATCTATTTCTACGCCGGCCACGGTACATGTCAGGACCCGCCGGGACCGACGGATCCCGACTACATCTCGGTCTGTTCCCAGGTGGGTCCGGACTTCAATGACATCGGCGCGACCTCGGGGTGGGGAAGCCAATCGGGCGGAAATCTGCAGTTCCTCTTTCTCGATGCAAGCTGCCCGATGGATCTGATCTCGCTCGGTAACGAGTGGTTCCCCGTCTTCCGGGGTCTGCATGTCGCCACGGGACATTCCGGCACCTCTTCCCACGATACCCTCGACAGCCCGGATCGTTCCGACGTTTTCGCCACCTATGCGGTAGGCGGTGGAATGTTCGACCTATACGGCTTGGTGTCGCTACCGATCATCCTTCTTTATCCGCCGCTCTCCGTCGGGGACGCGTGGATGGCGTCCGGGCTCATGGACGTCGAATCAGAGGTCTGCGCCGTCGCGATTGCTGCGGGAGAAACGGAAGCCGACGCAATCGATCGCCGCGAGCACGAGCGCGTCACCGATGGGCGCAGCGATCCCATTCCGAATTGGTTCGGATGGAAATGGATTTGTAACTAGAGGATTCGTCATGAAAAAGAAATTCGCTCTCCTCGGTTTCCTGCCGCTGCTGGCGGGCTGCTGTACTCCGACCCAGAACGTTCGGCTGGCGGCGAAGATCTTCGATATGAAGTTCGATCCCGCGACGAAGACGGTCGAGGTCGCAAACCTGACCGGGCTCAGGACCGACAACGATCTGTTCAGCCATCGCAACGACAGCCGGACGTACTTCCTCTACGACGCCGCGCGCGCCAGCGGCACGGCTCCGCTCTTTTCCGGGACCGATGAAGAGCTGCTGGCCTTGGCCGCCGGTGTTCTCAAGCGAGCCCATGTCCCGAAAGACGAAGTGGCGAAGGCGCGGGTGCTTCAGGAGCAGACCGGCGTCGGGGCTTTCGACAGGACGACACACGCGATCACCGATCGCAAGGAATCGAAAGGAAAACGTTACGCCCTTTTGACCCGCGAGATCCAAGGCGTGCCGGTCGTCTCCTCCCGCCTGCTGCTGACGACGGGATACGACAAGCGCGCGGCCTTCGCAGAGCTGCACTGGCCAGTGGTCTCGAAGGAGGTACTACGCGAGGCAAAGCGTCTGCAGAGTCTCGTGAGAGAGGGCTGGAAGGCGCCCGAAGAGCAGGCGGCACGGCCCGAAACGATCGAGGCGGTGATCATCCACTCGCCCGCCATGGCGACGGTAATGGACATCCAGGCCGTCATCCGCGTGATCTACAAGCCCGCCGAAGCCCGCGTGAGCATGAAGGTGCAGCGCTTTTTCGACGCCAACGGACAACCGGTGACACCGCCGCGAACGTTTGCGAAGATGCCGGAGTTCGGCTCCAGGAAGCGGGGGTCGCAGGGAAAGCCGTAATGGGCTCGGTCGTTTCCGCGAAGTCGGCGGTCGGCGAGTGAGGCGAGGCAGTTCGTAGGACGCAGTACAGTTGGCAGGGCGTGGGGCTTCCGGGCTCCACGTCCGTTTTGGCCCCGAAGCCCGAAAGGTTTGACCCAGTGACACTTCTCTACTTCTTATGCAATGTTTGGTCCTCGGATGCCTGTCCGAAACCGAAAGATGGCGGCTGCGAATCATCCGTTCCGACATCGGCGGCGTAGGAGAGATTGAAAATCTCCGGATCGGCGCGGATCGGTCCGCTCGTGCCTCGCCTCGCACCCAAGGAGAACCCTCAATGTCCCGCTACCCGTTCCGACTCCTGGCGAGCGTTTGCCTGGTCGTTCTCTCGTCTGCCGCTTTCCAAGCGTCCGCTTTCGCGCTCGACCCGCCCGCTCCGGCGAAGCCCGCGGCAGGCGAGGAGGCAGCGAAGCCGGCCGAGACCCCTGCCGAGACCCCGGCGGTGGACGGTGTGGCGGACCCATCCAAAGCTCCGAAGGAGAAGCCGGACGAAGCCAACCTGCGGATCTATGACGAGGTCAAGGTGGTAGGACGGGCGTCCGAGCTGGTGGGGATCGCCGATTCGGCCACCGAGGGGGTGACCGGGCGCGCCGAGCTGAACCAACGCCCGATCCTGCGTCCTGCCGAGGTTCTGGAAACGGTACCGGGCGTCATCATCACGCAGCACAGCGGCAGCGGCAAGGCGAACCAGTATTTCTTGCGCGGTTTCAACCTCGACCACGGCACGGACTTTCGCGTCACGGTGGACGGCATGCCGATCAACATGCCGAGCCACGGCCACGGCCAGGGCTATGCCGATCTGAACTTCCTAATCCCCGAGCTGGTCTCGACCGTCGAATATAGGAAGGGCGCCTACGATGCCTCGGAGGGCGATTTCTCGGCGGCCGGCGCCGCTCATTTGGAGTACGTCGATCAGCTCGACCGAGGTATCGCGCAGCTGACGCCCGGCAGCTTCGGCTACGGCCGGGCGCTGGTCGGCGATTCGCGCGAGGTGGCCGGCGGCAAATTGCTCGGCGCCGTCGAGTACGTCGCGAACGACGGCCCGTGGAAGGTGCCCGAGGGGTTGGAGAAGCTGAATGGAGTGATCCGCTACGGACGGGGCGACACCGCGAACGGGTTCAGCCTGACGGCGATGGGATACGACTCGTCCTGGGACTCGACCGACCAGATTCCCGGCCGCGCCGTAGCCGAAGGGCTGCTCTCTCGCTTCGGGGCGATCGATCCCTCGGACGGCGGCAATTCCTCTCGCTACAGTCTGTCGTTCGAAGGGCGCCGAGGGACCCATGAGCACCTCGACCGGCTCCAAGCCTACGCCATCGCCTACGATCTCGACCTCTTCTCGGACTTCACCTTCTTTCTCGACGATCCGGAGAACGGCGACCAGTTCGAGCAGACCGATCGGCGGACGGTGGTCGGCTTCAAGCTCGACCGGCAGTGGCTCGCGAAAATCGGAGGCCGGGACATCGAGACGACCGTCGGGCTCGACGGTCGCGGCGACTTGATCAAGAACGGCCTGTTCCACACCCGCGAGCGGACCCGCCTCGATACCACGCGGCAGGACGACATTCGGCAGTTTTCGGCGGCGCCGTTCGCCCAGGCGTTGGTCCATTGGCGCCCCTGGCTCCGAACGGTCACCGGGCTGCGTGTCGACACCTATTCCGCGAACGTGGACAGCAACCGCGAAGAAAACTCCGGCGACCGCCGGGCGGCACTCCTCTCTCCGAAGCTGAGCGTCCTTCTCGGTCCTTGGAAGGCCACCGAGGTCTACCTCAACTATGGCTATGGCTTCCACAGCAACGACGCCCGCGGGGCGACCCTTCGGGTCGATCCGAAGTCCGGCAATCCGGTGCAGCGAGTCGATCCGCTGGTGCGGGCGAAGAGCTTCGACTTCGGTGTGCGGACCACCGCCGTTTCCGGGCTGCAGACGACGGTGTCGCTGTTTTCCCTCGATCTCGATTCCGAGCTGCTTTTCGTCGGCGACGCCGGTAACACCGAAGCGAGCCGGCCGAGCCGGCGGACCGGGATCGAGCTTGCCAATTTCTGGCGCGCACTCCCCTGGCTCGCGATCGACGCCGACCTCTCCCTATCGCGGGGGCGCTTCCGCGACAGCGATCCCTCGGGCGACCGGATTCCCGGTGCGATCGAGCGGGTCGCCGCGATCGGCGTCACGATTTCAGACCTCAAGCGCCTTTCGGGCAGCGTGCGCCTGCGCTACTTCGGTCCCCGCGACCTGATCGAGGACGGCAGCGTGCGTTCGCATTCCTCAAGCCTCGTCAACGCACGGGTTGCCTACCTTCTGGGCAACAACCTGGAGATCGGCCTGGAGTTGCTCAACGCGTTCGACGCCCGGGTGAGCGACATCGACTATTTCTACACCTCGCGCCTGCAAGGCGAGCCCGACGGAGGGGTCGAGGACATCCATTTCCACCCGGCGGAGAAGCGCTCGGCCCGGCTCATCGCGCAGTGGCGGTTTTAGAGCCTGGCGGCTCGGCGCCTCGCAGTCGGCAGGGCCCGAACAGCTAAGGCGCTGGTGGGCAGCCTCGCGGTTCTAGGAACTGATTATTCTGGGACGTACGATGGAGCGGGAGGCGGGATTCGAACCCGCGACCAACAGCTTGGAAGGCGGTCTGGGGGCCTCTTTCAGGGCATTTCAGAAAGTTTCAGGAAATATCACAAACTATTGCAAATACTGGTAATTATAACCCCTTGCTGCGCGCCGCGGAGGTAGTCCATTTCGGCAAGGGGACGGTCTTCGGCCTCGCTGCCCAACATCCCGGCCGGCGAGACCTATGTCGCCGAAGTGCGGCAACGGGTCGAGGCTCTGCGCAACTCGCAGGAAGGGGTGCAATCTCTGCGCGGCCAGTTGACGGAGGCGGTGATCGTCCGCCGTCTGCGCAACCGGGAGGCGACCGCGTCCCTCCGGCACCTCGCGGCGGTCGTCCGCGCGCGTTTCGGTTTCGACAACCCGGTGATCGAAAGTTTCAACATCCGCTCCGAGCACCGGAGGAAGGAGAGTCGTAAGAAGGCGAAA